>RHGE01000001.1 GCA_004296775.1 Marinilabiliaceae bacterium JC017
CGAAGTCGCCCTTGAATATATCGACACTATAACACAAAAAGCCAAATGACGAGTCGGACCATGATGTTGGGAAGCGGGGGAGCCGGTCAAATAAGCGGGCCGGCGTAGGCGCGACGAAGATGAATGCGGGAATTCTGGCATGTGGGTTAGCAAAAATTCATCRAGGAGGTGGGGTGAAGCTTTTATTTGACTAGCGTTTTTTGCTTCGTTTTTGGGGCAATGCCAAAAATGAAGTAGGGTTTGGGACAACGTCCCAATAATACTATTCCTGAAGAACTAAAACTTATATATCAATTAACCCTCTTGTTAAGTTGTTATCTTGGCGTCAATATGGCCATCTATGACTATTATCTAAATTCTAACGATCTATTGTGATAAAATCGTATACCAATATTACTAAAGAACAGAAGGATCAGTTGCAGGAAATTTCTAATTATATGGTTGTGGAAGCATGGTTTTCCTAACGACCATTTGTGGATCATACAACAACTATTGAAATGCATGTGATTAGTTGGTTAAGGAAGTCATCTTCAAGATCGGCTGCATTAGCAGTTAATGTTACTGCCTTAGTTGTGAGTGACGCAACAGTATTTTGGTGGGGTGATTTTCATTGTGTATGCAATGAAAATCGGGGTGGTTTGATTGTAATATTAACCATTGAGGATTTAAAGAGTTATATAGTAGTTACACAGAGATTTTTTTACCCCGAAACCCAGAACCTAAAACCTAAAACCCAGAACCCAACAMCRTAAACCCTGAACCGCAAACCRCACCCCCAAAAACCTAATGACCGATCGACCTGACAACCCAGAACCTAAAACCCAGAACCCAACAACATAAACCCTGAACCGCAAACCGCATCCCAAAAAACCTAATGACCGATCGACCTAAAACAGTCTCCACGAACAGTTAATTTTATTTGATAAATGAAACTTTTCCTCCATTTAGCGGTAAATAGCCCTATAACCTCAAACACATTTTCATGTTAATAAAACTACACACACATCCGTGGGCAATCCTCATGTCTATACTTCTATTGAGCGGGCTATCACACACGGCTTCAGCTAAGAAGAACGACCAGGATTGCAAGCAGTGTTTTTCCACCTCCGTGGAAAACATTGAAAAGGGAGATGGGTGTATAACCGTCTCCCTTTTAATCTCTGCAGACAGTTGCAAACATGCTTTATCCCATTTTGTTGTAGAGATTCCCTGTGGTGAGATCACAGAAGCCGCCAATTCCGAAGGATGGAAAATGGAGCTCCACAACACCGATCCCTCCACCGGCCTCAACGGATTAAAGGTAGACGACATCACCGACTTTGGAGAAGAGGGGCAACCAGCTACTTTCTCACTGACCTACACGGTTTGTAGCGACAATGAAGAGTGTCTGAATAGCTTATTAAAAAGCGACTATGTGGTAGGTTACAAAGCAGGGCAATGCGTATCTACCGACACTTTGCCTTCTGTATCAGAACCACTGAAAGCGAGTTTGAACCCCTCCGCTCTTACCTGTGCCGGCACTACCAATGCCAGCATAACAACCACTGTTGAAGGAGGCACCCCACCCTATCAATTCAATTGGAACCCAGACGCCACCACGCCACACCTGGAAAATATCGGTGCCGGCCACTATACGGTCACCATTACCGATGCCAACGATGAAACCATCACGCTGGAAACAGACATCATAGCTCCTGAACCAATCAACATCCAGGCCAGCACAACACCATCCTCCTGCGGAAACAACAACGGTTCCATAACCCTAACCGTTACGGGCGGCACAGCACCCTATTCTTATTCATGGAGCAATGATTCCATAACAAAAGACCTTACCAATCTAACGGCCGGCTATTACGCCGTGACAGTCGCCGATGCCAATGGATGCACCCAAATAGCCGGCTTCAATATCACCGAACAATCCACCCTCTGGGCCAGCCTAAGCACCTCACCCCTGGCCTGTCACCAGGAGGGACAAGGCCACATCGAGACAAAAGTATCCGGTGGCGAAGCCCCCTATTCCTTTAACTGGTCAACCGGTGACACCACACAAAACCTGTCCGGTCTGAATGCCGGGTACTACAGTGTAACCATCACCGATGCCAACGGCTGCTCCATCAAGCGAAGTGTCAGCATCACTCAAAAACGTATTTACCTTACCTCATCAGTAACACCACCTACCTGCGAAGGAGAAGCCAATGGATCGGCATCGGTAGGTGTTATTAATGGCACGGAACCTTACCTCATCGAATGGAGTACCGGCGACACCACGCTATCGATAGACGATCTGAAAAACGGCGAATATTATTGGGCCAGCGTAACCGATGCCAACGGCTGTTTTTACAAAAGATACATCAGCATTCCTGATCCGCAACCAATAAGCTTCACCGCTACCTTCTCAAAGGCCAGTTGCAATCAGCAGGACAGCACCATAGTGGTGAATCTCACCCCCCAGGGCGGAACACCGCCATACCTATTCCATCACGACGGCCAGGAAACAGGCGCCTCCTTTACCGTTGACAAAACCGGTGATTACACCATCACCATGACCGATGGAAATGGCTGTTCCACCACTCAAACCATTCACATTACACGCCCGGATTTGACCATCAATGTGTCTGCCCAGGTTACCGCACCTACCTGCGAGCAACCGACTCATGGGGCGGCTCAAATTGACGTTTCGGGCGGCACAGAACCCTATAGTGTTAACTGGCCCGATGGCACCAATCAAGCCCACAGGGATAACCTGGAGCCCGGACAATACAA
The DNA here is from genome assembly GCA_004296775.1 of Marinilabiliaceae bacterium JC017. Taxonomy (GTDB): domain Bacteria; phylum Bacteroidota; class Bacteroidia; order Bacteroidales; family Marinilabiliaceae; genus JC017. Next base: position 2,764 of record RHGE01000001.1, read on the forward strand.
CGTGGTGATAACGGATGCTAGCGGTTGTGAAGAAGTGGTTTCAGTAATCATCCCAGCCATCCAGGTGCCTTCTGTCAGCATCCTTTCACCAAATGCGATGCCCGAATGCCAATCAACCAACAACCTGCTGGAAGCTGAAACAACCCATGCCGCAGATTTTCAGTGGCGGGTTAATACCATATCAAACGACTGGTACTTTCAGGATACATCCCTGGAGCAAGCGCTATATACCGCCGGCTCGGGCACGGCCTTTTTCACCCTGGAAGTTACAAGTCCGGATGGTTGCACCGACGCTGATACCATCACCATCTACTGCATGCCAAACGACAGCATTCCCGATAATGGCGGAGACGAGGACAACGGAGATGACGATCAGGGCCACAATCCCGATCCTGACTGCAATGCTGACTGCTTCAGCATCGAAGCCGGTCAGGTAGCATCCAACGGCGAAGGGTGCTACCACTACAACCTGACCGTGAATACTACAGGCGACTGCCGACATGACTTATCACACCTGGTGGTTGGCATCCTCGACGGCAAGGTGAGTGAGGTATCCAATTCACTTGGCTTCCAAACCGAACTGAATGTTTTGGATCCTACCACACAGCTGTATGGTTTCAAAGTGGAGGATATTGAGAATTTCGGTAACAACAGCAACGATCACTTCAATATCAGCTTCACGATTTGTGATCTGCCGGAAGAAAACCAGCCTCAAACGGTTTTTCCTGTAGCACTCAAAGCCGGACAATGCATCATCAGAGATACCGTGCAATTCATCCCATCATCACGAGAAGACCAGTCCATAACGGTAACAGCCTATCCCAATCCTTTTACTTCATACTCTAGAATTGAACTGGTATCAAAAACAAATACAAGTGTCGAACTATCTGTTTTTGATCTGCATGGTAATTTGGTAGAAACCCTCTATAAGGGAGAAGTGAAAAAAGAGGTGAAATATGAATATCAGTTTACCGGTGCAAATTCAGGCGAAAAACTGTTCTTCTATCGACTAATAACACCAAACACAACTAAACAAGGAAAACTACTAAAAGCACAATAAACCCAAAACCATACATTTTATCCTGGCCGGCATCCTTTGCCGGCTTTTTTTATCTTCACCTCCACCGTTTGTCTTCCTGAAAAAATTAAAATATCTTACCCGGGAAACATTCATTTTCACCCTCAAACACTTTACCACCATGAACAACCACGCCAAATTAGACCATCTCAATTACAAAGAAATCAAATCGGAAGAATTCAACCTGGCCATATTACCCTGGGGCGCCACAGAAGCCCATAATTTCCATCTGCCTTATGGCACCGATAATTTTGAAACCGGCATAATTGCTGCACAATCAGCTCACCTGGCCAACGAAAAAGGCGCCAGAGCCATTGTTTTACCCACCATTCCCTTTGGTGTAAACACCGGCCAGACAGATATCCCCCTGGTCATTAACATGAATCCTTCCACTCAAAAGAAAATCATTGACGATGTGATAGCCTCCCTGCACCGGAGCGGCATTAACAAACTACTCATATTAAATGGCCATGGCGGCAACGACTTCAAATCCATCCTAAGAGAAGCCGGCCTCCCCTATCCCGATATGTGCCTCTGCTCCTGCAACTGGTTCCAGGTACTAAACCATCACCAATATTTTGGCCATCCCGGCGATCATGCCGATGAAATGGAAACAAGCCTGATGCTTTACATCTACCCCGAACTGGTACTGCCATTAAAAGAAGCAGGAAACGGGCAAGCAAAGAAGTTCGCTGTACCCGGCTTAAATGAAAAATGGGCCTGGAGCGAGCGCAAATGGACCCAAATCACAAATGACACCGGAGTTGGTAATCCACTGGGAGCCTCCGCCGAAAAAGGCGAGAAATTCTTCAAGGACGTTTGCCACCAACTGAGCCAGTTCATCTATGACCTGGCCTCCACCCCTATGGATCGATTCTATAAATATTAACCGGAGTCAAATCCAGTGAGAATAAGAAATCCCGCTTTTGCGGGATTTCTTATTCATCACATTTTTGTTTCATCAACCATTAAAACCCCGAACAAGTAACAACTTCCCCAAACCACACGCTCAACTCAAAACCCAGAACCCCCAACTCCAAACGCCATCCTCTCTATCCTCTACCCGGAATGTCCAAATCCGTATACCTTATAACCCCCAACCCAATACTCAGAACTCACTACCCAAACACCCATCCTCATCGCACAACCATCACCACCGGTCGGTGATCACTGGCTTTCGTCAGGTACGCATCTACACACACATCCGGCCGAAGGGTATAGGTCGTATCAACCCGGCTAAACCATTCATTGGTAATCAGGATATGATCCAGATGACTGGGCCATCCCGGAAAAGACCAATAATCGCTGCTTCCTTTAGCTATAGCCATGTCAGCAAACCGGTAATTGCCACTATCTGTAATGAAATCAAAGAAGACATTCTCAGCAGTCGTTGATTGGTCTATCCGGTCATTAAAGTCTCCCAACAAAACCACATATTCCTGCGGCAACTGACGATCCATATAGCGCTTGAGCTTTATTGCTGCCTTCCTGCGCCGCGTCTCATTCTCTTCTCCCGAACAACATTTCAGGTGAATATTTATCAGATGACAATTGATGCCTGTAGGCAAATGCGTCACATTTATCTTGAATGGAGGTCGGGGAAATGCACTATGATCATCAGTAAATAACGCCTCAACAGAGGACGCATCAAGTGACACCTCCGAACGCTTATAAATATATGCCAGTGACATTGACCATGTCTTTACCGGAGAGAAAAGGCCTTCCCAGCCCTCCATTACATCAATAAGTTGTTTTAATCTGTCAGCGGATTCAATCTCCTGCAAAGCGATGACATCCACGTCGAGTTGCTTTACCAGGGCAGCCACATATTCAATGGTGCTATCTCCGTCCACCGGAAACTCCTTCAGGTTTAAGGTCGCTATTTCAAAAAGCTTTTCCTGACCGGGAACCACACAAGCCCCATAGTTTATCCGACTATCGGCACCTTTCTCCCTACCTACTCTCTGACAGGCCACCAGAACGAAGAGTGATAATATTACAAATGGCAATAATTGACGCATAACTCATTTTTTATGCTCAATTTATGCCATTTAGATGAAAATTGTCTTAAATGATTTTTAAATAAGTAAGCAAAGTACATTCTTTTCAGATGCTTAGAGTGATTTGTGATTATAAGGGATTGATTGGGCATCCCGCCTTCAAGAAATAACGTTATAAAATTTAACGGAATGGAACGTTAAGAAAGAAAATCTGTTTGAAGCGCAGCGAGTTATTTTCTTTTAGTGGAAAGGAGTTAAATTTTAGTTATTTATTGTAAGCGGCGACACTTTTTGTTTACTTTTTCTTGCTGTAGAGAAAAAGTAAAAGCCCGTGCGGCTTGAGCACATTAGTTAATACAAATCTATTTTGAACAGTAATGCATTTAGATGAAAATTGCCTAAATCAATTCCGTTCAATGATCCACTGATACAGATTAATTCCCGCCAAGTATTTTATTTTTTCCTTTGATTAATTCATCAAACACAAACAACAAAGGTGCCTGAGGCACCTTCAAATCTAGTCTTTGTCTTTCGGAGCATTTTTAGCTTCCTTTTTCTTGTCTTTATTCTTGCGACGACGGACGCCGAAAGAACCTGAAAACAATTTACCTCTACGTGTTTTTCTATCTCCTTTTCCCATTATCAAAAATTTATGTGTTAAACAATTGAAATAGTTTATCAGATTGAAAATCTGTAAAAGACATAACAAAACTAAAAAATAATGACTCCTTAAACAACTCTATGCCTCACATATGAATAGAGACTAGACATGAACACCACTAATAATTAACAGACAATAGACGTGAAATAAAAACACCCCTTAAAAAGGGGTGCATTTATCTAATTGTCTTTATTGAGTGATCTAATGTTCAACTTCATAATATAGCTTGTAAAAATTCAAGCCCTTGGTATTATCAAATCCCTTTTCAATGTATTGGCGTTTTCCATGCACATACACATGAAAATTCTTATCCAATTTTAACACTGATTTGAAATTACGCTTCTCCCCTTTCACAGCACTTTGCGAAATATCAAAATCTTCTTTTAAAGGCACATCCTTCTCCAACTCAAAGAAGTTTTTGTAATCCTGAAAGGCGTCAACTACTTCCGGCTGGCGTATCACCTCCCGCTCAAATTCTTTTTCAGAGAAATTATCCCGCTTATCGAAAAAGTCCATTGAACGATTCAGGAATTCAATCTGATCAGGCCGTGGCACATCATTCTCTTCATTAAATACTTCCCCCACAAACCCCTTACACATCTGCAAGTAATTGTTGGTAAAGTAATAATTATCCTCCCGTGGTTTAAGCCCAAGAAAATCTTCCGACCAAAAACGTGCTTCGTTTCCTTTATTGAGATTATCTACAGAACAAACCTTATATCCGGCTTCTCGTTCCGTATTAAAAATGATACACCCCTTGTCCAGCTTTTTAATATTAATCCCTTCCTGGGTACCCAGCTCAAAATTCTGATCTTTCAGGAACACTTTCAGGAAAGTCTCTTTATTCTCCGACTTAAAAATACCCAGAGCGTCTACCACTTCGCCATCCACAACAACATTGCGGAATAATCCCATGTAAAACTCACCTCCACGTATCTTTGGATGATTTGAGTGCTGATATAACAAATTAGCTACTTCGATGGAAACATCGTAAAGCGACTGTGACCCATCAAATACTTTCTGAGCCAAAGAATAAGCTACGTTCTTCTCCAGCCCCTCGGGATGATCAAAATTAAAATAAGCCTCGGTCTTAAATGGCTTAAAAAAGTACTGTTTAAGCACATCCTCTACGGATTCATCATCGTGAAAATTTAAAAGGCTCTTAGAATATCTGATATTCTCACCCTCTGCCCGGCATCCTATCTGGTGCACAACAAGGCTTTCTATATTCAGTTGCGAATTATCTATCATTGCAAAGGGAAATTTTAAAGGGCTACAAAGATATAAACTTTTTGGAATTGGTTAGAATAAGACCTACTCCTTATCAAGACACCCTGACAACTTTCGACACAAAAATAAACCGCAAATCATCACGACCTGCGGTTTACCAAACTTACTTAAAAATTAATCACCTATATGACTTAGGCTACCTGGCAATTTTGTACATACCAGGAAACAGGGTGTTCATGCCCTGCAATAAGCTCTTCCAATATCTTCCGGTCATCCCATTTGCTATGAAAACTACATGTTTGATCGAGAGCTTTGGATAACAACAACCACTCGTTCACCACAGCCATGGTGAGTTGCCCTTCAAATTTTTTTAAGATGGTTAAACATCCGGGGCCGATAAGATCCACTTTGTGTTCTTGTTTCAATAAACTTGCTCGGGTGGTGAATAAATGATCTTCGACCTGGATAAATTCTGAATCATCCAGGGTGATGTTGAATGTGAAATTAACTTTAGACATAATACCTTCCTTTTTGTTGGCACAAACAAATTACAACGAAAGAAAGAGGAAGTAAATAGTCAAATATTTTGGGGTTTAATTTATACAAATTCCAAACAACGCCATTATGTATGACTAAACAAAAAACACTTGTTATTAAAAGAATACAAATCCGACTGAAACGATTATTTAATCGCCAGTCTAATTATGGCACCGGCATAACCTGTAAGTCTCATTCCTACCCCGCCAACAGTTGCCACTCTACCGGGAAATTGGATCTTTAACCGAGTATCAAATACGTCCTTCCCTTTATAATAACCGTCTGTCTTTAGATTCATAACATCAAACGCATGCTCCGGAATCTTCAGTTTGATATCCCTGGATACGCCACTAAAATTAATCACTACGATAAAAACAACGCTTCCTTTGTATCGAAGAAAGGGATACACTGAATCAGGATCAAAATGGGGATTGTCTTTATTGTACCATAACAGATCGTAAAATCCTCCCTCATAAAATGCATTTTCTGATTGCACCAAGTTAAGTAAACGCTTGTATCTTTCCCTTAAAGCAACCTCTTCAGAGGTTAATTCACCACCATCAAATCTTTTATCATTCACCCATCGTCGTAATATATCGACACTCCAATAATCAAAGATGGTGGTTCGTCCGTCTCGCCCGCTGAAACCCTCTTCTTCCATCCCTTTTTCACCTAATTCCTGCCCGGCATAAATCATGAAAGCACCCGACGAAACAGCCGCAGAAAACACTACTCCCGGCCATCCTTTCGTAGCATCACCTGCAAAAAAGTCGGAGGCAATGCGTTGCTCATCATGATTCTCCATAAAGTAGAGCATTTGTCCGTTAAGCTTCTCATTGCGCGTTAATGCACCATTCAATGTATAAGCCCCGGCCTTACCCTCTATAACTGCCCTTAATTGATCGTACACACCAACCTTGTCATACAGCCAGTCAAAGCCGGCTTCATTAATAAACGGATGGTACAGATCCGGCTGGTACACCTCTGCTATGAAACAGCTTTGAGGATATACCTTTTTAACCTCCTTTATCACCCATTTCCAAAAATCCAGCGGAACCATTTCAGCCATATCACACCGGAAACCATCCACTCCCTTAGACGACCAGTATAAAAGAATCTCCTTCATCTTTAACCAGGTATCCGGGATGGGATCAAAGTGCCATTTACCATGATCAAACAGATCAACGCCATAATTCAGCTTAACCGTTTCATACCAGTCGTGAATGCCTGGAGCCGGATTCAAACAATCGTTACCCGTTACACGCGCCGGTTTTTCCTGCCATGTCTCCGCTGCACTGTTTGCCTTCACCGGCGACACAAAATGGGTATCCAAGAGGTAGTAAAAATTGTTTTTGGAAGAAAAAGCAACAGATCGATCATCATCGACACCAAAATCAACCACTCCTTTAGGCTTCGCATCGGACTGGTAGTGGCGGGCCAAATGATTCGGCACAAAATCAATAATCACCTTCATACCGGCCTGATGAGTCCGCTCCACTAATGCTTCAAACTCCTTCATTCGATTGGGAACATCTTCCGCCAGATCAGGAGCCACATCATAGTAATCCTTGATTGCATAAGGACTCCCTGCTTTTCCCTTTATCACATGATTAAAATCCTTTATAATCCCATATTTACTGTAATCTGTTGTACTGGCATGCTCAATAATCCCCGTATACCACATATGTGACACACCCAAATCACGAATTTCAGCCAAAGCATTGTCTGAAATCTCATTGAATTTTCCACAGCCATTCTCTTCTATGGTCCCGCTCTTTTTATTGGTAGAATTGGTATTTCCCAAAAGACGGGGGAATACCTGGTATATGATGGTTTTCATGGCAGACAGATTGATTATTTTTCCCGTGAGTAAAATATGCACAAAATCACTTCCTGGCAAGCTTTCATTGAGCAAATAGACCTTATTTTCTTCCCTGAAAACACTTTATCTTTTTTAACCCCTCACCTTCTCTGTTTATTCTTTTCAAGAATAAATAAACGAAGACCAAGGAGTGAAAAAAACTTGCTATTTTGTGAACCTTTAAAGTCCGCAATGTTAATTGTGAGTTTTATCGTTAAGCAAATTCCATACCTATGAAAATATTCAAACTTCTTTTTATACTCTTTTTACTTTCACCCCTGAATGTTAATGCTCAATACTACGCTTCCGGCTCAGACCCTGCCAGCATTAAATGGTATCGAATAAAATCACCTCATTTTAAAGTGATCTTTCCTGAAGAATTCGAAAAAGAAGCCAGACGATTAACAGCAACACTTGAAGAAGTTTATGAATATGGCGGGTATACCCTTGGTCATGACCCCAAACCCATTAATGTAATTATTCACTCCCGGTCGGCCTATTCCAATGGATTTGTAACCTGGGCGCCCAAACGCATTGAACTCTACCCTTCACCCAATCAAAATATATTCGCGCAAGATTACCTGAATCAGCTGGCTATTCATGAATTCAGGCATGTGGTTCAAATTGATAAAATGAACCAGGGATTCACCAGGTTTCTGAGCTTCTTTGCCGGGCAGCAGGCTATTGGCGGGGTACTGGGATTATACATACCTCTGTGGTTCCTGGAAGGGGATGCCACCCTGACTGAAACCACTCTCAGCGCAGCAGGACGGGGGCGACTACCGTCTTTTGAACAGGAACTAAGAGCGCAATTACTTGAGAAAAAAGCCTACTCTTATGATAAAGCATCATTAGGTTCTTACCGTGATTTTGTCCCCAACCATTATCGAATGGGCTATGCCATGGTGGCTGGTGCCCGTGAGACATACGGGAAAGATATCTGGAAAAAAGCCCTTGACCAGACCGGAAGGAAAAGCTGGTCATTGGTTCCATTTAATCAGGGCATAAAAAACGTTACCGGACTCAACAAAACAGGCCTTTACCAGGAAGTGTTCAATCACTGGAAAGAACAGTGGCAGGCACAGGATGATGCACTGACACTTACCCCCATCAAGCCTATCACTCCCCGGTACCCATCCTATAAGAATTACCGCTATCCACAACCACTGAACGACTCCCTTATTATTGCAGAATTAACAGGCCCTGGTGAAATACAACGGTTCGTCTCCATAAACACTCATAATGGCGAAGAAAAAACAATCTTCATTCCCGGGGTGCGTGATCGAGAACCTTTTTCCCTGGTCGGTCATCAACTGGTATGGTCCGAACAAAAACCCCATGCCAGGTGGGAAAACCTGACCTACTCGGTGATTTGGAGTTATGACATGAAGACCGGAAAAACACAGCAACTTACCCGGAAAAGCCGTTATTATGCCCCGGCACTTTCACCCAACGGAAAAAATATTGCTGTGGTGCAGGTTACCAATGCAAATCAATACAGCATTGAATTACTAAATGCAGAAAACGGAGAGGGAATTCAATCCATCTCAATACCGGATAATCATTTCCCCTTAACACCAACCTGGAGTCCTGATGGCCAGTCACTCATTACCATTTTACTGGATAGCAGGGGCAAGCGCCTTAGTCGGTTAAATCTCGAGTCGCAAACATGGAAGGACATTACAGAGCCTACCTTTTCAAATATCCGTTATCCCAGGGTACTTAAGGACACCATCTACTTTTCAGGCTCATGGACCGGAATTGAAAATATTTATAAAGTACCCTTAGCCGGTGGAAACATTACTCAAGTAACCACTTCCCGATTTGGCAGTACATCGCCTTCTTTCAGTCACAATGGTAAATCAATCTTATATTCTGATTATACTTCCGATGGCTATCAACTGGTAAGTACAAACACTAACCAGGAAGTCACTGATGTAAAAAAAGAGGTGCTTTCACCTGGCATTTTAACGGTAAATAAACTAAAAACGGAAGAAAAAGGATTACCCGATTTTTCAAACCTCAACACAACACAATACGAGGCAAAAAAATACTCCCGATGGAACCTGTTTAATTTCCACAGCTGGGCGCCCATCTATATGAATTTTGAAGATGAAAATCTGGCACCAGGCGCTTCCCTCCTTTCGCAGAACTTGCTGGGAAATGCCTTCACCACCATTGGCTACAATGCCGACAAACAATACACTAAAGAGAAGTTCTATTTTAATTTCTCCTACAAAGGATGGATGCCGGTGTTTGATCTGGACATTAAATATGGCAATGATGATACCGAAATCGTCACTACCAGCCCATTGGATACCTTCCAGATCACCTCCCTTGAAAAGCAGCAATACTTATTGGGACAGCTTTCGGTAAAGCTACCCTTTAACCTGACAAATGGTAAATATTTCAGGTGGGTGGAACCCAAGATCAGCTACACCTATGAAAGTGGCTCGGACCATGGTGCCTTATTAAGATACATCACCCAAAAAGAAGACGGATGGTATTACACCGGACAGGAAGAACAAATAACCCGCAAAGGCTATGCCCTCAACACCATTGATTACGGTTTTTTCTCTTACAACCTAAGAAAGACCAGTCAGAGAGATATTACTACCCGTATGGGACAAGTGATAGAACTCAAATACCGGCATACTCCATTCGGGGATTTCGATTTTGGGAGTTTAATGGGTGCCCATACCCGGCTTTATTTCCCTGGCTTCCTGAAACACCATGCCCTCCGTTTCGATAATGACTGGCACAAAAAAATCAGGGGAGAGCATTATTTCACCTCTGGTGATTACAATTATGACAGAGGCATCTCTGATTACATCAAATTTCCAAGGGGTTACTCTGCCCAATACAACGATCAACTGTACTCCTTTAAAGGTGACTACATATTGCCATTGCTCAATCCGGATTTGAGTCTGACAAGCGCGCTGTATGTGAAACGGATTAAGATGAACCTGTTTTATGACTATACGCAATCCTGGTATGAATTAGAAAACGCAATAACCAAACAAACTGAAACTTTCGATAAAAGCTATCAGTCACTGGGTGCTGAAGCCCACGCCCTGGTTCATGTTTTCCGCTTTGTATTCCCGTTCCAGGTGGGCTATCGCTACGCCTATTTACCCAACGAAAAACAGCATTGGCATGAATTCTTATTCAGCATGAGCTTTTCAGGATTTTCTGTGAACGAGAAGCAATGGTAGAGGAATAGAGAGTTAGAGCATTAGAGAGCTAGAGGGTTAGAAAGTTAGATAATAGTTGAAGATGGCCGTTGCCCATATTGACGACTGCATAACCGGATCCTACCTCTAGTTTCAACACCTTCAATACAAATCAACAGTATAACACAAAAATCCAATCGACAAGCTGGACCGTGATGATCCGAAGCGCGTGAGCCCGTCATACCGATTAGTAATTAAAATGCCCACTTAATGCGCTTCGCTTTTAATTGGCCTTTAATTATCTATCGGCATTACACCAAGTTCATTCTTAAATAGGTTTGGTGTAAAATAAGCGGGCCGGCGCATGCGCGACGCAGATGAATGCGGGAATTCCGGACAGTGGGATAGCAAAAATTCATCAAGGAGGCGGGTGGAAGCGTTTATTTGACTAGAGTTTTTTGGTTCCTTTTTGGGGCGATGCCAAAAAGGGACTAGGGTCCGGGACAACGTCCCGATTAAAATACAGAATCTTCAAGTCTTGACATCCTGACAAAAGGTAAATCAGAGATGGCCGTAGCCCATATTGACGACTATATAACCGAATCCTACTCTAGTTTTGACACCTTCAATACAAATCAACAGAATAACACAAAAATCCAATCGACAAGCTGGACCGTGATGATCCGAAGCGCGTGAGCCCGTCAAATAAGCGGGCCGGCGCAGGCGCGACGCAGATGAATGCGGGAATTCCGGCCAGTGGGTTAGCAAAAATTCATCAAGGAGGCGGGTGGAAGCGTTTATTTGACTAGAGTTTTTTGGTTCCTTTTTGGGGCGATGCCAAAAAGGGACTAGGGTCCGGGACAACGTCCCGATTAAAATACAGAATCTTCAAGTCTTAACATCCTGACAAAAGGTGAGTCAGAGGTGGCCGTAGCCCATATTGACGACTGTACAACCCGATCCTACCGTTACCTTCAAATCAGAAAAGATAGAGATGATTATCACTACCTGGAAAAATACACCCTTGAATACCTTAAAAACAAACTAATACACCTTGAACAAGAAATATGCAAAACAAAAATACTAATCTCTGGAAGTGAGACACTTTGCAAGCTTGTTATATAATAGACATGAGACTGAATCACTACTATCTCAAATATTACCCAACATCAGGAATAACCTGGCATTACATTGGCTCGGTATTTACCGGGCCTCTTGCCAGGTCTATAACCGTTATCTCGGGCGGCATGCCTAATCGTGCCGGCATTCCCAGGTAACCCAATCCCCTGTTAACATACAGAAACTGATCGTTTTCACGATAGAGGCCGGCCCACCGGCGATATTTATACTTGGCGGGGCTCCATTGCAAACCCAGGTATTCGAATCCTACCTGCATGCCATGGGTATGCCCGGCCAATGTCAAATCGTAATTAGTTTCTTTTATCACCTCCTCGTCCCAATGATCCGGGTCATGAGACAGCAGTACTTTAAACGGTGCACCATTCACATGCCGGCTGGCCTTCTCCAGGTCACCGTACTTTGGGAAAGGGGCATGGCCCCAATTTTCCACACCCACCAGTGCCATGTATTGTTGCTCTGCTTCATCACCAATCATCACCGACTCATTACGCAACAACTTAAAACCTAATCGGGCGTGGGCATCCACAATACCCTGAAAATTCTTCTCTTTTTCAGCCGCGGATTTCCAACGGGAATAATCACCATAGTCGTGATTACCCAAGATGGAGAATTTACCTATGCGTGCCTTTAAATGTGAAAAGACCTTCTCCCACCCTTCTGTCTCCTCGGCAAAATTATTTACCAGGTCACCGGTAAAACAAATGATATCCGGCTGCTCCGCATTGATAAGCTCCACCGCATTGGCTAACTCCCGGTAGCTGGCATTATAACTGCCCAGGTGCAAATCAGATATTTGTACAATCCTCAATCCATCAAACTCTGTCGGTAAATTGGGAAAAGATATTTTTGAATAACGAATATTAAAAGCGAAACGTCCTTTTAACACACCAAACAACAAAGAGACAAATGGAGCAGAAGCCATCACAATCCCTATCTGACTCAAGAACTTCTTACGCGTTATCTTGGGATAACGCCCATTGTTCATCTTATCCAGCTTCACCGGTGTCTTAAATTTCTTGCGAACCTTTACCACCCAACGACTCCCGCCAACCACTAACGCATAAACCATTTTGGGAAGGTAAATAAGCAGATAACTAACGATAAACCACATGAAAAGGGGATAAACAATTGGCCCTGTTGCACCATTAATGGCAACCCAAAACACCCCGAAAAATACCACAAACAAGGTAGCCACCCCATAGTTCCAAAAAGAACCGTATGGAAATGAAAACATGGAATAGGATTTTGTATCGGATGGTTTTATGGTACGATAGAAGAGATAATCAGTAAGGAAAGTGATTACTACAACTGCCAGAAATGCTTCAATCGGATATCTCATACCTTTGTATTACTGCCCCCTCTAATTATTTTATATCCGGGTTTAGTCGTTTTGTACGGCAATAATAGATAAAGGTTTTAACCTGAGAAAATTAAAACTCTAAATAAATGTTAATTCCATTGATAGAGATAAAGGAGAGTGAAGAATAGCAGCACATCTTCATTTTGAATAATATTACTTTTCAACAGAATCAAAACAACGCTATTTTCAAAAAACTGCTTTATCATCTCACTTTCTCATTATTTCAAACTATTTACAAGTAAAGTATACCCTACACGACATAGTATAATTGTAAAACGATTTTTATAGTTTAAACACGTTTTATATTCAGGCAATACGTTTTTTAATGTTTAAAACCGTTTTCTGAGAAAATATTAACGATTTACTTCACTAATACCTGATTTTTTAAATCATGAACACGTTATTTTGTTTTTTCTATGCAGTAAAGGCAAAATATATACGACTAAAACGATATAACCTGATAATCTGGCCAGTAAAAACGCATATTAGAGATTATTACAATTTTTATATGAATAAAACCGTTTTTTACCATTTAAAAAAGGTTTTCTATTGAAATAGACGGATAACTACTCTATTTTTACTTCATATAATGTTACCGGGTTTTTGAAGGAAAAAATAAATTAAAATTCCGAACGTGCCGGGCTTCATCAGCATTAACATCTGAATTATTCTAAACCCTCAAAACATTTCTACCATGCTAAGATTAAATTTTGAACGTATTTTTAAGGCCAGAGGCATTGAACGGCCATTTTCGTATTTATTGAAAGCAGGTTTTTCTGATAATTTTGCCACCAAAATAAAAAAGGGCTATGCACAGACCATCAGGTCACACGAATTAGAGAAGTTATGCCTGCTTTTGCGCTGTTCTCCTAATGATTTGTATGAATGGATTCCGGACAACGATACCGAAGTGGACGCCAAACACCCCATGAACAAAATCAGGCAAACCAATAAAATGATTGACATTACCAAGGCCCTCCATTCGGTGCCACTTGACAGACTGGAGGAGATTGAAAAATACATCAAAGGACAGGTAGAACAGTAGGCAATTCTGCGATTCGAGATACTGAATAAAATCCCGGAGATATTAAATAATGAGTAAAAACCACCCCCAAATAACCTATCGTGAATTTCAGCCACATCCTGAATTAGCTGCTTTCATAAAGGCCTATTGGTATTTCAATATCCGGACTCAATGTTTGCAACCGTTTCATATTGTTCCGGATGGCTGTTTCGATTTGCTTATCATGATAAAGAATAACCAAATAGTCAACACCGAAATAACCGGTGTGTGGAGCAAATCGATTACGGTTAGCTATTCGAACAACATGGAGGTATTTGGTATCCGGTTTAAACCAATGGCCCTTGATCACCTTATAAAGGTTAGCATTAAAGATTACCTGAACAGTGATAGCCCTTTTGACCTGGAAGAGCTAAATCTAAGAGGACAGATGATAATAGACGGACTTAATAGTTTCCCTCAAATGCTTATCAACTACCTGGATCATCATTTTCGCAGCAAGCTCAAAATCGCCAAAACGGATACCCGATTCATCCATTTATTCAACCAGATAGAGTCATCATCAGGATTAAAAACCGTAGCTGCTCTTTCCAATGAAGTCGGTCTAAGCACCCGGCAAATACACCGAAAACTTACCAATTTAATGGGCATTGGCCCCAAAGACTACTCCCGGATTATCCGGTTCGAGCAGGTATTAAAGACCACTAAACACAATACCTCTGATTTCTATGGTTATTTCGACCAATCTCATTTTATCAGGGACTTTAAGGCTTTTACGGGCAACACCCCAAAAGAGGTATACCTGGGTAAAGATGTCCGATTTTTACAATTTTATGACTTTGAATCCATGTAGGTTTGCACAAACCAAAAAATATTACGCGATATGGAACTAAATAACATTCGATTACTGGTTAACGATTTCGATAAATGTTTCGAATTTTATGCCGACAAACTAGGGCTAACAGTTACCTGGGGTAAACCGGGCAGTGATTATGCCAGCTTTGACATAGGGCTACCATCTGGATTATCGCTGTTTAAATCAGATTTATTGGCCGCAGCAGTTGGCAACGAAGACAAAGCGCTTCCCACCAATTGCCGGGAAAAAATGATGATTAACCTGAAAGTGCCCGATGTGGATGTGACCTATCAAGAGCTCTCGAAAAGAGGTATTACCTTTTTAAACGAGCCCAAAAACATGCCGGGCTGGGGAATAAGGATGGTCCATTTGAGGGATCCGGAAGAGAACCTGCTCGAAATCTGGTCGGAGCTACCCAAAGAACAGTGGGACCAGGATCTGTTGAAAGACCTGAATGAGTTTGGTGAAAAATAAAAAAGAAGGCCTTTCCGCTGGTTCGTTGCCGGCGAAAAGACCTTTTTTCTTTTACTATCGTTATTAACTCCAATAAATCCGGATAAAAACACCAACTGCCGTCATTGCAAGCCCGATCAAGGTAATTCGTTTACCATGTATGCGGGTTTTATCATCGTAAATATGAACTTTTTCGCCATTGGGCAATTTCTTTTTCATTAACCACAAACTCAAACCAATTGCAAACCCGAGCAATCCACTACAGAAGGCAGAGACATAACCAATGATAATCCACAAAGATGAGTATGACTCCTTCTCACTTAGCTGGTTATATCGCTGTTTTTTAATGCTCTCTATAAATCTGGGACTTACAGTACATCCTCTCTCATTAAGAATCAACGTGGCCACTTTATAATCATAATTACTCCATTCATTTGGCTTTACAATTATTTCAGTTAGTTCATCATCAGAAAAATCAAATAAATAGTGTTCCTTATCTACTTGGTCAAAAGTGATTTCATTGGCATCATCCAGCAGCTCTTCAATTTTTGGAAAATCAACAATTCGGGCTTTGACAATAACTTTTAAATCTAAATTCTGCCCCATAAAATTCGTATCCGCCTGCTTGGAATAATCCTCCAGACGATAGGGTATCTCATTTTTATCAAGCAATTCAATTAAAAAATTCGCCTCATCACGCGTCGGGAATTTCCTAAAAACCTCAATACTCATTTTTGTCTCTTTTAGAATTTCTGCAATGCCTGCAAATGGTCATCAGTAGTTAGATCATTAAACACAAATCCAACAGCAATTTGTTATTCATATCTATATTTTTAATCGTCATCACAATAGATCGTTAAATTTCAGTTTCCTTATGATTTTTGACCTTGTATCACGATAACGGGGTAATGAATCATTCCATAACAAAAGCAGTTGCGAATTTATTAATTTATCCTGGCAAATACATAATCACAAAAAACAAACATAATCTCCCCTTCTAATCCCAAACAGTTTTTCTCCTCCAACCTAAATATTCTTTGAAATTAAAACGCTATTAAATGTTATCTACCCAATCACCATCCACGGTTCAGAAAGACATTTTTCATCCTTTCTACCCGATTTTAATAAGTAATGAAACGACACTTCAAGCCTCCATTTGTCTGTTTGAGGCCAATTAATCGAACGTTTGGAGAAATAAATAAAACGGTTCGTACTTTCAATTTAACGCCTGGGCTTTTTTCCCTCCTCATATTGTAAGAAGAGAGAATATTTTTGCCCAAAATTAATATTGCAATGCATAACGATAAGAACGACAATATGAGAATGAACAGAATTTTGATGCCGCTAATGGTAGCAGCATTACTATTGCAGGCATGCGCCTCGAAACAACAAAAGCATGAGGACATCCAATTAGTGAAAACAGATATTGTGAAACCTCATGTGGCTGTCTTTCCTATCCATTATCCTGGAAAAATAAAGGCGGCCAATGACATCAACATTGCCTTCCGCGTGGCCGGACCCATCCACTACTTCCCTGTGGAAGAAGGTCAATTTGTAAAAAAAGGCCAACTCATTGCACAAATTGATCCCCGGGATTATGAGTTGCAACTGGCAGCTACCAAAGCTGAATATGACCAAATCAAGAAAGAAGCAGAACGTGTCATTGAACTACACAAACGCAATAGTGTAGCGACCAACGATTACGACAAAGCAGTGGCCGGGCTTAACCGTATCACGGTGAAATACAAGTCCCACCAAAACGCCTTGAATGACACCAAACTGGTGGCTCCTTTCGACGGATACATCCAGAAAAAATACTTCGACAATCACGAAACAGTGAGTGCCGGTCTTCCCATTGTGTCCATCATCAGCGCCAATAGCTTCGAAATAGAAACAGATATTCCAGCGGCGGATTATGTACGTCAGGAGCAATTCACAAACTTCAGTTGCCATCTGGATGTTTACCCCGACCAGGTGTTTACATTGGAACTATTGGAAATCACAAAAAAATCAAACCTCAATCAACTTTATAAAGTAAGATTGCGTCTGGATAACCAACCCGATTACAAGCTGGCCGCGGGCATGAGTGCAAATGTCACCATTCAATATGCCGCCGGTAACGAAACACTTGTGGGAATTCCCCTATCAGCCGTATTCGAAACAAATAACCAATCGAAAGTATGGATTATGAATGGCAACCACACACTGGAAGCCAGAGCCGTGCAAGTGCGCGACATTCTTAAAAACGGACAGGTTGTTATCAGTTCCGGTCTGAAGAAAAATGAAATCATTGTAACAGCCGGAGTACACACCCTGAAAGAGGGCCAAAAAGTGAAAGAACTTAAACCGGTATCAAAAACTAATGTGGGAGGATTGTTATAATGAATCTGACAGATTTTGCTTTTAAAAACAAAGCACTTATCTACTTTGTGCTGTTTATCCTGGTAGTGGGTGGTGTCTTATCCTTCGCCTCCATGAGTAAACTGGAGGATCCGGAGATAAAGGTAAAACAAGCACTGGTTGTCACCATATACCCGGGCGCCTCAGCACATAAGGTAGAATTGGAAGTAACCGATGTACTGGAAAAAGCCATTCGTTCCATGGGCGACCTGGATCACTTAGAGTCCCGCTCGTTAGCCGACTACTCCGAGATCATGGTTGAGTTGGAAAGTACCGTACAGGGAAATGACATCGAACAGAAATGGGATATGTTGCGCCGCAAGGTTGTAAATGCACAGTCACAACTACCTGCCGGAGCTCAGACCTCTATTGTAGTCGATGACTTTGGTGATGTCTATGGGATGTTTTATGCCATGTCGTCCGATGGGATTGGCTACGAAGAGATGCACGACTATGCCAACCTGGTGAAAAGAGAAATACAAAACATGCCGGGCGTTAGCCGTGTTGAACTATACGGGGAAAGAAAACCTTGTATTAATATTGAGTTTCGCCAGGATAAAATGGCCAACCTGGGTGTTCACCCGGCGGAGATCCTGAATACGCTAAACAACCAGAATAAAACCACCTATGCCGGATATTTCAATGCAGGTGACAAACGCATGCGGGTAGCAGTAAACGACAGCTACAACGCCATTGCCGACATTGAAAACCTGCTTATACAAGGACACGAAGACGACCAGTTACGCCTGAGAGAAGTAGCAACGGTATCTCGCGGTTATTCAGAACCCTACCGCAACCTGATGCGTTACGACCAGTTACCAGCCATGGGTATCTCCATCTCTATGGAGTCGGGAGGTAACATTATCAGCCTGGGTGAAAAAATCGATGAGCGCCTGGCCAGCCTGAAGGAATCACGCATTCCGGCCGGCATCGACTTCCAAAAAGTATTCTTCCAACCTGATAAAGTAGATGATGCCATTAAAGGTTTCATGCTTAACCTGGTTGAATCGATAGCCATCGTTGTTTTCATTTTAATGCTTACTATGGGGTTCCGAAGTGGGGTCATCATAGGAAGCGGCTTACTGATAACCATCCTGGGATCATTTGTATTCCTCAAAATGTTTGATGGAACGCTGCAACGGGTATCCCTGGCATCATTGATTGTAGCCATGGGTATGCTGGTAGATAATGCCATTGTGATTGTAGATGGTATTCTGATTGACCTGAAAAGCGGAATGCCCAAATCAAAAGCATTGGTTAACACGACGCAAAAAACCGCCTGGCCATTATTAGGAGCCACGGCTATTGCCATTGCCGCCTTCTTACCCATTTTTCTGTCACCTGATACCACAGGAGAATATGTACGTGACCTGTTCATTGTCCTGGCCGTATCACTGCTGTTAAGCTGGGTACTCTCGCTCACTCACACACCAATCTTTGCCGGTAAACGTTTCAAAGAATCAAAAAAGGAAGCCGGTAATACCGATCTCTATGATGGTAAAATATACCGCAGCTTCAAAAAAATATTGGATTACCTGCTGTTCCACAAAACCATAACCATTATGGTTACATTGGCACTGCTGGCAGGAAGTGGTTTTTTATTCACACAGGTCAAACAAGGCTTCTTCCCTGACCTGAGCTACAACCAGCTATACATCGAATACAAAACACCAGAAGGCACACGGATTAATAAAGTTCAAAGCGACCTAGCAGAAATTGAAAACTACCTGCAAGATCGTGCCGAGGTAACGCATGTAACCACCAGCCTGGGAGGTACCCCCTCGCGCTACAACCTGGTACGTTCCATTGCCGAGCCATCCATGAGTTATGGAGAACTGATTGTGGATTTCACAGATCCGGAAAAACTAAAAAACAGCATTCCTGAACTTCAGCAATATCTGACGGAACACTACCCTGATGCCTATGTACGCATCAAACGGTACAATTTGATGTATAAGAAATTCCCGATTGAGGCCATGTTCTCAGGTCCGGATCCAGCTGTTTTAAAAGATTTGACAGCCCAGGCAGAAGCCATCATGGAAAAATCAGAAGCCACTGTTTTGGTAACCAATGACTGGGAGCCCAGCACACCGTCACTATTGGCCGATTACTATCAGCCACTAGCTCGACAGGCAGGGCTGTCACGAACCGATGTAGGACTGGCCCTGATGGCTGCTACCGATGGACTTCCTGTGGGAAACTACTATGAAGGCACTCATTCGCTACCCATCTACCTGAAGAGTACCGGCTTTGACGGCACACCTGCCGACAACCTGGATAATGTACCTGTATGGCCCATGCTGCCATCAACCAATATGTTTACAGAAGATAATTTGAAAGGATTGGTAGCCGGCATGGTATCACCCGAAGAATTATTAGACGGAACACTAAGCAGCACCCCATTAAGTCAAGCCACTAATGGCATGAAACTAAAATGGGAAGAACCGGTGGTGAGACGCTACCACGGACAACGCTCCATGAAGGCACAATGTAATAATGCCATTGGCATTTCAGCGGAAGATGCCCGTCAAACCATACGTAAAGAGATCGAAAGCATCCAGTTGCCTGAAGGCTACTCCATGGAATGGCAAGGCGAACACCTGGCCAGTACCAAATCAAAACGTTACCTGTTTGGTAACCTGCCCCTGGCTATTGTGTTAATGATCTCTATTCTGATTGCTCTTTTCAAAGATTATAAGAAACCGATCATCATCCTGCTCAGTTTGCCACTGGCACTGATAGGTATCGTATCCGGCATGCTGTTATTCGGAAAAGAGTTTGGTTTTGTGGCCATCGTGGGAACCCTGGGACTCATGGGGATGATGATTAAAAACGGGGTGGTTCTGCTGGATGAGATAGGCCTGCAGATCGCCTCCGGTAAAGAGCCGTTCAAGGCGTTGATTGACTCATCCACCTCCCGGTTACGACCAGTGATGATGGCCTCCCTGACTACTATTCTGGGAATGATCCCACTGTTACCCGATGACATGTTCGGTTCCATGGCTGTCACCATCATGTCAGGACTCCTGGTAGGATCGGTCATCACCCTGATTATTATACCGGTGTTGTATGCTATTTTCTTTAAGGTACACCACCCTCATAGTCACAAGGCCTAAAAATAAAACAGTTCCTGCGAAGGCAGGAATACCAATAGATAGCATAGGTGTGAATGAAACACTGAACCGGATCATTTTCAACCATGCATCTATTGTGCAATCATCAAATTTTCAATACATGAAACGAACACATAGGTTTGATTATCTAATTTTCAAACAAGAAGATGATCAAATTTATTTGGGAGTTACATCTGACCATAGAGAATAAATATATACAGATGAAACAATCATGATTAAGCTTCAAACACACAAGAGAAGAATAAAAAAACACTCAGTGCCTTTGGATCTCAGTGTTCATGAATCTTGTGTCTTGATACTTGAATCTTGATACTAAATTACAAACAGATGAAACAGTTAAAATTCATCATATTACTGCTGGCGATAACCGGCACCACCAAGGCTCAAATAGAGCTTGACCTGACCAAGTGCAGGGAGATGGCTTTGGAGTTCAGCAAGCAGATGTCCATCGCCAACAGTCAGCTGGACAAAGCCAATTATGACAGAAAAGCATACAGAGCTAATTTCTTTCCCAGACTATCGGCTACCGGATTCTACTTCTACAAGCCGGACGCCCTGGAATATAGTTTGCCTGGAGGCTATCTGCCCACTTATGTACCAGGACCTGACGGAAAACTGGTACCCAATGTAAAACTGGATCCGGGAACAGGACGTCCCATAATGGGACCTGACGGCAACCCGGTTTTCAATCAATACACTTTCATGCCTGACATGAATATTGAATTGGGATTAGAGGGTGTAGGGATGGCCGGTCTGCAACTGGAACAACCCATCTACATGGGAGGTAAAGTGCGGGCAGCCCATGAGATGGCGAAAGTAGGCACCAGCATGGCAAGCGAAAACATCCGCCTGAAAAAAGCAGAAGTCCTCACCAGTACCGACGAAGCTTACTGGCAATATGTAGGGGTAAAAGAAAAGGTACAAGCTGCGGTAAAATACCAGGAACTGCTCACCTCGCTGGTTGAAACACTCAACAACAGTTATGAAACCGGTATGATCACCAGAAACGACGTACTGAAAGCCCAGGTAAAACTAAACGAAGCTACTTTAATGCTTCAGAAAGCACGCAATGGACTGGAGCTGTCACGCATGAACCTTTGCCGTGTTATTGGCTTACCCTTAATCACCGACATCAACATTAATGATGCATTGGAGGTTTCAACAGCCAACAACATGACTGCTGACAAGGAACAACTGAATAACCGTCCGGAATACCAATTATTGGAGAAAGAGGTTAAACTGAAAGGTAAAAATGTTGACTTGGCGCGTTCCGACTTCTTGCCACAATTGGGAGTCTCTGCCTCCTATTCTTATTTCGAGGGCGCACAGATAAACGGCGTATCCACTTCGGATAACTCTTTTAGTGCCATGGCATCTTTGAAAATACCCATCTTCCACTGGGGAGAAGGAAAAAACAAGGTGAGAGCAGCCAAGGTTGAACAACAAATGAGCCAGCTAAAACTGGAAGAGATGTCGGACCTGATGGCACTGGAGATGGCCCAGATGCGTTTCAACCTGCAGGATGCCTTCACGCAACTAAACCTGGCAGACAAAGCACTGGAACAAGCCCAGGAAAACCTGGACATGAGTAAAAACCAGTATGAACTGGGAATGGAAACACTCACCAATTACCTGGAGGCTCAAGCACAATGGCAAAACTCGTGGAGTGACCAAATTGAAGCCAAAGCCAACCTTAAATTGAGTGAAACACGGTACCTGAAGGCCATAGGCAGCCTGGATCAGGTAGCGGACAAACTGACTCTTTGATGCAATTCTGATAATTATTGCTGCCCCGCAGACCGGCCGTTAAAAAAACAATCACAACACTAACACATTTATTTAACGTTTCATACGGAAACTCGGGGCAGCAAGTCTTTAAATTACCTTTAGGTATGCCAGCAGTGAATACATTATATTTGTGGTTTAAAACCATTCGGGAAGATCAAATGTCCGGTAAACTACTATTTTCTTTACTTCGCATTGGAATTGTTTCATTATTAGCATTTGGAACAATCATGCTGGTAGATATTCTATTGTTACCCTATGCCCAGCACCGTAACCCTATCCCTTATGCCATGGGCATCATAGCGTTTAACCTGGTAAGTGAAGGTAACGTATTTATTAACCGCTACCTGGACAAAACTTCACCCTGGTTTTTCAAACTCTATCCCCGAATAATCAAACAACTGCTGTTAAGCCTGGCATGGACCACCTTAATGGGCATCATCTTTTATTTCATTGTTCCCACCCAAATTGAAAAAGACCAATTCATAAGAGTTTTTGCCCTCACCTTTATCTTCGGGGCCATCTTTGTTCTCATCTTCAACAGCATCCTTTTTCTAAAGAGTTTCTTTGTCAATTGGAAGCAATCCTTTTTTGAAATGGAGAAGCTGAAACAGGAAAAGCTTAAATCGGATTTTTTGGCTCTGCAGAATCAAATGAATCCCCATTTTCTCTTCAATTGCCTGAGTGTATTAATTTCCGAAATTCATTTTAACCCACCCAAGGCTGAAGAATTTACCCGCAAAATGAGCGAAGTATACCGTTATGTCCTACAGCGTAAAAATGACATGACCGTCACCCTGAAAAAAGAACTTCAATTTCTGGATAACTTCACTTATCTCCATAAGATACGTTTAGGCAATGCCTTCTTCATTGAACAAGCAATTAGCGACGATTTTCTGTCAGAAAAAATACCTCCGCAGACCTTACAACTGTTGGTTGAAAATGCCTTGAAACACAACCGATCCACAGAAAAAGAACCGCTTTATATACACATTGAATCCACCGCCTCAGGTACCCTTATCATTCGTAACAACCTGCAGGAACGGCGAACCACCTACAGCACCGAAACCGGCCTTACCAACCTGGCGGAACGTTACCAGCTGATATGTGGAAAAAACATCCGGGTAGAAAAAACGGACAACGAATTTATTGTGGAAATTCCTTTAATTGAGTAGCACGTCCGGAGGAATAAAAGAGATAAATGAACCACCCATGATAAGGTAACTACCGTTCTGCCTTGACCACATAACCAGACGGATGAAACCGGGTAAAACACCAATACACTATCATGGGACTTGACACCAAACGCTTAAGCTGAAAATTAACACAAATGAAGGCACTGATAATAGAAGACGAATATCCAACACAAAGAATGTTGACGGGATTAATTAACCAATTACGTCCTGAGTGGGAAATAGTAGCCTGCATAGACAGTGTATCCGATGCCATTGAATGGTTACAAACCAACGACCACCCTGACATCATTTTTTCAGATATTCAGTTGGCCGACGGTGTTTGCTTCGAAATATATGACCAGGTAAAACCCGACTCCTTCATCATCTTCACCACGGCATATGATGAATATGCTATTCAGGCTTTCCAGGTCAACAGTGTTGATTACCTACTCAAACCCATTGCACCCGACAAGCTGGAGATGGCCATTGAAAAGCTTGAAGTCTATAAGCAATCGGCCTCACCGGCCCCGGCACAAAACAATATAACGGAACTGGCACAAGCTTTACTGAGCGGTCAAACCAAATACCGGAACCGCCTGTTGGTAAACACCGCCGACGGTTTCATCAAGCTGAACATTGAAGAAGTAGCGTTCTTTTACTCCTCCCATAAAGTCTCTTCAGCCATCACATTTGACCAGGAGACACATACCATCGATTTCTCACTGGACAAACTGGAGAAGCAGCTGGATCCTACCGTATTCTTCAGGGCTAACCGGCAATTCATCCTTCACATCGATGCCATCACCAAGGTAGAAACCTGGTTTAACGGAAAGCTGGTGGTGAAAACAAAACCCGAAGCCCAGGAGAAAATCATCGTCAGCCGCGAACGCGCCCGCACCTTTAAGGAGTGGATTAATCAGTAAAGGGGATCTTTTTTGGAACACCTGGAATCCGTTCCACATGACTTGATGAGCAATTCAATTAACACGACGGCAATTTCAGAAGACACAAAACCTTTTTCAGAAGACCTGGAATCCCTTTCAAATGGAAATAGATTGATCGACATGAAACAAATGGAGATACATTTTATCAAAGAGGACCGCAACGAAATCACCCCGCGCCTGGCATAGCGTCTCGCCATATCACATTCACCCCCGGCAGCATAACACACTCACAACCTGATTTATCTATTTTTCATACAACTTCTGCCGAAATCAAATGTATTCCGAAATTATCCGACTATAAGCATTAATTGCTTGCACAGACACGACGTCCAGCTGACACAGGCACGACGTCCAGCTGACACAGGCACGACAAGAGAATATACCCAAGTTCTCTCACCAATACTTACTGGATTCTGTCCAAAGCAACCTGTGTTGCGCCTGTGACAGGTCATTCATATCTTCCTGAATTTCTGGTTTCGCACAGCTTACCATTTCCCTTCAGCGAACCAGATAATTTCCAAATGATACCTAAAAAACATAACTCCCCTGTCATTTCCCCATCTTGCTTTTGATTATATTTACCTGTCATCATTTCAAAACCTCAACTCAATGAAAAAAATCTCCATCTTGCTTGGCCTTTGGGGAATGGGACTTTTCCTGATTGCCCAAAACACTACTACACCAATAACAATATCTTCCGACCTGAAATTAACCCCCGTCTCTGAAGGAGTTTACATGCATACGGTTTGGACCTCTTCACCAAAATACGGCAGATTTCCATCCAATGGCCTGGTGATTATAAAAAACAAGAAGGCTATTCTTGTAGATACTCCCATGGATGATGCCAATACCCGTCTTTTGTGTCAATACCTCAAGGATACATTTGGAGCAGAAGTTGTTAAAGTGATTGTGGGACATTACCATGAAGATTGCATTGGCGGGCTGAATTACATCCACAACCAAGATATTACATCCATTGGCTTGAAAAAGACCAAAATTATTTGTGCGGAACAGCAACTTCCCACTCCCATCATATCCTTCACCAAAAAAAAGACATTCTACTTCGAAGGAGAAAAAGTAATCTGTCAATATTTTGGCGGGGGACACACCATTGACAACATCGTGGTTTATTTCCCTGAGAGAAAAGTACTTTTTGGCGGCTGCCTCATTAAAAGCCTCCAATCACAAGGACTGGGCAATACTACAGATGCCGTGATAGAGGAATGGGATAGCACCATTAATAAACTGAAAGCAACTTTTACCGACATCCGGTTTGTTATCCCTGGCCATGGTAGCTTTGGAAATGCGGATTTACTTGATCATACCATCAGGTTGGTGCAGGATTATAAGGCCAACAAGGAGAAAGGGAAAAGGTGAAGGAAAAAGGTAAAAGGGAAAAGGTGAAGGGAAAAGGTGAAAGCATCAAAATCTGCTCTGTACATTTACAAAAACTGCAAAGGCTTTTTAAAATCTGTGGTAATCCGTTCTCATCTGCGGACAAAAAAACTTTGCGACAATTGGCGGAATTCGCCGACAAAAAAACTTTGCGGTTTTGCGACGTTACTGGGGAAAGATGAAAGCTCCAAAATCTGCTCTGCGGACCTCTGTGTTTCCACTGTGACTTTCTATCTAACTCTTTGGCAGAAAATCAGATTTTCAAATGAAAACCAGTTTTTTTTGACCATTCTTATTTGTTACAAAAAATATTACCCCCTTTGTCCCCCTACGTTAGGGGGATTCAGGGATCCTTAAATATTAGCTACTTCCGGCGCACAGAGCCCTCTGCGGTAATCAACCCACCAGTTGCGCCGATATGAATGGTACTTATACCCAGGGTTCCGCGTGGCTCCACCCCGGGCTTTTACTTTCAAGCCCTTACAGGGCAAAATGGTTGCATTAGAATCTGTGGATAATAAAATTCGTGGTAATTCGCGATAATTCGTTGACCAAAAAAATCATTGCACCTTATGCGGCTTTGCGAGAAATATCCCCAATCTCTGTCAGCCATGAAATGTGGATTTACAAAAACTGTAAAGGGCTTTTTAAAATCTGTGGTAATCCGTTCTCATCTGCGGACAAAAAAATTTGCGGCTTTGCGAGAACAACAATTGCAAGAAACATCCCTGATCCCTCCCCCTTTTCAACCCATCACCCAAAAAGTTGTATTCATAAAAAATAATTACCCTCACTCAGCGTTAATTTAATCGTACAGAATACAAGTATCACAACTGCCAACATTCATTACATTTATAACTAATAGCACATACCCTTTCACAAAAATCAGCTAAAATGACTAAACATAGTTTTATTGTGGCCTTTCGAAACATTCTGAAAGGCAAATCCTTTTCCCTCATCAACCTGTCGGGACTGAGCATCGTCCTGTCCACCGTATTCTTCATCCTGGTTTACTATTTCTATGAGAACAGCTACGACCATTTTCTTACCGACAATGAAACCATTTACCGGGTATCCTATACCCAGACACAAAACAACAGTCCGGTATTTGAAAAAGCCACCTCGGTTTATGCCATCGGGCCGCTCCTGAAAGACAACCTGCCGGAAGTGGAGCGGTATGCCCGTGGCGGATATGAAACCTGCCTGGTATTTAAGGATAACATCATCTTCAATGACGTAGAATTGCTATGGGCCGACTCCACATTTCTCCAAACGGTCCCGCTACACCTGACCATGGGGAGCAACCAATCGGCCCTGACCGAACCATACACCATGGTACTCTCCCATTCCATGGCTCAAAAATATTTTGGCCAGGAAAATCCCATTGGTCAAACGGTGTATATCAATAAAAACATGCCCTTCAGGGTCACCGGTGTTTTTGATGATATCCCCCAAAACTCCCATTTCAACTTTAAGCTGCTGATTTCGCTTTCCACCCTGGACAAAACGCTGGGAGATTATGGCACTAAAGATCGTGGCTGGTATGGAGAAGACTGGCTCTACACCTATATAAAAACCTCCCCTGGTACCAATCCGGCACGGCTGGAAGAAAAGATAAACCAGCTGACAGAGGCCCACCTGCCCGATCACTTTAAAACCAGCAACACGGAGCTGCATTTCAGCCTGCAACCGGTAAAAGAGATCCACCTGCTTCCAACACTGGACAATGAATTCAAGCCTAAAGGGAATAAGCAAAACCTACTTTTCATCCTGCTAATCGGCTTATTGTTACTACTCATCACCTGGGTTAACTACGTGAATATTTCCGCCTCCCGCTTTTTTGAGAAGATCAAAAACATCAATATCCGTAAGATCATCGGCGCCACCCGTTTTTCCCTAATCACCGATTTCACCATTGAAGCATTGCTCCTCAACCTGGTAGCCGGCGTAGTGGCTTTCATGCTGTCAGAGATTGCTATTCCTTGGTTTGACACCCTCAGCGGAAAGCCGTTGAGTGCCTTTCTGAGCAACCACCTGCTTCTTTTCTCCTATTTCCCTGTAGCAATAATTCTCATCACCGCTTTTTCCGGTCTGTTTGCCATATTCTCCATTGCTTCCCTGCCGCCGGTTCACAGTTCTTCGCACACCCGGGACTTCGGGCTGAAGAATTCATGGATCAAGAAGGGATTAACCATTTTCCAACTCACCGCCTCCATGGCCCTTATTGTTTCGGTGATTGTGATCCGAAAACAGATCAACTTCATCGGCTCGCAAAACAAGGGATTTAATGAAGAAAATGTATTGGTGTTAGAAGCACCCAAAAACTTAAACATGGACAGCACCAAGCTGCAGAAATATCTCTTCTTTCGTGACCAGGTGCTGAATATGCCGGAAGCAACGGCCATGACCAGCTCCATTGTGGGCGTGGGTGATGAAGTGGTCAGCGAAGGAAAAGTGACACACCTCAACGGTCGTTTAACCGAATGTGTCACGTTGAAAAGCTACATGATTGATGATGGGTTTATTGATGTACACGACATACAGCTGTTGGCAGGCCGCAATTTCAATCCCAACCTGAAAACAAACAAAGACAAAATACTGCTAAACGCATCGGCTGTTAAAATGCTGGGTTTCGATGCCCCTGCTGACATCATCGATAACGTACTGAGACTGCCGGAAGGTGAGAACCTGACGGTGATCGGGGTGATTAACGACTTCAACCAGGAAAACCTCCACCATACCATTAAACCCACCTTCTTTTACCATGCCCACCCCACCTGGTTTGGATGCTACTCGGTAAAAATCGCATCGGGAAATATGGCACAAACGGTAGCTGCCATTCAGGATAAATGGCAGCAGGTATATCCCAATGCGCCTTTCGACTACCATTTCCTCGATTCCTACCTGGATGATCTCTACAAAGCCGACATCCGGTTTGGCAACATCATTATGCTATTTACGATTATTGCCATATTGGTCTCTTGCCTGGGGCTCATAGGGCTTATTTTAATCATTACCAGCAAGAAGATAAAAGAGATCGGTATCCGAAAAGTGAATGGTGCCAGCCTGGCTGAGATACTAAGCCTGCTCAACAAAGACTTTGTAAAATGGTCCGTCATTGCTTTTGTGCTGGCCAGTCCCCTCTCCTGGATAGCTATGCATCGCTGGCTTTCCAACTTCGCCTATCAAACAGCCATCAGCTGGTGGGTATTCCTCCTGGCTGGTTTGGCAGTCACCACCATTGCCCTGTTAACTGTGAGCTGGCAATCGTACCGGTCGGCCATGCACAATCCGGTTGAGGCTTTGAAGTGTGATTAAATCAAGTGTAAACCTGTGCTGTAAAAAATAACCGGGGTGCAATCATTAGCCTATTGACTGATGAGTGCACCCCGGTTTTCTTATGCAAAATGTATAATTAAATAAAACTGAAGCTTATCTATGCCCTTTCTCTGTTACTAACGACATTATTCTAATAATATTGCAAATAGGGGGGGGTAATATCACCACAATTAATTTAGCATGTTAGTATTTCAAATCAGTATTGTCCAAAATAATTTGTAATCTCTATTGCGCTCTAGCCGCGCAGGCTTATACTTTTTTGCTACAGCCAAAAAAAGTATACAAAAAAGGCCGCCGCTCACAACAAATAGCTAAAATTTAATTCCTTTTCGCTGAAAGAAAATAACTCGCTCCGCTTCAAACAGATTTTCTTTCTTAACGCTTCAATCCATTAAATTTTTTAACGCTATTTCTTGAAGGCGGGATAACCAATCAATCCCCTATATCCCAAAAACATTAATAAACCGTTGTAACTATCAACATTATTCGTTATAACCCTTAATTATTTAGGACAGTAATGATTTCAAATCAGTATTGTCCTGAATAAATTCGTATTATCCAATATGCTCAAGCCGCACGGGCTTATTAATGCTTCACCACTTTTTTTATCACACTCTGATTATTTACTCCCGTGGTTTGCAGAAGATAAATACCATTAGGCAATTCCCCTAAACTGATAGCATTAGAATCTGACGTTAATATACCTTCCATAACTAACTCACCGGAGAGATTAAAAATAAGGTAAGGTGCTCCATTACACCCATTGATGATCGCCACCTTATCATGTGTCGGATTTGGCATAACCTGCACCTTCTGAACAGTAATAATATCCAGTACCGTTGGCGTTTGAATGGTGATGGTCCGGGTTAACTCAGCCCCGTTCCAGTTAGTACTCGGTTGCATAAAAACCGTCACCGTTGCCTCACCGGGCTTTAAGGCCTTAAACTTATAATTACCTAAATTCTCAATCACGTCCACTAAATCAGGCGTAGTGGTCTTGAAATACATCTTATTATTGAGGTCATTGGAAGCCACCAGTGACACCTCATCACCAACCTTCACCTGGCTCAAATCCTGATCCCAGTCAATTACAGGCGTTCCTTTATCTATTACCAGTGTGACGGAGGCGCTTCCCTGGTAGTCAGGATCGGCAGAAGTAACTTTCACCTCGTATGAACCTGCCTCATTGGCAACGTCTGTAATGAGGCCATTGTTAGTATATGTAACACGTACGGCTACACCCTCCGGCTCTGTGGTTATTGTTACTTCTTTATTGTTTCCATCGTAAACCTGTTGCAGATCATCAATGGATATCTGCAACTCCTTGGGATAAACATGAACGGTAAAAGTGCGGGTCAGCTCTGTTGCCTTCCAGTTTTTATCAGCTAGCACATAAGCTGTCACTTTTGCCTCTCCGGGCTTGATGGCACGCAACTTATAATTATCCATATACTGAGATAATTCCACCAAATCAGGCGTCGTCGTCTTAAAATCTAAAAGAAGAAAACGCTCGGATGAGGCCACCAATGGAATTTCATCGCCATTATCCACCTGGTTCAAATCCTGGTCCCAAACAATTTTAGGTGTTCCCTTGGCAATAACCAGTGTAGCCGTAGCTCTTCCTACATAACCTTCATTGGCAGATGTCACCTCTACCTCATAGGTTCCTGCATCTCGTGCAAAGCCCCAATTGGTTCCTTGTTTTATGTATTTCACATTCACCTCAATGCCTTCCGGAACAGTAGTGACAGTCACTTCTTTTTCGTTTCCATCATAAACCTGCTGCAAATCATCAATGATTATCTGCAACTGCTTTTTAGAGATTTGAATTGTTTTCTTTACCACCTGCATATTATTGGTACCTATCCATTGATCATCTCCCTGAATGGCGGCAGTAATAGTGACTTCTCCATTAGCTTTCACATGAAGTTCATTGTTCTCTATGTAGGCAATCGTTCTATCAGAAGAAGTGTACTGGACCGGCCGACCCGAATTAGAGGTAGCCTCAAGCGGAATGATATCTCCTGTATTTACATTTTCAAATTTCTGATCCCAATAGATAAACTGAGCTCTTTTAAGCATGGGCCTCTGAACATTCTCCAGGTCGGCCATACACCAGATATTATTAAAATCCCAATTAGAGAACCTGCTTTTAGTGGCAAATGCTCCGGTTGTTAATCCATTAGAAGAATAGGAACCAGCTGAAGTGGCTTGCCCGGAAGTGCTTTTATCCCAATAAAGGAAACTTTGAGACTTATCAACCGAATAGCCAATCACTCCTCCTGCCGATGACTCAGCAGTCACCTTCCCGGCGGCATAACAATGATAGTTTTTCATGAAGTTGTATCCGATCAATCCACCAACATTACTTTTACCGGTTACTGAGGCCAGTGAAAAGCAATCAGAGGCTTTACCGGAGTTCGTTCCAATCAATCCACCCACCTTAGAGGCTGAAGGGGCATTTATCATACCTGTAGTATAACATTTTTTGATATCACCGGGCGAAGAAAGAACACCAATTAAGCCACCAATACTTCTCTCACTACCTTGAATATCGCCTTGGATAACAATACAATTTTCAAATATCCCCGTAGCTTTTCCGGCAAAAGCACCCACTTTTTCTTTGCCTTTTATTACCGGATTATCAAGCACTATATCTGTGATAGTGGAACTGGAGGTATAACCAAATAATCCCACATTTATTTCCTCTTCCCGATTAATGGTCAGATGACTAATCGCATGTCCCTGCCCCTTAAAAGAACCGGTAAAAGGTGCTGCTTCTGATCCGATGGGCTGAAATCCTTTCCCTTCATTCCAGTTCTTCGAATCTGTGGCATCAATGTCTTTTACCAGGATAAAATACTTGTCTGACATGATGGTGATTTCACTCAACTGGCGGAGTTGACCTAATGTGGCAACCTGGTAAGGATCATTAACCGATCCATCACCACCCTCAAAAGTGTATTGCATATTATAATGGGCAGTGTAGGTAAAATCACCTGCCTGTGCCTGAAAAGAGTATGTGGCGTCCTTAGATACTTCATCATCTCCCAAGCTCCAGTGAGAAAAGGTACAATATTCAGTACTCACTGCTTCTAATGTAATAAGGTCTCCTACCTGATAACCGCCGGCTCCGCTCACACTTCCAGCTCCGGCAGGATTTGAATTCAGACTTATATTACAGGGATAGTTAGAGTTTCGGACGAAAGTTCCTGTAATCTGTGCATTTACATGACCTGTTTTATCATTTAAGGTTTCTCCCGTTGCCTCATCGCAAGGATAATATAATAGCAGGTTCTCCCATGTTAATCCATCGATAGCATTCACCGTAGACTCCTCAATACTTTTACCTGTAACCTTAGCAAGCTGATCAATGGTAAGCGGTGTATTCCACAGACGAATTTCATCAAATGAATTATCTCCTCCTTTATCCCCTTTATGATTTCCTGCATTCCCTCCATTGAAATAGAAGTTTTCACCGGGATCTATCCAGGTTTGATCCATTTTTTCACTTTTCTTTTCGCCATTCACCCACAGGGAATAATCCACCTTTCCACTCTCTTTTTTCTGCCAGGAAAAAGCCATGTGATACCAGGTATCCGGTCCGTTAAGATCATTCAGGTTGTACTCCAGCTTATCTGAGCCGGATGCTACCCGCGCAGCAACTCTTCCATCCTCATATATCCACATCTCCCAATCATTTCCACCAACACTATTATCAAAGACAGAGTTATAATTGAAAAAAGATTTAGGCTTAATCTGAAATTCCAAAGTACCGGACTCTGGCAATTGCTTCGGAATAGAAACATACCCTAACTGACCCGTTGAAAATTCAATAGATCCGCCACCAGGACCTTGTCCAAAACTATAAACACAAGCTAATACCGAAAAAACTAATACGTAAAGTTTTTGCATAGGTTAAAGTTTAAAAATAAGTAGGCAAACTTATCCACACTTCTCTTTTCAGCGAAAATTTCTACCGGTAGAAAAATGGTATTTTCCCGAAAGATCCTATTTTTACAGGCCAAAGCGGAAGCTCACACCCCATATGAAGCATCGGAAAACCTTTAAGGAGTATTTTTCTTCCTCAGAAGATGAAGCAATTTTTATAGTTACTATGACCGGTCAAATAGTGGATTGCAATGAAGAGGCAATCCTTTTGTTTGGCTACGAATCGATGGATCAGCTGATAAATCAGAAAGCAACTGACCTGGTCCCGGAAGATTTTAGTGAATACTTTCCAGCCCAAATAACACCTGAACACCTGACTAAAGGCGAGTACCTGCCACGCGTCAACAAACGGAAAGACGGCCACCTCTTCCCTACTGATATTTTAACCTACTACAAAACCATCGACGGCATTAATTATGTGATGGTGCATGTAAAGGAAGCCGTTAGTTGCAATGATATTCAAACACTGTGCCTGCAACAAAATATTGAAGTCTTACATTGCGAATTAAAAAAAGAGAAGAACGCCAGACAAACGGAGAGCTTCACTTCAGCCTCACACCGACTTTCCTGCCTTTTCCCTTCACTCACCGCCAAGGATCTGGAATTTTGCCAATTGATGATTGAGAATCATTCATCCAAACAAATAGCCCAAACGCTAAACATCACAACAGAAGGTGTATTTGCAGCCCGTAAACGCATTCGCAAAAAGATGCACCTTTCGGCAGGCGAAGATCTGATTACGGCTTTACTGAATTGTATTAATCCTCAAAAGCAATAGACTACCAGTAACACTACTACGTTAGAGAAGTTAAAGGGGGAAAATAGATGGATACACATAGAGATAAATGGAGATACATTGAAACAGATAGAAATATTTTGAAACAACCTGTACTTACCAAAGAACAACCTCAACTCCCAATTGATGAAAAATCTCTGCGTCTCAGCACCTCCGCGGTGTATAATGAATCTCGTTAAAACACCAAACTAAAGGCAACATCCCTCGAAGAGGCTTTTTTTCAGGCTATTCCTGAAAAAACATAGTGTCTTATCAGTAATGTCTGTGTATTTTTTGGCAGAATATTGCAATGTCGGTCATGCAAATACCTTGATACTCATATCTGTGTACTTTTCTGGCTTGTCCAGGTTAGAAAATGACAGCCCTTTAAAACGCCTTATCCAATCCATCTCTTATCTTTCTTCCACCCCCTCCTCATCGCTTAATAAACTTATGGGTTTCGCATGTGCCTTTGTTCTTTTCCACCTTTAAGAGGTAAAGTCCGGCAGACAAGTCTTGGAGATGAAGCGTGCCATCACCATCTACTTTTTGGGTTGTTAATATGGCACCCATGGTATTTATGACCTGCACGGTAAAGAACTCACCTACGTATTTAATATAGAGAACATCCTCCACCGGATTGGGATAGAAATGAAAAGCGCTGTCACTGTCCTCCTCCATTGCTGTGGGCACCACTTCAGAATAGTAGTACCTATAAGTACCGGTGTTATTCCACGCGGAACTGCTGTGCTGATAATAAGCAAACTCGGTGACTTTATTCTTAAACATGCCGTAATACCACTCATCAGGCATGTAACATTCACTCATCAGGAGAGACAGGCCGTACGCATACTCTGATCGATTGGATGGCTCCCACTGCCCCAATGAAAAATTCCAATAATACTGCGTCACCGATAGAGCATTGCCATCACTATCATAGACCGATTCTCGCTTTGAGTCACCAATCCATTGCCCACTAACAGTGTTCCAGGTATAGAATGCATATAACAATTCATTATTTGAGTTATCATACACATACTCCTCCTTATCAAAAAAACGCCAGTCCTCTAGATCATCACTCCAGATCAACCTAAGTGACAAAATAAGGTTATCCCTTACATCATAGGACAGCTCATACCGCATATATTTCTCAAACCGCTCACTCTCCTTATCCCAATAGTAAATTCGTTTACCAATTTGCATCCCATTTTCATAAGTGTATTCTGTGATATCAGCATTGTTCAACTCACCGGTAGAAGGTGTCCATTGATAATTGGTTTCAACCACCAGATTACCATTGTCGTCATATTCATACATATCCTTTTCGGCAATGCCCCAGTCATTGGTGGTTTCATTCCAGAGGAACAGTTCCCTGATCGTTTGCACTCTCTCCTCATTATAGACATATGCAAATTTATTCCTGGGCACCCATGCATCAAGTGCTATATCTCTCCAATAGGCAGTCTTCTCAATCAAATTCCAGGTGGGATCATATACCATCTCTTCCTTCCATTTCAGCTCCAGTTCTTCTGTTGTCGAATTCCTCTTTGAGTAGATGTGCGAAATTAAGTTCCCGTTAGCATCATATTCATACTGGTATCTATCATCGTTAATCCATTGGGCTCCGGTGGCATCCCAAAAGAAGGTGGCATACACTGATTGTAATCCAGCCGGCGTATAGGTTATCTCATACTTACTATGGCTAAAGACATGCCATTGATTATTATCCCAATTCCAACGAAATAACTGCGTCAGTGTTAGCCTTCCGCTATTATCGTATGCATATTCCTCCTTACCATTGCCTGCCCAGGCATCACCAGGCTCATTTCTAAAATACATTTCTTTGAAGGCCAACAGATTTTTATCATTATAGCGATAGATGGTTTTATCGCGATCAAACTCCTGACCGGAAACCTCATCTGTAATGAAATAATTAAGACTATCGAGTTTCTCAATAAATGGTGCGGCATCTTTAAGAGAAAAACCTGTAGGAAGAACAGGTGCAGACTCCAACAAAAAGGTATCACGAAGAAAAACAGACTTCAATAATTCAATATCAGCCACTGCTTGCATCTGCCCATGCACCTGAATTACTCCCATGTGAAACATCAGAATAATTTCAACCACTCGTCTCGCTATTTTTCCATTTTTTTTTATTCTCATCAGTCAGCAACCAATTCTCTTTCCTTCTATAAATCCATAAACAACAAGCCTAACCTGGACAAGTCAGAAAAGCAGACAGACATAAGTATCAAAATTTTCACATGATCGGGTTTGCAATAACTTGACAAAAAATACGCAAACATTACTGAATTCCTTCCTTGTCAATAAAAACAACAGAGACCAGCAAATTAACACATATGCCCCATTTTGCAATAGTATTTTGAGGAAGAACAAACTATAATACGCCATCTGGTCAACACCAACCATTTAAATCAATCGTAAAACAGATGTATCTCCTCCGCACTAATCCTCCTATAACCTTGCAAAAGCCGTATATTTGACCGTTGAAAAACATATCTCTATGGATTATCGACACAGAGTGTTTGTGGCAGTAGCCAACAACCTGAGTTTCTCAAAAGCAGCAGAAGAGTTATTTATCAGCCAACCAGCCGTAACGCGCCATATTAAGGAACTGGAGAGTCACATAGGCACAGCCCTCTTCCTGCGTAAAGGTAACCGAATCAGCCTCACGCCGGCCGGCGAGATCACTTACCGCTATGCCCAAAAAGCCCAAAACCTCTATGCCGAGATGGAACATGAAATAGGCAGTTTGACGCACAACTACACCGGACAGCTTCGTATTGGTGCCAGCAGCACCATGTCGCAATACATCATTCCCCCTCTCCTGGCCGAATTCCACCAGCGCTATCCTAACATAGAACTCACACTTATGAACGGGAATTCCTTTGAGATGGAACAAATGCTCAACAAAGACCTCATTGACCTGGCTTTGGTTGAAAACGAATCATCGCGCAGTGACTTACGTTACATCAAATTCATGAACGACGAGATTGTGGTTATTGCCGGTTCCAACACCCGGGTAGGGCGCAAAAAAAAGCTTTCCCTGCCCGACTTGCAAAACCTGCCCATGGTAGTGCGCGAAAGAGGCTCCGGTACCCTGGAGGTAATCGAACATCAGCTGAAACATGCCGGCATCAGCCTTGAGAAACTTAATATATTGCTTCACCTGGGAAGTACCGAAGCCATCAAATCCTTTCTTCCCTACTTCGAAGGTATTGGCCTGGTATCACTTCGTTCCATTGAAAAAGAGATACAACTTAATCTGTTAAGGATTCTGCCGGTCACCAACTTCAGCATATTAAGGCATTTTCGCATTGTCCTGCCCAAAGGCCCGGCAACAGGCTTCACCGAAAAATTCGTCCAATTCCTGGAAACAAATAAACAGGCTTAAACCATTCCATCTATAATCATTAGATCTTTAGAGTTAAGACAACTGACACTATGCGCACTATAGTTTTGTCTATCAAATAAACACAAACTGTTTCTCTATTACTTCCAAAAGCTTATCTTAAGCATTGAAAACTACCAAAACCTCACACCCATGTCCAATAAAAAATCAGTATTAATCACCGGCGCTTCTTCAGGCATAGGGAAAGCATGTGCCATCTATTTGGCAGAACAAGGCTTCAAGGTCTATGCCGGCATTCGAAAAGAGACAGACCGTGAGATGTTACTGAAAGAAGATCATGGCCTGCTTACTCCCATCATCCTGGATGTGGTTAAAGCAGAAACCATAATAGACGCCGTCAACACTATTTCAGAGGATACCGAATATTCACTCTGGGGGTTGGTAAATAATGCCGGCATTGGCATTAGTGGGGTATTGGAAGCCATTCCGGCGGAAGAACTAAGACGCCTGTTAGAGGTTAATGTGATTGGTTTACATGCGGTCACCAGGGCCTTTTTACCATTATTGCGGAAAAGCCATGGCAGAATAGTAAACATTGGTTCCATTTCAAGTTACATCGGGAGCCCCGGTAGCAGCTCCTATTCGGCCTCCAAATTTGCAGTGCGCGGCTTTACTGATGCCTTACGACTGGAATTGCAACCATTTGGCATGCACGTATCTCTGATAGCTCCAGGCGCCATACAAAGTGCCATTTGGGAAAAATCTAAAGCCTATAAAAAGAAGCTTCGAAAGAATACATCTCCTGAGGTTTTGAAAACAAATCACCTTTTCGTGCAATACAGTGAAAACATAATTAACCAGGTTAAACCCATCCCTGCCCTTTTTGTGGCCAAAGCAGTAGCCCATGCCCTCACCAAACCCAAACCGAAATATGTCTACGTCATAGGGAAAGATGCCAAATTAATAATGAGAATGCTTAAACTCCCCAAACGCCTTTTTAATTGGCTAATACTAAAACACATTACTCTGGAAGCAAAAAGAAGCCATCCCTAGCCATCGGATAAATACCCTTTCTTATAACATATCGTTATAACTTATAGAATTTAGGTATTGGTTTTTGTTATAAACAACCAATAGATTTGTCCATTATTAATTCATCGTTATGGACAGATTCAAGCACCTGCAGCAGATTAAACTGCTTCTTCTAATCACACTTCCGGTAATATGTTTTTTACCGATGATATCAGCCCCCATGGCCCTGGCAGCAGGCCTGGTCACTGCCTTCATTCCGGGGAATAAACCCGCCTTTAACACCAGCAAAATCACCTCCCGGTTATTGCAATCATCCATTGTATTAATGGGATTCGGCATCAACCTTTCCCAGGCCATACAAGTTGGTGAAAAAGGATTAATGCTAACTGTTGGTTCTGTCCTGCTAACCATCACAGCCGGCATCACGCTGGGCTATTTCTTTAAGGTGAATAAACGCACTGCTTATCTCATCTCCTGCGGCACCGCCATTTGCGGCGGTAGTGCCATTGCTGCCACAGCGCCGGTGATACATGCCCGCAACAATGAGGTTTCAATGGCACTGGCCATTGTTTTCACGCTGAATGCCATCGCCTTATTTATATTCCCGGCATTGGGCCATTTCCTGCACATGTCGCAGGACACTTTTGGCTACTGGGCAGCTATTGCCATTCATGACACCAGTTCGGTAGTGGGTGCCGGCAGCGCCTATGGCGACCATGCCTTGCAGGTAGCCACAACGGTAAAACTAACCCGGGCCCTGTGGATCATCCCGGTGAGCCTGATAACTTCCGTTTTCTTCCGGGAAGGGGATATGAAGAAAATAAAGATCCCCTGGTTCATTGGTTTATTTGTATTGGCTATCCTTGCCGGTCATTTCATACCGCAAATGGAACCGGTTTATCACAACCTTAACTGGCTTGGACACCGTGGTATGATTGTGGCCCTCTTCTTTATTGGTACCGCTATCACTCCTGGAGAAATAAAAAAAGCAGGGATAAAACCGGTTTTGATGGGTGTGTTACTGTGGATTCTGATCAGTGTGACATCGCTGGTGTTCATTATTTAACTCTTCACGATAGATCGCTAGATTTTGGGCCTACATGGACAAGCCAGAAAAGTACACAGATATGAGACGCTACCCAAACACACATTCCCAATTTTTGCTCCCGCTATCAGGATAACGGGAGACACAAATGATTTCATACAACTAATAGATCATTAGATAAAAAAGATAAAACGAATCTACACCTGATTTATTTACATCATCATCGACCTTTTAACTAATACTTGAGCCACCAGGCAACAACGAACATTTACACTATAAGAAGATGGGAATAATAGATTGCAATCCTTACTAAGGATTGCACATCATAAACTCAAACGCTTTCAAAACATTAAAACTATGGAGTGGATTATCGCCTTAACAATCATCTTTCTTGCCGCTTTATTAAAAGGGCTTACCGGTTTTGGTTTTGCTTTGTTGTCATTGCCATTCCTGATGCTGTTCTTTCCGGTGAAAGACCTGGTACCAACCATCACCATGCTTAGTCTTTTGTCATCGGTGCAAGTCATTCTCCTGACCAAAGAGGCGCGGCTCGACAAAAAAGAGATTCCCCTTCAGCTGTGGGGTATAACGGGTATAATTGGCGGGATTGTACTGCTTAAATACATTCCGGCCGAGATACTAAAAATGATTATTGCCATTCTCTTAATATTAGTATCGGTGGCTTTCCTGAAAGGGTTCCGGTTTAAAATCAAACGCCCCAAACGGGCACGCATGATGGCCGGCTTAACCAGTGGTTTTTTAGGCGGCAGCCTCTCCATCAGTGGCCCTCCCCTGGCGCTGTTTCTCACTTCAATGAATTTATCGACCAACAATTTCCGGGTAACCTTCTCCTGGTTTAGTACCATCACCACCTGTGTGAGCCTGGTGGGGTATTATTTCTCCGGACTTCTCACCTGGGATAATGCCACCATGGGGTTGGGACTTTTCCCGGCCGTGATCGTCGGCACCCTTATCGGACAAAGCCTCACGAAAAAGGTATCCACCCATCTGTTTTATAAGGTTTGCATCTGGGTAACGCTGGTTGCCGGGGTATCGGCATTGGTATCGGTGGTGGGACGGTAATTTTTATACAAGAGGATATTGAATCTTATTTGACTGGACTGTACACTTCGCATCTTCATGACCATTCTCATAATGATTAAGTGTAGAAAAAGCTTGTTATATAAAAGATCTGATGTTTCCGATGTATTATAAAACACCAGAGAATTACTGGTTGATTATGATTAAGCTATAATTTACTATTGATTTAACCGCGAATTATGCTAATTAAACGAATTATAAACCACTACGTGGTTTTATGAGCTTTTCATCGAAAAGCAATTCGTATAATTCGATAAACTAGCGGTTGGCAAAATGCTTGCAAAGCAAGCTTTATTAGCCTTAAACACATATGGAAAATGGCAGTAAAAGATTCAACCTGCACATTGTTCCACCTTCTCATACGTGAGCAACACACTTATCTACTTCTGCGGGCTTAATTTTGTTCCAAACCCAAAAAAGTAAATAAATGACTATTTCAAAAATTGCTGTTCCCGGCTTTATGCTGCTGACTGCCGCCGGGGGATGTCAACAAATACAGAAACAGACACCGTCAGCATCACCCAATATCATCTATATCCTGGCCGACGACATGGGCTATGGCGATGTAAAAGCCCTCAATCAGGCCAGTAAGATACCCACACCCAACCTGGACCGCATGGTGAATGAAGGCCTCTCTTTTACCGATGCACACAGCAACTCGGCGGTCTGCACACCTACCCGCTATGGAATCCTGACCGGCCGCTACTGTTTCCGTTCAAGAATGAAAAGCGGGGTATTGGTGGGCCACGAACCGTCGCTCATCGAACCCGGCCGCCCAACGGTGGGTACCTTATTGCAAAAAGCCGGCTACCAAACGGCATGTATCGGCAAATGGCACCTGGGCCTCGACTGGGCCAAGAAGGACCCATCGCAACCATTGTGGCATGGCGGTAACCTCTGGGATATGGAGAATACCGAGAACGTAGATTATGCGGCAACGGTGAATGGCGGCCCGGCCGACCATGGCTTTGATTACTCTTTCATCATACCGGCCTCGCTGGACATTGCCCCTTATGTTTATGTGGAAAATAAACAGGTGACGGCACCCGTGTCCCGCAAAGTACCTTTCTTTAAAGATGAAAAGGCCCGGGGGGTATGGTACCGCAAAGGCGACATTGCCGATGATTTTGACCATACAACGGTACTGCAAACACTCACCGAAAAGGCGGTTCACTTTATTTCAGAGGCATCGAAAAAAGAGCAACCGTTCTTCCTCTATTTCCCCATGAGTGCGCCCCACACGCCATGGTTTTCGGCCAAAGAGTTCCAGGGAAAATCACAGGCCGGGGTGTATGGCGATTTCGTTGTGATGGTAGATGCCATGGTGGGGAAAATATTGGCTACCATGGATAAAAAAACCGCCGACAACACCATGATCATATTCACCTCCGACAACGGTTCGAATTGGCTGCCACAGGACATTGAACAGTTCAACCACCGGGCCAACGGCCCCTACATAGGCATGAAATCGGATGTATGGGAAGGCGGACACCGGGTGCCTTTCATCGTGCGCTGGCCAAAAAGCATTAAAGGGGCCTCCCGTTCAAATGAAGTGATTTGCACCACCGACCTGATGGCTACCTGCGCGGCGCTCACCAACCAGCGACTGGCCAATGATGCCGGCGAAGACAGCTACAACCTGCTGCCGGTGCTTCAAGGGAAAAAGCTAAATCAACCATTGAGAGAGGCTACGGTTCACCATTCGGTCAACGGCACCTTTGCCATCCGGAAGGGAGAATGGAAATACATCGCGGCCAAAGGGTCGGGAGGCTGGAGCTTGCCGGAAAATAAAGTGGCGCCCGATGCCCCGGAAGGTCAACTCTACAACATGACGGATGATCCCACCGAGCAACACAATCTTTACAACCAGATGCCGGAAAAGGTGGCGGAACTGAAGGCCTTGCTGAAAAAATATAGGAGCCAGGGATATTCCCGGCCAATGCCGGAGTTGCGGGAGGAGAAATAGAGGTTAGAAATTAGAGGTTAGAGAAAGACCTGGCAGTTTTATTCTGCCGGGTTTTTTTGGGAGATAAAGGGAAATAGATAGAAACAGATTGAAATAAGTGGAGAAATTAGAGGTTAGAGGAAGGACTGGTAGGGATATTCTGTTGAGCCTTTTTTTGGAGATAATGGGAAATAGATAGAAATAAGTGGAGAGATTAGAGGTTAGAGGAAGACCTGGTAGGGATATTCTGTTAGGCTTTTTTTGGAGATAATGGGAAATAGATTGAAACAGATTGAAATAAATTGAGATATTAGAGGATAGAGGAAAGCCTGGTAGTTTTATTCTGCCGGGCTTTTTTTTGGAGATGAAGGGAGATAAATGGAAACAGATTGAAATAAGTGGAGATAAATAGAGATTAGAGGTTAGAGGTTAGAGGAAGGATTGACAGGAATATTCTGTTGGGCTTTTTTAGGATAATAGATGGAAAATATGGAGATA
Organism: Marinilabiliaceae bacterium JC017; assembly: GCA_004296775.1. Lineage (GTDB taxonomy): Bacteria > Bacteroidota > Bacteroidia > Bacteroidales > Marinilabiliaceae > JC017. The sequence goes on from RHGE01000001.1 coordinate 46,026, forward strand.
GGTAGAAACAATTTTTTTGTCTAAAAAAGAAGAGACACCAGTTCTGGCGTCTCCTCTATTATTATTTTTCCGGTTTTAATCCTGAATTAAGCTTCTTTGTCAGCATTTTCTGTTTTTGATTCCTTCGTTTCTCGTTGTCTTATCATTTTATATTTTTCTATCAATTGATTAATCTCCCGAATAAGGAGATCATAGTTACCGCTCTCTTCCAGGGTGGCACGAGCTCCAATGTGGTGCAGCAAAGCCCGGTAATGCATTATGACCTCCTTACGCACATCCACTAACTTTACTTCAGAAGCCCGGGCCGATTCTTTCACCCTCAACAGGTACGTGTCAGTAAAAAGGGTATTGGCCTGCACCAGTTCGTTCACCCAGTGAGTTAAATTCAGTTTAGAAATGGCATTAACCATCGTTTCGTCTGTTTCCCATTGGTTGACTAAACTTTGAATTACACTCGTTTCAGCCTGGTAGTTCAATCGAGTCAATCCCTTACCAAAATGATTAATGCTATTGAATAAAACCAGGGCCGCTTCACTGATTTCTTCATCATAAGAATAAGAGAATCCCTCCAGAACGAGTTCTAATCCCGTGAGAGCATTATCCCGCCGTTTATCCAGCTCAACTATTTCCCGGGTGAGGCTACTACCTTTCTCCGGATTATAAACAGCAACAAAAACATCAACATCTTTTTTAAGGGGATCTATTTTATTTTTTAATGGTTCTACCACAAACTTGCAATTACAAATAATAACAAGGAGGTCTTTCAGGAATTGAAGAAATTCACTATTACGGAGTTTTCGAAACACAATTGATGAGAACATTGGCTATAACTTTTAATTTACAACTACATATTTCTTAAAAACATAAAGAATTTAAATCATCTTTTTAACAAAGTCAAAGAAGAGGATAGAGCAAGGCCTGGTAGTAGTTTTCTGTCGGGAATTTTTTTAGAGATGATGTGAAATAGATAGAAATAGATAGAAACARATGGAAATAAGTGGAGATAAATRGAGGTTGGAAGTTAGAGGAAAGACTGGTAGGGATATTCTGCCGGGATTTTTTTTGRGAGATAATGTGAAATAGATAGAAACAGATGGAAATAAGTGGAGATAAATRGAGGTTATAAATTAGATATTGGAGGCTGAGAAAAGCCTGACAGTGGTTCTTCTGCACCCCGTGGTCTGCTGAAGGAAGGTATTTTATTTGTTGGGAAAGTCCGTTACACTTCGGCGGGAACTTTTATTACACCGGAAAAAGCTTCTCGCAACCTTGCGGGAACGTTTTTCATACCGGAAAAAGCTTCTCGCGATCTTGCGGGAACGTTTTTCACACCGAAAAAAGCTTCTCGCAACCTTGCGGGAACGTTTTTCACACCGGAAAAAGCTTCTCGCAATCTTGCGGGAACGTTTTTCACACCGGAAAAAGCTTCTCGCAATCTTGCGGGAACGTTTTTCACACCGGAAAAAGCTTCTCGCAATCTTGCGGGAACGTTTTTCATATCGGAAAAAGCTTCTCGCAACCTTGCAGGAACGTTTTTCACACCGGAAAAAGCTTCTCGCAACCTTGCGGGAACGTTTTTCACACCGGAAAAAGCTTCTTGCAATCTTGCAGGAACGTTTTTCACACCGGAAAAAGCTTCTCGCAGCATTGTAAGGAGTTTTCTCACATCATGAGAAATCTTTCGCAGCACTGCAGGGACTTTTTCCGCACCGGTTGATACTGCGGCAGGGGGCGCAGTGGCAGCCGACGGCCCTGGGGGCTAATGTGGAGTGCCGGGCGGAGGCGACGAAGGAGCCCACGTACCGGCTTACAGAACATAGCCCCCAGGGCTGGCGCTATAACGGAGCACCCGCCCGGCCGCCCAAATAAAAAAGGTTCCCTCCTACCCGGAGAGAACCTTTTTAGAATACCTGATGGTGTGAATTGATACAGCCCCGTATCGTTTCTAATAGGTACTCGTGATGGTGTCGCCATATTGCACTTGCAGGGCATGCAATTGCTGTTTGAGGCTATCCACAAGGGAGTCGTAGGCTTTTTGCCCGAAGAGGTTATGCATCTCTTTAGGGTCGTTGGCCAGGTCGTAGAGTTCCCAGGTGTCGATGTTGTTATAGAAATGAATCAGTTTATAGCGATTGGTACGGATACCATAATGGCGCTTGACCATGTGCTCGTTGGGGAATTCATAGTAGTGGTAATAGAGGGCATCGCGCCATTGAGGTTGTTCACTGGTCATGAGCGGTTGCAGGGATTGCCCCTGCATGTCGGCGGGGACCTTCACACCGGCTAAATCGAGGAACGTGGGGGCATAATCGATGTTTTGCACCATCTGGTTGTATTCGGTGCCGGGCTTGATCTTTTGCGGGTACCGCATCACCAGTGGGGTGCGCATGGATTCTTCGTACATGAAACGCTTGTCGAACCAGCCGTGCTCGCCCATGTAGAAGCCCTGGTCGGAGGTGTAGACCACAATGGTATTGTCGGCCAGGCCTTGTTGGTCCAGGTAATCGAGCAGGCGTCCTACGTTGTTGTCCACGGAGGCCACACACCGCAGGTAGTCGTGCATGTAGCGCTGGTATTTCCATAAAGCAAGCTCCTTGCCAGACAGACCGGCCTTTTTAAATGCTTTGATGACGGGCTCATACTCTTTGTCCCAGGCGGCGCGTTGCTCCGGTGTCAGGCCATTGAGCATGCCCTCGTAGGCTTTCCGGTATTTGGTTTTGATGTCTCCTTCTTTGTCGAGCATCTTCAGGTCGTAAACCAGATCCATGTCTTTGATCACGCTCATGTTTTGCTCGGCGGCTGCCTGCCGGCCTTCATAGTCGTCGAAGAAATTATCGGGAACCGGGAAGTCAACGCCTTTAAACAGATTGAAAAGGGCAGTATCGGGCTGCCAGATGCGGTGGGTGGCTTTGTGATGTACCAGCAGGCAAAAAGGTTTGTCTTTATCGCGGTGCTCCAGCCAGTTGATGCTCTTATCGGTGATCACATTGGTTACATACCCATCGGTGGGCAGGGTATCGCCATTGGTAATAAACGGTGAATTGTAATAATTCCCTTGTCCCACCAGGATGTCGTAGTTGTTAAACCCGGTAGGCAGGCTCCGCAGGTGCCATTTCCCGATTAAACTTGTCTGGTACCCGGCTGCCTGCAACAGCTTGGGGAAGGTTTGCTGCGAACCGTCGAAGACGCATCCGTTGTGCACCTGTCCGTTCACATGGCTGTGCTTGCCGGTGAGCATCACGGCGCGGCTGGGGGAACAGATGGAGTTGGAGACGAAACTATTGCGAAACACGGCGCCTTCCTGCGCGATACGGTCCAGGTTGGGGGTTTTAATAAACCGATCGTCGTAGGTACTGAATGTTTGCAGCGAATGGTCATCGGTCATGATGAACACAATATTGGGATGCGCCTGTGCCTGCTGTTTGGACTGGGAGCAGGATGCCAGGGCTCCGGCTGCCATTACCATCAAACAGATTGATTGAAGGCTGGGAAATAACTGTTTCATATTTTTATAATTAAGTAGCAAGACATAAGATTTTGAACACAGAGACTCAGAGGCACTGAGTTTTTTATTTTACTATAACCGCAGAAGCGCTATGGCGCAGAGTTTTTTATTCTCTTTTACGGGGTAAATTGATTGTGTTTCCCGCTTCAAATTTTCTGCTTTTCAAATTCTCAATTTTTCTCTTTCCATTAACCGCAGAGGGGCTCTGGAATTTATACCGCTGCTAATGTATTGGATATTTAGTTGAGGCAAATGGACATTTGCCGGCAGAGGTAGTTTTTTGAACATGAGCAATACCAAATCAGAGGCCGAAAGTGGCGGAGTCCACCGGCAGGAGAGCTTGAGGAGGAAACAATGATCTACTTACTGTTTTCCTGTTGGGCAATGCAGCCCGCTTTGTCGTTTTCACCTTGGCCTCTCCCCGGTACCATAAAACAGTTGGATTACATAACACATAAATAACAAACGACTGGATGAAGAATTAGGCGAAATAGATGAGAATGATTATTCGGCCGTAGGCAGGATGGTTGCAACCAAGCGGGAGGCTTCGCTGAACGGGGTGGTTACTAAAAAACAAAAACGCTTTAAAAACCCGTGGGCCCCTAAAGCGTTTTCGATTTTTGCAGATATAATATTAAAACAACTTGCTCAATACTTCTTTTACTGTTTCCAAAGGTGGTTCAATGTCGAACACATGTGATGGTTTAAGATAGATCACCTCTTTTTCACTTTTAAAGCGATTCTCACCGCCACCTGTAATGTTGAGCATGATACAATCCTCTTTTTTCACAGTTCCGGCTTTCACAGCCTGAATAAGGGTGGCCACAGCGACAGAAGCTGCCGGATGAATGTCGTTTCCTTCGGTTTCTTGAAATAAGGTAGCAGCAGCAGCAGCTTCCTGATTATTGGCTTGCAACACATCCCCACCGGCATCTTTCATGGCATCGAATAAACCACCGTTGATGGAATATGGCGGACGACGGTTGGACAACACTTTGGCATCAATCTCTTCAACCTGACGGCGGGCCTCATCGTCATCCAACGGCAACATGGCCCTGGAGTCGGCTTTCCAGGCATCATGGATGGGCAGGAACGGATGATTCTGCGACACCATCAATTTCATTTTATTCTCTCCAAAACGACCATCTTCAAAGAAACGCAGGTTGGCTTCCCAAGCGGCTATCGCACCGGTTCCACTACCAACAGCTTGAAAATAATAGTCAGGAATACGACCAATGGTGGTTACAGCCGACAATACGGTTGTTCCCATACCGTCACGACGGGCCACGTTCTTAGCGCCTCCTTCGGTGATAAAACCGTCTAACTCACAGGCCAGGTTAGACAGGTGTATGGCATCAAAGTAATCGCTTCCTGAACGGGTAACAACTAATTTGACGTTATCGTTAATGGGTTCATCAAACCACAAAGCATCGATGTTATCTTCAGGCACACAAAGTAACAAAGGAATATTGTTGTCGGAACAAACACGGGCAAAAGCACGTGCTGTATTACCGGCCGAAGCTACTACCAATACTTTTCCTTCATTAACATCCAAACGACCGCCAACAGAATAAGCCTCGGTTTCTTTAAATGAGCAGGTACGCATCATCACTCCTTTTTCCGGCCAATAACCCGAAAAGGTAATGTATAGATTATCCAGTCCCAGGTATTTTGCCAGCCCTTCACTTTTATAGGTCACCGGCGCCGAAGAACCTTCCAGCACATGGTTGATGGGCAACCAATCGGCAAACCGAAACAAGCCAAAGGAATTATCCTTTACTGCTAATTGTTTCTTCTTATAAATCGCTCTTACTAAAGATGGCGCTTCTTCGCCCGGAGCATCAAGGGTCCACCCCTCGTCATTAAATGTTTTCCCCGTGTTTACTGATTGTAGAATATACTCTGTGGGTTGAAATTCGTTCGTCATGCTTTCGCGTTCTGAGTTAAATGCGCAGCAAAAATAGAAGTTTTACCGGTCATCATGACATAATTCAGGAAAAAAATGAGTATCCCTGCCTGCCAACACCCGTCAGAAAACACCGCTAAAGTCCTTTATCAACAGCTGTTAGATTGGATGAGGATTTATTGGATAAAAGGTGAGAGAGGATAGAGGATAGAAACTAGGCGCTTTGACAGCAACTTTCACCAACATGTTGTGCAAATTGGATGGAAATACTTAGAGATAAATGGAGATACATTGAAACAGATAGAAATATTTTGAAACAACCTGTACTTACCATTGTCAACCTCAAAGAACGATCTCTCATTCCGATTGATGAAAAATCTCTGCGTCTCAGCGCCTCCGCGGTATATAATGAATCTTGTTTGTCCTATCGGCACAAACAACTAAAGGTAACACCCCTCGAAGAGGCTTTTTTTCAGGCTAATGCTTAAAAAATATAGATGCCAGAGGTTCGAAATTAGGAACTGGAGGTTAGACATTCGTTTTTTGAGGATCATAGGCTATGGTGCTGTCATGATATCTTTGCCCTAATGTTGGAGGATTAAAATACCTGCATTTCATTTCCCTGCTTCATATTAACCGGAGATACTCGTTACCCTTTAACAACTCTGATGTACATGAAAATACAAATAATCCGCAGAAGAGAATATCACCCTATTAATATAAAGCAACCGAAAACCTACAAAATTAAGAGCCAATTTTCCCGTAACGCTGGTGTTCCGAGAAATAGATGACGATCTTTTCACCATTCCGAAGAACCGGGTAAAACAGTTCATAATTACCATCATGGGAACTAAACCGGGGGGTTATATTCGAATCATCATAAAAGACCCCTTTTAAATATTCATTCTCCTCTTTGGTTCCGGCATAGACGTAATTGATTTTACCTATTAGCTCTTTACTTTCCCAATCCATCATGCAATTCCTGATGGACAAAAACACCTCAGTTCCATCAATGTTATCTCTTGTAATCACTACCATATAGGGGAAGTTTCGATCAATTTTGGAAAGCAGATCCAGGGTAGCCTCGGTTTTCTTCAAATAGTCCTCTGTGAAAGAGTAATCAACCAACGCCTCTATTTTATCGGCATATTCCTTTGTGATATAAGAGGCCGACCGAATCAGGTGTTTCTCTTTTTGAATGGAAGAAAGACGATCCCCGGCAAAAAGAAAGATGAAAATAATCGGGAAACTAACCACGATCATCCATGAAGATCCCAATGACGGCATTTTTTCTTCAGTCGGTTTTTCTTTGTTAATATATGCCGATATCTTCGTGAGATTAAACATGATATTTATCATTAAAGCACCAAACATAAGTGCCAGTATTCCTATAATACTTAAATAGAATACCTCCGTAATATTCTCCCGAAATATTTTTAACCCGAAAACAGTTATAGAGATGAAAATAAAGACCCAGTAGATTAATAGCACTATTGATACCAGACCTATGCCATTGCTGATTTTTATAATTCGCTCCTTATTCATATTGCCAACGATTAATAATTTTGATTTATAGATGGAGAGTAAAAATAACAAAAAGAAAGTATCAAATATTAACTTTACTAAAACAACCGAATATTATTGACCAACGTATTAATTTCTGCAATGATGGAGCTATTTTCTTAGATCATTTTTACACATAATACCACAACAAAAAGAAAATCATTCTTTCAGAAGGATCATGCAAGTATACTATCCAAGCCCTGAAAAATACTTTATAAAAAAAAGGATCGCTGGCAAGTGGAATGCCTGACGATCCTTTTTATCTTCGATTCTACTAACCGGGTAGAAGTTTTCTCTTAGATTTTATCAAAGAAAAACACCATTCGTTTTTGCGCATCCGGACGTCCAATAATGTTATTGATGTAATCATTCTTTGGATTCAATCCACGCTTTTGCACAAAACCTTCACCTTTAGGCATGCAAGTCCCCCATGAACCGGACTGAATGCAATCCGTAAGACTGGTAAGCTTTACAATGGTATGACACCCCACTGTGATCACACAATTCTTATAGTTTTTGGCCTCTTCAAGCACGTCTTTTACATTCTCTTTTGTAAGAACAATACTTTTAGCTGCCTTTTGCTCAGCAAGCGTATTAATACTAGCAATCGGTTCTCCTTCCTGTATTTGTTCCCCCTCAACAGAAACAATGTCATTCATAAATTGGGTAATGGTTTCTGCTTTGGTCTGGGCATTTACCTGGGTCAGGCAGCAAATGAATAAAGCCACAAAGGCCATCGTTACTTTTCTCATTGATTAAAAATTTTAGTGTTTAAAAAATATAGTTGAACATTACTTCTTTTAATGTGGAGCGATATGAAGGTAAGATCACTATTCCTGATTCTGAACAAAAGTAGTAGTCACCTCTGGCAGTTATCATACGAATCTCTATTAATGCCTTATCTGTAATGGTTGTGTGTTTTTTGGCAGGATATCGCAATCCCGGTCATGCCAAAATCTTGACACTTGATACTCATACCTGGGTATTTTCCTGGCTTGTCCAGGCTAGGCATTAATAAAAACGCAGAAATCTTATGAATGTATAACATATGTAGACGGTTAAAAGCTTGGGTTGTCAAAAATAACATAAATCTCCAAACTATTATCAGATCTAATCAAACAAATGAAATCCCCATGACAACGATTATTGTCCAAAACATCGAAATTCCTCCCAGTCCCCAACCAACACAGGAAGATGACTAAAACCGATTACTATTTATAATAATCACTAATGGCATTAGGCTTATTATTGATCTCTAAACAGGTATCAACAAAGGAGGTTACACATAAATATTGTTGGTAGTAGAGATATCTTTAGAAATCGCTCTGCCATCCTTAGAAAATGACGAGTCATTAATAATAATAGATCGTTAGATTTTAGTGTCTTATCAGTAATGTCTGTGTATTTTTTGGCAGAATATTGCAACGTCGGTCATGTAAATATCTTGATACCTGATACTCATATCTGTGTACTTTTCTGGATTGTCCAGGTTAGGTAATAGACATTAAGACTGATTTGCATTACTTCCATTTTTAGATCATTCACAACTTTGCCTATAAATAGGCAAAAACTGTTCTTCAATTACTTACAAATGTTTAACGAACGATTGTAATAAAAAAAGGATCGGTTTAGAGCCAAACAAACCAATCCAAAAACAACAAATCCCGCATCAACATACTTTCACCACCTTGAACAGGATATTTCCCGGTTAATTACACGACATAAATTAATTAGTGGCTCATTACAACAACACTGACACTATCTAAAAACAATATCTTTCACAATATTATCACCAATGGAAGCATTAAGATTTGCAATAATCTTATCCTTCCACATCATTAATTCATTACGAATAACACTAGAATTCATCTCCACATAGAGCACACCATTGCGCATATATATCTTGTTTGTCGCTCGTGCCACCGACTTTCCCAATACCCGCTCCCAATACATAATGGCCCGATTTTCCATCAATCCTTTATTCAACTTGCGGTCTTTCATAATCTCCTTTAAAACCTCTCCGACGGATTGCACATTTCTTTTTCTCATACTCCAATATTATAGAAATTTATTCGGGATTAACCGCACCATTAGTCACATTAAACATTTTATACGCCTTACCGGTAGCGGTAATAAACTCTTCCAAATGAGCTTTACGGGTATCTGTGATGAAGATCTGGTTAAATTTATCTTCTGCCACCATCTGAATCAACCGGTTCCCCCTGCCTTCATCCAGCTTATCAAAAATATCATCCAGCAATAAAATGGGTTTTAATCCGCTATGTTGAACCAAAAACTCATATTGCGCTAACTTAAGAGCAATCAAAAACGTCTTCTTCTGTCCTTGAGAACCAATCTTTTTTATAGAATATTCTCCTAACAATAATTCCAAATCATCCTTATGGATACCTTTTGTGGTATATCCTAAAATAATATCCCTATCTCTGCTTTCTACCAACTGTTCCCTGAATTCACCACGCTTATAATGCGATTTATATTGCAACTCTACAACTTCCCGTCCACCCGAAATAAATGCGTAATAATGTTTAAAGACCGGAACCAGTTCTTCAATGAAAGCTAACCGTTGGTTATATATTTTTTCACCGAGGTTAATCAATTGTTCGTCCCACAATTCCAACATACTATAATCAGAAATCCGCTCTTCCCTCATCTTCTTCAATAACGCATTTCGCTGAACCAAGGCCCGGTTATAGCGCATAAGATGCTCCAGGTAGCTTTTATTGTATTGCGACACCACCCCATCTATATATTTCCGACGCTGATCACTTCCTTCGCCAATAAGCTGCTCATCAGACGGTGATATTACCACCAACGGCAATAAACCAATATGATCCGCCAACTTGGAATATTCTTTTTTATTCCGCTTAAATTGCTTCTTTTGCTGTCGCTTTATGCCACAATAAATGGTCTCTTCCTCCTCATGCCGCTCATAGATCCCTTGCATCATAAAAAAGCTTTCATCATGTTTGATATTCTGACTATCAATAGCACTGAAGTAACTCTTACAGAAGGATAGATAATAGATTGAATCAAGTAAATTGGTTTTACCTGCACCATTTTCACCCACAAAACAATTAATCCCAGGGGAAAATTCAAGTTCTGCTTGCTCAAGGTTCTTATAGTTTATCAGGTGAAGTTGTTTAAGGTGCATAATGTGCTAAATTTTTCCACAAAAATAATCAACCCCACTCAAAGTGTGATATCACCTCATAAAAATTTAAAATTACTTCTATCTTTTTCCTATTTTTGCATGACTCATATAAAAATGAGATACCTTAATTTTGATTTTTTGTTAAAAGAATTACATTTGCGTTTCGAATAAAAAAAACACTAACATGTCAAAGCAGCACAAAAAAGACCACCAAGAAGATAGTTTTGAGAATGTTGAAAATGCTCTAAGTAGATCGGAGCAATTCATTGAGGAGAATCAAAACATTATTAGCATTGTTACCTTAGCACTTATTGTTGTTGTGGGAGGTTACTGGGCAATGAAAAAGCTTTACTTACAGCCTCTGAATGAGGAAGCTCAAAAAAGCATCTATGCTGCTCAGCAACATTTTGCAAAAGACAGCTTTAACCTGGCTTTAAACGGTGACGGCAATAGTATTGGATTCCTCGATGCGATCGATGAGTATGGTTCAACCAAAGCAGGAAATCTTGCAAATTATTATGCTGGTGTTTCTTATTTACACCTTGGCCAATTTGAAAAAGCAATCGATTACCTGGAGTCATTTTCTTGCGATGATGACATTATCAGTGCCACCGCAAACGGAGCATTAGGAGATGCTAACCTTGAGCTTGGCAACAAGGACAAAGCTTTGAATTTTTACGAAAAGGCAACATCTGTTGAGAACGAGCTTACAGCTCCGGTATACCTGATGAAAATCGGGATGCTATACGAAACACTTAACAATTCAAAAAAAGCAACAGAAGCCTATCAAACTATTAAAGACAAGTATCCAACCAGCACACAGGCTCGTCAAATTGACAAGTACCTTACAAGAGCAAGGTTGAGTGCAAAAAAATAATCATTCGATTCAAGAATTGAAGGTTGCCTTTTTATCACACAAAAGGCAACCTTTTTTTATTTTTGTTAAAAAATCATTCTCATGGCAACAAGTTTAAAAAACCTATCTGATTATAATCCTGAGACAGTTCCATCAGCAGCCAATATGAAATTTGGCATATTGGTTTCCGAGTGGAATACCGAAATAACGGAAGCTCTATTCAACGGAGCTTATAATACTTTGATAAAGCATGGTGCGAATCCTGAAAATATTATAAAAAAATATGTTCCAGGGAGCTTCGAACTAACTGCAGGAGGCAAATACCTGGCTGAATATACCGATGTGGACGCTATTATTTGCCTGGGATGCGTCATCCAAGGCGACACTCCGCACTTTGACTACGTTTGCAGCGGCGTAACCCAAGGAATTACCCAATTAAATTTAAACTATAAAATTCCGTTTATCTTTGGTCTATTAACCACTCTAAATCAACAACAAGCTCTGGACCGGGCAGGCGGAAAGCTAGGAAACAAAGGGGATGAAGGAGCTATTACTGCAATAAAAATGGTGAATTTAGCTTGGTCGTTAAAAAAATAGCTGTATATTTGCAACCGCTTCAGGAGAGATACTCCTCATGATCATAAAGACAATGAGGACATGTGAAATAACAAAGTATATTACACGAGTTTCCTGAAAGCCAAAGATCTTTTATAGAGCTTTAGGGGGAGATACCAAAGTGGCCAACTGGGGCGGACTGTAACTCCGCTGACTTTCGTCTTCGTAGGTTCGAATCCTGCTCTCCCCACTTACACTCATACTCATGCGGGAGTAGCTCAGTTGATAGAGCATCAGCCTTCCAAGCTGAGGGTCGCGGGTTTGAACCCCGTCTCCCGCTCAGAAAAAAAGCCAGCATTTTGCTGGCTTTTTTATTTTATACAATTTCTTAGTTAAATCCTTCCAACAACTTATTGCAATCAGATAATCAAACATCCTTTGTATTCATTCAATCATATTCACCACACCCTTTGCCACTAACAATCAAATCAGAGATATACTTGGGATATTCCGTAGATTTTAGTTAATTGGCAGAAAAATATAATAACCGTGGGAGAGATTGGTTCTGAATTTGATCCGGCTCAACTTTCAAGGGCCCTTGATTACTCATCAGATATTGTTGTTATTACGGACATACAGGGAAACATCCAGTATGTAAACAAAACTTTTGAAAAAAAATACGGCTACAGCAAGACAGAAATCATTGGTAAAAACACCCGGATATTAGACTCAGGTTACCATGATGCCGTCTTTTACCAAAATTTGTGGAATACAATACTTGCCGGTGAAACATGGAAAGGCCTGTTCAAAAATCAAACCCGGGATCGACAAATTATCTGGGAAAAAGCCACTATTAACCCCATCCGTAACACCCTAAATAAAATCACCGGTTTTATTGCCATAAAGGAAGACATTACTCATCAACTAAAGCTGGAAAGCCAACTGGAAAGCGATCGTTTCTTCCTGGAAAAGTTGTTCACAAATGCTCCCGTGGGAATTGTCATTTTAGAGCCCATATACATCAATGGAAAAATCAAAGACCTTATCGTCCTTAAGGCAAATCCAACTGCCGGAAACATCGTTAATAAATTAGGCTTAGTAGGCCTATCGGTCAGAAGAGCCTTACCCGAGTTTACTATTTCAAAACAGAAAGTAGAGCAAATGCTCTCCCGTAAAGATTCATTTGAAACCTATCTGCCCACCTTAAACAAACACCTGCGCCTTCGTTCCTTTCCTTTCGGAGAAAATCGTCTTTGTGTCTTTTTCTACGACGTAACAGCCTACAAACAGACCATTGCCGCACTGGAAGCCAGCGAAAAACGCTATTTTTCCCTGGTAGAAGATGCCCCGGCTTTAATCTGTCGTTTCAACAAGGAAGGAGTCCTCAGCTATGTCAACAACCAGTATTGCAAGTTTTTCAACTTAACTCCCAAAGAACTAATCGGGAAAAGCTTTCTCGATTTCTTACATGATGCCGATAAAGAAACCACCCGTCAACACATTGAATCACTGACAGTAGATTCTCCAATAAACGAATACGAACACCGCGTCATCCTTGACTCAGGCGAAATCAGGTGGCAACAATGGATTGATCGCGCCCTGATTGATACCAATGGTAACATTTTCGAATACCAATCAGTAGGCATGGACCTTACCCGGCTAAAAGAAGTAGAGGAAGCACTTATTATACACCGTAACAAATTAGATACGGTTATTAATAATACAGTAGTTGGTATTGGAGTGGTTGACCTTAACGGCCAATACAAACTGGTAAACGATCGCTTTGTAAAACTTATGGGTTACAATTACCCGGAAGAGATATATCAATTAACCAACATACACCTTACTCACCCTGAATTTATCGATAGCTCCTTACAAAAGTTACAGGATCTGATTTCGGGGAAAATTTCAGAATACAATATTGAGAAAAAATTCATACGACGCGATGGCTCAGAATTCTGGGGCGACCTTTATGCTTCTCCCATCAAATCAGAAAATGGTGAAATCACCGAACTAGTAGGAATCGTTACAGATATCTCTCAAAGAAAAAAGATGGAATTAGAGCTACTTGAAAATGAAGCTAAATTAAAAAAACTCAATGCCACCAAAGACAAACTCTTCTCTATCATTGCACATGATATTAAAAACCCATTCAATGCCATTTTAGGCTTTGCCTCTCTACTGAAAAACAATTATGAAGATTACAATTCCGAGGAGATCAAAGAACTTATTCATGAACTTTCAAACGCCAGCGAAAATGTATATAAGTTACTCGAAGACCTGCTCCTATGGGGAAAATCTCAATTAGGACATATAAAAGCCCGCCCCCAAAACATTACACTTAACGAACTTGTTGCCCAAGCATTCAATCACTTTAACGTACACGCCCAGGATAAAAACATCCGACTAATCAATGAAATTCCAAACCACATTGCAGTCTTTGCCGATTATGAAATGCTTCGATTTGTATTGCGCAATCTTATTCATAACAGCATTAAATTCACACCTAAAGACGGAGGAACCATTACTTGTTCAGCTTCCACCAATACCAACACACACCAAACAATAATAAAAATAAGCGATACCGGAATAGGCATTCAAAAAGAAAAACTTAATTCACTTTTTGACATTACTAAACGCTTTGAAACAACAGGCACATTGGCTGAAAAAGGAACCGGCCTGGGATTACACCTGACACGAGAAATGATTACCCTTAACAAGGGACAAATCCAGGTGAAAAGCATCGTTAACAAAGGAACCACTTTTACAATTTACCTACCTTTCCTCAATGAAAACTAAAAAAGCATGGCTAAAACCATGCTTTTCACAGACTACTAAAACTAATGCTATTGAAGATCTAATTTTTAAATACCAAATTATCTTCAACCATCTCCACTGTTATTGGCCGATCCTTTTGAACCGACTCATCCAATATTCGTTTCGATAACTCATTGAGTAAACTACGCTGTAAGGTTCGTTTAACAGGACGCGCCCCAAACAGGGGATCAAATCCAGCCCTGGCAATCCATTTAATGGCAGCATCAGTAACATCCAACGATACCCCGTTCTTCTGAAGCATTTTTTTCAACTGTCCTATTTGTAACCGCACAATATTCTCAATTTGCGGTAATGTTAACGGTGAGAACATGATAATCTCGTCTATCCGATTCAGGAACTCCGGACGAATAGATTGCTTCAACAGTTCAAAGACCTCCCGACGGCTCTTCTCAGTAAATGCGTCATTTACCTGTCCCCCCTGCTCTTCAAAATTCTTCTGAATAAGATGCGATCCCACATTGGAGGTCATGATAATGATGGTATTTTTAAAATCAACCGTACGCCCTTTGTTATCGGTAAGCCGTCCATCATCCAACACCTGAAGCAATATATTAAAGACATCAGGATGGGCTTTCTCGATCTCATCGAGCAACACAACCGAATAAGGCTTACGCCGCACCGCCTCGGTCAGCTGTCCCCCTTCATCATACCCCACATATCCCGGAGGCGCCCCGATTAACCGGGAAACAGAATGACGCTCCTGGTATTCCGACATATCGATACGCGTCATCTGATTTTCATCATCAAAAAGGAATTCAGCCAACGCCTTACCCAGCTCAGTTTTCCCCACACCGGTCGTTCCCAAAAAGATGAAGGAACCCACCGGCCGTTTGGCATCCTGCAAACCTGCCCGGCTCCTCCTCACCGCATCAGCGATAGCTGCAATGGCCTCTTCTTGCCCAATAACCCGCTTATGCAGCTCACCTTCCAGATTAAGCAGCTTTTGCCGCTCCGACTTCAGCATACGACTCACCGGAATGCCCGTCCACCGGCTTACGATACTGGCCACATCTTCCGCATCCACCTCTTCTTTAATCATGGCCTTTTCGGCCTGTTTATCCTTCAGCTCTGCTTTTAGTTGCTCTATGGCATGCTCAGCCTCCTTAATACGTCCATACCGCAATTCAGCCACTTTATCGTAAAGTCCTTCCCTTTCGGCCTTCTCCGCCTCATACTTGAACTGCTCAATATCCGATTTATGCTTTTGAATGGCGTCCACAATGGTTTTCTCCGACTCCCAACGGGCCCTGAGGGTAGCTCTAATATCCTTCTGATCAGCAATCTCTTTCACCAGTTCATTCAGTTTCTTTGTATCACCTTCGCGCTTAATCGCTTCCCTTTCAATTTCAAGCTGCATGATACGCCTTTCAATCTCATCAATCTCTTCCGGCACTGAATTCATCTCCAGACGCAGCTTCGAAGCCGCCTCGTCAATCAGGTCAATGGCCTTATCGGGCAGAAAACGATCCGAAATATAACGGTGCGACAACTCCACGGCCGAAATAATCGCCTCATCTTTTATCCTAACCTTATGATGCGTTTCATACCGCTCTTTTAAACCCCTCAGAATTGAGATGGCACTGTGGGTATCCGGCTCATCTACCATCACAATTTGAAAGCGCCGCTCCAGCGCCTTATCCTTTTCGAAATATTTCTGGTATTCGCCCAGAGTAGTTGCTCCCACTGCCCGTAAGTCACCACGCGCCAAGGCTGGCTTCAGAATATTTGCCGCATCCATGGCGCCTTCACTCTTGCCGGCTCCCACCAATGTGTGAATCTCATCAATAAAAAGAATGATCTCCCCTTCACTGGCAATTACTTCTTTAACCACACTCTTCAATCGCTCTTCAAATTCACCTTTATATTTAGCGCCGGCGACCAACGCTCCCATATCTAAAGAGAAAATCTGTTTCGTTTTCAATGTTCCGGGTACATCACCGTTTACAATACGCTGGGCCAATCCTTCAGCTATAGCTGTCTTTCCCACACCTGGCTCACCTATTAAGATGGGATTATTCTTAGTCCGTCGGGATAATATTTGTAAAATACGTCTCACCTCATCATCCCTGCCAATCACCGGATCAAGTTTTCCTTTACCAGCCTGCTCATTAAGGTTTATGGCGAATCGACTCAATGCATTATAGGTATCTTCAGCGGTTTGTGAATCAACCTTTGCCCCTTTCCTGAGTTCAATCACCGCCGCTTTAAGATTCTTTTCATTGATGCCCGCATCATTCAACATATTACCAACCTGATCTTTCACCTTTGTCAGCGCCAACAACATGTGCTCAATGCTCACAAACTGATCGCCCATATCCTTGGAATAAGCCAATGCTTTCTGCAATACCTTGTTGGACTTATCAGACAGATAAGGACTCCCCCCGGACACCTTGGGATAAGAAGTAATAATTCGATCTAATACGGTGGCCACATCCCCGCCGCCTACTTTTTTAAACAGGAAACTGGTAACATTTTCCTCCACCTCCAAAATTCCTTTCAGTATATGGCCGGGTTCAATAGCCTGATGCTGGTTTCCATCCGCTACCTGAAAAGCCTGCTGAATGGCTTCCTGTGCTTTTATGGTAAAACTGTTCAAATTCATAATTCAATCGTTTTAACAACCGTTCTTCTTCAATTTTCTGACCAAAGCAAAATATCACCCTTATAGATGCCAATTTGTCATAATTATTTTAGTTATACGTGTCAATATTTCCGAATCAGGCCTCTCTATTCTATCCTTTTGTCATCTGCCATTCTTCCTTCCCCATTCATCCCAAAAATATATCACTACACCACTAACGCGGTTTTTCAAATCGTGCCTCACCATTAGACCACAAAAGCTGCCAGGCCACTATAATTATGCTTCTATTTTTTGACTATGCAGGGTTAATTAATACCCCTTCTAAGCATCTTCCTGGATCATTCTACAATTAGAAATGCTTATAGTACGGATTGCAAATCTACGCTAGTGGGGACTCTACAGTGCAGCATCCTGTTATTGATGCAATCCACATGACTCTCACAAATATTCTCCCATTTTTAAGCACACAACCATCTCCCCATATATCAGAAAAGCTATATTTGTAGATCTCTAAAAATAATCAACAAAAAAGAGACGCAACCTTGTAGATATATCTTGAATCTAAAATTAAAACACATGAAAAAATTGATCTTCGGCTTTGCCCTATCAATCGCAGTTTTAGCCTGTAGCACTAACGCTAAACAAAAATCAGCTGAACAAAGCACCTGTTGCAGCGACGAAACAGTCAAAACAGAAACACCCTGCTGCAACGGGAATACAAAAACAACTGAAACCATTGAAGCTTCCATTGACGATATTTTTGCAACACCGGAAAAATACCTCAACAAAACTGTAAAGATTAAGGGACGGGTTATTCACACGTGCCGGAAGAGCGGCAAGAAGATGTTTTTAGCCGGAACGGATAAGAACAAACTGGTTAAAGTATTTGCCGGAGAAAACATTGCCCGCTTTGAAGAAACATTGGAAGGAGAAATGGTAGTCGCTCAGGGTAAATTAACGGTTCTGATTGAAGAACACGAAGAAGGTGACAACCATGAGTGCACCACCGAAAACAAATCAAAAGACTATCAACTGGCATGTATGAGTTTTACCATTGCCGAATAAACTTTTTTAAAATATAAAGAGGCTATCACAAAGAATTCCTCTTTGAGATGGCCTCTTTATTTATTCCATTTATTTTAATATACTTTTTCCATTACAAATAATGAACCTTAGAAAATTAAACAGAGCCATTCACCGGGATTTGGGTTACTTCTTCACTGGTATGATTATGGTTTATGCCCTTTCTGGTATTGCTCTTAACCACATCAACGACTGGAATCCCAACTACATAATAAAAAGAACTACAACTACTATTCAGATTCCTCAGGATTTAACCACCAATGAAGAAACGGCCATTGATAACATACTTGAGCAAATAGACGAAGAAGGCAACTACCGGAAACATTACTTTCCATCAGACACCGAACTAAAAATATTCCTGAAAGAAGGCGGATCGGTTGAATTAGACCTCACCACCGGTGAGCTACTGCTCGAAAGCCTGAAAAAACGCCCCATCTTTAATCAAGTTAACTTCTTACATTATAATCCGGGGAAACTATGGAAATGGTTCGCAGATCTTTTTGCAGGAGCACTTATTCTTTTAGGTATTTCAGGCCTGTTTATTTTAAAGGGGAAAAACGGTATTACCCGCCGGGGCGCTTGGCTCACCAGTGCCGGAATACTCATTCCACTAATTCTGTTTCTGATGTATTATATATAATGCAAACAAAGAGATGAAAATGGCTGATTCTTAAATAGTGTTATTATTTGACAGGATTAACAAGATTTACATGATAGAGAACAGTTGATATATTCCTGCAAATTGTGGTGCATTTTTGAAAGCCCCGAATTATTCCTGCATAGCTTTGTCGATCATCACTCCAGATTCGCATGCTCTTTCGGACATACGCGTCAACTTAAGGCTATGAAAACAAATTCATTTTGATGGTTATAATGATGAAATCAAATGAATCAACAATTGCATGCATGGTCATTTTACTCCCTCTGTCTTGTAAGAAAGACTTATTACCCAGCCACCAGGTGGAAGAAATAGTGCCATTCCATGACTAAATTTGTTTCATGAAATGAGAAAACAGCATTAATAGCCATCTGTTTTTCGTATTTTCAAGTTCTATAGTCAGACAAACAGTCTTTATTAGGTGATTTTTATACTTCAACATAAACATAACTCCTTCCGGAAGCATCTCATTAGCCTTCCCCTGCTCTTCATGTGTTTTCACCTGACTGGTCAAACCAGTAAACCGGTTAACGACACCATCGTTATTCAGCAACAAGACACCACCATTGTTTTAATTCCACTTAGTGAGCCAGAACAACCTGACACAAGCCGGGTGGATGAGAAAGACCCGATCACCAATTACATCAACCAACGGGCCTCAAAAAGCAGGGTGAATAAATGGCTACAGGAATTGATTGTTGATACCCGGGATACGATAAAAAAGGATTACCAATACAACATT
This sequence comes from Marinilabiliaceae bacterium JC017, assembly GCA_004296775.1. Classification (GTDB taxonomy): domain Bacteria; phylum Bacteroidota; class Bacteroidia; order Bacteroidales; family Marinilabiliaceae; genus JC017. Next base: position 65,485 of record RHGE01000001.1, read on the forward strand.
GACTATGTTAAGGATTACCAAAAATTAACAGGCAAACAAATTCGCACTATCTACATCAGTCAACTCGATCCTTTTGGCACCACAGTCAACGACACACTGATGTATACCGAAAACTGGTTTGTAAAAACGGGTAACAAACTACGTTTTACAACGTCGGAGAAAATAATCAGGAAAAACCTCACCTTTGAAAAGGGGGATGCCGTGGATCCCACCAACCTTTCGGAGAGCGAACGACTGTTACGTCAGCTGGCGTTCATCTCAGATGCGAAAATACTGGTCCGCCCCAGCGAAAGCGACACCTCCATGGTGGATGTGGTGGTAATATCGCAAGACCGCTACCCACACGCTTTTTCAATTGGCACGCAGGGGGCCAAACCGGAATTAACGCTCTATAGCCGTAACATGTTTGGACAAGGTTTTGGTTTTTCGCAATCTTTCATTGCTACCTCCCCCAAATCTCCTGAATTTGGCTTTAAAAGCAGCATGCAGCTACAAAATATCCAGGGAAGCCGCATTGACCTCAACATTGATTACACCAATCGTAACGAAAAACACGAACTCAAAGCCAAAGCAGAACGCAGCTTTTACTTAAGTGACATGAAATATGGAGGAGGCCTGTATATTAACCGGTCCTTTAAAAATGAAAACATTGATGGTGTAGATCAAATAGAAATAGAAGATACACTGAATTACTTCATTACCGACACCTGGGCCGGACGGGCCTTTAAGCTTAATACCGCCAACTATTTTGACCAATCGAACTTCTATGTGTCATTTCAACACATGTACAGTGACTTCTATGACTTATGCGACTCCTTAAACAACAACCCGGCGCTGAACAGAAACACTTATTATTTCATGAGTCTTTCCTTCTCCAAACGTAACTACTATAAAAACAACCTGATCTATTCCTATGGAAGAACTGAAGACGTTCCCTATGGCTTTCTGGGATCATTAACCTTTGGCTATAACAAAAACAAAGAAGATATCCTGCCCTATATGGGTGGTTACTTTTCAGCGGGAAAAGCGCTCATCCCCAACCAGGGCTTTTTCTATTTCAATGTGGAAGCTAACTCCTTCTTCCGCGATGGCAAAAGCCATCGAGGGGTTATCAAGCTGGGAATAAATTATTTTAGTAACCTTTTAAACGTGGGCACCGGGAAGCTCCGGAATTTCGTTGATCTTCATTACATAAAAGGATTCAACCGACTTGATTCTGAATACATCTATTTAAAAGGAAACGCAGAAGGGTTAACCGCCTTTTCTAATAAGGAGGTAAAAGGAAAAGAGAAACTAGTACTAAACGTAGAGAATGTCTTTTTCACCACCAAACGCATACTGGGCTTCCGCATGGCGGCCTTTTCATTTACCGACATGGGCTTTATTGGTGATGGTAACCACAATGTTTTCAGCCAGGATTATTACCTGAGCCTGGGCGGTGGGGTTCGCCTGAGAAACGACAAATTGGTTTTCAAAACCATTCAGATACGCCTGGCCTACATGCCCATTGTCCCGGATGGTGCTACCCCTTTTAAAATTGAACTCTCGAGTGAAGCTGCCAAAGGATTTAATGATTTTGTTCCGGGGGCACCTTATAAGTCATCGTTTAAATAATAAAAGTATTTAGACAGAAGTATCAAGATTTTTTAATGGAACGTTATCACAAACCCAAACAGAGATAATTCGAAATGTTTTGTGCCGAGAAAAATACACCACCCGGCTCTCTTTTCTTATAAAAACTCTGTGACTTTGTGTCTATCATATAACAAGGCACCGATTGCAAATCGATGCTAGCAGAGGCAAACGCGAAGTCGCCCTTGAATATATCGACACTATWACACAAAAAGCCAAATGACGWGTCGGACCATGATGTTGGGAAGCGGGGGAGCCGGTCATACCGATTAGTGATTAAAAAGACCACTTAATGCGCTTCGCTTTTAATTGGTCTTTAATCCCCGTTTTACGGGACTGTCCTTACGTCCAGTATCTATCGGCATTACCCCAAGGTTATTATTATAAGGAGGGGTAAAATAASCGGGCCGGCGTAGGCGCGACGAAGATRAATGCGGGAATTCTGGCATGTGGGTTAGCAAAAATTCATCAAGGAGGTGGGTGGAAGCTTTTATTTGACTAGCGTTTTTTGCTTCGTTTTTGGGGCGATGCCAAAAATGAAGTAGGGTTTGGGACAACGTCCCAATTAAACTATTACTGAAGAATTAAAAACCTACCTATCAACTAACCCGCTTGTAAAGTTATTAGCTTGGCGTCAATATGGCCAATAGCCATCTCTGACTACTATATAACTCTTTTAAATCCTCACTGGTTGATATTACAATCAAACCACCCCGATTTTCATTGCTTACTCAATGAAAATCACCCCTCCTAAATCTTTTAGGAGGGGAAAAGAGTGACCGGGCGACAAGAAAATGAATTACGAGTATTTAGTAGATGTGTAGAACAATCCTCTCTGCATCCCTTTGGATCTGCGTGAAACCAAAGGTACTGGTAGCGTCAATAGAGATATTTGGTATTACTTAATTCCGTAAAAAATACACCACCCGGCTCTCTTTTCTTTCATAAACTCTGTGACTTTGTGTCTCTGTGTTTTAACCCGGAACGATGTCCCAATCCCTCCTTCATAGGATTAGGTGATAAGCCACCTCACCCCACCCCTCTCCTTAAAGGCGAGGGAGTCTGCAAACCTGGCGGTTGGGCTCATAGGAATTAAGTATAGTGAAATATTGTTATGTGAAAGACAGAGATAATTCGAAATGTTTTGTGCCGTGAAAAATACACCACCCGGCTCTATTTTCTTTCATAAACTCTGTGACTTTGTGTCTCTGTGTTTTAACCTGGAACGATGTCCCAATCCCTGCTTCAGAGGATTAGGTGGTTACCTATCCCCCGCTACTCTTTCTCATAAACCACCATCGTAGCCCGCGAAGCCATCCCGGTCCAACGTCCTACACCACCGGTGATGTTAGTGGCCGTTTTTTGATCAATGAATGAAAAAGGATTTCCATTATTGAGCTGATCCATAAAAATACCATTCAACACCAGATAACTGTCTTTATCGATGGTCGACACTTTTACCGATATGGTATCGGAGAGGGCGAACTCCGTCCGGGGAAGGTTCCGCTCCATATCAATACCATATATACCTAACGGATCAGGTTGGTTACTGCGCTTCACATGAATCACAGCACTGGTGCCATTAATGGTGTTATCAACCGTGAATGGGAAAGCCGAGGGATGATACCGGCTATCCATCCCTTTTGTTTTAATCTGTGTGTAATAATAATTAACCTCATCGGCCGGATCATCCACCACTGCTTCAATAATACCCGTGGTATCCGATGCCGGCACCATGCGCATGGACGTCACCAGGGGGGCCGAAGGAATCGTTGTGGTGCTTGTAACCGTTTTGCCCATAGTCTCTATCTTAAGGGTGTATGACTCCCCTACTTCTCCTTTAATACGAATGGTCTTATAAATAAAGGGTGGGAAAAATTCAGACTGCCGGAAAAGTGTCAACACCTCCGAATCACCACTCCCGGTGGTGACAGTTACCTTCGCATAATTCAGAAAAGTATTGCGAATAGAGGCCGAATCATACTCCGTTAAAAAAGGAGAGCTGAGGGTTAAAATGACATGGGCAAAATTACCCTGTTCAATCCATCCGTCCACAGCAATCTTATTTTCATACGCCGGCTGTTCTACCTCAATCTCCTTGGTACAGCTCATCACCATTATCGCTATATAGAATAAATATCTTAAACGCATCGTTAAAATTTAAACCGCCAACTCACTGATGGCATGATTGGAAATAATGAGATCTGCTTGGCTTTAACCGCCAACTCATAATCTTTCTCCCCATTGTCTATATAATAATAAATAAAATAGGGATTGGCCCGGTTATATAGGTTGATAATAGAAAAATTGAGGATGGACTCATGAAAAGTTTTCGATTTCAACCTATAGTTCATTGACAGATCCAGGCGATGATAGGCCGGCATACGATAATTATTCACCCCCTGGTAATCATTCACCACATCTCCCATCATCCAGTAACGGCCGGTGGGAAGCGTGGCTTTATTGCCGGTGGCAAAAATAAACACACCGCCAAAATCAATTCGATCATTCAACCGGTAGGTACAAAGCAAGTTCAGATCATGACGCCGGTCGTATTTGGCATCATACCACTGACCTTCGTTGATTGTGGCAAATTTTTGCCGGGCCCACCCCAATGTGTAACCCAAGGTATACTGAAATTTCCCTTTGGTCTCCTTTAAAAACACCTCCACACCATAGGCCATCCCTTTTCCGGAATAAAAGTTGTCTTCGAAATTAAGAATGTCTTCATTGTCCACATTCACTTTAAACAACAACTGCTCGTCCAATAACTTACCATAGGCTTCCACCCCATATTGAATGCCATAAACAGGCAGCTGTCTGAAATACCCCAGCGTGGCCTGATGGCCTGTTTCCGGTGGCAATAGTCGTGTTGCCGGCATCCACATGTCGGTAGGCAACGGAATGGTGGCAATGGAAGCCAGGTGCATATTTTGCGTTCCATAGGTATAAGACCCTTTAATGGAAGACAACGGTGACGGGTAATAATTAAAAGAACATACTGCATTGCACTGAGCCCTGTGATCAACCACCTCGCCTGCACGATAACGGTCAACATGCCCGTTCTGCTCGTAAGTATATGGCCCCAGCTGGGCATAATACTCAAAGGCTACACCTCCATACAGTGACAGCTTATCCGACAAGGTAACATGATCACTCAGATATACTTTGTTACTTAATCCATTAAACAAATCATACTCATCCACCTGGTTCGAAAAAAGGGATACATCCAGATCCTGGGGTGAAACATGATACCTGGAAACATTAAGCCCCCATCTCAACAAGTGCTTATCCTTTTCAAGCAAAAAATCACTCTTGAAATTATATTGCTGATAATCGGTATTAAAACGTAATTGATTATCGGTGAAATCCACTGCAAACTTCGACTGATAGCCCGAATAGCCTATACTATTCTTCATGGTAAAACCAGATGATAACAGTAGCTTCCACGAAAACACAGCACCCTGGTTACCCCACCGGGTGTCAGCGGCTAAATGGTTCTTTTCATTGTGCAGGTTAAAAATATCCTCCCCCACATACCAGGTGAGCGCCAACCGGCTTTTCCCTGTCTTATACAGCAACTTCCCATTGAAGTCGTAGAAGTTATAATTGTTTTTCTCAAAGTAGTTATTTTCATCCGATACCAGGGGCTTGACCATGTATTTCAGAAGGTCGATATAACTGCGACGGATACCACAGCTAAAATACCATTTATCGTTTTTCGATTGCCCGTTATAAGTCAGGTTAGTGGAGATATTACCCAGGTTGCCGGCCCAGTTACTCTTTGTCTCTTTTTGATCGCGGGTGTGAACAATAATGGAAGAAGCCAGGCGAGTGGATTGGTGGATGGGGGCATTGCCCTTAAAGAACTCTACCCGGTCGGTGAGCAAAGGATTAAACACCGAGTAGATCCCCATCAGGTGAGAGGGATTCATCAATTCAATATCGTCAAACAGGATAAGGTTTTGCCCGGGCGAACCGCCACGCACATAAATGCCCGAATTCCCTTCATTCACCGACTGAATGCCCGGCATTAGCTGCAGCGTACGCACCACATCGGGGGTGCCCAACAAGGTGGGGACCGATAAAACATCTTCTTTCTTGAGGGTTAGTTTCCCGGGGATGTAGTTTTTTACAATGGAGGCATTGCTACTCACAACAGTTACCTCCTGTGTTTGGTAATCTTTAATGGATAATTCAACAATAAGATCCCGGGGGTGGTTCTTATCGGCTGTAATCATCTGTTTTTCGTAGGCCGTATGGAAAACCAGCAGCTCCACCTGCTCCTCATTCAACCCACATAATTCAAACAGGCCTTGTGCATCGGTAACGGCTCCCCTTTCATAAGTTGGTGTGGTAACGTGTGCATCCGGCACAGGCAGACCATTTTCCGCATCCAGTACCTTACCGGTGAGGCACCATCCTCGCGATTGCGTATAAGCCGAGAGATTTAAACAAATAAGACAAGTAATAAGAAACAGACGATTGAATGACATGCGGGCACCTCTGATTATATTATCGATCACCTTCTTCCCCTTCCTTCATAACTACATTAACGACAAAAGAATGTATCAAGGTGACCACAAAATTATTCCTTTACAGGTATCATACAAAGAAAAGAATTGGAGTACCCAAAAAGGGCCTCCAATTCATGAAACTATTTTTTCTGATCAAATAACTACTCGATGGTTTCTAATTCCATGTCGTAGTTTTTATTCATTGTATCAATCAAAGTATTGATTTCGGTAATCATTTTTCCGAAACCATTTTCGAAATAAGTTGACTCATCCAATGACGATCCGTCGCCAAATACCATACGCATGGATGGTTCTTTAGATACTGACTGGTCCCAATCATCGATTTCCTCCGTCAGGTAAAACTCACCTTTAGCAATAATCTCCTTGCTGTCGGCGTAACGCACAAAAAGCTTGGCATTATCATTTACCATTTTCACAATTTCCTCTTCCGTTGTCTCTTCTTTGAACGATTTGTAACCATCAATTAATCCTTTTACATCAAGCAATGCATCAGCTTTAATGTTACCAATCTGGAAATAAGCATTAGTGTTATCAACGATTTGCTGATCCAGTGGTAAGTTAGCTTCATCAACACCATCCATTGTTTCTTTCACTGATGTGTAATCAATGTTACCATCAATATCTAAGCCACTGGCAAAAATCACCTTGTCGTTATAATCAAAAGAAGTACTGCTCTTGAATTTGGTTTTGTCCTTCAAATTCAAAGTAGTTTGCCATTTGAATCCTTCCAGGTTGAATACCTCTTCCAAAAATTTTGGGGTATCATTGTCATAATACTCACCGGTAAAAGTGAAAGCACACAACTCTTTTTCACCTAACTTAATGTTCACATTAAGCGACTTGATCAGCTCCACAGTGAAACCCTCAGCATCTTGGTTTTTTGCCAACTGGTAAGTGAAATTAGTTAAGCTGATAACTGCTTTGGCGTCTTTCGAGGTGAAATTATAGGTAATCTCCTTGTCAGATGCCTCTACGTCCCAATCATTTTTAGCCGCATTCCAGGTACGGATACCAGCTTGCTTTTTGAACTCTTCAGACAACATCTTATTCACACCATCCTCGGAAAAAGACTTTAGATTAACCGCAGTCTGAGGACCTTCAGGCAATGCTGTCACTTGCTTTAATACCACATTCAGTGGGCTATAAACTTCTTCACCTTCTTCATTGTCCATAAGCGTGCTGAACTGCTCAATAACTGAATAAACTTCCAGATTGGCCACCGCACCCATGTTTTGAACAAAAGCTACGCCTTCGTCTTCCAGTTTAGCTTTGTGCTCTTCTGGTTTCAAAGTACTAAACACTTCCTTATCGGAAGCATCGTCGTCACTACATGAACTGAGGACACAGGTTCCGGCAATTAAAATTGCCATTAAAGATTTTAGGTTTTTCATACGTTTAAATTTGTTTTTTCATGCGCCACACGCTACGCCCCGGATTGTATTTTCTTCATGAAAAAGTACAATGCTCTCCCGGTTTGCCTCATGTCAACGTTGGTAAAATAGTATAAAAATTAATAAATAATAAAACACCAATACCTTATTGATGCTTCTGAAAACTACGGTACGCAAGGGACAGAAATTGGTTACTACCGCTACATATAATCATTTGAGCTTCATTGGGAAAAAATTTTAATGCCTTTAAACCATTAGTTTTCGACCATTTGAGAAGAAAATACGAAAACCTTTTCTCCCATTTCTCAACGATTAACAATGAGCAGTAAACAGTGATCAATTAGCAGTTAACAGTTAGCAGAGGGCAATGGAAAAATATAAACACAGAGGCACAGGGACACAGAGTTTTTTTGTCGACAGAGCTTCGTGAATTAACCCTGATGAAAGAGAATAACTACTGAGGATACCGGCATACCTTCAAACCGGAACTTAAAACAAAATACAAACAGCGAATGACCAAACGTCAATACGGCGAATAACAGCAGGGGACGCGGAGGAACATGTACAACTTGCAACACAGAACCCAGAACTTAAAACAACGAACATCCCAGGAAACACAAATAAAAACACCATGAAAAAGGCCAATAAGGCATTAGTTAGTGGTTTCTTCCTTTTCGTTTAACGTGTGTGAGATACGGGCACTGGCCATGCTTTGACTGATAAGATTATTCAGTTGTTCCACCAGTTGATTTAGTTCCGCATTGTTTGAAGCCTGTTGTTGCAATTCAATCATTTTTAATAACGACCGTGTGCCAGCAACCAGCGGCTTACGGGTTTCGCCCAACGTAAAATAATTCGCTTCAGTCTCACTAACACGCTGTTGTTCCAATAGAGAAAAAGCCTCCTGTGCTTCCGTTAATTCGGAAATCCAGGCACCCGCTTCAATGGTATTGCAAGCTGTCAGCAATGGTTCGGTATTCAAATCACTCACTAAATTCCGGATAGCAGCCGACTCCTCGGCATTTGCCATGCGGTACAGATCGCCGCCGTAGCGCTCAATAGCCCGGCCAATTTGTTCGGCCGCTTGTTGCCACGCTTCACTCTTGCGGTAACGACAAGCATTCACATAATTTTTAAACCCTAAAAAACGGTTGTCGCGTTCCTGATCAGCCTCGCCCACCTTAACCGTAAACGGATCCACCATGTCACGCTTCAGCGCCTTATCGAAATTGCTGAACAACCGCTTCACCATGTCAACAAATACCGCCAAACCCAGTGTGGCAGCATCCTTCTCCTCTACAATGGCTAATAATCGTTTCACAAAAGTAAACAACCCATTATGCGAGAAGAGGTAATAAGCTACTTTTTTCATACTGATTAGTTTTAGTTATTTAAGCTGAAATTATTCTCTCTGTATTTAGCCCAATGGCCTTGCAAGAAAAGGGCATAAAGCCTCTTTGAATAGTACTGCCCAACAATCACCCAAGACTTTTTCATACTTGCAATCCAGCCAGGATGAAGTCATTTCTTTGAAAAAAGAACTTGCACGGCTGCATAAACGCTTCACTGTTTGAGTCAGGGGCTTTACACAGCTGCAGATCCGTTTTTTGCCTTGAAAAATGAACTTGATCGTTTGCGAGAGCATTTTACCAAGCCGAAAAATGAACTTGATCCATAACAAACGCCTTTTTCAACCTATAAAAATGAGAATCATCAACGTGAAAACGGATTTTTCAAGGTGAAAAATCGACTTGATCGTCTGCAAAATCAATTTCATAAGCTTAAAAATGTACTATTCAAGTGTGCAACCCCATTTTCGAAATTTTGAAATGAACCAGGCAGGTGATAATCCTCCTTTTTTAAGGAAGAGAAGGTCATCCACTACCCGTTAGCCTCTATTTTTCGTTCCATATTATAAGGACAAAGACCTACACCATTCATTTCGCAGGTTAAAAACCCGGTTGTATCCCGGGTGAACCATCGCCACCGGGATGAAACAACCACTTTACATGCCGGGCCTCTTTCATTAGTGCTTTCTTTTTTCAGTATCAAGACTTGTCAACCAAGTTGAATCTGTTTATGTACTGATCATTCACCACGCCTTTCCCCTGTTCCTCAACCCTCTAATTACTTTACTCACCATTGTTGCCCTAAAAAGGAACTCAAAAAACAACCTTTCACACACTCTGATGCAGTAACCTGTTTTCACCAAACATTTCAACCGGTATTATTTCACATTTTTCTTGATACCGTTATGTTATTCCCTTCCAGTAAGTCAAAGAACTTGAATGTTATTTTTCAGGTAATTCATTCTTAATAAGCAACAGGAAGTTACTAAATCTTTTGTTAACACAATCTACCGATAACAACTAACACTTACATCAACTCCTTATAAGAGTCTGCCTTTATAGGAAAGAAGCCATGAGAACCGGGCTATATGCCAACTGAGAAATTTACCCGGTCAGGGTGAAATATTAAAGAACACCTCACTTGGCTCGCCAATGTTTATGCTCTTTTGTTATTTTTGAGAGTTTAACAACAATTATATCCACTATTATGACCTACTTCACAACAACAATAAAGATGAAAAAACTGATAACTCTTTCGATAATATTGATGACTGGATTCTTTGTCAAAGCGCAAAGCAATGATGAACTATTGGAAACCGCTATTAAAGCATTGGATAAAGGAAGAAATGTAACGGCTATGGACTTATTCTCCAGCTATATTGAAAAAGAAAAGTCAAATCCTACCGCATATTTTGGCAGAGCCAAAGCTACTTATTGGGTATGGAGACTAAGAGATCAAGAAGATAGTACTTTATTGAAGAGTTATTTATCAGACATTTATACTTCTTTCGAACTCGATTCAACAAATAGTGATTGTAATTATTGGATTGCAGAAAACATAGAAAAATCAAAAGATTTAAATAATGCCATTACATATTACAACCGGGCAATAAAGTATGATGGAGAAAGAGAACGATTCTACAGGAGCCGTGCCTATTGTTATATGAATTTAGGGTTGTTTAGCAAGGCAATTGAAGATTTTAAGTTGTCAAATAAGCTTTTAGACAAAGACATAAAAAAAAGTTTGGAAGAAGACAATTTTAGTAAAATGTCATTGTGCTATGCAAAGATTGATAATTTCAATCAAGCAATTACCTCCATTAAAAAATCCATAAAATCAAATCCGACAAATAATATTTATCGTTTATATTATGCAACCTATTTGGCATTGTTGGATAAACCACAAAAGAGTTTGAAAACATACAATCATTTGATTACTAAAAATCCATATCTAGGCATTGCTCATTTGTTTATAGGGAATATTTACAACAATGAGAATAAAAAAGAATTAGCAGAAAGCCATTATTCAAAAGCAAGAGAGTTAGGATTCGAAGTAAATGAAAAGACCAAAAGCATAAAGAATCAAGTTGATTTACTATTATACAAATAGTAAAAAACCATTCTACATGGCATAAGAAAGATATCCTAACAAATTACCACCCCCTAAAAAACCTCCCTTGGAAAACGAAATTTTAAAAATAGCAAAGAGCATTCAGGCCATTTCACAAACGGGTATCCGGTTCACAAAAGATAATTTCGACAAACAGCGGTTCGAGGAATTAAGAGAGTTAAGCGTAAGGCTGGTTGCCCAAATCGCTGATTCAAACATCGAAAAAATACGGGATTTATTTACTTGTGAAACGGGATTTCAAACACCCAAGATCGATATTCGTGCCGTTGTGGTGGAGAAAGGCCGACTGCTGCTTACCAAAGAAAACTCAGACAACAAATGGTCGCTGCCCGGCGGATATGCCGATATTAACTATTCCCCCAGTGAAATAGCCGAGAAAGAGGTGTTTGAAGAAACCGGTTTAAAAGTAAAGACCAATCGTATCCTGGCAATTATTGATACCAACAAACACAGCTTTCCACCATTGGAATATCATTTTTACAAGATTGTGATATTATGCGATTTAATAGAAGGCGAACTACGTGGCAGTGATGAAACGGAAGAATCTGATTTTTTCGATTTCAACAACCTCCCTGAATTATCCCTAAAACGAAACACCTACGAGTTGATTGATTTAATAAAACAGGGAATCGAACATCGGGAAACCTATATCGATTAAAACAGTACGGATGAAATTCAGGTACTATCCCCGTTTTACGTACCAGCCTTAGGATTCAAACAATTAGTGTCGAGATTTGCATAATCTGAATTGTAATTTTCTTCTAAAAAGAACACGAACATCATTTATAAAACACCTAACCTGGACAAGCCAGAAAAGTAAAAAGTATCAAGTACAGAGTATCAAGATGATTTACTACTTGCCAAAAATATTCTATCAAAAAGAACACGAATATTACGGATAAGACAAATAACTGATCGACCATGGCTATACCAACAACAAGAACCAAGGAACGGGCAAAAATTATCATCCATCCTGAAAAATGCACCGGATGCGGTTTATGTGTTCGAACCTGTAAAGACTTCAGTCTGAAAATCAAAAATCACAAGGTAGTATTAAGTGATTCACCAATTTTCGGCTGTTTTGGCTGTGGCCAATGCATGGCCATTTGTCCGCAACAGGCCATCGAGATAGAAGGACGAACACTATCACCCAACAATATTTTTGATTTACCTAAAGCAGAATGTGCCGCCGATTATAACCAATTATTATCATTGTATCAAAGACGCAGGTCGGTCAGGAATTTTGCAGACCGGGAAGTAGAACCCGAACTAATCCGAAAGATTCTGAAAGCAGCTCAATGTGCACCCATGGGATTACCGCCTTCTGACGTAAATGTTTTAATACTTGACAGCAAAGCAAAAACACACGCCTTTGCCAATGATTTTTGTGATTACCTGGAAAGTATGAAATGGCTGGTTTCCGACTGGTTTTTGGCCCTGATGCGGCCTTTCTGGGGAAGGAGCAACAATGAAATATTCAGAGACTTTGTTAAACCAGTTTTTCAATCCTACATTGAGCAAAAAAACAAAGGCATTAACATTGTGAATTATGATGCTCCCCTTGCTATGTACTTCTATGGTTCACCTTACTCCGATCCGGCCGACCCCATTGTTGCGGCCACAGCTGCCATGTACGCCTGCGAATCATTAGGTCTTGGCACCTGCATGCTTGGAGTGGTTCATCCGCTCATTCAAAATGGACCGCAAGCCAAAAAATTCAGAGAAAAGCACAACATCAAATACAAGAGCAAGGAAGGATTGTTTGTTGTTTTTGGCTATCCATTGGCAAAATATAATAAAGGAATAGAACGAACCTTCGCCTCAGTATCCACCTGGGAATAATCACACCCTGACTGTTTTTTCCCTAACGGAATAAATCATGAAGCAATTAAGGGAGCGGGAGACTCCTCAAGTTGGATCCGGGACAACGTCCCATTAATAATTGCGCGAAAGTAATGTTTTATTAATCTGTCGTACCTAAGGCACTCTTTTTTAACGCCAACTTGATTGGCTACCAAACTGTCGCCCCGATGGGGCTGGTGAATAAAGGATTTCTTTTGGAGATGGCTGCCTGGCAAATAAATTGGAAATTGCTTTTGATCAGTCCCGGAAGGATGACAGATTCTAGGGTTATAAGCATTAATAGAATTCTATAAAAAACACACTTATCAAATTCCATACAAACCACCCAATTCCTCGCGTCACACCTGCCTGACACATCCATTTTCATGAACTCCCACAACATGCACATGTGGATATATTGATTTTTTATGTACATTCACCCTGTCAAATTTTAAACAACCTCATATAAATTCCAAAACCTAACAACACCCCTAACATCATGAATATTTCCTTTTTAGCCTTTTTGAAAGAAACACCTTTTCGAAGTACACGCATCCGAATACGGGATAAAACTACAATGAATAAAATTTCTTACCCGGAAATTATAATTCAACACTTCATCCCATAGCGCGACTAACAACCTATTTAAAAAAGGAAATCAATTGAACGACATTGCAAAGCGATTATAATGCAATTTAGAGATCGATCTGATTCCTGTTTGACCAATTAATAAACAACCAATTAATCCAAAAAAATATAATACCATGAAAAAACCCTGGCATTTAAATTGGCCATATACTTTGGCCCTAATATTTCTCTCGGCATTGGTTATTTTAAGTATAATAACCATTGTTAGAAACATGGAAACATTACCTGACAACGCAGTTACAGGTTTTTATCCAACCCTCTTCACAGGCATGGGAATGTTTATTTTTACAGCCGTATTCTTGCCTAAGTTTATTTTGAATGAAACAGTCAAAGACAAAGTTGAAGAATTAAGAAAGGAGTTAAACTCTGAGAAGAAAGATTTCGACATAGAGATTTATAAAACCGAAGCCCACGACAACAGGATGAATGCCTATTTTTTAATGAAACATGGCGAACACCTGTGGGCCTTCGGCTGGGCCATAAAGGCATACAAGCAATATTTGAAATTACTCAACAATGACAATTTCAATGTCGACTATGAAGATTTAATTGAAAAAGAACTTGGTGAAAAAATAATAAGAAAAAATAAAAAGCCCCTGGAAGACATAATCCTCTCTAAGGAGCAATCGGGAATGCTGACCCGGCAGTTAAAAGACTTTTATGATGTACGCGTGGAATACATTGAATTAGAAAAAAACAAGAGAAATCATAACAATACAGATTTGACAGAAGAAATTATGCGTATCTATAAATCATTAAAAGACAAAGAAGGTAATAATGAAATTTGGGAAAAAATCACATTAGAACAGATACACAATAAAACACCTAATCGGTGTGAGAAAACTGATAACCTATTTAAAAAAGAATTAGGTATCGAATAATTATCATCATCCGATAACGAAACCCAGGAACTGAAGGTTTTTTCTTATAGTATGAATATTTTAAAACAAAAGCCATCTCGCAATGAGGTGGCTTTTCTGTTTCCTGTCTATAAATCTAAATTCAAAAACTCAGGAAACCTCTGGCACTCTGCCTTTCTTAACCTTCTCCAACAATGGACCATAGCACAGCTTGAAAGAGCTTTTGAAGTTTTGTAGCTTGCTTCAGAAACATAAGTTTTGAAAAGAGTATGCACCCCGGCTCCCTCTACTTCATTCTGCCGGCCCATCTGTAATCAACACAAATTTTCAGGTAATAATCAAGAACACAAATCATGGCTCTGATCACTAAAAAAGACAAACTCCGTTTCTTTAGAAAATGGACCTTAATAAATGCATTAGTCCTTTTCCTATGCTATCCCATTGGTTCTATTCTTAGCATATTACTCAGCGAGGCTATGGGTTATCCCGTTGATGAATGGGGAACGCCTGTTGTGCAATCGTTTATAGCAATTAGTTTTGCCATCCTACTTGGCTTAAGCATCGGAATCATACAAAAAAGGTTATTAAAGAAGATTTTCAAAGTATCGTCTCTCTGGATTTATTCAGCTGCTACAGGTTTCATAATAATTGAATTGATAGCAGGTTTTATTTTTTGGAAACTGGACATAAACAGAGGGGAATTAAATTTCCTTGAAGGCAATCCTTTTGCTCATGCGCTTATTCTTGCCATCAGTGGCCTGTTGATAGGTTTTATTCAACGGCCTTTATTGAAAACTTATTTCAGCCGAACGAGCTATTGGGTTATTGCCAGCACTCTGGCATGGGGTATAAGTGTTTTAGTAACGGCTATAGGTCACAACTATAACATCGCCCTTCTTATTACTTTTATTACGGGCACTTTATTATATGGGGCAATTACCGGAGCCGCACTAACCTGGGGACTACAATTGAAGAAAAGGGCTTCATAAGATTACTACGCAACCTTGCTTAATAAATTAAGTGTAACGCTTTCGTAATACCAAGCGTCCAAAGGATGGAATTAACAAATAATACAACCTATGAAGACGTTTTTTAGATTATTTTTTATCCTTCTTATTACAGTAAACTCTAATGCACAAGAGGAAATTCAAATCAATAGTCCTGAAATAGATAAAATCATTGAAGAGCTAAAGGATAGTTTAAGCATCCCTGCCGTTGCGGTAGGAATCGCAATAAAGGGCGAAATTAAATACACCAACACGTTTGGCTATTCTAACCTTGAAACACATACAAAACTAAAAACTAATTCAGTTTGGCATTTATGCTCTATTTCAAAGCAATTCTCCACAGTAGCCTGTCTTAAACTAGCCGAAGAGAATAAGCTATCTCTTAGCGACAACCTGTGTCAATATATCGATACCTTGCCCAAAGAATATAAAAGAATTACAATTGCTAACCTGTTATCTCAAACATCAGGCATCAAGGATTACCTAAACGAAAAAGACTTATTTGGCCACCTCTGGAAAGAAGTAAAAAAAGAAGTATTCTCTGACAGTTTAAATTTTAGTCCTGGAACATCCTGGAGCTACTCTAATACGGGATTTTGGATTATTGCTAAAATAATCGAAAAAGTGTCCGGCCTGGATTACAATCAATATCTTGAACAAAACTTCTTTTCAAAACTGGGAATGAGTAATACCCAAAGAATATCATGGTACAACATAGTACCTCAAAGGGTGAATGGGTATGTAGAGAAGAAGAATACAATGTACAATTCGGTTGCTGACATGAACCAATTTTGTGGACAAGGCGATGGTGATATCACATCCACAATAAATGATCTGCTAAAGTGGAATCTGGCATTAGCGAATGGCACACTGTTGCAAAAAGAATCAATCGCTAACCTATGGTGTCCGACAACACTTAAAAATGGTAACAAAGTTGAAGTTTTTCCTCATTCAGCCATAAGTTATGGGATGGGGTGGTTTATTAAAAAAATAAAGGGGTATAACATTGTCTGGACTCCCGGTTCAGGCTTCGGCTTTTCCGCCTCATCCCAATATATCCCACAAAAAGATCTAACTATTATAGTTTTCTGTAACAAAGAGCAATTTCTTATGGCAGACGACATCGGATTTTCCATTGCCCAAAAACTCATAAACTAAAATTTATGAATTTCACCTACCCTGCTACACAAAGTTTGCAACTGCATCGAAGTAAAAACAAAAGCCATCTCGCAATGAGATGGCTTTTGTTTATTATATAAACGAACAGTCAAGGCTTAAGTCGCCTGCCTGATATCTCACTTTTATCGATTCCTACAAAAAATCTTCAAAGTAACGGGTTACTTTCTGCATCAGGTGCACCCTGTTTGGTCCCAACACATTGTGTTCGTGGCGGGGATACACGAAATAATCGAGCTGCACGCCCTCTTTCACGCACTCCCGCACGAAAGACAAACTGTGCTGCCACACCACCACCGGATCAATGCCACCATGAATCACCAACAGGCGTCCTTTCAAGTTTTTCACATATTGCTTCAGGTTGGCACTCTTATACCCTTCGGGATTTTCGTCCGGCATGTCCATGTAACGCTCCCCATACATGATTTCGTAGTATTTCCAGTCGATTACCGGTCCGCCGGCCACACCTACTTTAAACACATCAGATTGTTTCAACATGAGCGAAATGGTCATGAAACCACCATAGCTCCATCCGTGCACACCAATACGATCGGTATCCACATACGGCAGGCTTTTCAGGTACTCAATCCCCTTCATCTGGTCATCCACCTCCGGATTTCCCAGGTGACGGTGAATGGCCTGCTCAAAGTCTTTTCCGCGGTAAGGCGTTCCACGGTTATCCATGGTAAAGGCAATGTATCCCTGCTGAGCCATGTACAACTGCCAGCCACGTGCGCCACCCAACCAACGGTTTTGCACCAACTGGGCATGCGGACCACCATATACATAGACGATCACCGGGTATTTCTTCGCCGGATCGAAATTTGGCGGCAGCACAATGCGTCCGTTCAAATCCGTAGTGTTATCAGCCGATTTAATGGTTACCAACTTGATCTGCCCCGCATCATATCCCTCGTAGGGATTGGCCACCACCTGCAGCTCTTTACTTTTTGTGCTACCAACAGCCAATAATTGTGTTTTAGAAGGCACATCCAAAGCCGACCATCTATCCAATGCCAGCTTACCATCACTACTTATCTTAACGGCATGTGAACCACTCTCACGGGTAATCTGAGTCATTTTACCACTCGCCAGGCTCACCCGGTAGGCATGACGTTCCAGAGCATCTTCACTGGCACATTCAATAAACAGGTTGCGGGCTTTGGCATCAAAACCAATGATTCGGGTCACATCACGTTTCTCTCTCGTGAGCTGTTTTTTCAGATTACCGTCCAAGTCATACACATACAAATTATTGAAACCATCCTTTGGTGTCTGCCAGATGAACCGGTCACCTTTACCAGGAATAAACAAGGCCGGATACTGCGGTTCTACCCAGTGGTCATCCTTCTCTTCAAACAATGTTTTAACCAGTTCACCGGTGGCAATGTCGTATTTGTTCAGCTTCATGTGGTTTTGCTCACGGTTCAGCTCAGCCACCAACAAATATTTCTCATCAGGAGTCCAGGATAAGTTGGTGAAGAAACGAGCTTTGGGCTCACCGGTCTTCAGGTAAGCCACCTTCTTCGTTTTCATGTTATAAATACCCACAGTCACTTCATGACTCGCCATGCCAGCCATGGGATATTTTATATTCTCCACTTCCGCTGAACGCTTTTCAATATTCACCAAAGGATAATCCGTAACCATTGACTCATCTTTCCTATAAAAGGCTAGGAAATTCCCTTTAGGCGACCAATAGGTACCCTTTGCTATTCCAAATTCGTTACGGTGTACAGTACGACCATAAACAATGCCGTCGCCTTCCGAAGCAGCCACCATCACTTGTTTATCGCCACCGATGTATAAATCATTCCCTTTGGCATAAGCCACCTTTTTATTTGAAAGGCAGAAATCAGGCACCTCGCCCCCGTCAGCCATTTGTGTCACCGAAGCAATTTTCTTATTAGTTACATCCAGCACCACAAAATGAGTCCCGGCCCGGAACCACAATTGTCCTTTATCCATCCAATTCAACCAAGGTAACCGTTGTAATGCTTTCTCTCCTTTTGCCTCAATTAGTGTATTTAGATCGGTTAAATTAAATAACTCCTTTTCCTCCGCACGCCAAGCTTGTTGTGTAAATACCGTGTCGTGCTTCACAATGATTAATTCGCTGGTACCCGGTCTAAAATCCACATTCATCCTTCTCGGATAGAAGTTATAAAAGCTTTTTCCACCCGATATAACATCATCGAGGGTCAGCTTCTTCTGTCCAAAGGCTAAAACCGGCAGAGCGATTAAACACAGGAATAATATTCGTTTCATATCTCATTATTTTATTTAGTACCTATAAAGAAGCTGCATAATTGATAAAAATATTCTTAAAAACCAATGAAAATAGCTTCGTATCCTTTTCTTCCTTTTACTTCATTAGAAAACAATGCAATTTTCTAACCTGGCCAAGCCAGAAAAGTACACATATATAAGTATCAAATTTTTTACATGACCGAGAATACAGTATCCTACAAAAAAACACAAACATTAGTGATAAGCCACGAAGAAATCACTAATCATTCCCCTTAAATCACAAAAGGCGTATAACCCATTCTTTCGTTTTTTTGACAACCAATTACAACTGGCTTAAAATATTATTGCAAAAAAAGCGCTAAACCTTTTGTACGATGGGATTGAAGGTGATTATCCTCCTCATTGATCACAGTTATTTTTCAACAAAGCATACGATATTTATAAAGAATTAAATATCTTTCAGGAAAATTTGCACTTGACAGATGCGATGATTAATCCCATCGCATCATTTTATTTATGTAAAAACCAATATCATATCAGATAGATTACGGCATGAATCTTTCACCATTGAAGGATAAATCACAATCCACTGGCATGATTAATTTTAAAATATTAAAAGTCATATACGAACGAGCCATTACCAAAACTTCCCTTACACACGGGCAATTTAACAATGACATGTTACATATGACCAATTAAAACAATTTTAGCCATATGAAAAAAGGACTAATAGCACTGATAGCTTTTTTATCTTTTTCATTTATCACTACCACAAATCTTAACTCACAAGAAGAAGAACTATTAAATACCTGTGCCAACTATTTAAAATCACCTTATATAATAAGCGGCCAACCATTTAAAGCCTTTCTCACCGGTGATGAAGTAGCTGAATTCCACACCACTTTTTTTTCGGGTAGCACCTATCGGGTGGTTGCTTGTAGTCATAAACAAAACAACATCATCTTTTCCATATATGACAAGGAGCGTAACCTGGTTTTCTCCAATCAGAACCATGAAAATATTAATTTCTGGGACTTTAAAATTGATGGCTCCTTGGAATGCATCATTGAGGCAAAGTTAAACACTAAACAAACCACCTCAGGCATAGCCATGCTTATGGTTGGGTTTAAAAACAACACTAAATAACCGAATCAGATTCTAATTCATATCTTTTCTATTTATTTTCCTGGATTGAAGTAAGTACTCCGGTACTAATAGCGTTTGATGATTTATGAGTGAGGGAATATTAAAAGCATTGATTCAGCTCTTCGCCCTGGTAGCTTACCCGCGTAACGGTCAGCAATCACGACGCGAAATCGTAAAGGCCTTTCTATCCCAACAACTCAACAAACAACTGATTGAAGACTACCTGGTTCTCTTTGACACCTATTGTGTTGAACAGGAACGAAAATTGCTTCACACCGATCACTTCCGGAAATCCACTTCGGCCAACTCGGTAAAAGTACTGCGCATTGCAACCAATATAAATCATGAACTCACCCATTACCAGAAAGTCTTTGTACTTATCCAGCTCATTGAGTTTTTAAACTCCGGGGAAGGCATTAGTGATTTTGAACAAGAATTTATTGAAACCGTAGCCTTAACATTCAACATCCCAACCCATGAAATTGTCGGCATCATCGATTTTATTCTTAATTCACTCAACAACATACCTTCATCTAATCATTCGTTACTCTTAAATAATAACAACAAAAACGACATAAAAGGCATCAAACACCTTTACTGGGAACACCTGGATGGCAATTTGCGTTTCTTACACATTGAATCGGCCGACTTATATATCTTCCGGTTTGATGCCCAGCTGGATCTTAATATGAACGGGCAACTGATCCCGCATGACCGTGTCCACATATTGCGGCCAGGCAGTTCGCTACGTAATCAACGTATCGACTCTATCTATTACAGCGATATTTTAGGTCAGTTTACTAAAGACAACATCTCCACCCCGGTTACCTTCGAAGCCAAAGAGGTAGAATACTATTTCAACAAACGTATCAAAGGACTTAATCCCACCAGTTTCACATCTCAATCAGGCAAACTAGTGGGTATCATAGGTGCAAGCGGCGCCGGTAAAAGCACCCTGGTAAATGTACTATGTGGCACCAATGTGCCCTCCAGCGGCAGTGTGCTGCTGAATGGCATCAACATCCACGAAAATCCAAAAGAAATAGAAGGATTAATCGGATATGTTTCTCAGGATGATTTACTCATTGAAGACCTAACCGTTTACCAAAACCTCTACTTCAACGCAAAACTTTGTTTCGACAATCTGTCCGGCTTTCAGCTAAAACGGAAAGTACTGAAGATCCTCAGATCGCTGGGCTTATATGAGATCCGAAACATGAAAGTTGGTTGCCCCCTGGATAAAAAGATTAGTGGCGGACAACGAAAGAGGCTGAACATCGCCCTGGAACTTATCCGCGAACCAGCTATCCTGTTTCTGGATGAACCAACCTCCGGCCTATCAAGTCGTGGTTCTGATAACATCATGGACCTGTTAAAGGAACTTGCTGTTAAAGGGAAGCTGGTGTTTGTGGTTATCCACCAACCCTCATCCGATACATTTAAAATGTTTAACCAACTGCTTGTGTTAGACACTGGCGGTTACATGATTTATAACGGCGATCCGGTTGAGAGCATTAAATACTTTAAAGCATGTATTAATCACGCCAACAGGGATGAAGCTCAATGCCCCAAATGCGGAACGGTCAATGCCGAGCAGGTGCTGAACATCGTCAATGCTCAAGTTGTGGATGAGTACGGACACTTTACCCAAACCCGCCGTATTGAACCCAATGAATGGTATTACCGCTTTAAAAATACGTTCCGTCTCAAAACGAAAAGAAAACCACTAAAAAAAGAACTGCCGAAGGTATCTTTTAAGATCCCTAACCGCATTAAACAATTCTTTCTTTTTTTAAGACGGGATGTAGCTGCCAAATTAGCCAACAAACAATATCTACTCATCAACCTGTTTGAAACGCCCCTATTGGCGTTATTGCTTGCTTTCATCATCCGTTATTACGACGTAGATGCCTCCAATACTTCCGGATATACGTTTGCCAATAACCCCAACATCACCACCTACATCATCATGGCCGTTATTATCGCCATTTTTGTAGGACTAACTGTTAGTGCGGAAGAGATCATAAATGATCGAAAAATAAGAAAACGTGAAGCTTTCTTAAACCTCAGCCGTTTTAGTTATCTATTATCAAAAGTAACGCTTCTGGCAGGCCTTTCCGCCATTCAAACATTGCTCTTTGTCTTGATTGGCAACACAATTATCGAATTAAAAGGAATGTATTTCCATTATTGGCTCATCTTGTTCAGTTCTTCAGTATTTGCCAATATATTAGGATTAAACATCTCAGACACCCTCAAAAAAACCGTTAATGTTTATATCCTAATCCCTTTTCTGATCATTCCTCAACTGATTTTAAGTGGTGTGTTCATTAGTTTTGATCGCTTAAACCCAGGCATCTCTTCCCCCGAGAACATTCCCTGGTATGGTGAACTAATCACCTCCCGCTGGGCTTTTGAAGCATTAGCTGTTCATCAATTTAAGAACAATGAATACGAAAAGAATTTTTTTACCTACGACAAGCTAAAGAGTGAAGCAAGCTTTAAAAAAGACTATTGGATTCCGGCATTAATCAATCATTTGGAAAAAGCTTATAATCATTACCTGGCAGAAGAACCTGATAAAAATAACACCTCGCTGATACTATTAAAGAATGAGTTATCCCGGCAAACAATAAAACACCCCTCTAACGTCAAAGAATTCTCGACAGATGACTACATTGAAGCATTCAATGACTCATTATACCATACCACAAAAACCTATCTGGAAAAACAAAAAAACTTCTATCGCAGCTTATACAATAAGGCAGATGCACTGGAGGATCAAAAACGCAGGAATCTGACACGATTACCAGCCCAACGAGACTCTTTTCTTCTCGTAAAAAACACCGCCTATAACGAAGACCTGGAGCGCTTCATGCGCAATTCAAACAACTTCTTTTCAAACAAGGTTATAGAATACAAAAACCGATTGTTACAAAAAGTTGATCCTATATTTCTGGTACCTGAAAATCGATTTATTAAAGCCCATTTCTTTGCCCCTAAAAAACATCTATTCTCATTAGAAATAGACACCTACTACATGAATCTAATAGTTATTTGGCTATTAAATCTCCTCCTATTACTAACGCTCTATTTTAAAGTTTTTCCAAGAGCATCTAAAATTGGAAAAAGCATTAAACAAAAAATGAATAACCTACATCAATAACAAAAAAAAACCAACAGATCCCCTTATGGCGATCAGTCAGTTTTTATAATTTTTTCTTGCGATATGATATAGAAAAATACCCCTATTCTTCCATCTCAATCATTTTAAAAGGAATGTTGATGATAGACTGATAATCTTCACCAGCCTCAAACATATCCTCATCATCCTCTTCATAATACCAGTTTATCTCTACCGGACTTCCTTTCTTATAAATTAACTCCAGCTTTTTAAAGATATCCAGAATACATTTAGATGAACTGGTGTTAAAATATTCAAGCTGAATATTTACACTTGTTTCATTTGTTGGCTCACTTCCATACTTCTCGAGCCAGTCGATTAACGGCTTATAAAACTCAATTGAATTTTCGGGAATTGAACGCCCTTTTATTTCTATAATTCCCTTATCTCCGTCCAATCGCACATAAGGCGTTTTTGGTGTTCCTTCACGAATAATTGTTTCCATACTGGCAACTATATGGGTTAACTAATATAAACATCTAATGAAAAAAAGATATACTCCTTATCGAACTCATCAAAGAAATACTCCAGTTTATTCCCTGTTTTTCTAACAATATCTAACATTCCTAATCCTCCACCACCTTTTTCAGAAAACTCTTCGTTTGAAAGAATATCCCGGTAAAGCATCCGCACTTCCTCTTCTGTCAATGAATTAACCTGATCAATTCGATCCTTTATGTAACTAATTTTCTCTTTTTTCACAAAATTTCCTGTGGAAATGCGATAAAAAGTCTCGTCTTTACTAAGGATAATTATTCCAAAATTTTCTTTTTGCTCTACAGGGGCACTTTTAGGGGGCAGATCAACATGATGATATAAATTTTGCAAACATTCAACAAAGACATTATAAACTCTCTTCCGAATTTTAAAGCGCTCATTTTTTAAATTAAGACTCTCTTCAATTTCGTTTAGAGCTTCAGATATAACATCAGCTGTGATGCTGCCATTATATTCCAGGACAACATCACCATGTCTTTTCTTTTTATACCAATCATTTAGATTAAAGCCCATCTTAAAAGCGGCATGTGAAACGTTACAAATATAGAAATTTTAGTCAAACTGACAGCTCAAATACAAGTATATACTTATTACTTTAAAAACAGCAAGAACAGAATCTCTTTTTGGCCAATCCCTAAATTATCAAGATAAAAGCCCACTTGTTATCCATTTTTATATTCCCCCTCCATCACTATATAACACTTCACGGGGCTTAAATTGCACTAATTTCGATCCGGCAGGGACATCTCCGGTCACCCAAACATTACCTCCAATTACTGTATTGGCGCCAATTGTTACCCGTCCAAGAATTGTTGCTTGTGCATATATAATAACATTATCTTCCAGAATCGGATGTCGATCGATTCCTTTAATAGGATTTCCGTCATCATCCAACGGAAAACTTTTAGCCCCTAAGGTCACTCCCTGATATAATTTCACATTATTCCCAATAATCGATGTGGCGCCAACCACAACCCCTGTCCCATGATCAATAGTGAAATAATCACCAATCTTTGCCCGGGGATGAATATCAATTCCAGTTTCCGAATGAGCCATTTCAGAGATAATTCGAGGAATTAAAGGGACGCCTAACTCCAGCAGGCTATGCGCTATTCGGTAATTTGTTATCGCGCGAATTGCCGGATAACAAAATATTACCTCCCCACGACTTTGAGCTGCCGGATCTCCAAGAAAAGCAGCTTCAACATCCGTGACTAATACCTGCCGGATAACAGGTAATTGACTAACAAAACTGGCCGCCATGGAACGAGCCTTCTCTTTCTGATTCTCAAGATCCATTTTTTCAGGTGAATCACAAGAGAAGCACAAACCTGCCATTATTTCCATCGACAAAAGCTCATAAAGCTTTTCTGTATTAACGCCAATGTAATACTGTATACTTTCCGGACGGGCAGAAGACCCTCCAAAATACCCGGGAAACAATATCTCCCTTATTAAATCCACAACCTCTGATAAGTTTCGGGCGGAAGGCATATAATGATCCAGGTAATGCTTGTGGCATACAGAGTTATATGACTGCTCGCGCGATAACTCTCCGATTGCCTTCTGTATAATTTCAGGAAAATGTTGGTTTGTCATCTTATTCTTATTTTAATGTATAGAAAAGTTGTCTATGGCTTTTTTAGCAGCACATAATCGCTCCTCTCCAATTCCTCGAACTTCTATATACTTAAAACCATAATTTTCTAACTCTTTTTTATATAATTCATACAATTCCTCTCTGATATTACCATTCTCTCTAACAGCATCCGCCCTCCAGGGAATATCAGGATAACACAACAAAAACAGATCTACTTTTAATTCACGTATTGCTTTCTCCAGCCAATCAGGTATCCGATTATACACAATCTGAAACCATACTTTTGTAATTATCAAAGAAGTATCAAAAAATACCGGTTTCTTCTTTTCTTTGCTCAATTGCTCGTATTGCCTATACTCAGATATCTGCGTCCTGGCAATGTGCTCTACATCATCAAACGTATATTCACGATCAAGCTGTTCAATATAATATCGGGCATATTCAGGTACTTCAAACCCGTCATAAATTTCAGCTAATTTTCCGGCCAGTAAACTTTTTCCAACTGATTCGGGTCCCGTAATTACTATTTTAAACATACTATATTACTACAGTTTCTTTCTTCAGGTTTTTATTCCACTCCATCCAGCCCCATATGGCCCCGATGGTATATATTAAGAAAAGCACGGCATAAAAATACATCCCCTTATACACATACATTCCTGTTGACATCATATTAATAACAACCCAAATCATCCAATGCTCAATTAATTTCCTGGCCAGCATCCATGTCGCAACAATACTTGCAGCCGTAGTAAATGCATCCATATAAGACATTTCAGAACCTCGAATACCAAGTTGTTCCGGCAACCACAACAATGCTTTAAGGATTAGTATATACACTAAAACACAGGATACAATCAAAGCAATAATTTGTCGGGTCGAAACATTGGTTATTTCCACTGTAATGGCCTTATTACCTCTTTTCCAATGAACCCATCCATAAATACTCACAATGACATAATACCATTGCAATCCCATATCAGCATATAACTGATTTTGAAAAAAAACTACCACTGAAGTAAAAGAACAGACAATACCCCATGGCCAACACCAAATATTCTCTTGAATAGAATAATACAAATATATTATGGAGGAAACCAATCCAAATGCTTCCAACCAATGATTTACAAGATAATCAAACATCTTACTTTAAAACTTGTGAAAATATGTGTTTGTCCTCTACTACCTCTAATGCCTTTTCGTATACCTCCATTAAAGGATTAATGGCTTGATAATACTCAGAACTACTCCAAAGATCCCTTGCGATCAAGGCTTTTATCTGATATCTCAACAGTCGGCCAGACAATTTAAGAGCCTCCTCATCTTTATGAATAGCCTCTTCCTCTGCTTTGGCTATTAATTCAGACATTAACTCATTGGTTACCTTAAATCGTTTCTCAAAGCTGGAATAATCCTTATAGTTTTTCACCAGGATAGGCCTATTCTGATCCATGTAGTTCAGCACAAAACGATTTAAAATTCCAGATGCCACGATATCCCGATAATAGTCAGAATACATGGTTGTATCAACCGGCACAAATATATCAGGCATTATTCCTCCTCCTCCATAAACAGTCCGACCGGATATCATGGTATTATATTTCAAACTATCCACTTGGCTAACACTATCCGGCGATGCCATTTCACCATGTAAATAACGATTAAATATTTCCTCCTGATATGCTAGATTACCGTCTGCATAATCCTTTTGAATACATCTTCCTGAAGGGGTATAATACTTAGCAATCGTCAATCGCATCATAGCCCCATCAGGCAAAGAAAACGGCCTTTGCACTAATCCTTTTCCAAAACTACGACGTCCCAACACAATACCGCGATCCCAATCCTGAACAGCACCTGCTACAATTTCACTGGCAGAGGCAGATCCATCATCAATTAAAACCACTAAATTCCCTTTTTCAAATAATCCCATCCCCCGGGCGTGATGCTCTCGCCTTGGACTTGTCATTCCTTCCGTATACACCAATAATTTCTTATTATCTATAAGTTCATCTGCCACCTCAATGGCAGCTTTCAAATAACCTCCACCATTTCCTCTCAAATCAAGAATAAGATTCTCAGCCTTTTCATCTTTCAACTTCTTTATAGCTGCAACAAACTCATCATGCGTAGTAGAAGAAAACCGGCTAATTTTAATGTAACCTGTTTGCGCATTGGCTTTATAGGCAGCCTCTACACTATAAATAGGAATTTTATCTCTTATCACTACAAACGCAAGCAAATCTAAATTTCCTCTCCGTCGTATCTGCAGATTTACCTTAGTCCCTTTCTTTCCCCTCAACAGCTTAAACACCTCACTGTTTTTAAGTCCAACACCAGCAACATTCTTCCCATCAATAGATACAATACGGTCACCCGATTTTAATCCCACCTTTTCTGAAGGCCCCCCAGGTATTGGCGAAACAACCATTAAAGTATCCTGCAAAATATTAAACTCAATACCAATCCCTTCAAAACTGCCATCCAAGGGCTCATTCATAGCCTTCACTTCATCCGCACTAATATAAACAGAATGTGGATCAAGATTCTTTAACATTCCCACAATGGCATCCTCAGTAACAGAAGCTTTATTTACCGTATCTACATAAAAATTGGTAATAATTTGCCAGGCCATCTGCAATTTATGTATATCCCGATCATACTTTTGTGCAGGTAAATTAAAAGAGATACTAATTGAAAATGCTATCAATAATACTAACCGAACTAAATTTCTCATTCCAACACTCTCCTTGTTTTGGTTAAAATTTATTTCCCCTATAGAAGTTCTATATGAACCATGCAAAGTTAAAAACAATTGCACGAAACCTTTCAAATTAAACAAAAACCGGATTGGAAAGTTCCAATCCGGTTTTTAATTTATTATTCCCACTCAATAGTTGCAGGTGGCTTTGAGCTGATATCATAAACAACCCGATTGACCCCTTTAACTTTATTGATTATATCATTTGAAACCTTAGCTAAAAACTCATATGGCAAATGCACCCAATCAGCAGTCATCCCATCCGTAGAAGCCACAGCACGCAATGCTACCACTTTTTCATAGGTACGCTCATCACCCATAACTCCTACTGATTGAACAGGCAGCAATATGGCACCTGCCTGCCAAACCTGATCATACAGATTATTGCTTTTTAATCCATCAATAAATATGGCATCAACTTCCTGTAATAAAGCTACTTTTTCTTCAGTAATATCTCCCAAAATACGAATAGCTAATCCTGGTCCTGGAAACGGATGTCTGCCAAGAATATTATCTGATAATTCTAATGCTTTTCCTACCCTCCGTACTTCGTCTTTAAAAAGTAGATTTAAAGGTTCTACAATCTTAAGCTTCATAAAATCAGGTAAGCCACCAACATTATGATGTGATTTAATTGTTGCAGAAGGTCCATTTACAGATACTGACTCAATTACATCAGGGTAGATAGTTCCCTGAGCCAACCACTTCACATCTTTAATTTTGTGAGCTTCTGCATCAAACACCTCGATAAATACGCGCCCTATAATTTTACGCTTCTTCTCAGGATCACTAACACCGTTCAATTCACCTAAAAACCGCTCTTTAGCATCAACTCCAATCACATTTAGTCCCATGTGTTTATAAGAATCGAGGACGGACTCATATTCATCCTTACGCAACAAACCGTTATCAACAAAGATACAGGTTAAATTTTTTCCAATAGCTTTATGCAATAATGCTCCAGCAACTGAACTATCCACCCCCCCGGATAAACCAAGAATTACTTTGTCATCTCCTAACTTTTTCTTCAGATCATCTACGGTAGAATCAACAAATGAATCAGGCGTCCAATCTTGAGAACAACCACAAATTCCCACCACAAAATTCTTCAGAATCTGACTTCCTTCAAGAGAATGATAGACTTCCGGGTGAAATTGCAACCCAAAAGTGATTTCTTCTTCGATTTTAAAAGCAGCAACATTTACTTCTTCAGTACTTGCAATAATTGAATACTTTTCCGGTAAATTCACAATAGTATCACCATGTGACATCCACACCTGAGAATGTTGACTTATGCCTTTTAACAGATCATTGTTTTCATCAACATATCCCAAATTAGCCCGACCATACTCACGAGTATTAGACGGCTTAACTTCTCCCCCATAATATTGAGACAGGAACTGAGCACCATAGCAAACTCCAAGCAAAGGAAGTTTTCCTTTAATACTTTCCAAATCAGGAATTGGTGCCTTTTCATCACGCACACTAAAAGGACTTCCGCTTAATATCACTCCTTTTACTGACTCATCCAGCTCCGGCACCTTATTAAAGGGATGAATTTCACAATAAACATTTATTTCTCTTATTCGTCGGGCAATCAATTGTGTATACTGGGACCCGAAATCCAGAATGATGATTTTCTCCTGCATCAATCTTTGCCTTAAAGGTTTTACTCCAAAATTTTGCGCAAATATAGTGATTAATTTCCTTGGATGGGCATTATCATTTACTCTCCTGATTTGCGACATGAAAAGTATCTCCATCCTTCACTAAAACTGTATTATTAAAAACATCAGATGATTCCACAATGAAATCATCCAATTTTTTATACCGATTGGAAAAATGACCAAGTAATAATTTCCCCACATTAGCATCCCTAGCAAGGGTAGCCGCCTGCCGCGCCGTAGTATGACTTGTCTGAGTTGCCAACTTCTTTAATTCATGAGTGAATGTGGCCTCATGATATAATAAATCCACTTCATTGATAATCGGCAGAATCCTTCTACAATAACGTGTATCAGAACAATATGCATATGACCTCGCCCTAGGCGAAGCAACAGTCAATTGTTCAACTGGTATCTTATTCCCACCTTCTTCCACAAAATCATTTCCTTGTTTTATACTTACAATATCTCTAATGGACAGATTATACCTAATAATAGCATCCTTTCGAATATTAGGTTCTTTTTCTTTTTCCCTAAAAAGAAAGCCACAAGTGGGTACTCTATGAATCAATGGAAAAGATTCTACAACAACCCGTTTATCTTCATATATCACCTTCTGATTCTTAAAATCCAGGTGGTGAAATATAATTTCATAAGGCAAATCAGCACAGAAATACTCCAGATGAGGACCTAACAACTCCTCTAGATCTTTATGAGCATAAATGTGTAAATCCACTTTACGCCCAAGCAGCCCCAATGTAGAGATCAATCCGATTAATCCAAAACAATGATCACCATGAAGATGTGAAATAAATATGTGATTTATTCGCGCAAATTTAATTCTATACTTTCGTAACTGCATTTGGGTTCCTTCCCCACAATCAATCAAAAAAAACCGCTCAGATACATTTAGTATCTGAGCGGAGGGATATCTTGTTGATGTTGGTAATGCAGAGTTACTTCCTAAAATGGTAACAGAAAAAGTCATCTATTTATTCAGTTTCAATACTTTTTCGCATCATTTCCATTCCATCATCCAGCGTTGGGGCAATGTTCAAAACAGAATCCAGCTGTGAAACAGAAATCAGACGTTCAACAGCCGGTTGTAATCCTGCCAGCACAAATACACCATCCGCATTTTTACATAAGCGATTCGCAACAAGAATGGCACTCAAACCGGATGAATCACAGTAATTGCACTTACTCAAATCCAACAGAATGTTGTTTTCACCATTTCCCGATAAAAGCACTAATTCTGATTTTAAAGCAGGAGCAATATGTGTATCAAGTTTTTCTTTCAACACTTGTACCAGTGTAAAATCATCCAGTTTGTCAATTTTGAAGTCCATCTCGTATTTATTATTTACTATTCGTTATCGCTCTCTGGAGTCTTCTTTTCATCAGCTTCCAACTGATCTTTCAAAGCAGCTAATTCAGAAATATCTCCAAGAGTTGTTTTCTCAAGACTATCTTTCAGCTTCTTAACACCTTTTTTGGTTGTTTTAGCAGCCGTCTTTTTAGCAGCAGTATCTTCAGCTCTTTTCTCATCCTCAAACACTCTGGAGTGTGACAAGATGATACGTTTAGCAGCTTTATTGAATTCAATCACTTTGAACTCTAACTTCTCGTCAACTTTAGCTTGTGATCCATCTTCCTTCACAAGGTGACGTGGAGTCGCGAATCCTTCAACACCATACTGAAGAGCAATTACTGCACCTTTGTCAAAGATCTCAACAATGGTTCCTTCGTGAATGGAATCAACCGCAAAAATAGATTCGAATACATCCCATGGGTTCTCCTCAAGCTGCTTATGACCCAAACTCAAACGACGATTTTCCTTGTCGATTTCAAGCACAACAACCTCAATATCTTCACTAATTGAAGTAAACTCAGCTGGATGCTTAATCTTTTTCGTCCATGAAAGATCGGAAATATGAATCAAACCATCAATACCTTCTTCAATTTCTACAAATACACCGAAGTTGGTGAAATTGCGAACGATTGCTTTATGCTTAGTTCCAACAGCATATTTTTCTTCAATCTTTTCCCATGGATCTGGCTTCAACTGCTTAATACCAAGAGACATCTTTCTTTCTTCTCGATCAAGAGTAAGAATCATGGCTTCAACTTCATCACTAACTTTCAGGAAGTCCTGAGCACTTCTTAAGTGTTGAGACCATGACATTTCAGAAACGTGAATCAAACCTTCAACTCCTGGAGCAATTTCGACAAATGCACCATAGTCAGCCATAACAACTACTTTTCCTTTAACGATGTCACCCACTTTCAGCTCTGCATCCAATGAATCCCAAGGATGAGCAGTCAGCTGTTTCAAACCAAGAGCAATACGTTTTTTCTCATCATCGAAGTCAAGAATAACAACATTCAATTTCTGATCAAGCTGCACAATTTCTTCCGGATGAGATACTCGTCCCCAAGAAAGGTCAGTAATGTGGATTAATCCGTCTACACCACCCAAGTCAATAAATACACCGTAGGAAGTGATGTTTTTAACGGTTCCTTCAAGAACTTGTCCTTTTTCAAGTTTCGAGATAATTTCTTTTTTCTGTTGCTCAAGTTCTGCTTCAATAAGCGCTTTGTGAGAAACAACCACGTTTTTGAATTCAGGGTTAATTTTAACCACTTTGAATTCCATGGTTTTTCCTACGTACATATCGTAGTCACGAATTGGCTTAACATCAATTTGTGAACCTGGCAAGAAAGCTTCAATACCAAATACATCAACGATCATACCACCTTTTGTACGACATTTGATGTATCCTTTAATAACCTCATCGTTGTCCAAAGCTTCGTTTACACGATCCCAAGAACGAAGAGCACGAGCTTTTTTGTGAGAAAGAACTAACTGTCCTTTTTTGTCTTCCTGACTCTCAACATAGACCTCTACTTTGTCCCCAACTTTTAATTCCGGGTTGTAGCGAAATTCGTTGCGACTAACAATACCATCGGATTTAAACCCGATATTAATAACAACCTCACGCTTGTTCAATGCGATAACTTCACCTTCAATCACTTCTTTTTCAGAAATGGTAGACAAAGTTTTGTCGTACATTTGTTCAAGCTCTTCTTTTGTACCTGTAATGCTTACTGCATCACCGCGCTCATAACTATCCCAGTCAAATTCGGCATCTGCAGCATTAGAAGTTGGCTGAGCAACTACCTTTTTTTCTTCGTTTGCTTCAGGAGCGTTTTGTTCCTGAGCGTTTTCGTTTAATTCACTCATTAAATTAATTCTTCTAAAATTCTAGTAGTTAGACATTATATTGTTTAAAAACAGCTGCAAAATTAGGAACTTTTTCATAGAAAAAAAGTGATTCCCATTATTTCGCAGCTCAAAGCTTTAAAATTAATGGCATTACTTTTCTTTGTCAATGTATTCGACAGCAATTTAAAATTCTATATCACCATTAACTAATTCTTTTATTGAAGCTTTCGCCAATGATAACAAATCATAAATAGATTTTATAACTCCCCAAGACGTGTCACACAACAATTATTTCCTATTTTTGGAATAAATCATGATTTAATCATAATATTGCAATTAGCATCAACAAAAAACAAATACATGAAGATTTCAATTGTAGGCACCGGCTATGTTGGCTTAGTAACAGGCACTTGTTTTGCTGATACAGGCGTTAATGTTACTTGTGTGGATATTGATGAAGAAAAAGTCCAAAAACTAAAAACTGGAGTTATTCCAATTTATGAACCAGGACTTGACAGGATGGTACTTTCCAATGTTGAAAAAGATCGTCTTCATTTCACAACAATTTTAAAAGAGAGTATCGAGCAGTCAGAAGTTGTTTTTATTGCAGTAGGTACCCCACCCGATGAAGATGGCAGTGCTGATTTAAGCCATGTAATTGAAGTAGCAAGGCAAATTGGGAAACACATGACCCACTACCTGGTGGTTGTCACAAAGAGTACCGTCCCTATTGGAACCGCAAATAAAGTGAAGGCCGCAATACAAGATGAGCTTGAAAAAAGAGGCGCTGAGATTGAATTTGATGTCGCCTCAAATCCCGAATTCCTGAAAGAAGGCAATGCAATAGATGATTTCCTTAAACCTGACAGAATAGTTGTAGGTACAGAATCAGAAAGAGCAAAAAAAATCATGGAAAGACTCTATAAGCCATTTTTACTTAATGGACACCCCATTCTTTTCATGGATATTCCATCGGCTGAGATGACTAAATATGCGGCTAACTCAATGCTGGCCACAAAAATCAGTTTCATGAATGACATGGCTAACCTATGTGAAATAGTTGGCGCTGATGTAGCCATGGTTAGAAAAGGTATCGGCTCTGATTCAAGAATTGGTAACAAGTTCATCTATCCCGGAGTTGGTTACGGAGGCTCCTGTTTCCCAAAAGATGTCAAAGCAATTATAAAAACAGCAGCCGACTACAACTATTCCCTTCGTCTGCTAAAAGCTGTTGAAGACATCAATCAAGATCAAAAATCAGTGCTTTTCAAGAAAATCAAAGAACACTTTGGAGAAAAGCTAGATGGAAAAACCTTTGCAATCTGGGGTCTTTCGTTCAAACCCAACACAGATGATATGCGTGAAGCACCTTCTGTGGTTCTGATCAATGAATTAATTGGAGCTGGTGTAAAAGTAAAAGCATACGACCCGGTTGCCATGGAAGAAGCCAAACATCACATTGACTCCTCCCTGGTGGAATTTGGGAAAGATCCATATGATGTTTTAATCGATGCTGACGCCCTTGTACTGGTAACCGAGTGGCCTGAATTCAGAATACCGAATTTCAAGGTGATGGAAAAGCTCTTGAATAATAAGGTAATATTTGACGGACGTAATATTTATGACCCGACCGAAATGAAAGAAAACAATTTCTCTTATTACAGCATTGGTCGTCCAGCCATTACTAATGGTTAAATAACACCATAAGATATAAGGCCTAAAAGAGAAATAACTCTTTTAGGCTTTTTTCATTTTTTAGCTATAAAGGTAGTTGTACTTTTATACAATTTTAAATAAACACTCTCACTCAAGACCCCAAGAATGAAACGAATATTAGTAACCGGAGGTGCCGGATTTATAGGTTCACATTTATGTGAACGATTACTAAACGAAGGAAATGAAGTAATATGTCTGGATAATTACTTTACAGGCAGTAAACGAAATATCATTCATTTACTTGACAACCCCTATTTTGAATTAATTCGGCATGATGTCACCCATTCTTACTTTGTGGAAGTAGATGAAATTTATAACCTGGCCTGTCCTGCTTCACCGGTTCACTACCAATACAACCCTATAAAGACGATAAAAACATCAGTAATGGGGGCAATAAACATGTTGGGACTGGCCAAACGCATTAAAGCCAAAGTACTTCAGGCATCAACCAGTGAAGTTTACGGAGATCCCCTGGTACATCCTCAGCAAGAAGACTATTGGGGCAATGTAAATCCCATTGGCATACGCTCTTGCTATGACGAAGGAAAACGCTGTGCCGAAAGCTTGTTTTTAAACTATCACCGTCAAAACGATGTCAGAATCAAGATCATTAGAATATTCAACACCTATGGCCCGCGGATGTTACCCAATGACGGACGCGTTGTTTCTAATTTCATCGTTCAGGCATTAAAGGGAAAAGACATAACCATTTTTGGGGACGGTACTCAAACACGAAGTTTTCAATATGTGGATGACCTTTTGGAGGGGATGATTCGCACCATGAATACCGGAGACAATTTCACGGGACCGGTGAACATCGGTAATCCTAATGAATTCTCAATGCTTGAGCTGGCCAGTGCAATTCTGGAATTAACCAATTCAGCTTCGAAAATTACGTTCAGACCATTACCCCAGGACGACCCTACACAAAGGCAACCTGATATTTCTTTGGCCAAACAAGAACTAAACAATTGGGAACCAAAAATTCAGTTGAAAGAAGGATTAACCAAAACCATCGAATACTTTGATGATTTATTAAAACAAGAAAATCTATCATTATAAATCGATCCTTACAACAGACAGATTAGGCAAACATAATCTGAGATCTACATCACGATTAATTAATTCAGTGGATAAAGGAACAAACCAACGACGTTTATCACTCACCCACGAGGATGAGTAACTTTGGCAAGTTCCCTATCCCAACTGAAAACAACTTTTAGACACATGAAAAAACTTAAAGGCATAATTCTGGCAGGTGGTTCCGGAACACGTTTATATCCGGCTACTCAAAGCATTTCAAAACAAATCATCCCGGTTTATGACAAACCAATGATCTATTATCCTTTATCCGTTCTGATGTTGTCGGGCATACGTGAAGTATTGATCATCAGCACCCCTCATGACTTGCCCCTCTACCAAAATCTTTTTAAGGACGGTTCACACCTCGGCCTTCACATTGAATATGCCGAACAACCCTCCCCGGATGGCTTGGCACAGGCTTTCCTCATAGGCGAAACATTTATTGGTGACGACGACGTGGCACTTATTCTCGGTGATAACATTTTCTATGGCTATGAATTTAGCCGGGTATTAGCCGATGCCGCCAACTTTGACGACGGAGCCATCGTCTTTGGTTATTACGTGAGCGACCCGGAAAGATATGGTGTAGCCGAATTTGATGCAGCCGGCAAAGTCCACAGCATTGAAGAAAAACCGGAAAACCCAAAATCCAACTATGCAGTTACCGGCCTCTATTTTTACAGCAACGACGTAGTCAAAAAAGCCAAAACACTTCAACCCTCCAAACGGGGCGAACTGGAAATTACCGACCTAAACAAATTATACCTGCAGGAAAACCGGTTAAGCATGAAACTTTTGGGCAGAGGCATGGCCTGGCTCGACACAGGCACACATGACAGCCTGTTGCAAGCAGCTAATTTTATATCAACCATTGAAAACAGGCAAGGACTCAAAGTAGCCTGTCTGGAGGAAATCGCCTATCAGAAAAACTATATTTCAAAAGAACAACTTGTGAAGCTGGCCGAACCGCTGAAAAAAAACGAATACGGAAAGTATCTTTTGAAGATTGCGGCACAATAAGATAATATCACCATATTTACAATTCGTAAGAAAACACCATAAGAATATAAAAGAACCAAAATTTCCAGCGGCCATTTTTAATATATTTGCAGTGGCCTAAAAACATAAGCATGGAAGTAATAAAAACAGATATTCCCGGACTACTAGTATTAAAGCCGACAGTTTTCGAAGACAGAAGAGGTTTTTTTGTCGAAAGCTATAATGAAGCCAGGTATCACAAGTTTGGAATTGACTCTCAATTTATTCAAGACAACACCTCCAAGTCATCCTATGGCGTGATAAGAGGACTACATTTCCAATTGGCGCCCTATTCGCAAGCCAAATTGGTACAAGTATTAAAAGGAAGCGTGTTAGACGTTGCCGTTGACCTGAGAAAAGGATCACCTACTTACGGCCAACATTATGCCATTGAGATTTCCGAAGAAAACAAATTGCAATTTTTCATTCCCGAAGGCTTTGCACATGGCTTCTCGGTACAGAGTGAAGAAGTGATCTTCACCTATAAATGCAACAACTATTATAACAAGGAAGCCGAACGGGGCATCAGTTATAATGACCCGTTTCTGAACATCGATTGGAAGATCGCCGAAGCAGATCACATCATATCTCATAAAGACAGCACACTGCCTTCGTTTAAAGAAGCCGAAAAAAATTTCCTGTATAACCTATGATAAAAATTCTCGTTACCGGATCCAATGGACAGTTGGGATGCGAATTTAAAAAATTAGCCTCCCACGTTGAAGATATATCTTTTACTTTCGCCTCGTCTGCAGATCTGGACATAACCCAACCCGACCAAGTGGAAGCTGCTCTCAACGGGCAAGACTACCACTATTTAATTAACTGCGCCGCCTACACGGCCGTTGATAAAGCAGAAACCGAACGGATTAAAGCCTTTGCCACCAATAGTGAAGCCCTTAATCACATAGGCCAGAAATGCCGCTACCATAACACCCGGGTGATTCACATCTCCACGGACTACGTGTACGATGGCAAAGCATGGAAACCCTATACCGAAGATGCCAGTTCCCTGCCCGAATCCTATTACGGACAAACAAAACTTTTGGGCGAGAAAAAACTGGTGGAACACCAACCGGATACAATCATTCTGCGCACCTCCTGGCTCTACTCCTCGTTTGGGAACAACTTCGTAAAAACCATGCTCAAACTAGGTAACCAACGCGAAGAACTAAGAGTTGTCTTCGATCAATTGGGATCGCCCACCTATGCCGAAGATTTGGCTAATGCGGTAATTACCATGTTGCAGAAAATAAACACCGGCCGGGTGAAATTCACCCCCGGCATCTATAATTACAGCAACGAAGGCGTGACCAGCTGGTATGATTTTGCCGTAAACATACTTCAACAAGCACACAGCACCTGTCGGGTGCTGCCCATCTCCTCAAAGGAATACCCTACAGCGGCGCCACGCCCCTACTATTCCGTGATGGATAAAACCAAAATAAAGAAACAGTTCAAAATCACCATCCCGCATTGGCAGGCAAGCCTTGAGAAATGCTTGGCAGTATTACTGCATGAAGAAATTGAATCCTAAATAAACCCATAAATTTTTCAAGCATGAAAAACCAAAACGTCTCTGAAGCTATCGTTGCCAAAGCGCAATCGTGGCTTAATGGAAACTACGATACACAAACAAAAGACGCCATCAAATCAATGATGGATAACGAAGATAAAACAGACCTGATTGATTCCTTCTATAAAGACCTGGAATTTGGTACCGGCGGCTTGCGCGGCATCATGGGACCCGGATCAAACCGCATGAATCGCTACACCGTGGGTGCTGCCACACAAGGACTGGCCAATTACCTGAAGCAACAATTCGCCCACCTGGACGAAATCAAAGTGGTGATTGGTTATGACTGCCGCAACAACAGCCGCTATTTTGCCGAAACGGTGGCCAATATTTTCTCAGCCAACGGCATCAGGGCCTTCTTGTTCGAAGACCTGCGCCCAACGCCCGAGATCTCCTTTACCATCCGTCATTTAAAATGCCAGAGTGGTGTTATCATCACCGCCTCTCACAACCCCAAAGAATACAATGGCTACAAAGCCTATTGGGACGATGGCGCCCAGGTGATTGCCCCGCATGACACCAACATCATTGATGAAGTCAACAACATCTCATCAATCGATGCCATTAAATTTGACGGCAATCCCGAACTCATCACCACCCTGGGTAAGGAAACCGACGAGCTCTACCTGGAACAGGTGAAAAATATCCTGCTCGACCAGGAGGTGATCAACCGCAATGCCGACCTGAAAATTGTATACACCCCCATTCACGGTACCGGTGTTGAACTGATTCCGGCCGCCTTAAGAAATGCCGGGTTCACCAATGTCATTAACGTGCCCGAGCAGGACGTAGTAGACGGTAATTTCCCAACCGTGGTATCCCCCAACCCCGAAGAGCCCGCCGCCATGGAAATGGCCCTGGCCAAAGCCCGCGAAACGGATGCCGACATCGTGATGGCTTCCGACCCCGATGCCGACCGTTTGGGTATTGCCATCAAAAATCCGCAGGGTGAATTCTTCCTGGTAAACGGTAACCAAACGGCCATTTTACTCACCTGGTACATGCTGAAAAAATGGAAAGAAAAAGGCCTCCTCACCGGTAAGGAATACATCATTAAAACCATCGTCACCTCCGAAATGCTGAAAGCAATTGCCGAGAAAAACGGCGTGGAATTTTTCGATGTCTACACCGGCTTTAAGTGGATTGCCAAAGAGATTCGCGAACTGGAAGGGGTGAAAAAATACATCTGTGGTGGTGAAGAATCCTACGGCTTCCTGCCAGGCGACTACGTACGCGACAAAGACGCCGTAGCATCTGTTTCCATGATGGCTGAAATTGCCGCCTGGGCCAAAGACAACAACAAATCGTTGTATGACGTGCTCAAAGACATCTACCTGGAGTATGGTTTCTCCAAAGAGAAGATGATCTACATCGTGCGCAAAGGCAAAACAGGTGCCGACGAAATCCAGGAAATCATGAAAAATTTCCGCGAGAACCCGCCAAAAACACTGGCCGGCGAAAAAGTATCGTTGGTGAAAGATTACGCCACACTGGAAGCCAGCACCGGCAACGGATCAGTCACCAAATTGGATTTCCCATGCACCTCCAACGTGCTGCAGTTTTTCACCGAAGGCGGCTCCAAGGTGTCGGTACGTCCATCGGGCACCGAACCCAAAATCAAATTTTACTTCGAAGTAAAAGTACCGCTCACCAATGAGGCAGAGTACGAAAACGCAGATAAAAAAGCCGAAGAAAAGATCGACTTAATTGTCAAAGACCTTAATCTTTAGCACAAGATAACAAGCCACAAAAGCCACCTGATCACCAGGTGGCTTTTGTGTTTTTACCCCTATAATTTCAGCCGAGAAAGTATTGAGAGATTAGTATTAATAGATCGTTAGATTATTAGACAATAGACCTTAGACTGATTTACACTACTCTCTTTTTGGGGCGATGCCAAAATGTAAGTAGAATTTGGGACAATGTCCCAATGAAAACACCCAGACACAGAGACACAGAGATATGATAATGCCGTTGTATCAATCAGTGTCATCGGCACAACAGTATGGTAGACATTAACAAGCAAACCAAACAAGTGCCGTAGGTACGACACAAAAAAGACAGACGCCCTTCATCACAATTTTGTTATCCATTGATTGCAGAAAAAAGCACAGAGATTTTTTATCAATAGGGAGGTAAGAGCGTTCTTTGAGGTTGACAATGGTAAGTACAAGTTGCTTCAATATATTTCCATTTATCTCTAAATATTTCCACCTGTTTCCATGTATTTCCATTTATCTCTATATGTTTCCATCTATTTCAATATATCTCCACCGGTCTTAAAGTATCTCCATCCATTTTGAACCACATGTTGGTAAAAATTGCAACCTAAGCACCTATCCTTATCCCTTTTTTTTAGGCGTCCCCCTTCGCCTGAGGCTCAGGGCCGGGCTTTCCGTTGCAACTCCTCGCTATCCCCTCCCGCCAGCCATGCCTCGCTGCGGGGTTTCCACTGCAATCCCTGGCCGAGGTCCCTCACCGGCTAACTCGTATTAGTAACTTTGCTGATACCTTCCCCATTACCCCTAACAGGGATGGCCGCATTTCTTTGGGTTCGTTCCACCCAAAAATCATCCGGACCGGTTTCTCAATGATGCGGAACGTTCCGGGATGACCCGGACCATCAGAGCAACGATGCGGACCGTTTCGGAATGACACGGACCACCGGAGCATCGATGCGGATTGTTTCGGGATGACCCGGACCAACAGAGCAACAATGCGGACCATTCCGGGATAACCCGGACCAATGGAGCAATAATGCGGACCGTTCCGGGATGACCCGGACCACCGGAGCAACAATGCGGATTGTTCCGGGATGACACGGACCACTTTCCAAACGATGCGGACTGTTCCGGGATGACTCTGAGATTGATCTTTATCAAAAATCCATGAAACAAAAAGATTTTACAGGCTTACATCCTCTTTTTACACCGTTCACCTGTGGCTGCTTTTTTATCCCTGCCACTTTTCACCTGTCACCTTTCACTTTCGACCGGTTACCTTCGAACCATTACCGGCTCGCTGTTACCCCTCCGGCTGTGATGATGCTGCGGCAGGGGGCGCAGTGGCAGCCGCTTGCCGCCGGGGCTGATGTGGCGTGCCGGGCGGAGGCGACGAAGGAGCCCACGTACCGGCAGACGCCACACAGCCCGGGGGGCAAGCGCTATAACGGAGCACCCGCCCGGCCGCCCAAAAAATAATCTCGGGGGCTATTCATTGAAAAATTCATCGCG
Organism: Marinilabiliaceae bacterium JC017; assembly: GCA_004296775.1. GTDB lineage: Bacteria > Bacteroidota > Bacteroidia > Bacteroidales > Marinilabiliaceae > JC017. Next base: position 107,034 of record RHGE01000001.1, read on the forward strand.
GAAATTAACCAGGTAAAGTTTCTCGGTGGCGCGGGTGAAGGCGGTGTAGAGCCAGCGGAGGTATGATTTTCCCAAGTGTTCTTCGGTGATATAGCCCTGGTCGACAAAAACAGCTTTCCACTGTCCGCCCTGGGCTTTATGGCAGGTCATGGCATAGCCGAATTTCACCTGCAGGGCATTGTAATGGGGATTGTTTTTAACGCCTTCGTAGCGCTTGGCAGCCGATTTTTCATACTGGTAGTCCTCCAGCACCTGATAGAAAAAATTTTCCTGCTGCTTGGCGGGCATGCCGGGGGTCTCCATATTTAACACGTCGAGGATCACCTTCACATCCACCTCCAGGTCATAATCGACGAGCCGCAAGGTGATGTCGGCAAAACGCAGGTCGTACAAATTTTCATAGCCGTTGATGCGCACCACCTCGCCCAGGTCGCCGTTGGCGATAAAATCCACTTCCTTGTAATCCTTCACCCAGTGGTAGTTATTTTTCACAATGAGCAGGTAATCGCCACGGGTGAGCTCTTCTTCACGATAGAGGATGGAATTACGGATACCATTATTAAACAGGTTGGCGCGTTTGTTGGAGCGAGTCACCACCAAGGTCTCCTCCAAGCCAAACTGGTCCTGGCAAGTGGAGAGGGTTTCAATGAGCTCTTCACCGGAGATGCGTTGAATGTCGTCAAAACCTGTAGTTTGTAGCTGAGGGAAATCATCCAGGTCGTATTCCGAATCGATTTGCGTTCTAATTTTGGTGGCGTTATAAAGGATACCGCTCTCCAGGTCCTGCCGCACCACGTCGGTCAATTCACATTCATCGACCGAAAGACCATACCCTTCAAGCATCATTTTCTCCAGCGCGGGACTCTCGGCCACCGAAACCGGCGGCAGCTGGGCCGTGTCACCAATGATCAACAGCCGGGCATTCCGGGCCATGAATACGTATTTTATCACATCGTCGAGCAACCGGCCGCTTCCAAAGGCGGTGCCGTCATTGGGATTATTGGAAATCATGGAGGCTTCATCCACAATAAAAACAGCATCTTGGTTTTTATTGAAGTTGAGATCGAAACTTCCCAGACCATCGTTGGCCGATTTTTGCCGGTAAATAATTTTGTGAATGGTGTAGGCCGGTTTCCCCACATAGCCACTCAACACTTTGGCCGCCCTGCCGGTGGGCGCCATCAGCACCGAAGGCGTTTTAAATTCGTCCAGCACCTCCACAAACCCTTTCATGAGTGAGGTTTTGCCGGTTCCGGCGTACCCTTTTAAGATCATTACTTTTTGTTGTTCGGAGCTGGTTAAAAACCGGGCCAGGGCCCCTATCGCCTTTTCCTGAGAGGGCGTTGGCGCAAAAGAAAACTTTTGCGTGAGAACATTTGCTATGTGTGTATCGAGCATTTTTTCTTAAAATAAAACCAGTGCAAATTTATAAATAGATTTTTTTTTTAAATTTGTGCATTCATACTAAAACAAAATCCGAAAAATAATGAAAACAGTTATTCAGATTATCCTGACCGTTGCCATCATTATCCTAGGCTATCTGTGCTACGAGAGTATTAATAGACCAATTGAGTTTAAAAAAGAATACAAAACAAGAAGCGAAGCCGTTATTCAACGCTTGAAAGATATTCGGGAAGCTCAGGTGGCCTACAAGTCAGTGCATAATCGTTATACAGGAAGTTTTGATACGTTAATCAATTTTGTGAAAACAGATTCACTGCAGTTGGTTAAAAAAGAGGGAAGTCTTACTGACAGCATGTTAAATGAAGGTATGACAGAAGTGAAAGCATTAGCACTTGGTATCATCAGTCGTGATACCATTCCTGTGAGTGTGTTAGATTCACTCTTCTCAAAAACGTATCCCATCGACTCATTACGTTACGTTCCTTTTACGGAAAACGAGCAGTTCGAAATGGGTTCAGGTATTGTTACCACAGGATCAGGAGTAAAAGTAAAAGTGTTTGAAGCCAAAGTACACAACAACATTTACCTAAACGGTCTTGAAAAGCAGGAAATCATCAACCTGAGCGACAAAACACAGAAACTGGAAAGATACCCAGGCTTAAAAGTTGGATCGCTGGATGAAACTAACAACAATGCCGGTAACTGGGAGTAAAGCATATGACATCATTGTTCGTTGTCGACGACACATTTGACAAAAATATTACGTCATCTTATTTTTTGTCCATCCAAATTTCTTTGGATGGACTTTCTTTTTGTATTCTTGACCCGGTCAGGAACAATTACATCCTTTTTAAACACCTTCCGTTCAAACAAAAGGACGTGAACTGGTCAAAAACACAGGAACTGCTTCTCACGGAAGAGATCCTGAGTTATTCCTACAAAAAAACCTTTGTGGTATTCAACACCACCCGGGCCACCATCATCCCCGGAGCACTCTACCACAAAGACAAAATAACCGATGTAATAAACTTTACCCATGCCGGTAACCAGGAAGCTACCCAGGTTATTTCGAATAAAATTCGGATGCTTGATGCCTGGAATGTATTCGCGATACCGGAATTCCTTTACCACCTTTTAAAGAATCAATTTCAGGATATCAGCCTTTATCAGCAATTCACTCCAATGATTGAATCGAACCTGATAATGGCCTCCTCAGACAAAGGGGAATACGTTCTACAGGTTAATATTCAAGAGGGATTTTTCGATATTGTGGTACTCCACAAACATCACCTGCAACTGTGTAACTCTTTTCGCTATACAAACGATACCGACTTTGTCTATTACGTATTGCTGGCATTCGAGCAGCTAAAGTTGACACAGGACCAAACAGATGTATTCATCAGTGGTATTGAGAGTCGTCAGAATCCATACTTCCTGTTGTTGAAAAAATATCTTCGTAAGACAAAACTCATTACTCCCAGCCGCCATTTCGACTACAGTAATGCCTATAAAAACATCTCAAAAGAGAAATACTATAACCTTCTAAATATCTCTTCATGCGTATAGTTAGCGGACAACTAAAAGGTATAAGATTCAGTCCTCCCAAAAGCTTTTCGGCTCGGCCTACGACCGATTTTGCCAAGGAGAATCTTTTTAATGTATTGGGTAATCGCATTGATTTCGAAGATCAGAAGGTATTGGATTTATTTGGGGGTACGGGTAGCATCTCTTATGAATTTGCTTCTCGCGGCTGTCAGCATATCACCTGCATTGAAAAGAATTTTAAACATTATAAATTCATTAGTGACACGGTAAAAAAACTGAAGCTGGACACGCAAATCCGTCCCTTCAAGTATTGTTCGTTCAAATACCTTGAAAAATGCGACGAGACGTTTGATATCATCTTTGCTGATCCTCCATTTGACTTGAAAACGTTGGATAATTTACCCGACCTGGTATTTAGCCGACCAATATTAAGCGAGAATGGTTTTTTCATTTTGGAGCACTCGGATAAAAAAAGCTTTTCGAACCACCCGCATTTCTTCGAAGTGAGAAAATATGGGAAAGTTCATTTTTCCCTCTTTAAATAGGAAGGAACACCTTCCTACAGGAAATGTACGATCTCTGGTAAACGCCGGAGGTCGAACACTCACTCCTGGTATTACAATAGCCACTCAAGATACTCCCAAATAAGGCTCAAAAAATCCAAATACGGCCTTTACAGAAAACCCCAGTCAAGCCTTAAAGCAAAGCCTCAACCTTCCTGAAACAGTATTGAAATTCGTAAAATAACCTTTGTTTTTACTATGGCAATCAATCACCGGATTTCAGGTGATTACCATACAATGATATCTACCCACATGAGTTAACCCTCCCCGCTACACTGTAACACTTTTACAAAAAATCAGATTTTCAACTGATGGCCTATTGCCATGAGCAATTCTTCTCATTCCAGGCAAAAAGATGAAAGACTAGTAATCAAGGCGCTTAGGAAGCATTTTTTTACCAACATGCTGTTCAAATTGGATGGAAATACACAGAGAGGATAGAGATCAGAAGTTAGAGGAAGGAAATAGATGGAAACATTTAGAGATAAATAGAGATACGTTGAAACAGGTAGAAATATTTTGAAACAACCTGTACTTACCAAAGAACAATCTCAACTCCAATTGATGAAAAATCTCTGCGTCTCAGCGCCTCCGAGATGTATAATGAAGGATCATATTAAAACAACAAACTAAAGGCAACAGTTATTAGTAAGCAAAAAAAATGAAGGACGATGACGGGTACAGAAGATAAAAAAACTACCCTTTATGAAACAAAAAAGCCCTCCAAAGAGGGCTTTTTGCGGTCTGGACGGGACTCGAACCCGCGACCTTCGGCGTGACAGGCCGACATTCTAACCAGCTGAACTACCAGACCTAATAATAACCATTAAACTTTCTTACTTAGCGGTCTGGACGGGACTCGAACCCGCGACCTTCGGCGTGACAGGCCGACATTCTAACCAGCTGAACTACCAGACCAAGTAATAATCATTAAACTCTTTTTTACTTAAGCGGTCTGGACGGGACTCGAACCCGCGACCTTCGGCGTGACAGGCCGACATTCTAACCAGCTGAACTACCAGACCAAGTAAAAAATCAATAAACTGCTTTCTTCAGCGGTCTGGACGGGACTCGAACCCGCGACCTTCGGCGTGACAGGCCGACATTCTAACCAGCTGAACTACCAGACCAAGAGAGTCACTTCAAAACCGTTGTTTTTTTGGCGGTCTGGACGGGACTCGAACCCGCGACCTTCGGCGTGACAGGCCGACATTCTAACCAGCTGAACTACCAGACCAGTGTAACCCTCTCCTTGAAAGCGATGCAAAGATAATGCTTCTTTTTGTTTCTGCAATACCAATCTCTTTATTCATGCGGGTTTTTCAACATTACGCTTCCCTATAATACCAATACATCTTTTGGTTTCAGCCAATTATAACGATTAAAAAAAATCACATTTTTTCTCTGACCAATCAACTAACCAGTGATATTTCCGCCATCCCCACTAATCACTGCCTGGTGCGACTTTTCTTCATTCCCCTTTACTGCATTCAAAATACTGGTTTTAGTTTTATGGATAAAGTATATTTAAGGCTTGTTCCTTCCCTATTTTCTCGGAATAAGAGTCATTTTAATGATATGGCATCATTCCTCTTAAAAAGTTCTTCTGAGGTACAATTTCCCGTCATCATATCTCAATTACCTTTTTCCTATTGTTTCCTGAATATTGACTACTACAGCTACTGGAAGCCTTTCCATGAATCTATCAATACACGCTATACCTATATTATCCAATTAACCTACGAGAAACTGTCTGAATCTTTATTTCCAATAATAGACATACAAAAAGGGCTGTCAAATCAATCTGACAGCCCTTTTCGTATTATTCTAATGTAATCCAACTAATCGATGTAGCTCTCTACTTTTTTTAAGAGCCTTTTAACGGTAATAATCTCAAGATAGGTTGTTCCCCCACCTACACCAAAACTACCACCTAAATAAGCTACTAAATCATCATCATTGAGAAAATCCTTTTTCTTCAATTTTTTTAGTGTCTTTTTAAGGATATCACTCTTGTTTTTCCCAGCCTCCATAATCTTAGGGAAAACACCATATGACAATGCTAATTCACGTCCTATTCTCTTATTATAGCACAAACCAAACACAGGACAAGAACCTCTGAACGCCGCTAAATAACGTGCTGTCCGACCAGAAAGACTATCAGTAATGATAGCTTTAATATCCAGCTCTTTTAACGCCTTCACAGCAGTGTCAGCCAGGTACGCTGTAATATCATGCTTCACGATATCTACCGGAATATCATTTTTACTATCTTTTGATGCTTCCACCTCGCGGGCAATCTGGGACATTGTCTTTACTGCCTCAACAGGATAATCACCATAGGCAGTCTCCCCACTCAACATGATCGCATCCGTACGATAATAAATAGCATTAGCTACATCGGTTACTTCCGCCCTTGTCGGACGTGGGTTTTTAATCATTGAATGCAACATCTGAGTAGCAACAATAACCGGTTTTTTAGCTTCCACACATTTACGAATCATTCGGCGTTGAATGCCAGGAATCTTCTCCTGCGGAATCTCAATTCCCATATCACCCCGAGCAATCATTACTCCATGCACATGCGCCAATATCTCCTCGAGCTTCTCAACTCCCTCTTGATTTTCAATCTTAGCAATGATTTTAATGGGGCTATTATATTTATCCAGCTCATTCTGGACTTCTAATACATCATCCTTACTCCTCACAAAGGAGTGCGCAATATAGTCCACTTCATTTTCGGCAGACCATTTGATAAAGCTTTTATCCTTTTCTGTGAGTGATGGCAAATTAATGCGCACACCCGGAACATTAATACTTTTACGACTTCCGAGCTCTCCATTATTACCTACCTCACAAACAAGATAATCCTCTTCTTTTCCTTTTACCTCAAGACCTATTTCGCCATCATCTATTAAAATAAGGCTACCAACAGAAAGATCACCAACAAATCCAGGGTAAGAAACACAAATACATTCTTTGGTTGTCTTACAATCAGGATCTCCTTTTAATCGAACAGTTTCCCCTGCTTTCAGTTCTATGGCTGCATCAGATACGGTAGTTCTAATTTCAGGCCCTTTGGTATCTACCAATAAAGCAATCTTATCCGAAACTTCCCGAACATTATTAACAACCCTCGCAATTCCTTCAAAATCAACATGTGCCGTATTCATTCTTACAACATTCATCCCGGCTTTATATAAGCTTCGGACAAAATCAACTTCACATCGTTGATCCGATACTGTAGCAACGATTTTTGTAAACTTCTTCATAATAAACTTTTTTCCTTGGTGGTGTGCGAAAATTTTTTATTCCTATTCAAAAACCTTTTCTGAAATTTTATATAATCCTGAACTCTCAGCGCAATTAAATCCAGATTTTCTTACATCTTTTTAAATAACACTTGACAAAGCCTCGATAGCAAGACGATAAGAATCAAGACCAAAACCAGAGATAGAACCCATACACACAGGTGCAATAAATGAATGGTGTCTGACTTTTTCCCGTTTAAAAACATTGCTAATGTGAACTTCAATAACAGGTGTTTTCACAGCAGAAATTGCATCAGCCAAAGCTAGTGATGTATGCGTATAGGCCCCAGCATTTAATACAATTCCATCATAGGAATATCCTACCTCATGGATTTTATCTATTAATTCTCCCTCAATGTTAGATTGAAAATATTCGAAATGATATTGTGGATATTTTTTACAAATTCCTTCAAAATATTGCGTAAATGATTTTTCGCCATAAATACTTGTTTCCCTGATACCCAACAAGTTTAGGTTTGGACCGTTAATGATAAGAACATTCATACATTAATATTGGTAAGCAATTTGCCCCAAAATTACTACAGTTTAACGGAATAAAAAAATCCAATTTTTCAAGCCGTTACAACAAAAAAATAACCCTTATCATAAATTTTTATTGTCATTTTTCTTGCGCATTATCAGTTGATTTCTTATTTTTACTCAATATTTGATACGGGAAATCAATTACTAAATTACAAGAATCATGAATTGGGAATCAGAAATTAACGAATTCAGAAATTATCTGAAGGTGGAGAAAGGTCTTTCTGACAATTCTATCCACGCGTATGTAACTGACTTGACAAAATTGGTCGCCTTTCTTGAGGAAAAAAACTACAAGTTAGCACCTGAGGATGTCCGTCTTAACCATCTGAAAGAGATGATGGAATGGGTTGCAAACAAAGGCATCAGCCCACGAACTCAAGCACGCGTAATTAGCGGTATTAAATCATTCTACAAATTTTTGATGATCGAAGAAAAAGTGGACAGAGATCCAACCGCTCTTCTTGAATCACCAAAAATTGGACGTAAGCTTCCTGAGATTTTATCAGTGGAAGAGATTGATTCAATTATTAATGCTGTTGATACTAAAAAACCAGAAGGTCAGCGTAACAAAGCTATCCTTGAAACTCTATACAGCTGTGGCTTGAGGGTTTCTGAGTTGATTGACCTTAAAATTTCCAACCTATTCTTTGAGTCTGGGTTTGTGAAAATTGAAGGAAAAGGAAATAAAGAAAGATTAGTTCCTATTAGCACAAAAGCTATCAAAGAAATTAATCTGTATTTAAGTGAATATCGCCGAAACTTAAATATTTTTCCTGAACACGAAGATATTCTCTTCCTCAACAGAAGAGGAAAAAAATTATCTCGTGTGATGATTTTCACCATCATTAAAAACCTGACCAAAAGACTTGGTTTCGTTAAGAACATCAGCCCGCATACTTTCCGTCACTCATTTGCTACACATTTGATTGATGGTGGTGCTAACCTGCGTGCTGTTCAAGAAATGCTTGGTCATGAATCAATTATTACGACTGAGATCTATACTCATCTTGATAAGGAATACTTAAAAAACACAATTATACAATTCCACCCAAGGTCGTAAGCAAAGAATTGATAATTCTAAACTTCTTACTCAACAGCCTTTATCCACTATGCGATAAAGGCTGTTTTGGTTATACCGATTTACTTCCATCTCCACCATTTACCTTCCTGTCTTTCACCTACCAATAAGCCAACTATTTATTGCTTTCAATTTTCCTTACGATTTTAAAATCAAAAAAATCACCAAATCACGTAAACCTTTTCATACTAAAAGCGTTAACCTACTAGCCAAAAACAAACGCCTCTAAATACCTGGACAATTACTTGTGTTTGTTCTGTTTTTCAATTACTTAAGCACTAAAAAACACCCATATTATTACCCTGAATCTTAAAAAAATGTTAAAAACAGGTTTTTTGAAGAAAAAAGAATAAAGAAATAATTCTGTAATTGAAAACTTTTCTATATTTGCATCACCGAAATAAAACTGAAAGCAATTATATTCATTTAAATAACAAATTGTTATCATTATGGCTAATTTGGATTTAAGCAAGTACGGGATTACCGACGTAAAAGAGATTATTCACAATCCATCTTATGAGCTTCTTTTCGAAGAAGAAACTAAACCAGGTTTAGAAGGTTACGAGAAAGGTACAGTTACTGATTTAGGTGCTGTAAATGTAATGACTGGTATCTTTACCGGACGTTCTCCTAAAGATAAATACATTGTAAAAGATGAAACCACTAAAGATACAATTTGGTGGACATCGGAACATTCACCAAACGACAACAAACCTGTTTCTCCTGAAGTTTGGGCAGAGTTAAAAGAAAACACTGCAAAACAACTTTCAGGTAAAAAATTGTACGTAGTAGATGCTTTCTGTGGTGCAAACGAAAATACTCGTTTAAAAGTACGTTTCATCATGGAAGTTGCATGGCAAGCTCACTTTGTAACCAACATGTTTATCCGTCCAACTGCTGAAGAACTGGCAAACTACGGAGAACCTGATTTCGTATCCATAAACGGTTCAAAAACAGTTAATAAAAACTGGGAAAAACATGGTTTGAATTCAGAAGTTTACACTGTATTCAACCTGACTGAAAGAATGCACGTTGTTGGTGGATCATGGTATGGTGGTGAAATGAAGAAAGGTTTGTTCGCTATGATGAACTACTACCTTCCATTGCGCGGTATGGCTGCTATGCACTGTTCAGCTAACAAAGGTAAAGAGGGTGATGTAGCTATCTTCTTTGGTTTGTCAGGTACAGGAAAAACTACCCTATCTACTGATCCAAAACGTGAGTTGATCGGTGACGACGAGCACGGTTGGGATGACAAAGGTGTATTCAACTTCGAAGGTGGATGTTATGCAAAAACCATCAACCTGGACCCAGTTGCTGAACCAGATATTTACGGTGCCATCAAGCGTAATGCATTGTTGGAAAACGTAACTGTAGGTGAAAACGGTAAATGTGATTTCGCTGATGGTTCTGTTACTCAGAACACACGTGTATCATACCCAATTTTCCACATCGAAAACATCGTAAAACCTGTATCAAAAGCAGGCCATGCTAAAAAAGTTATTTTCCTTACTGCTGATGCATTCGGAGTAATGCCTCCCGTATCGAAATTGACTCCAGAGCAAACTAAATACCACTTCCTATCAGGATTTACTGCTAAACTTGCAGGAACTGAGCGTGGCGTAACTACTCCACAACCTACTTTCTCTGCTTGTTTCGGTGAAGCTTTCCTTTCACTACACCCAACAAAATACGGTGAAGAATTGGTGAAAAAAATGGAAGAGCACGGAGCTGAAGCTTATTTGGTAAACACTGGATGGAACGGTACTGGAAAACGTATCTCTATTCAAGATACCCGTGGTATTATCGATGCTATCCTTAACGGATCAATCGAAAAAGCAGAAACTAAAACAATTCCTGTCTTCAACCTTGAAGTACCTACTGCTCTTGAAGGTGTTCACACAGACATTCTTGATCCTCGTGACACTTACGAAAATGCAGCAGATTGGAAAGCTAAAGCAGAAGATCTTGCAAGCCGCTTTATCAAAAACTTCGAAAAATATACTGACAACGAAGAAGGAAAAGCTCTTGTTGCTGCAGGTCCTCAATTGTAAGAACAGACTAATTGAGTCTTTCATAAATATAAAAGCGGGTTGCGAAAGCAACCCGCTTTTTTTATCTCTATTTTAAAAGAATAGATCGTTAGATTTCAGATAACGGTAATGAATTAAAACAACCTTCACTCTTTCTTTAGTAAGTCATCTAACACATCGCTCATCACAGGAAAGCGAAAATCAAATCCTTGTTTTAATAATCGAGCCGGCAACACCTTCTGACCTTTAACCAAAATCTCGGCCCCTTCACCAAACACCAGCCTTATGAGCCACTCCGGCACCTTCATGAAAGAAGGGCGATTCATTTTTTCAGCTAACATTTTGGTAAACTCAACATTGGAAATCATCTGTGGCGCCACAAAATTATAAACACCATTAATCTTGTCTTTATCTAAAACAAACCACAAGGCATTCAATAGATCCTTGATGTGTATAAACGGAAAGGCCTGATGGCCCATTCCAACATATCCACCCAATCCTACCTTAAAAGGTTTTATAAGCCGGGCATATATACCCCTCTTCTTATCAAAGACCAACCCAAACCGCCCGATTACCAAACGCAAATCCTGCCCCTGCAGCTTTAATATTTCCTTTTCCCAATCCAGACATACAGAACCCAGAAAATCATTGGCAAAGCAGGTTGAGAACTCATCATGAACCTCATAAGGATCATAAATCCCAACTGCGGAAGCAGAAAATACGAATTTGGGTTTCACCGGCATTAAAGAAATGGCATCGACTAACTTGCGGGTAGTTAGGATGCGGCTCTCCCTTATCTCTTTCTTCCATGCCTTTGTCCAACGTTTTAAAACAGGCGCCCCTGCCAGATGATAAAGCCCTTCGATGCCATTCAAATGAAATGCTAACATCTTGGCAGGCAAATCAAATAACTTACGCGTTATTGGAACAATTTCAAATCCTTTAGCCTCTAAAAAATGAGCTAATTCGGACCCGATAAATCCACTAACACCACTAATTGCTATTTTCCTAGAACAAGTTTCCGCTCTCACACCAAAGCTCCTTTCTTCTTATTTTCAATCCTGTTTATTTACCAACCACCCTGACTTTAAATGCAAGTCATGCTGAGGGAATGGAATGGATATTTTATTTTCGCGAAATATCTCGTCAATGGCAAATCGCAGATCACTTTTTATGCGCTCCACCCTAAAAGAATCATTGACCCAGAAGTAAAGCTGAAAATCGAGAGCCGACTCGCCGAAATTTTTGAAATAAACAAACGGATCCGGGCTTTGCAGTATCTCCTGGTGCGCCATTGCGACTTGAACGAGTAACTTCTCAACTAACCTAACATCGGAACCATAAGCCACGCCCACTTCAATATTAAAGCGGGTTTCCATTGTATTATAGCTCCAATTAATAACATTGTCGTCGACAAATTTGTGATTGGGGATAATCATATAAATATTGTCCCTGGTGAGGATTTTTGTTGTTCGCAATCCCACTTCCAACACCTTTCCAACAATGTTATTTTCTATCTCTACAATATGATTGATACGAATACTTCCATCAAAAAGCAATAATATACCGGAGACAAAATCATTAAATAAACTTTGTACCCCGAACCCCAAACCAACGAAAAGAGCAGCTGAACCGGCAATGAGTACCGTTACATTCACGCCCAGGGAATCAATCAACAGAATGATGGTGATGACCCAAATGAAATAGCGGATAATCTGAAAAGCCGTTTTGCTTCTTCCCTCATCCATCTTCTTCCGGACTACCTGCTTGTGATACATCAGCTCAATGAGCTTAATCATAACGGATACGCCATACACGGCGATCACTGAAGTAAGAATAGCGGATATACGAATCGTCACCTGGTTAATGGTAAACAACTTGATCCGGAGAAAATTTTGAATGCCACTATCTGAAAAATTAATAATGACACTAATCAATAGGATGGAAATAACCACCAAGATAAAATGCCGGATGGAATTAAGCATCTTGGGACTTAATTCCCAGCGAAGGCCAAACTTGATCAGAAGAATCTTCATCAGTTTATTGACCATCCACATAAAGGCTATGGCCCCCACAATAAAGAAAAGCTGATAAACGGTGAATTCAAATGAGCCAATTCCGATAATTACCACATCCAAGATATCATGGAGGTTAATATTCAGAACTTGAGTGACAAGGAACCCGCCAACCAGATATAATCCCGTCATTAATAAGCGAAAAACAGCACTCCACATCTTCTGACTAAATTCTGTTTTTCGCTTAATGATTAACCGGGCAGCCCCCAGGTGAATACCCGTTAGCATCAGGCCAATTACGATTATTTTAATCCCTTGCAATACACTAAAGTTCATCCATATTCAATTTAATAGAAAAGCCTATAGCTCCTCAAGCAACTTAGTTAATTCTTCGGGTGTTATTCCCATCTCCATCTCTCCTTTTTTAAAGAAGGAAATACGTCCTGTTTCTTCGGAAACAACAATGGATACCGCATCAGTGGATTCGGTAATACCCATGGCTGCCCGGTGTCGGAGCCCCACTTTTTTGGGCAGACTATAGTTCTGTGACACGGGCAATATACAACCGGCAGCTTTAATTTTATTGCGGGTAATAATCACTGCCCCATCGTGTAAAGGACTATTCTTAAAAAAGATATTTTCCAGGAGTTGGGAAGAGATGACCGCATTGATCAGTTCGCCGGTCCTTACATAGTCTAGCAATTCGGAATCCTTAGTAATAACAATGAGGGCCCCGGTTTTTGTTTTTGCCATTTGCTCACAAGCCCTCACCAGAGGTTTATTATAGATATTCATCATCCCTTTGCCTTTACCCAGTAAAACTTTATCCATGGAGAATTTCCCGGATAGATTATACTTTGAGCCTAAAAGCAGCAGAAACCGACGTATCTCCTGCTGGAAAACAATGATGAGTGCCAATACTCCCACATTGACAAAGTTATCCATGATACTGGCAGACAACTCCATATTGAGAGCCTTTATCATGAGCCAGAATACGATGAAGGCAAATATCCCAATAAGAATATTGAGCGCTACAGTACCTTTAATTAATTTGTAGACCCGAAAAAGCAAATAAGCCACTAAAACAATATCCACCAGGTCGATTAACCGGAGATTAAGAAAACCCATACTATTTTATTTATGAAGCTGAGCTACTAAATTAATACATTCTTTGGCCTCTTTCACATCGTGTACCCGCAGTATATTAGCTCCTCGTTCCAGCGCCATGGTATTAAGCACCGATGTTCCATTTAAACTATCGGCCGCCGTGCCTCCCAATAATTTATATATCATTGATTTTCTGGAAATCCCGATTAAAAGAGGCAATTCATGCAAATCGAACTCTTCCATACGATTTAATAGTTGATAGTTGTGACTAATTGTTTTCCCAAAGCCAAAACCAGGATCCAGGATAATATCGGTCACTCCTTCCTGTCGTAATTTTTCCACCTGGGTAGAGAAATAGAGAGACACTTCCTTCACCACATCCTCATAGGTTGGGGCTTCCTGCATATTACGGGGATTACCTTTCATGTGCATCAGGATATAAGGCACATTGAGCTTACCGACAGTGGAAAACATGTCGGGATCGAGCAAGCCACCGGAAATATCATTGATCATATCCACCTCGAAATTCTCCACCCCTTTTTTGGCAATTTCAGCCCGGAAGGTATCCACCGAAATCACCACATCGGGGAAATGGGTGCGGATAATCCCCAGGGCACTGGCCAACCGGGCCCACTCCTCTTCACAAGAGATATCGACGGCTCCCGGGCGCGAAGAGTAGGCTCCCAGGTCGACCATGTCGCCGCCTTGCTGCAATATTTGCTCAACCCGGCTGATGATCCGGTCCGAAGTGGTGTATTTTCCACCATCATAAAAAGAATCGGGTGTAATATTCAAAATCCCCATCACCAATGGGGAGGAAAGATCGGTTAACTGACCTCTTAAGTTTATGGTTGTTTTCTTCTTGAAATACATATACTAAAGCTGAAAATTCTCTACTTATATACTTGTAAAAACATAAAAAGGGGAAAAGCCTGACATCTTAAATTATTGCGGACCATCCCTTGAAAAGTTTCTAATCACCTGAAAGATCAGGTACACCCGGCCACTTACCCGTAGCTCTAATTGCTGCATTTATATTACGGTGCTGTTTTATCCAAAACAAAATGGCAATCTCTATTGCACCCAAGCGGTGCTCCCGATGCATTGGGATTAGTTTTTGCTATAGCAAAAAAACTAATCAGAACCCGTATGAAAAAAATAGTATCCAAAGATAACCGTAATGACTGTCATCAAAAAATCCGGCCTCATCTTTATGAGACCGGATTACACAGGTAGTTGAATTGTAATTATTAGGAGCGCACCCTTATACCAACTTTTTCAAGGTATTGAGCGTCTTCTCCCACAAAAACCAATCGCAGCAGTTTTTTAAGTTTCAGACAATATTTTTTGAGCAATTCAAATTTAGCGTCACGGTCTTTGGTGGCTTGCTGGGCATCTCCTACCTCACGTTGACGGCTTAAGTACAATTGATTTAACTCCTCCAGGTCAGAAATAAACCCTGTTATTTTCTCTTCCGAATGACCAAAAGGTACCAACTCGGTAATCGCATCCGATTTGGCCAACAATCGCTCACAGAAACGGGATACGTGAGGAAACCATTGGGCATATCCCTGAGGTATTTTTTTGGACAATTCCAGGGCCGACCACATTTCCTGATCGTCATCAAACACATACCTGGAATGTTTTTGGATGGTTCCAAAAACTTCCTCCATCTCATCGCGTTTGGCGTTGAACTGGTTGGTAGCCGCATATTGTTCGGCATACTCTTTTTTCTGCTTTTTCATGCTATCCTCAACGGAAAGGTAGAGGGTTTTCCCGCGGCTAAGCTCCTCCTGAGTGAAGCCAAAAGCCATAATTCGTGGAGAAATCAAAGGATCATCTGCCGAGTTCCATATCAGCAATTTGAAATCCTGCATTATACTTTCAATTGATCTATTTGTTTTCATAGTTTAGTAGAAGTTTTAATTAACAATTTTGCTTTAATTCCAACTACCTGTTATAGAATCTTTAACTAATTTAACAAAAGCCCCGGACATTCAAAATATTAAAATCAAATTATTATTCCAATGATCCCCATTACGTACTCTCAGCCTCATCTTTTTAGTGATTATTTGTATCGCCTGTCCCCATGAAACATGTTTCATGGCGTTCTATTCATTTTTATGACCTTTTCCTTCTTTTTTTCATCCAAAAAAAATATTAACAGGAAAAACGCCCGTGACACAGAATATTGAACATACCCGAACATACCCACCTTTTAATCATGCCACTTAATCATTTTGCCATTTTTTCTTACATTTTATCACACCACAATGCTTTTTGGTCATGCCACTTCTTCATTTAGTCTCTCCACTTATCCTTTCGGTCATGCCACCTTACATTTTTATCATGCCACTTCTTTATTTAATTATACCTCCTAACTATTTTGCCATTTATTCTTACATTTTATCACACCACAATACTTTTTAGTCATGCCACTTCTTCGTCTAGTCTTACCACTTAACCTTTCGATCGTGCCACCTAACAATTTTATCAGGCCACTTCTTTATTTAGTCATGCCACTTAACCTTTTTGCCTTTTTTTCTTACATTCTATCACACCACAATGCTTTTTGGTCAAGCCACTTCCATATTTAATCCTCTTTCTCATTGAATTTTATATCATCCTGACAAAAATTTATAAATAATCGTATGGACAACACTTAACGATTCATTATAAAAAACCTAACTGATAATAGGTATGAAACCGCCAATAAGGTTAATCTCAGCTGCACTTACCTTAAGACATAGCGGGATGCCATGCCTAACAAGGGATTGAAACCTTCTTAGATGTGGTGAGGGTGGCTAGCATTTCATTTCAACGCTTTCAGGTTCTGCGGACGCTAACAGGTTGTGCCTGCAGATTTTCCTCTCGTAAACCAAGCGGAAATAAAAGACTTGATTACGTTAAAAAATGCTCCTATTGACTTTAAGTGCGTTCCGGTGCAGGGAACATTGTGCGGCGAACGAACTACTGGTTGCGCTGGTATTAATGGTGATCTGAACACAGGGTTCCGCTGAGCTCCACCCTGTGCTGTTACTGTTAGCCCTTACGAGGGCAGATTTGCTTCTTTGAAAATGACTTTGTTGGATGAGATGTTATTCCTCTTTTCCTACTATGGGACTCGTTTCATTACTTTCGAAAATAAATTGGTATTAATCAATGTGCTCTAGCCGCACTCCCGATGCATCGGGAGTACTTTTTTGCTACAGCCAAAAGAAACAAAAAACGAGACAGCTTAATTTACACGAAGCTGCCTTCGTTTTTTCCAAGAGCAAGAGTAACAGCCGCGGGATGAGCTGTTACTGCCTTGGATAACTTTTAGTGTGAACCAATCAATTTTGGGAAGCCATGCCGGGAAACTGCAATGCTTTAGACACAACGCCTTTGTAACTTCGGCCGACGGGTAATTCTTTTCCGCCTACTTCGATGGTATTGGCGGTGAAGGCATTAATTTTCTCAACGGCGATAATATAGGATTTATGGATACGCAGAAATTCAACTTCCGGCAGTTGTTCTTCCATCCAGGAGAGGGATAATTTGGTGATGATGCGTTTCTCTTGAGTAAAGATCTTCACGTATTCGCTAAATCCTTCCACATACAATATATCGGCAAAACTCACTTTGACGTGCTTCTTGTTTTCTTTCACGTAGATGAATGATGTCTCATGGGGATTTGCCGGTCCATGATTTTCACTCATGGGAGGCGTGGCCACTTGCTGGCAGTATTTTGAAACTGCTTTAAAGAACCGTTCGAAGGTGATGGGTTTTAATAAATAATCCACCACATCCAATTCGAATCCTTCCAGGGCATATTCCCGGTAGGCAGTGGTGATGATTACGCGTGGCTTTTGCGGGACCATCCGCAGGAACTCCAGACCGGATATTTGTGGCATTTGAATATCCAGAAACACCAGGTCAATCTTATTCTCTCTCAGGGCTGTCATGGCTTCCATGGCCGTGCCACACTCCCCCTGCACCTGGAATCCAGGCATCTTACCGATGTGTTCACGAATCAGGTTTCGGGCCAAAGGCTCATCATCTACAATTAAACAATTTGTGGTCATTGGCATGTTATCTTTTTATTACGGGTCCTACTTATTATTACTTTTTCTCCATTTCTCGCCACACAATAATCTCCTGCCTCCTGACGTGTTTTAAGCAAATCCCTTATATTTTAATTTAATACTTTCATTAATTCCTTATTCTCCATTTGGCTCTCCCGCACGGGTTTTCCTTCCACCTGCAACTGTACCCGGTAGCTTTTTTCTTCTGCCTGAATGGCTAAATGATGCCGTTCGGGGTACAATATCTCCAATCTCTTTTTTGTATTCACCATCCCAAGTCCGCCCGGCAATGATTTTGTACCGGGTGTTTTTTCAGGAATACTGTTTTCAGCCATCATATGAATAGCTCCTTTCTCACCGGTTATCTCAATCTTAATCCAGGGTTTACCGGCATCTTGACTGCAACCATGTTTGTAACAATTTTCGATGAATGGAAACAGGATTAAAGGGGCAATGCGCTCATTGAGCAGTTCTGAGTCATAGCTCAACTTCATATTCAACCGATCCCCATACTTCATGGCTTGCAGGTCGATGTACGCCTCAATTAACTCCACTTCTTCACGCAAACTCACATCCGACTTATTACCCTGGTAGAGCATGTACTCAAACAAGGCGGATAGCCGGGCAATGATATCGGGTGTTTTATCAGATTTCTGGATGGCCAGAGAATAGAGATTATTCAACACATTAAAGAGAAAATGAGGATTGAGCTGTGACTTCAACATCTTCAGTTCGGCTTCGAGACGGTGGCGCACCATTTCACTTTTCTCCTGGTTTAACACCAGCCATTCGCCATAAAATCGGATGGTAAGCAACAACCCGGTTGGCACCCACACCCAAAACAGGTTGCGCATTACGGCTTTTAAGGTGAGCCAGTTCTCCGGGGCCAACTCCTCGGGGAGGTACAAGCCATAGAAAAGATGATAGGTGGTGAAGAGTTTTGCCACACTGGCTGCAAAACTAATTGCAACTGCGAGGGCAATCATGAGCGCCATCTGCTTTTTACGCATCAGCCGGGGATATATATAATATACCACCGGATAGGCCAACACCATTAGGGCAGGGATATTTGAAAAAAAGTGGACCCAATAAAAAGAGAAGGGAAAATCGCCTTCAAGGCTGATCATGAAGGAGAAAAACGTGATATATCCCAACCAGAACTGAATATGAAAAACGATTTGTTGACTTAATGATTTATCTCTCATTTCGCTTGTGGCATATAGAAATGTGGTAAATAGGAAGGATCAATGCCTTCCTTACAAAATGCACCGGCATGTGTTTGCCAACTGCTACTATTTCCCTGTGATAAATACCGGTTGGTGAAACAGGTCCAAAAATCGGGCTGCCGGTCCTGGCAATGGGCATACTGAGCGGCCAGCATAACGGCATACAGGTAGGCCTGGTAACTTCCGTCCATCATGAGTAAGGGGGCATTTTTAATCCACTCATCGTGTTTTTGCTCCTCTGAGACTTCCAGGAAAAGGTATTTCTCCACTTTTGTCCAGAAAAGGGCCGACAGGTTTTGGTCGGGGTTTAGGAACATCTCCCGCTCGACCTCCGCCATGACCAAAAAATTACGGATTAGAAACAGCAACCAGGGATTAGCCACCTGTTCATCGATAAACGCCCCCGATGTAGCCGTTACACCTATGGCTTTCCGGGCTTTTTGCGACCTGAAAATTTGATTTTCCATGAAAATGGCCACACTCTCATTTAGTATCAATCCCGGTTCCCGAAGAAAATAAGGTACCGAATCGGAAATACTGCTGTAACAAAAGCCATGGGCTAACTCATGAATGCAGTTTAACATACCTGAAAAGTCATACCGTCCATTATAATAAAACCGGACATCGTGGTAACTATCAATGTTGCATGCCAATGCTTGTTTCAAACAACACGAATCATTGGATACCCAACGCGGGTCAATCAAATTGGAAACATCCATGCCAAAACATTTGTAGTAACCGGTTACGCTTGAAATGAATTCATGGCGATCGTGGTAGTTTGATTGCCACCCCGAGGGATTTCTTAAGGATGCAAAGAAATAATTGTAATGAAACACACTCAACTCATCGGTCTCTTTATCAAACTGGCGACATAAGTAATCATCAGCTCCCTTTTTTAACTTCTTATAATCATGGCGCGTTACGCTATCGATCCGATTAATATAGTCCAGGTGTTTATTTTCATCGATTTCATGACGCGCCAATAAATAACCAAAATAATTGGCATAGCCGATGGATTGGGCAAACTGGTTACACTGATTCAGGAAATGATGCATTTGCTGATGCACCATGGCAATCTTTCGTTGGTACCCCGAGAAAACAGCTTCATCATTACGCCAGCCCTTGGGGTAATGATCATACTGCCTGACATCGAAATAGAGTTTCATAATCTGACTCTTGGCCATCTCCAGGCTATCCAATCCTGCTTTTTTATCGCGATACATGAAGTACAACACTTTCGACTGTCGCTTCAGCAATTTATCTTTTATGATGCCCGAATGATACAACCGATGTAAGAATTCATAATCGGAACAGTCGGAAAACAACCGGTCGGTTTGAGATTTAAATTCACATAACGCACTCCCCTTACGTAACAGTCCTGAATAGATTTGCTGCAATGTGTCGAAACGACTTTTCCCTATGTACGTATTCCATGTGGCGAGGTTGACTTCTTTGTTTATTTCAACCACAGCCTCTTCCTGCTTA
Source organism: Marinilabiliaceae bacterium JC017 (assembly GCA_004296775.1). GTDB lineage: Bacteria > Bacteroidota > Bacteroidia > Bacteroidales > Marinilabiliaceae > JC017. The sequence continues at coordinate 127,411 of RHGE01000001.1, forward strand.
CCAATAAAATAGCTCAACAGGTTTTCTGTCGCAGCTGTTTTATTTGAACAGCTGTATGCGAAAGGCAAAAGGGAACAAACCAGCCACAAAAGTTTAAAATATCGTATTCTCATTCAATACAGGTATATGAATAATGAAATCAGAGCCTCATTCAATAGATCTTAAGTCTTCAGGTAATAGAATAACGATTTTTTCACCTCTAATACCAGGAGCATTTTAAAATATGTTTGGTATAATTTATTTAAAAAACTACAGGAAGCATCTGCCATTATCACTTCCATAGTTACCCATCAGGTATTTACAAAAGCTTTCCGAGCCACTGAAACTAAAGCGCCTTCTAATATATAACAAATGAAGGGGAATCGAATCAGGAAAATCCTCTTCGCTATGATCCCTATAAGCTTTACACATCATGAAAACTAATGACTTCCCCCAAAAAAAATCGACTGAAAAAGGATAACGCATCACTTCGCTGAATCCTGCCTCATAACAAATTATTGACATTTTAATGAACAAAGGACTTAGAAGAGACTTTAGCTACTTATGAAAAACAAAAAAAAGCGGTAAGGAACCAACTTACCGCCAAATAAACTCAAACCTTTAATCTACGAATTATTAAATAGTTATCGGTTTCAAAACTAGAAAAACAATATATTACTACAAATTATTATCAATAAACAACAAATTCTAAAGGGTCATCAACAAGTTTCAGCTTAATTGAACTTTCAATAGATCGCTAGATTTTAGCCAATAGACCTAAAGCTGATTTAGGTCTATTTCATTGACACAATAGATCGTTAGATTTTAGATAATAGACATTAGACTGATTTACATCACCCTCATTTTTTTGACCATTAACAACTTTACCTATTGGATAGGTATAAACTGTTTTATAATTACTCACAAAAACTTAACAAACTACTTCAGAATAAAACCCTCTTTTAATAGTTTAGGGAAATAGCAGGCGATAAGTCCTAAAAGTTCTTCCTCAGTTTTCGGCTTCTGAGTGATCACTTTTTGATAAAAAAACTGCTGACGATCTATCGCTTCTTTGACATTAACTTGCGTGTCTTTTTGCTTAGGAAGCTTACGGGCACCGAATTGACTTTTTTCACAAGAATAAATTATCTCCATGTCATCAATTCGCACATGAAAATTTTTACACTTCTTACCATCTTCCACACCAATTAAAATTTCTTTCTTGAAGTTTTCATAATTCAGGACATAGGTTTTAATAGCAACCCCTTCATGCTGAATTTGAGTATCTGCCTTTTCGATGAAATAATTCCCCAATTTGGTATTACTACTACCTTCTATCTTATCAGTGGCAAGGGTGGTAAAGGTGGCACTGATAAAAAATGCTATCGCAAAAACACTCTTTAAAGCTTTCATATTCGATGAATTTAGTTTTACAATTTATTCATGATTCATTGAGGAATTGTCCTCAAACGATTTCAAAACTAATTCACACAAAAATAATATGCTTATCTAATCAACGACTGACAGGAATACGTATGTGAACGACACATATGAACTGGATTTCAGTAAAAGGAAAATCAAGGTCTGGCTTGTATTTAGACCATATTTACTTAGTTTTTTTTAAAAGTTCGCCTGAGTTTTCGGTTGAGGATTTTTTTAATTTCTGAAGAAAAACTAATCGAAAACTATTAGCACCCTCCTCAAAAGACTAACCAGGGAAAATTGATGAATAGCACATCAATCCACACTATCCTCCCCCATAAGTTTATTTTCCCATTTTTTGGCCACATCCTTAAAGAAAGGAATAGAAATACCGACAATAAAACGCCATCTTGACCAATGGATGGTAGACATATTATCGGCTCCAAAAATGGGATCATTATCGCCATCCGGAAAATCAAGCGGTCGTTGAATTTTTTGTTTGGCAAATGAATAGGTGGTTCCCAGGGTAATGTCGGCACCTTTAAATGTCAACATGATTCCTCCACCCAGATGATTCAAGTCAGATGAAAAAGTAGATATATTCCTTTCTATCCCTGGAGCTATGATAGCTCCTCCTGTTCCTCCATCAGTGGACGAATAATCGGAGGAGTAACTGGCAAAAGCTTTTACTTTTTCACTGAATGTCATTTCATAGCCAATCCCATAGTTCAACACTGATTTCAAATCCTGAAATAATTCATGCTCCAGTTTTTTCCCGCTACTTTGCCCTGTGAACGGATCCGCTTTCATGACGGTATACCGATCCACTTTACTAAAATATTCTGTACTCAGATGAAGCGTGCCTTTCCAAAAATTAAAACCCACCCCCGCTGCAATACTCCAAGGGGTCTTGTATTTAGCAGTCAATCCATCCTGAAGCGCCACCTCATAAACTGAGTTTTCAGGATCATTATTAATACCTGTGAAAATATTATCGTACTGCAAAGAACCATCACCACTTAAAGAAACTTTTGGAGTGGTAATAGTCATTCCTAGCATAATATTATCGTATTCCAATGCCACACCTATTTTCCAGTTCAGTCCATAATGCTGAAAGCTGTAATTATAATCCATCACCATTACTGATACTTCTTTCGCTTCGGAATAGGACTGCATTTGATTTCGTATTCTCCCTTTCTGACTCCGGGTGGTAAAAAAGGAAGAAACGCCCACACTGACATTTGGATTTATAGGATACGACCAGGTACCACCAATCCATTCCTCATCAAACTTTTTTGCTAACCTTACTTCTCCGCTAAAATGCTCTTCGCCCGGCATCTCCTCAATCACATCTCCAAAAACATCCTGTCTGGTTGAAAAATCCAAATCAGAATTATGTCGGGTTAAAAAAGCATAGGCAAACCGATGTTTGGGCAGCCATTTTATTTTGAATGTACCTGCTACCAAACTAGGAACCCCTCCAAATTCCGATTTCTTAAGATCTATATTATCTCCAAGCGCATCCTCGATGGTCACCTTCTTTAATTGATGCACCTTAGCACTGATCACAAACGCCGGGTTTTCAATTACACCCAGCCGGGCCGGATTATAATAAACAGCTCCCAGATCACTGACACTGCCCACAACTGATCCGCTTAAAAGCATGGATTTGGTTCCATACTGTTCTGTCCAGTAGTGCGCATCTTGTCCTAAAATAGAAATCAAATTAGCAATTAAGAGATAACAAATTGAAGAAAGCCGAAAAAAGAAATGTCGCTTATTCATGATTAAAAATATTAGGTTTGGTTATAAATCACAATGAGATAGTTAGCTCAAATTATATATTTTTATTTTTTACGCCTTTAAATTAATTGAATTTCGATCACCATAACTTCAAGTATTAATCCATAAAAAGTTACGCCTTATTCATGAAAAAATCTCATCTCTTGCATTTTTGACTTTTCTATTTCCACAAAAAAGCTGCATTTTTTCTTATCATCCTATTAAATTCCATACCTGCTAAAATCATTTATTCAAACTTCTTTAAAACATAAACACAATGCACTTTTAAGAATTAATTTTCAAGATACTCTTTTGGAATAAGAAAAAAATAGTATATTACGTAAGCTTTTGTTCACTTATCTGTCTTTGGCAAACGGACAATTAACCATCACAGCTGCCACTGACATATATCGGGAACAAAAGCTTTTTTTTATACTAAAAACAACCTTTTTTTTCACACTTTCATATTTGCTTTCAATTCATAAGCGACTGCCTTCTAAAGAATATTACAAATCATTGTAGTCTACGGATGACAATTTTCATCAATTTTTGATAATTTTACGCCTCATTTGTGTCAAAAAGCAATAAAGTGAATAAAACTGACGAACAATTTGAACATGTTATCAGAATCTGCACTGATATCTTTACAAAAAAAATGAAAGACTACGGAACTGCCTGGCGCATTTTACGCCCGAGTTCCATGACAGATCAAATTTTCATTAAAGCACAACGCATTCGAAGCATCGAAACCAAAGGAGTATCAAAGGTTGATGAAGGTATCCGCTCTGAATTTATTGGCATTGTAAATTATGCTGCCATGGGCATTATTCAGTTGGAATTAGGCCCCGCTGAACAACCGGAAATGGATCATGAGGAGACGCTGAAAATGTTTTTGGAAAAGTTGCAGAATGCTAAATCATTAATGGCAGATAAAAACCATGACTATGATGAAGCATGGCGTAAAATGCGCATCAGTTCATTCACTGATTTAATTCTGATGAAACTTCACCGCACCAAACAGATTGAGGACAATAAGGGCAAAACGCTCATTTCAGAAGGGATTGATGCCAATTACATGGATATGATCAACTATGCCATTTTTGCCCTAATTAAAATTGAATTCCCTGAAGAAGAAACGATCTAAAACGGATTACCTCTATGTTAAGATTTATTAGTCGACTCATTATTGGAATAGTATTTACCTTTTCCGGATTTGTAAAAGCGGTTGACCCGGTCGGCGGGGCCATTAAGATAAAAGATTATCTTGAAGCTTTTCATTTAAGTGCTCTGGAAGATTTATCCTTACCACTAGCCATATTATTGTCTACTTTTGAATTCTTAATTGGCTTTCACCTCCTTGTAGGAATAAGGGTTAAACTCGTAGCCATTCCAGCTTTTTTATTCATGCTGTTTTTTACCGGTTTGACATTAGTTTTAGCCATCGCAAATCCTGTATCTGACTGCGGCTGTTTTGGCGACGCCATAAAACTGACCAATTGGCAAACGTTTTATAAAAATCTCATCACATTACCTTTTAGTTTTATAATCTTTCATCAACGAAAAAACTACAAAGAAAACCTGGCATTATGGCGAAGCTGGCTTCTGACAGGCCTTTGCTGTATTTTCGCGGTAGGACTATCCATCTATAGCCTTGACAATCTTCCTTTACTTGATTTCAGACCCTTTAAAGTAGGAACCAGCATTTTAGAAGACAGCAAAATTCCGGAAGGAGCTCCAATGCCTGAATATGAAACTATCTTTATTCTTGAAAAAGATGGGATTAAAAAGGAATTTGATGTTAACAACTATCCATATGAAGACAGCACCTGGGTGTTTGTTGAAAGCAAAACAAATCTGATAAAAGAAGGCTATCAACCACCTATTTTAAATTTCATGCTAGATACGCCAGAGGGTGAAAATTTGACTGACAATTTACTGCATCACTCCCAACCTGTTGTCCTGATGATTACCCCCAAACTCGAGAAGGCCAATACCACACAGATTGAAGAATTTAAAAAAATTAGAAACGTTTGCATGGAAAAGGGATATCCTTTTTATTGCGTCACAGCATCCCTTCCTGAAACCATCTATGCATTTGATGTTAAACACGAGGCCAACTTTGATTATTTAAGTGCGGATGAAACCATGCTTAAAACCATTATTCGTTCAAATCCAGGCCTCATGGTACTAAAAGATGGAATTATAATGGCAAAGTATCATTACAACCACCTTCCAAAACCAGAAAGCTTTAAAAACCCTGTATCTAACGCATTTAAACAAACAAACTCACATAGAGAAAAAGCTTATACAGGCCTTTATTTTATTGTATTATTACTTTTTACAATTACTCTGCATACAAAATCTAAAAATCATTAAAACAAAAACCAATGAGACAAAACATTGTAGCTGGAAACTGGAAAATGAACAAGAACCTGGAAGAAGGTCTTGAACTGGCGAAAGAGTTGAATGACATTCTTAAGGCTAATAAGCCTAACTGCAAAGTTGTCATCGGTACACCATTTATTCATTTATCTAAAGTAGCAGAAATCGTAGACAAAGAATTAATCGGTGTTTCTGCTCAAAACTGTGCAGATAAAGTAAGTGGTGCTTACACTGGAGAAGTTTCTGCCTCAATGGTAAAATCTACCGGCGTTGATTACGTTATTTTGGGTCACTCTGAAAGACGTAGCTATTACGGAGAAACCAATGAGATTTTGAAAGAAAAAGTAGACCTTGCTCTTGCAAACGATCTTACACCAATCTTTTGCATTGGTGAAGTATTGGAAGAAAGAGAAGCAGAAAAACATTTTGAAGTTGTAAAATCTCAAATTGAAGAAGGACTATTTCACCTGTCTGCTGAAACTTTTGGAAAAATCGTTTTAGCTTACGAACCAGTATGGGCTATTGGTACAGGTAAAACTGCCTCTCCTGAACAAGCACAGGAAATTCATGCTTTCATCAGAAAAACAGTTGCTGAAAAGTACGGAAAAGAAGTTGCCGACAATACCTCCATCCTTTATGGTGGAAGCTGTAAGCCTTCTAATGCTAAAGAACTTTTTGCTAATGCAGATGTTGATGGTGGTCTTATCGGTGGAGCTGCTTTAAAAGCAGAAGACTTCGTAGGTATCATCAGTGCATTCTAAAAAAATCATTCAAACAATTAAAAGCAGCTCATTAGGCTGCTTTTTTTATGATTTTTCTGCTATTCAACACTCCAATCCATTCCAAAACCTTTCGCCTTTGATCAAGAAAAATTGCTGATCCAACCCCATTAATTATTCATCTATCAAATTATCCTCCCGGAACATGCCAATTCCAAATCTCTTCATATATATTTATTTTTACTAAACAAAAATAAATATCGTTTACGAAGCATGACTCGTTTACCAAAAAGCACACAGCCAAAGCCCTTGCTTTCTAACACTTGACCACACCATTCAACAAACACATCTTTTCACAAAACAAAACATTCACACAAAAACCAATCCTATGCAAACTGATATAATAATTGACTGGTCTGACAAAAAAATTCTAATTGCAGAAGATGAAATCGCCAATTACCAACTCCTGATTTCCATCTTAAAACGCACAAATGTCCAAACTCTATGGGCCAAAACCGGAGAAGAAGCTCTCCGGATATACCATGATACAGAGAACTTATCTGCCGGAATCATTGATATAAAAATGCCAGACATGGATGGCTATGATTTTTTGAAACAACTTCAGAAAGAACACACGAGTACAAAACTTCCACCATTTATCGCCCATACAGCATTTAATTATAATAATACACGAAAAACCATAATGGAAGCAGGATTCTGCGGCTGTCTTTTTAAGCCCATAAGACCCCAAGAACTTTTTTCTTTATTAAATCCATTTTTGAGCCATTAAAAAATTAATAATGTTTTTATAAATGGCACAAGGATTAAGTATGTATGCTTAATTTTGCCAAAAAAAAATGAAATACATTAAAGTAGCAGTTGAACTTTCTCCGAAGAACGAAATAGCATCCGATTTAATCATCGCTCAAATGGGTGACCTGGGCTTTGAAAGCTTTGCAGAATCAGATAACGGATTTGATGCATTCATCCCGTCCTCTCTATATAACGAAAGCCTGCTTCAAAATATCTATTCTCCCATTGAAGGTGTTCAGGTTGCCTTTAAATACGAAGAAATTCCTGATGAAAACTGGAATAAAGTATGGGAAGAGAATTATTTCAGCCCAATTATAATTGGGAACGAAGTAATTATCCGAGGCCCTTTTCACGACAAACAAGAGGCTATCAAATATGATATATTAATAGAGCCTAAAATGTCATTTGGCACCGGTCACCACTCCACCACTAGTTTAATGTTACAATTTATCCTGGAGCAAAATCTGGAAGGCAAAACCGTGCTGGATATGGGCTGCGGCACCGGTGTGTTAGGTATTTTATGCTCCAAGCGACAGGCTTCTTCAATAACTGGTATTGACATTGACGAATGGGCCTATAATAACGCCGTTGAAAACATCACTCTCAATAACGTCACTAACATGACCATTATGCAGGGAGACGCCAGCTTGTTAGGCCAGTCAACTTATGACATCATTCTGGCCAATATCAATCGCAACATTCTCCTTAATGATATCCAACACTATTCTCAAGTACTAAATACAAATGGCCTACTTTTTCTCAGCGGTTTTTACACTGAAGACTTACCAATCATTACTGAGGAAACTAAAAAACATGGATTCTCCTTTTTATCTTCAAAAACAGATAACAATTGGGTAGCCGCAGCGTATAAGAAAGCCGATGTATAAATAATACATCTCTTTTTTTTCAATAGATCGTTAGATTTTTTAGATGATATACATAAAACTGAATCTCATCTATTGCCTCATAGATAATTCCACAGTCATTTAGACACCAATTGTTTATCAGGCAATTAAAAATTTAACGAACTATTGTTTTATTAATACAGGTCTATATTCAAACAAAGGGGAAATGATAAAACATTTATTGTCACTTTTTTTATTCTTTTCAATTCTAATTCCAACAACGGCAACCACTAATTTATTTAAAGATAATCCTGACGAGTTTCTCCCACAGATGGAGGATCTTTTTAAAACCACCCCGGATAAAAAAGCCGCCAAATCATTTATTGAATACATATCTGCGTTCTGGTTAAATCCGGAAACAACGGCTGAACAAAAAGAATTGATCATATCTACATGTAACTTACTATCAAAAAAAAGAGCCCGCCCCTACCCGGATTACAACACCTATCTAAAAACAGTTATCTCATTTATTTCACACGGACATACGGGTGACAGCTTTCTTAACTGGCATAAAGCCATTGAGGATTTAATAAAAAAACCACGCTATCAACTTCGAAAAGTCAATGCCCTGCTGAAAGTCAGTGCCGGCTTAATTGAATCAAACGAAGTATATTCCACCCCTGCAGTTACCTGGAGTAGTATAAGTGATAACTATCGGTATGAATATGAAAATAAAGAGTTGTCTATCCATTTTGGTCCCACCTCCATTTCCTGTCATGCAAAAAATGACAGCATCACTATTTTTGACACCGAAGGGGTATTTTACCCGCTAAAAAAGACCTGGATGGGTAAAAAAGGACGGATCACCTGGGAACGTTCAAGCTTTGAAGCCAATATGGTTTACGCCACTTTCGATGAATATTCCTTACAAATGGATAAATCATACCTGGCCATCGATAGCGTAAAATTTTACAACCGTCACTATTTCGATAAACCTTTAATGGGAAACCTGGAGCATAAAGTTATGGTTATTCAGAATCCTGAAAACACACGCTATCCCAAGTTCAAATCCTTCGAACAACGGTTTAAGATAGACAACATCCACCCCAAAATAAATTATGAAGGAGGTTTTGCGCAAAACGGGGCTAAATTCCTGGGAGCAGGAACAGATGACAATCCGGCAAAAATCACTATTCTTCGCAATGACACGATATTCTTAACCGCCAAATCGCTCTATTTTGCCCTCCGAAAGGATCAGATACTTAGTACCGACGCAGAAATAAAATTTAAGTTGGATACCGGTTACCTATACCACCCGGGCCTAACCTTTAAATACATGGCCGATCTGGATGAATTACACCTTATCAGAACCGGAGATGGTATTGCTAAAAGTCCCTACTTTGACACCTTCCATCAAATAAGTATGGATGTGGAACTGATAAAATGGAAGTTATCAGAACAATGGATCGATTTAAAAATGATTACCGGTGCCTCCGAAAACCATGCCTATTTTGAATCCCTTAGTTACTTCAGGGAACAATTTTATAATCAAATACAAGGCATGGATGCCATTCATCCCTTGCAGGGGCTTAAAGATTGTTCAAAGTATTTCCATGGCAAACCCTTTTCTGCAAAAGAATATGCCCGCTTTTTAGGCTTACCTGAATCACAGGTAAGACAACAAATTATCAGCCTTTCATTTTATGGATTCATTGGTTACAATGTTAACACTGATGAAATAGAAATTCGTCAGCGGCTATATGATTATCTATTATTCCGCTTAGGAAAAAAGGACTACGATGTCATCAGGTTTGATTCTCACACCCCCGCTCATGAAGCCAACGCCCGTCTCGATCTTTTGAATTTTGACCTTAACCTCAACGGGGTAGCCGCCATATCCATTTGCGACCATCAAAATATTGTATTCTTCCCCAAGGATGAAAAGATACTGCTTAAAGAGAACCGTAATTTTCAATTTGATGGTACTATTAATGCTGGTATGCTCAATATGTTTGGCAACGGTTTCATGTTTAATTATGAAAATTTCCGCATTGACATGACCAATATTGACTCTTTGAAGATGAAAGTAGAGTCAGGAGATCTCGACTATTTTGGCAAGCCAGTTCTTAAAAACGTAGGAAACACAATTGCCCAGTTATCAGGCCATTTACAAATTGACGAACCGGATAATAAATCGGGAACCAGAAGTAATCTCCACTTCCCTATCCTGGTGAGTGATACTGAATCATTTGTCTATTTTGACAATAAAAACATTCAGGATGGGGCTTACGACCGGGAAAATTTATTTTTCACCCTCGACCCCTTTGAGATGGACAGTATCAATACATTAAAGATGGATAACTTTAATTTCGCAGGATCGTTTGAGTCTAACATCTTTCCCACATTCCGCGAAAATCTGACCATCAGGCCTGACTTCTCACTAGGATTTAAAAGACAAACTCCAACAGAAGGTTATCCCGTGTATGGCGGCAAAGCACAATTTACCAACACCATTGACTTAAGTAACAAGGGTCTGAAGGGGGATGGTATTTTAGCCTATGTCACATCTACCAGCTACTCGGATGACTTTACATTTTTACCCGATAAGGTAACGGGTCAGGCACAACATTTCACTGTTGACAAACAAACAGAAGGCACCCAGTTTCCAGACGTAGATGCGAAGCAGACCTTAATTGAATTCTTACCTGAAAAGGACGAGTTATGGGCACATAGCCAGGAAGAAAAATTCGTCATGTATAACCAGGAGGCACAACTGGGTGGTAAAGTTAAAGTAACGCCTTATGGTTTAACCGGTGCCGGTACATTTTACATGCTACATGCCGACCTAAAGTCGCCAACCATGACATTTGGAGATCATTCTGTGCTGGCTGACTCTTCAGACTTTCACCTGACAGGAACCGAAATGGAAGGTGTCTCCTTCTCGACAACCAACCTGGTATCTAACATCGACTTTGAGATGCGCCAGGGAACCTTTACCTCTAAGGAAGGCGGCAGCCGTGTTGAGTTTACCGATAACAAATACCTCTCGTTTATCAGCGAATTCTCATGGGATATGGATAAAAACGAAATCTATATGGGAGCCCGGGGTTCAAAAGGAAACCGGTTCGTATCCGTTCACCGCAAACAGGATTCTCTTGACTTCTATGCCCCTCTGGCCATGTACGATGTTGCTAATAAGCTAATCGTGGCTGAAGAAGTCGAAAACATCAAGGTGGCAGATGCTAACATCATTCTCAATGATGGCATCATTTCCATACGCGAAAATGCGGCCATGGAACCACTCGACAGCACAACCATTGTTATAGCCGACTCAGCATTCACGCACTCCATCTATGATGCCCATGTTTCTATTACCGGCAAATACGCCTACACAGGTTATGGACAACACGATTACATCAATGGCGATGGTAAAACACAGAAGCTGACCTTCCATAGCATTGATGTGAATAAAGAAACTAAACGGTCAATTGCAGAAGGAACCATTAACAACAATGACTTCTTTACTTTTAATAAACACTTTGCATATAAAGGAAAAGTAAAATTAAATGCCGCCCAAAAAGACCTCTCATTTGATGGAGGTGCCCAAATGTTGCATGGTTGTTCCAAAGGTCCGCAAACCTACATCCGTTTCAAGGCATCCATTGATCCCCAGCATGTCAAGATTCCTATTGGCGATGAAGTTGAGAATTACGAACGTGAACGTATCTATAAAGACTTCTTTATAACCAAAGATTCAACCCATGTGTATAGCTCCTTTCTGGAAGACCGGGAAGATTACAGTGATATACCGATTATCACCTCAAAAGGCTTCCTGATCTTTAATAATAAAGAGAAGACCTTTGACATTGCCTCTATGGCAAAGCATGAAAATCCGGATACAACAGGTGTACTCATGCGATTTGCCGACTCTAATTGCCATATATTAGCCGAAGGACCATTGAATATGGGTATTGAACTGGATCAGATTAAACTTCGCTCATCCGGCGCCATCATTAATGAGCGGGATAAGAACAAAATTATGGCTTCAGCCATGATGGGAATAGATTTCTTTTTTGATGAAGGCGCGGTGGATGCTCTTTACGGTGCCATGATAAATTCAAAAGCAAAAGTTTCCGGTTTGTCTGCTCCTACATTTATTAAACGAATGGCAGAATGGACCGACAAAGAAAAAGCCGCTAAAATTGAATTGGAACGAAAAAATACGGGTGATGAAGTACGTGCCTTACCCCAAGAGCTACAAGATGTGTTATCATTCAGTAACATTGACTTTACATGGAACACCGCCAAGCGGTCATGGATCGCGGATGGAAAAGCTGATTTAGCCTTTGTAAAACAGTTTCCTGTTAATCGGGAAGTGGAGGTAAAAGCACAAATCACCAGAAAGCGCAGTGGTAATTCACTTGACCTGTATATCAAAGCAGATGATGACACCTGGTTTTTCTTCACTTATAAAAGCGGTATGATGCAAACACTTTCATCACATGGAAATTACAATTCCATTGTGCAGGAGTTAAAAGCTGAAGATCGCAAACAAAAAGTTAAGCTGGGAGAAAAATCATTTGCTTATATCCTGGCACCTGAAAGTAAGATGAATCGCTTTCTGAAGAGTTTTTCTTCATCAACACCAGTGACCAATGAAGAAAAGAAAACAGGCAATAATGAAGTAGCAGAAAAAGAAAACGAATAATAATAAGAATAACGTACTTAAAACAACCTCTGAAACACTTTTCACATCCTCTCCCATCAAGAGCATGATGAAATAAAGTAATCGAGAAAAAGTTTTAGAGATGCCAGTAACAAAAAATCATCATAGGGGCACCAACAGAGCGTTACCTTATGATGATTTTTTATTTTAATACCGATTAGTGATTAAATTGACCACTTAATGCGCTACGCTTTTAACTGGTCTTTAATCATCTATCGGCATTATACCGGTGTCGTTTTAAAATATGTTTAGTATAACTCGTTGTTGTCGTAAAACAGTAATCAGCGACCGGCGCAACGGGCACACATTCTACTTTCAGGCATTAATACAATACGTCCAACAGGTATTGGTTGATGACATTTTACACAAATACCAAAATCCTTGTCATCGATCCGCTGAATTGTTTCTTTTAATTTCTTAAGCTTCGACTCCGACTGCCGCAAAGCTGCCTCGTTAACACTTTTATTATTGATGGCATCCATGCGACTCACCCGCCCAATGGCATCATCGGGAGCTATGGCTTGGGTCATTTCTTTCAAGGAGTTTACTTTTCTTTCGACGGTAAGAATTTGCTTCTCAATAAGGGCCTTTATTTCTATATTATCCATTTCTCAAGTTTATCGGGTAAAAAACAAAAATAGAAATTCTCACTGTCCGGGAACAGGTTGTATAGAATTACTTGTCTAAAGCAATCCAAAACGTGAAAAAACCAAAAATAATTCGTTCATGATACTTGTGACGAATTAGTATAAAAAAATGCCTTTTTTCTCTCCGTGATCTCTTATGTTTTCACCGCCTCATAATACCATAATAAAACAATTGCCGCCCCTGATAATCCTCTACATGATATGAAACCTGGATACCAAGCGGCACATGAGATACGTATAGAACTACATTCACCTGATCCATTTTATTAAAGGTGATGGAATAATAGTCCCCCGGATTAAAACCATTTAGCCGGTAAAAACACTTAACTTCTTTGCCATTTTTAAAGAAAAGCTGAGCCATTTCATGATCCCAGAATGCAATCTTCCAGAGTATATTCCTGGACATTGATTCAGAAGACGCAGGCTTATTAAGACTTACCAATCCTGTTTCAATGGAATCTGTAACCACTGAAACCGGCGCGAGAAATAACTTCCATTCCCCAACAAAATCCTTTTTTTCAACCGGGTATTCCACTTCGCTCAACACCATCTTTATGGCATCGGTAAAGACTTCATTCTCTCGTTTTACCTGATTGATATATTTATTAATGCCCCCCAGTGAATCTTCCAGCACTACAATTCGCTTTTGAAATCCCATGGATGCTGAATCATTCAGGTGATGAACAAACTTAATCCAGCGCAGTGTTTCATCAACCGTTTGTACCTTAGTGGTGTCAGTAATATATCGTTCCCGGAAATAGTTATAGAATTCAATATACTTTTGCTGCTCTGCGAGTATTTGTTCTTTCTCATCCGTCAACTGGCGTGCCAGTTTTTTCATCGACTCATTCATATATTCCAGCTCTTTTCTGGTTTGCCCTGAAACATCAGCAACACTTACCATGAGCAAAATAATTATTAACCAATAAGTTCCTTTCTTCATCATTTCAATACCAAAGTGTCATCACTAATCTATCAATCTCACTTCCGACAATCACCTGCTACTGCTTCCAATCGCAAGCCATTACAAGAAGAAAAGGGCAAAAACCATTATTTTCAATTTTTACCGGTCATTTCTTTATAGGCTTTTATCACCTCCCGGACAGGCAAATGCATCCGTCCGGTGACGGCATAAAAATCCGATTCCACATCGAAGGCGCCATTGCGAATGCCTTCATAAATGCCGGCAATAATTCCACCGAAAAAAGCACCATGCACTGCTTTGCGGTCCTGTTTGTAAACTTCCACCCCTATAGGTTCATAAATCAAAGAAGTACCAAACACTTCGTTGATCATAGCTGTCAATTCATATTGAGTAATGGATTCCCCGGTGAGGTTATATGTTTTTTGGTTATGCTTCGCTTCCGATAGCAGTTTCCAATAGGCAAATGCCAGCTCCTCACGGGTGGTATAACCACACCGGCCATTATCGGCACAGTTAATTATCTTACCGGCTTTAAAATAGTAGTCCAGGTAATCAAGATCTGCATCCAGGTAGAGACCATTTCGCCCAATTGACCAATCTAAACCACTTTCCCTGATGTCTTGCTCGGTTTTTCGGTTAGCCAGAATGATAGAATCAAAAGCACATTTCCCTGCTTCGCCAAAAATACTTGTATACACGAGTTTCTGAACGCCTGATCGTTGAGCTGCTTCAATAACATTGCGATGTTGCTGTACCCTTTTTTCCGGCTTATCCATCCCTGACACTAAAAGTAAAGTATCAACACCTGATAACGCTTCCTGAAACTCCCCTTCATTGTTATAATCCCCTTTCCTCACTTCCAAATCGGGAAAGCTCACCCTTTCCGGTGAACGAGCAATGGCTATAACATTATCGGCATCGGTATGCTGCAAAGCTTCTTTTATAATCGCATTACCCAACTGTCCACTGGCTGCTGTTATGGCTATCTTCATATTAAACACATTTATAATTGAGAAAACAATTTGTGAAATGCGGAACGTGAACAGTAAGAATGGTTCAATAAATCACTTAAAAATGCCTCCGCCTGGCCTAAGCATCATGGTAAAAACATTGATGTTACGAAAAGATCAATCAACAAAAGTACTATTCACCTTCCTTAACGAAAATATACCCCTGACATTATTTTCTGTCAACGCTTAATCCTCTTTAATTTCTAATACACAGCCATGAATAATACAATTTAAATATTTCAAAATTCTATTGCTGCAAATAAAAAAGCGGCATTAACAGTTACCTGCTAATACCGCTTTTCTGATTCAGGAATAGTTCCCCTATTCTATATTTTACAGATCGTTAGATTTCAGATAATAGACTTTTGACTTATTTACTTCCAACTCACTTGCCGGACTATGAAATAACCACAAACTATAACTAGTCTAATAAGAAAAGTTTAACGATCAGTTAGTTTTAATATCCAATGGATTTATTCAAAATCGACCAGTTCAACATCAAATACCAGAACACTATGAGCCGGAATACTTCCAGGAGACTTTTTCCCATAAGCTAGTTCAGACGGAATGTAGAAAGTTCCTTTACCACCTCTTATAAGCCAGGGAATACATATTTGCCATCCTTTAATTACTCCATACAAAGGAAAGGTTTGTACTCTTCCCTGCCCGTTATCAAACACATGGCCATTCAGTAACCGCCCCTCATAACGAACGCTCACCGTACTATTCGATGACGGATTTGCGCCACTTCCTTCTTTGATGATGTTATAATAGATCCCGGAGTGATGTTTCTCTGCTTCCAGGTTATTTTTCTCGAGGTGCTCCTTAATAATTTCGTCATCAACAGCCATCCAATCCGTATCGTCGTCTTTACTGCAACCTGCCAAAGCAATAACCATTAAAACGATAATTGTAAAATACTTCATTGTCATTTTCCTTTTCAGTTTCGGGCAAAGATAATATTTCACAGATATGATTACTTCAGGTCATGCACATTTAACACACTCCGCTTAAAAATTTACAGCTTCATAACTGCTTCCTCCCTGAATATGAGGTATCCCTTGAACTATTGAGCTAATCTAACCTCTTCCAATGGAAGAGGTTTTACCATAACACGTTTTACCTTTGAATGGTCTCCCCTGTGGATTATTAGCGTCAGTATATCGGGGACAAATAACGCCTGCAGCCCGCTGAACTTTTAGTATTCAATGTGTTTCTTTGAAATGGTTTTTATTTGGCTAGAAAGCTCCAACAAATACTTTCCCCAAACGATATTATTTTAGCCCGATCACATAGGCATGTCCATTGAGGTAATAGATAATGTTATTATCTCCCAGTTTTCCGATGGCCATTTCGAGGATGTAGGAATGGTTCCAATCATTGTGTGAGAGAAAATATATTTGTGTCCCGCTCTCTCTTAAATTTCCCCGGGCATCGTCGGACTTTAATATCTCAATGGTATTTTTATTCCATATCAATCCCTGCTCGTTTTTCTCGGCAAAAGAGACAATATACATGCGTTTTTTTACCTCCTCTTGATTATCATTCTCCTTTTCAGGAAGTACATACTCATAACTGTCTTCTATTTTAAATAAGAAGTCCTTACAATTATCAAACGCGCGCTCAGTTCCCACTTCATAGGGCTTTCCATCGAATTTTACGGAGATATCTTTGGCCGATAAGGAGAGATTTCCAACCATTAAGTCATTCTTTTTAACCTGAAAGACATTTTCGGTGTTATTGTCCTTTATTAAATTAAGCTTGTTCCCCGGCGAAAAATTACTAATGGCGCCAAGTACTTCTTTTCCGTTGGTCTGAGGGTTGGCACAGAGAATTTTATAGCACTTTCCTTCACTGTCGCGGATCTCCAGCTCGGTTTTAAGCTGTTTAAAGCCTTCAATAATCTCTGTTTCATTGGCTCCGGACACTTTTTTAATTCCAAAAATTAAGCCTGCCACAAGAAAAAGAACTACCAATGTGATGTAGGCAAACTTCCCGTATATGCGGCTGTATAGCTCCCAATTGGAAGCGCGGGTGAGTGTGTTAAGATACTGTTCGGCAGCATCGGGATTCTTTTTCACGATCTGCTGAATACGATCAAACATTGCATCCTGACGTTTGGCGGTTTCCCGATTAATTTCTTTTAGGCGGTCAAAGTTTTTATCGTTATCCATGAAAGGCGGTCATTGTTTTACAATATGACTTTAAAAGTAGTATTTCATTTTGACTAACCAAGCATAAAATAAAATGAAATTACAAATCCGATTTACTCATACTAAAGTTGTTATCACTTAACAATTATTTAACTCTTTCCTTTCACAACAGCCTGCTTTGCCAGTAAAACCGATTGGTTGCTGCGGTCACCCAGCCGCCCAAATAACAATTTATTGGATTACTACTTTATTGAAGCATAAAAAAACCGGCAAGCAGGCTAACTTTGCCTTCTTGCCGTTATATATTCTCATTGGAAAATTTAAACTGGGAGTAAAAAATCAGTTAAAGGCCATTGCCTAAAATTGATTTTGCGGCCCTGAAAACAGGTGAGCCGAATAATTCAAAACCCACCTGTTAACAACCGGCAATCAAGGAATAATTACCTTATCGATCACATGAACTACCCCGTTTTTCCCTTGAATGTCGGCTAGTATCACCTTTATATTGCCATCAATTGTTACACCATTATCAATGTTGATGGTGAGGTTCTTTTGCGGATTGAGCGTTGGTACACTACTGTTGGTCAATCCGGATGAAACGGCATTGGCACTGACAACATGGGCCAACAGGATGGGTGTTAGATCTTCTTTAGTAAGATCGTTGATACCACTAATCTGCAGTGCCTGGAACAACGCTTCAAATGCAGTATTGGTTGGCGCAAATACGGTAAATGGACCGTCGCCCGACAAGGTGGTGGCAAGCTCTGCTTTAACCACTGCCTCAACCAAGATGCTGAAATCAGCATTATCTATGGCAATATCAACTACTGTGGGCGGGGTTATAACCATATCGATGGCATGAATCACACCGTTGGTGGCTACCACGTCGGTGGCGATTACTTTACTTTCGGCATTAAGCATTACTCCGCCATTTACGTCTGCTTTCACACTAATTCCCTGGTTAAAAGCCTGACTTAAGGTTGGGAAATAGCCCGATGTGACATCTGCCGCAGGTATAAAACCAGACAAAGCATGATAAAGAAGAATGGGCGTAAGGTCGTCCTTGGTTAAATCAGCTAATTCAACTCCCAGGTTGGCCAAAAAGGTAGTAAAAGCATCATTTACGGGTGCAAAAACCGTAAACAGTGATTGATCATCGTCCAGTGCGCTGGCTAATTCGGCTTTGGTGACGGCGGCAACAAGTGAAGCAAATGATGGATTAGCTATGGCATGGTCGGTTATGCTCATTGGCAAGATAACTTTATCAATGGCATGAATCACCCCGTTATCGGCCTTGATATCGGTTTGTATTATTTTAGCCCGGTTATTAATCATGGCGGAGGACATGTCAATGTAAAAGGATAAAGTGTAACCTTCCTCCGGTCCGGCACTTAACGAGCTGTAATACCCGGTGGTCACCTGGCTGGCCATTTTATTCCCCGAAACTACATGATACAATAATACTGAAGTTAAGACATCGTTTGGAATATCATCTAAACCATCAGCATCAAGTTCTTCCAATAATGCCACAAAGGCGGCATTGGTAGGTGCAAAAACAGTAAACATTGAACCGCTAGCAGCCAAATCATCATCTAAACCTACCTTCTTAAGCGCCTGCACCAGGATGGAAAAGTTTTCATCCCCTGCGGCTACATCGGTGATGGAGTTTTGCATCTCTTCAACCATCTTTTCATCGTTGTCATCATCATCGTTGCATGCCACAAATGAAACAGACAGCATAAGGGCCAGCAACATCATCCACAAATTAATCTTCTTCGTTTTCATATCCCTCTAGATTACTGGTTTATAATGGTAAAACTGAAAGAAAAACCGGGATGACCTATTTTTGTTTATTATTTGTTGTATCTTTTTAAACATTTTCATCTGTTCTAAATAATACTTCCTGTTTCCCTGATATTTAAACTCATTATTTAGACAGTATTTTTCTCATTAGAAAAGGTATTACCCTTAACTCCTGTATCATCTCAAATGAAATTTTAATTCTATTCGAACGGGTGATATGAACTTTATCATCAAGAAGGTATAATGTTCGGGCATTAAGCCCATGAATTTCTTCGGGTAGAAGCATTTTGGGGCTTGGCCCGAATTGTTACGGCATATTTCCGTCAACCTTACTCTATTTTTCCCCAGGTACTTCTTTTATATTGATCAACCTATAGGTGATTTTCTTATTCATTTTCATGGTTTTATATAGTGCCACCGATAACTAACGAATTTACTTACTGATTACCAGTATTTTGCTTTCTTATTTATGGGTGGTGTTTTCTTAATGGTGGAGATTCTTATTTTTTCTATGCATTCTCTCCTACCTATTTCCCTGATCATTTTTGTAATGGTTTTTCCATCTTCTATACTTTTAAACACTCCGTATTTGAACAATTTAAAAAGATAAAAGGGAAGATTAACTAGATTGATCAACTTGAAAAAGAGTAACGATACCAACGCCAGTTCATTATTGGCTTTACCCGCTAATGATTCAGATATAACACTCTGATCGCAATAATGCCGGGCAAATAGTTTGCAACGTTCAAACTGCGAGAGCTATTACTTTTGAGTTATATCTCGAAAAGATAAAAGCTCTCGCTGCCTTTTTTTGCTGTTATTACTTTCATTCTTATTATATATTGGTTGGTTTAAAGACTGTTGTTTTTCTCTCCCGGATATACTATCGTTATAATTATTCTCATTTATTGAGATTTATAACAAACATGAGTAAAATCCCTTTCAAAATCAGTGAAACTGATAAAACATTTCCATCCCTAATGGATGTATCGAAGGAAGAATGTCACCACTAATTCTCAATATTAAGATTGGCGAAAATAAAAGCCAACACCAACGAATCTTCTCTGTAATAGTCATAATAAGAAGAAGAACCACCGTGACCTCCCGTCTGCTTTGTCAGCAATAATATTTTACTATCCGCCTGGTTGTGTTTCCTTAATTTTGCAACCGTTTTTGCACATTCCCAGTAATAACATCGCTCATCGGTCATAGAGGTAATAAACATCATATTAGGGTAATTTTGTGCCACCACATTGTCATATGGCGAATAAGACTTTACATACTCGTAATCTTCTTTCTTATTCTTAACATCGCCCCATTCATATTCAATTACCTGACTTTTATTCAACGACGAAATCATATCCAACAGTGGATATTGAACAATGATGCTGTTGAATATATCCGGTGCCATGTTGGCAACAGCCCCCATCAATAATCCTCCTGCACTTCCACCATCAGCTACTAACTTACCTGGTGCACAATAGTTGTTCTCCAACAGATATTGCGCAGCAGCAATAAAATCATTAAATGTATTGATCTTATTCTGTTCCCTTCCTTGTATCCACCAGTCTGCTCCCAGATCATTCCCTCCTCTGACATGTGGAAAAGCAATACCAATGCCTTTATCCAGGAGAAAGCGGTAATTATAACGAAACTCAGGTTCTACAGGCTTTCCATAAGCTCCATAAGCCATCATTACCACCGGATGCTTACCATTCTTCTTTATTTTATTCGTGTAGATATATGAGATAGGAATGCTGGTACCATCAGCAGAAGTGGCATACAGAACCTTATGCTTGTATTTAACTTCTTTACCTCCGTTTACACTCTCTTGTCTGATGAAATTAACCTCACCATTCTCAAGATCCAGCGAATAGGTTTTCATTGGTTCTGTAAATGTGGAAAGAGTAAATTTCTGTTGATGTTCCCTTTTATCATCATGATCTATCTTGAGACGATAAACCTCATAAGGGAATTCGATACGGTGCAATTCTTGAAGGGTCTGCCTGGACAACACCCGTATCCGATCCTTTAAGTTATCACGTTCATTAATAACCAAATAATCATCGGTAATTCTATAACTATAAAAATACGATGTCGTATTACCTGCCAATAACTGCTCCTGCCCGGTGACATCATCAATGCAATAAAGACCGTTGTTTTTATGATCCCGGTTAGTAATCACAAACCAATGCCCCCTTTGATGACTCACTGAATAAATTACTCCTTCCTGATATGGTAAAAGCAGAGTTGGATTCAATTGATTCAAACTAGCCTCATTAAAGTACATACTATTGGAAAACTGATTTCCTTCAGAAATAAGAAAGTATTTCTTATCTATTGTTTGTGATAAATATAAATCAAACCGGGGCACCTCAGCCTGAAAGATCTGCATCTCTTTGAAAGAACCATCTATGGGTTGCACAAATACTTTATCACTGATTCCAGTGCTATTATAATTTTGATAAATCACCTTCTTACTATCTGTAGACCAATATAATTCCAGCACATTCGAGATCGTTACAGGAAGAAGCTCTCCTGAAACCATATCTATAATGTTATAGGTAAGCATCAAATCACCGATAAGATCAACACTGTAGGCCAAATAGCGGTTATCAGGACTAGCCCGGAAAATATCCACAGAGTAGTATTCATGACCTGTGGCTAACTGATTAATATCCAATAACAGCTCCTCTTTATTGGTGATGATGTTTTTTCGGTAGATATCCTTATGCGACAGACCCTTTTTACCTTTTCGATAATAGACATAACAACCAACAGTATCCACTTCCCACCCTACACTATCAACTCCTTGATAAGGCAATAACTCCCTGTAAATTTTTTTTTGCAAAGATACATAGGGTTGCATTTGCCCTTGTGTATACAAGTTCTCAGCCTGAATGTATTTCTTAACTTTTGGATTCCAGGCATACTCCAACCACTTATAAGGATCATTACACTTTTCGCCCCAAAGTATTTCCTTACACTCCACCTCCTCAGCTACCGGTGCTTCCATTCCTTCGTAATTATGAAATCTCTGTGCATATTGAGTTTCCAAAGCATGTTCTTTCTCAAGTGCCTTACGTACACTATCCCTTAACCTTGTGGATGGGGGCATATTCAAATTCGTCCAAAACACAGAATCGTATGCATTGGGAAAATCATACAGTGAATTATTTTGCTGATTGGCAAATAACTTTTCAGGATTCAATGGCAACAAGCTATCCGTAATAACCTCGTTGACAAATAACTCTCGCCAAGTCTCAATGAAATAACTTTTCTCAACTCCTCCATAGCGATAATCAATTGGCCAATTCCAAAAGCAGTTTTTCAGATACCATTTATTTTGATACTTACTATAGGTAATACTCCCTTTGTACGAATATAATGCCGCATAATCAGTACGGATTTTCGACTTCCTTCCAAAACCATCAGGGTGTTTGGAATTATATCCTTTCGGATCTTCAATATGCAACTCATAATCAATTCTTACAAAAGCATAACTATCGGTATCTATATACAACATACCTGTGTATGCATTTTTTGCTATGCGTTGCACGGAAGCATTTTTACGCTTTGGGATCATTTCTATTTCAAAGAGTCTCAGGTCGCCTTGCGCTACAATATTTTTTAACTTAAAAGTATGACGCCTAAACCAGGTTTTATCAAAGAAGTGTAGATCATCAAAGCTATTATACTTAGCCTTATCCATCGCCATCAAGGATAGCGGTCCTCCACAAATACTAATATCAACAGGACAGGAAGAATAATCCATACTGCTGCGACATCCCTCTATTTCAACCTTTTCATCCACACATGTGAGACAATTATCAAATGGCGAAATGATATTCAAAGCTGATTTATAATTATAAAAGGCCTTTTGATCTGAACGTATATACTGATATATGGCCGCTTCCTCATCATACGCCACACCATAAGGAGCTAATTCAAACCGGCATACCGCCTCTGCCATTTTCGTAAACACCTCATTTTCCTTTACAAGCTCACGATAAAAACCTCTTAGCTGAAACGTACTGGAAGGATAATTATCCGGTATTTTCGCAATGGCCTTTTTAATAATTACCACCGGATCATTTTTTTTTACTATCACTTCATCCAATTCATAGGTTTTAGGAGATAAATACACCACTTCATTCCCTATAAGCTGGCAAATCGCAACCTTCTCTTGTCCATAGCCCAGACCAGAAAACGTTAAGCTATCAGTTTTTTCCCCATGTGGAATATTAAATATGAAAACTCCACTTTCATTTCCTGCCGTACCCATATTTGATCCCGTTAACTGAATGGAAACAAATGGGATAGGTTCATTATTTTCTTTATCCTTTACACATCCTTTTATAACTAATGTAGAATCACTTACATTAAATGCTTGAATTGAAGGACATACTAGTAAATAAAAGACTGTTATTCGGAGAAAATATCGGTGCATACTTTATGGATCTAACTATAGTTTAATTTAATGATGTAAAAACGAACAAATAAATAGATAAGTATCTTTTATAATGAACATTTTTCAACAAAACTCTTTAATTCTCATCTCTTCAACATTGAACTAAAAAAGCTCCCCAACGATTGCTTTTTTATGCATATTACTTAAAAGATAATTACTACAAACGAGCCACTCCCATTCTAAAAAATCAGTTACCTGCTGTTCTACTTTTTTATCCCCTATCTGTACGTTACTAGCAAACAAATGAGATAGATTCCCTCTTCGATACCTATAGAAATCTACTTCGGCGAAATCCAATCCTTGTTCTGCAACACGGATTACAATTTCATTGCAAACAAAATCAACACTTTCTATTTCAATTTTATCATCCTCTTTAATTCTTACTACATCCTGAATGTCCAAATTATAAAGCCACTCGATCACCCGATCAGTTATATAGTCGTTATGCTCACTGATTATTAACACCATCACCAACAAGGTTTGTTTTGTACTTTTTCAATCCCTTAAGGTAAAGCTCCCTCACCTCACTTAAATCAGATAAGATAAATGCCTTCTTAGGGCTTGATGAATATCTATCTTTCCCAGCCATTTCTAATGCCCACAACTCATTCATATAATCCAGGTGGGTATAACAACTATCACAATTCAGAAACGCCTGTTTAATTTCTTTAAACGGATAATTTCGTAGCCATACAGGCAATACCGCACAAGAAGAGGTAAATTTATCAATTGGCATTAAACCAATTGATTTCCTTTTTTCGTTGACTTCCGCTAAACGCTCAGGTGGTATGGTTAAAAAAGGAAATACCGCCTCCTTTTCAAAATCAACTTCGAATGCAATTTTTCCATAAGGATTACCACTGTCCCAATAAGTAACAACAGCAACATACCTTGAAGGCAATATTAAGTTATCGCATAACGCTTTATCCAGAATAGAAGTCAATCCATTGTTTTCAAAACACATTTGCTCATACAACCCATTATTTGGCAAGTTCTCCGAATCCTGAAGCCGATTTTTTAACCCAAAACAATGGCGCAGCATTACTCCTAACTGGATATTCATGGTATCTTTATTCAAGAACCAATCAGGAAAGCCATACTTTTTTATATGCTTTGAAAGTATGAAAGACTGATAATAGAAAACACTATCCTGATATCGCATATCCCTACTTGAAGCAGCCTTTTGATCGTTTAAATAAATCTGAGAATATCTGTTCCGTAAATCCAAATCGAGACTTCCCAGGTATTTCTGACGAACATCCGGATACTTTTTTGTGAAACTATTCCAACAAACCTCTACCTCTTTAATCTCATCAAATACCGGATTACTGAAGTCTTCCAATTCATATCCCTGCATAACCAGATCTTCCATAAACTTCATAGCCAATCCATATTGATGCAATTTTACAGCACAGAGACAAGCATTGTGTATGTCTTTATAGAAACAGTTTTGATACTTACCAAATAATACCTGATAGATTTCCAACGCCTCTTGATAATCCACATTAGTAATCAAGTATTCAGCCTTATTTATTTCCGTTTGATACAATAAATGATTATTGTCCTCATTCGAGCATGAACAATACCCCGAAATTACCAACCCGGATATCACAATAGCTAATAGCAAAATATTCAACTTCATCATGTTTTATAAGCATAAACGAAGGTTGTCTCATAACTCCGAGACAACCTCTACATGATACAACCTATTAATAAGAACAATATTCACACCACCAAGAACCATCCTCCCTTACATTCACATATTCATGAACGCGAGTACCTCCAGAAGTGGTCCCAGAGCCAGAATAGCAGCTATCGGCACGCCCAAAGCCACCTCGTGTTCCTCCTTTCACCTTGTCCAACTCCGAAACATTAAATTCAAACTTTAACAAGTTCGAATTCAACAATTTTTTTTCATTATTGTCTTTTCAAAATCTCCTGCCTATTCTCAATCCTTTTCGGCATCGGGGACATCTGTTTTCTTCCGACCGGAATTATGTAAATACTATGCAATAGTAGTTAACATCTCTTAATTATTTTTAATGTGCTATGCATTTTTTCCTCTTCACTCCTTATTTAGAACATATTTACATAACTTATTTTTGCACTCTCTCCATGGATTCCTTATTTTATCTGCAGTCTCAATGCATTTACTTCTGTTTTTTAAATCCTTGTCAAACTTTGACCTTTAATTCCACATAGCATTTCAAAACAATTACAGACTAGTTTAAATCCATATCTAATATTAAACAGAAGACCTGTTGCTTAACCTTTTGTTCATATTTCTTTTCCTTATTATCAAACAACAAAGGTCTTTTTATATGTTTCCCTCATCGCTTTTTACTCTTACCTTTTCCTTTTTCACCTGTTACTTTGCTGTTATAGTGCTCGCTGCGGCGAGTTGCGGGGTCTCGATTTAGATTTTATAGTTCTTGGCTTTAATTTTCGGCTTCTTGAGGCTCATTTTATAGCTCTCTATAAAGTTCTTCAGGGTACTCGATTAACACTTTAGGGCCCCCGGCAACCGATTGATAGTTCACTTGGTTATATTTCGGCTCTAATAATTATCTTATTCGTCACTCGCCCCAGGCCTATTGCTCTTACCCCGGTTTACTTCGCGGATACTGTCGCCCTGTTCAGCCTTCCCTTTGCTAATTGCACCATTACTTCTACCTACTATCCCTGCTTCTCTGCCAATTTTTCTTTTGCTTTTGACTATTCCGACCGATCTTTTGCCAATTGTTCATCTCCCTTTTTTAGCTGCTCCAGTGCTTTTCTGTAATGCATTCTATTTTTTAGGACAGACACAAAAAAAGGTATCCTTTACCAGAACACCTTTCGCTATTTATCACTAAATAATACGTACTACTATCTTCCCTATAGTTTATTGGTCTTGCCGTTGAAGCATTATATTGTAATAAGTCTTCTTTCCATTTCGTGTGGAATAAACCCCGGATAAAACCAGCTCCTTTTCGTCGGCAAAAATGACATTAAACTCGTTCAATTTCTTTGTTTTCCCGTTACGGAACTTCACTTTAAAGACACCTTGTTTATTGGTCATGGTTGCATCAGAAATATCAACAAATTGAACAGGCAATTCTACTTCATCTATATTAGAATCGTTGGGCCCTAGCTCATATTGTTTTATCACACGGTATACTCCCTTTTTTATTTCCCGCTCGAATACCTTCTTTGAACTATAGCACACACCCGAAAGAGTAACACTGGGCAACTTTGAAGAAGAATATTCAGTCCCAAAAATAGATTCTTCGGTATTCTGGTCAATGATATAGATAACATTAGCTCCCAGCATAGCGGCCTGCATCTTCATTTTGTCATAAGCCCTGTCCTGCAGTTTCCCAATGCTCGACAGGGTAGTCAATCCCTTGGCTTTGGCACCCACATTTCCCACTTTATTTAATCCGGTCACTTCCGACTCTATTTTCGATAACTGCACCTTTTGCCAGTCCTCACAACTCTTCACCGCCTGAACATTCGTTACTGAAGCAAAGGTTTGTTTCCTTCCCGAACCGAAGTGAATTTTATTGATGGTTCCTTTCCCTAAGGTGTTAAGGATATCCTCTCCCGGATAGATGAATTTCACCGATGATTCCGTGATTTCTTTCACCTTTACGGCCAACATCTCCCCGTTCATTTTAAAGATAGTATCATTTTGAGCGACAGCACCTACTGCAATAAAAACCATGAATAAAGTTAAGATCTGTTTCATTGTATTTTTAGTTTTAAGTATAATTATTTCAAGCATTTATCTATTTTACTTCTGAGCATTCACATTATTTACAAAAAGACACACCTCTCCCAATTCGAACAATTACTGTCCGGCCATAAAAATCCCAGCCTGGTAATTCATCAGGATTATTAAAATCTTACATTTTCACTTGTAAAATATGCTGTCAACAGAAGTCTGACAGCGGCGAACCCGGTATGTGTCGTTTTCATAAATAATGACAATCCTATTGCCGGTCACACGTATATTTCAGGCAAAAAAAATCCTGCACTTTTTCAAATACAGGATTCATTTTGCTGTTATAATGTTATTTAACGATTACACCTAATCAAACTTTGCCAGGGTAAGCACCTTGTTACCTTCTGCAATCACATAAAGCAATCCCCCTTCGATGGAATACGTTACGGTCTGGCCACTGATGTATTTAAGAATCTTATTCCCCGTCTCCATGTGGGGACAGGCCATCAGGGTGCCGGCCATTGGACTAAACACCAGGCGGTCACCCTGCACTTCCAAACCACCCATAATATTGTTACAGCCATCATGTCCCCCTACCCGGTGTTCCTTCAGGTTTATTTTAAGCTGTGGCAAGCCTTTGGTGAATTGGTCAGCCTGTAATTTTTGCCCTTCCAGGTTTGTCACCTTCCATTGTCCGTTTAAACGGGGATCCTGCACAAAGGAACCACAACCTTTATAGGTAATATAGTCTGCTTCGCGGCCTTTTTTTACATCTACCGTCACCCGGTAGTCATATTCATACCCGGACATGTCATCGACGCATTTTTCCTGCTTCAATGTGATAATTAATTCCCCTGCTTCGGTCACAGCCCGGTACCTTGTCACATTTGTATCCTGTGCTTTGTCTCCTTTTACTGCAGGTGTGGTTATCTCATCCCCATCCATGGTAAAAAAACGGAATTGTTTATCGAAATCCAGCTCTACTCCCCAATTGGGTTCATTCCCGTTGGCGAAAAAATCAATCCCTTTCTCCTTTTTATTCAGATGAAAGGCAGCGTCAGGTCCTTCCGGTTGCATTCCCTGTACTTGTTCCTCCACCGGTGCTTCCGATACAGTTCCCTCATTCAGTTTTTGCTTAGGCGCACACGCTACTGCCAGCGTTAAAAGTAAAAATGATATAAAAAAAAATTGCTGTCTCATGTTATTCTATTTAAATGATAGTGTGTTTTACTGCAATAGATCGTTAGATTTTAAACAATAGGCCTTAGATTAATTTTCTTCCAGCTCAATTGCAGAGCTAGAAAAGTTACAATCGTTTTTTTCGTTCAAAAAACACACCAAAATCCTATGCTGAAAAATAAAATTCTCCCAACCCATTCCCTTTTATTAATTGGTTCGCCTGATTGAGGGCATTCCTTCGTCTGTTCATGGCGCATGATTTTATATTCTCATGCTATTATGAATTTGATTTATCCCAGCATCTTGCATCACATGAGATACAAGAGTTAAATCCACTGTTTTCAGGAAACCTGAAGGCACAAAAAAGCGGAAGCTCCAATGGGAACTTCCGCTTTCCATATGCGATCTTAATCTATTAATTATACTTATAGAAGCCCAGATCATCAATGGAAGAATTGAAAATGAAATTAGCTTTCGCATGGTTATCGGCTTTACCTCTGCGAATAAATACTTCAGTTGATGTTTTAAACATGTCATCACGCTGAGTATCCAATAGCAACAGGTAACCCATAACAATATTTCCAGCCATTTCAACCAAACGACGGGCATGATAATCGATGTACTCATTGTCTTTTACATCAATCACTGCTTTCACCGTCTTTTCATACTCTTCGGTCATTCCAATCAAGGTACGACGATAGCTATGTAATTCAGGCTTCAGCTCCATCATTTCGTATTCGCGAATACGATCCAGGTAACCACCAGTGGTAACACCACGAATGGCAGCAACAACCTGCAATTGCGTTGTTCCTTCATAGATAGAAGTGATACGCGCATCGCGATAAATCCTTTCAACCGGATAGTCTTTCATAAATCCAGAACCACCATGTATCTGTACTGCATCGTAAGCCAACTGGTTACTGTACTCACTGGATGTTCCCTTCAACAATGGCGTAAAGATGTCTGCCAGCTTCTGGTAACGTTTCATCTCTTTGCGTTCAGCTGGTTCAAGCTTACGCTCTTCAGCAATGTGCATGTAAGTTTTATATAAATCTACAAAGCGAGATGTTTCATACAGCATTGTTCTGGAAGCATCCAGCTTAGATTTCATAACTGTCAGCATTTCATAAACAGCAGGAAATTTAATAATTGATTTACCAAACTGCTCCCTATCCTGTGCATACTGTAACGCTTCACGGTAAGCCGATTCAGACACACCAACAGACTGTGCACCAATTCCAAGACGCGCACCATTCATCAAAGCCATTACGTATTTGATCAATCCCATCTTACGCTGACCAACTAACTCGGCAGGCGCATCTTTGAAAACCAATTCACAAGTAGGTGATCCTTTGATACCCATCTTGTTTTCCAATCGACGAATGGTTACAGCCTGGTTATTGCGATCGTAAATAAACATCGACAAACCACGGCCATCTTTCGTTCCTTCTTCTGAACGGGCCAAGACCAATGACACATGCGCATCTCCGTTGGTAATGAAACGCTTCACCCCATTCAGATACCATTTTCCATCCTCTTCGTTAAGCGTAGCTTTCAGTTCAACAGCCTGTAAATCTGAACCAGCATCCGGCTCAGTAAGGTCCATAGCAGCCGTTTCTCCATTAGAGATACGAGGCAGGAAACGCTCCTTCTGATCCTCATTGGAAAATTCGTTAATGGTTTCAGCACAATCCTGCAGTCCCCAAATGTTCACAAAACCGGCATCGGCACGTGACACAATATCTGCGGCCATAATATATGGTACAATCGGGAAGTTCAACCCTTCGTATTTACGAGGCAAGGTGATTCCCATCAATCCGGCCTGAACCAAAGCATCCAGGTTTTTCTGGGTACCTTCGGCATAAACCACTTCATTATTTACAATTTTTGGTCCTTCCTGGTCGACACTCTCAGCATTAGGAGCCACAATATCACCACAAATCTCCCCTACAATATCCAATACTTTCTCGTAGCTATCCATCGCATCTTCAAAATCGATGGGTGCATAATCAAATTTATCCTTGTCGGCAAAATTGCGTTCTTTCAGAGCCACAATTTTTTTCATCAACGGGTGAGTCAGATGAAATTTAAGATCCGGATTATCTGTGAAAAAATTAGCCATTTTCTTTGTTATTTGTGATCCGGCCAGTGCCGGCATCAAAATCCAACATTTATTATTCTATCAGCGCAAAGATGATTACTTAGTATTCTGCTTGTAATACTTAATCAATTTTGGAATCACCTCCATCACATCACCGGTTATGGCATAATCGGCAAGTTTGTTGATAGGCGCATTTGGATCATTATTAACTGCAATAATCATTGATGATTCTTCCATACCGGCAGTATGCTGAATCTGTCCTGAAATACCACAGGCAATATAAAGTTTTGGACGAACTGTCACACCGGTTTGTCCGATTTGACGCTCATGCTCTGCATAACCGGCATCAACTGCAGCCCTGGAAGCACCTACTTCAGCCCCCAACACATCAGCCAGTTCATATAACGCATTGAAATTCTCTTTTGATCCCATACCATAACCACCGGCTATAATAATGGATGAGTTTTTGATGTTAACCTTGGATTTCTCCATGTGTCGATCAAGCACATTAACCACTAGATCTTCAGGCTTCAAAAACTTATCAACATCTAACTTATTCACCTCTCCGGTATAAGCAGCGTCAAATATCTCTTTTTTCATCACCCCTTCACGTACAGTAGCCATCTGTGGCCTACAGTCAGGGTTAATAATTGTTGCAACAATATTTCCCCCAAAAGCAGGACGAATTTGGTACAACAAGTTTTCATAGCTTTTTCCTGCTTTCTTGTCTTCATGACCACCAATAACAAGAGAGGTACAGTCAGCAGTTAAACCACTCTGCAAAGCAGAAGAGATACGTGGTCCAAGATCACGTCCCATGGTCGAAGCGCCTAAAAGTGCTATCTGAGGTTTTTCTTCTTTAAATAAACCTACAATCATTGAGGTGTGAGGTAACGTGGTAAAAGGGGCCAGACGTTTATCATCACCCACATGTACAACATCAGCTCCATAAGGAAACAACTGCGCTTCAACACCATCCAGGTCTTGACCTAAAACAACAGCTTCCAGCTTACATTTAAGCTCATTGGCAAGGGAGCGGCCTTTAGTCATTAACTCCAGACTCACATCAGCCACTTTTCCTTCATCTATTTCGCAAATAACAAAAACATTATTCATTACTTCCTGATTTTTTATGGCCTCACGGCCAATTGGTATTAAATAATTGGATAAAAGGGCTAGTGCTTAGCCGATGGTGTGATTGGCAATTAATTCTTTCATTAATTCATCAATCTCTTCATCGGCAGGAGTCAGCCTCTTGGCCTCTTTAGCCTGGAACACCACGTTTTCAATTTTCTTAACTTTCGTAGGTGATCCTGATAGTCCCAACCAATTGATATCCGTTTCAATATCATTTACACTCCACTCTTCAATATTCAGATATGGCCGATCAGCTGTTAAGTCAATGTAGTCTTCCGATTCACTCTGACGCTCGGTAATGGTCTTGGCATGTTTGTATTTCATCACCAACTTGGCATTACGCGGACGACAATCAGGTGCAGTGGCATTAACTGTGATAACAGCAGGAAGTGCTGATTCCACGGTCTCTACTCCCCGTTCCAAACGACGTCTGACAACAATTTTTTCATTTTCCACAGAGATTACTTCTTCTGCATAAGTAATCTGAGGCAAATTCAATTTTTCAGCTACCTGAGGTCCAACCTGCGCCGTATCCCCATCAATTGCCTGGCGACCAGCAATAATCAAATCGAAATCTTTAATCTTTTTGATCGCACATGAAATAGCGTATGAAGTAGCCAAGGTATCAGATCCGGCAAAAGCACGGTCTGTCAATAAGTAACCTTGATCAGCACCACGGTAAAAACCTTCTCGGATGATATCGGCAGCGCGACCAGGTCCCATTGTTAACACAGAAATAGTCGCCCCTTTATATTTATCTTTCAATCGCAACGCTTGTTCTAAAGCATTTAAATCCTCCGGATTGAAAATGGCCGGCAACGCAGCACGGTTCACTGTTCCATCTGCTTTCATCGCATCTTTGCCGACATTTCTCGTATCAGGCACTTGCTTTGCAAGAACAACAATTTTTAATCCCATCTTTTATCTCTAATTTGGTAAAGAATTATATAACGGATGACAAATATATAAAAAGCCATCAATTTACAAACGTCCCACAAACAACTAAATTCCTGAATATTAAATAAAGCCTATATCGCATTTCGCCCTTCTTAAACTCATAAAACATACGGCCATTCACATTCCTTAATCATTGATATAACACCACTTACAAGAGCATATTCACAACATCACCAATTTTTCTTCAAAACTCATCTCCCGAAATGAACAAAAGGCAGAGAAATACCCTTTATTTATAATTAGATTAATTAACGCAGAATATTAAGCTCAATTTTTCGACACAAAAACATCTCAATAAAGAAACGGTAAGACGAAGAGAATTAATTCAATAAATCACTAGATTTCAAGCAACAGTTTTTAGATTAATTTACATCTATTTCATTTGAAACCTCATAGATATTAATTCGATCATTTACGCATGAACTACTGTAAATACAAAAGGAATGAAACAAGGTGGTATAATTTTATTCTTTCTTTTATCACAAATAATTATGGCGCAAAGAGACACATCACATTTTAACTTCAGGCAGCTAACGACAGAAGAAACCAGGGTGATCATCCATAAAGGAACAGAGCAACCTTTTTCAGGAAAATATTATCAGCATAATGAGACTGGCACCTACACCTGCAAACAATGTGGTGCCGAATTATTTCTATCAACTGATAAATTTAATTCACAATGTGGCTGGCCAAGTTTTGATGATGAAATTAAAAATGCCGTCAAACGCATACCTGATGCAGATGGCCGACGGACAGAAATCATTTGTGCTAATTGCAACGGACACTTAGGACATGTATTTCTTGGAGAAGGATTCACTCAAAAAAACACCCGCCATTGTGTGAATTCTATTTCTCTTGAGTTTATTCCAAAAGAAAAAGAGGAAAAGTAAATACAATCAGGCAAGCGCCCGTTTATTACAATTATCTAAACTATATTTCATTAAAGGGCAATGCATACTTAAAGGACACTCCCCAGCTAAATAATCACACAATTCCACATCTACGATTTCACCAACCACCGGATATACCTTTTGATTAAGAAAACTGCGCATCTGTCCATATTTCATACGATCAGGAAGAAATTCAGGAAAATGAGGCTGTAATCCATATTTTATCCATAATTGTATCATTGCTGAGACCAAACTGGAGACTTCACGATCTTCGAGGTAATAACATTTCGGAAATATAAATTGCTCCAATCCCAATAACTCCGATAATACAAATCCATGATCATCCTCATTCGTCACTGGAATATATAAATCATCGTCTTCCTCCTGAATTTTAAGCAATTTATTATGAGCCGAACGATTGGCCTCTTTTATATCCTCCAATAGTTGTTCTACATATCTTCTCATCTAGCATTTATTTTGGCGATAATCATGCGCAGCAAAAGTATCTTAGTTAAACCAATCTCCCAAATGTCCTTTTAATAAACCACGCCTTTTAGGATCAAATATTCCAAGGAACACCCGCCCATTATTTTCTAAATCTCACCTACTGACAAACATATAGGCGCTTAGGGTGCTACTTTTACCAACACGTTGTTCAAATGGAAGGTCGTTTATGCTGTTACCAATGACCTTGATATAAGTAGATCTAATGTCTATTATCTAACAAGGTGCCGATTGCAAATCAATGCTAGCAGGGGCAAACGCGAAGTCGCCCTTGAATATATCGACACTATAACACAAAAAGCCAAATGACGAGTCGGACCATGATGTTGGAAAGCGCGTGAGCCCGTCATACCGATTAGTAATTAAAATGCCCACTTAATGCGCTTCGCTTTTAATTGGTCTTTAATTATCTATCGGCATTACACCAAGGTCATTCTTAAATAGGTTTGGTGTAAAATAAGCGGGCCGGCGCAGGCGCGACGAAGATGAATGCGGGAATTCTGGCATGTGGGTTAGCAAAAATTCATCAAGGAGGTGGGGAGAAGCTTTTATTTGACTAGCGTTTTTTGCTTCGTTTTTGGGGCTATGCCTAAAATGAAGTAGGGTTTGGGACAACGTCCCAATAAAACTATTCCTGAAGAACTAAAACTTATATATCAATTAACCCTCTTGTTAAGTTGTTATCCTGGCGTCAACATGGCCAATGGCCATCTCTGACTATTATCTAACAATCTATTGTCTTGTCAAAAATAAAGTTAATGGCAACATCCCTCGAAGAGGCTTTTTTTTTGGCTACTCCTGAAAAAACATAGTGTCTTATCAGTAATGTCTGTGTATTTTTTGGCAGGATATTGCCATGTCGGTCATGTAAATATCTTGATTCTCATATCTGTGTACTTTTCTGGCTTATTCAGGTTAGACTTTTGTAAATAATTGAAAAACAGCTTGTGTTTATCCAATAGACAGAGTTGTTAATGGCCAAAAAAGGAGAGTAATGTTAATCAGTCTAAAGTCTATTCTCTAAAATCTAACGATCTATTGACCATTCAAGCCGGTTTAAAAATCAAGTCCACGAAATGACAGATGACGAAATATTACATAAACATACCTCTCTCGCCAACTTTCAATATCACAAGAACCCCTTATCACACCCCCGTGACCTTCTATCACGCCCTAATGCCCCGTTATCACACCCCCATGACCTTCTATCACACTCCAATGACCCTTTTATCACATCCCCATGACCATCTATCACACCCCAATGCCCCGTTATCACAGCCCCATGATCATCTATCACACTCCAATACCCCGTTATCACAGGCCCATGACCATCTATCACACCCCAATGCCCCATTATCACAGCCCCATGACCATCTATCACACCCCAATACCCCGTTATCACAGGCCCATGTCCCATGCTAACGCAGATTTGCAATTTGTGCAATTACTGAGGAATAGTGTTAGACTTTTAAGAAGTAACTAACAGACATGTTAACGATAATTAGGCAACGATTTTAATGTCGTATTGGTGATGTATTGCTTTAAATTTAAGGATTCTATGGGATATCATTAGGTGTTGTAACTTTACCCGAAGGGCTTTTTTCTATAGAGAAAAATCGAGACGCTTAGTCAGCAACTTTTACCAACATGTTATTCAAATTGGATGGAAATATATAAAGAAGTTAGAGGGGAAAACAGATGGAAACACTTAGAGAAAAATGGAGATACATTGAAAAAGATAGAAATATTTTGAAACAACTTGTACTTACCAAAGAAATATCTCTGCGTCTCAGCAGCTCCGCGGTGTATAATGAATCTTGTTAAGACAACAAACTAAAAGCACCCCCCCTCGAAGAGGCTTTTTTTCAAACTAATACTAAAAAAACATTGCTTCTTATTGGAATTTTCAAAGACTGGGAAAGACTATTTTTGAGCAAAATTTACACCAATGACCACAAACCTGTCTATTCCCTATTTTATAGATCAGTCATATCCTATTACAGACTGGAATATCGTTAAATAACGTACATTTTCTTATCTTATAAAATACTAAACTTCTGGCACATACCAGACTCCCAGAGGACTTCTAGTTGTTTATAAGTTAATTAAACGATTTTTAAACCACTACATGGTTTTATGAACTTTTCATTGAAAAGCAATTCGTATAATTCGATAAATTCGCGGTTGCCAAAATGCTTACAAAGCAAGCTATATAAGCTTTAAACATATAGAGGAAATGTCAGTTGATAATACTCCTGACCTAAAGAAGGAGTGAAAGCATTCAAATAGCTGCCTTCCATACCATTTACCCGGAAATAAATTGGAATTTACACAGGGAATTGTCAAAGTAAAGTCAGTTAAATTTATAAATAGTCTGCATTAATTACGGATTATCTGTGACTTTAGTCTGTATTTATAGTACTTAAGACTGTTTTTTGACCCGTTTCATCATCAACGAAGTCTTAGAGGAAGGTTATGGGCACAATTTGGATAAACACCAATGAAGTGAGTTAATGTTGTTTTAGGTAATGACTGATGCGGACCAAAGATTGAAAGTTATTGACTGATGTTTTTCATGTCTTATAAAAAACTAAATTTTAGGCGTATACCCAAAGCACCAGAGAAGACACAATTGATTATTAGCAAATTACATTCACCCTTGTTTTAAACGCGAATTATACTAATCAATAGATCGTTAGATTTTAGATAATAAACATTAGACCGTTTTACATTATCTTCATTTTTAGACCATTAACAGCTTTATCTATTGAAAAAACATAAACTGTTTTTCAATTACTTACAAAAGTTTAACAAATTATTAATCTAATAGAACGAATTTTAAACCACGGTGTGGTTTCATGAGTTTTTCTCAGGGCATAGCGGCTTGTTACCTCTCCACTCCCCCACAGATCCGTACGAGTGAATTTCCCGCATACGGTTCCTCTCAAACCAGCTTCGCCTTAAAATACCTCTGCTATTAAAGGTAATTCCATAGTAGTTATAACGACCTCGAAGTTGCACATTTAACACACCTTTAAGTTCGCCTATTTTCATGTGCCGGTTAAGCATTATCCAGTCCTTCGTTTTAGATCAGCCTATCCGGAATTTTTTACTGCTGGTTTTCCGTTTCAATACCGGATTACCCTTACGACTGAAGTTCTGGTAATGGGTATTCCTATTTCAACAGTGATGGCAGAACAAAAAGTGGGAAATGCATTAAAGACAGGAGCTGAGCACATCGTCTCTACCGAAGCATCATAGTTATATCAAAAAGCAGAAATTGCCAATAAAATCCATACATATAGCTAACACACTGACTTCTTTTACGTTCTATTATTCTTGATCAATACATTGAAGAATCATGCCTGGCGACATGTAAATTTCCTTCTTAAAAGCTTTATACTCCTCACTGGCATCAGACTGATGCCACACATAAAAGGCCCATTCATACAAATTTTGACCAAATCCCGCATCAATAGTTAATTGATCCACATAGTATTCAAGCCTTCTCTTGCCACTTTTGGATAAATATTGCCATCCACGCTTTATCAGCCCAAAGAAATTCTTTGATTGATAATCCCGAATGTGCATCAACTCATGAGCAAATAAACCGATGCGAGCTTCTTCCGGAACATCCTGTAGTAAAACACCATCAAAATCTACATCGTTATTCACACATATTACATAAGTACGATTTTCAATTTTTCGAAACAAAGAGGTAACGGTAGGTCGCGCCGCCATTGTAGTATTGAGCTTTTTAGTCTTTACTTTAATTCGACACTGATGGATATCTTCAAATTCCTTTAGGGCGGTATTGAAATCAGTCAAATAATTTTTCTCAAAATTCGGACAACTTCTAACCCTTCCTATCTTATCAGCACCAGTTGAATGAGGTGTTTTAGTTCGTTTATTCTTCCCCTTCATTGAAACATTTAGCACAAATGACAATGCTAAGATCAGAATTCCATACCGCTCCATATCTGCAACTTTTTTATTCCTTTAAAGTGCAAAAAGAAGTAAAAGGTTTCGTTATTTCACATTTTTTTAGAAATAGTAGTAACCATTAACAACAACCTGAATTATAACGTCTAAAAAAAGGCCATACATATAAGTATGGCCTTCGATAATTATTTTCTAATATTTTAATGCAACTGCATGGAGTGCAATTTTTGATAAATCCCTCCTTTTTCAATTAACTCATCATGTGTGCCGGTTTCAACAATCTCGCCTTCATGGAAAACACAAATCAAATCGGCATTACGAATGGTTGATAAGCGATGGGCGATTACCACCGAAGTGCGATTCTGCATCAGATGATCAAGTGCGTCCTGGACCAATCGTTCCGATTCTGTATCCAGAGCCGAAGTAGCCTCATCAAGGATAAGAATTGGCGGATTTTTCAAAATGGCACGCGCAATACTAAGACGTTGACGCTGTCCCCCAGATAATTTACTTCCCCTATCTCCAATAACGGTCTCATACCCATTTTCTGTTGCTGAAATAAAGTCATGTGCATTGGCTACTTTCGCCGCTGTAATGACCTGTTCCATGGTTGTACTCTCTACTCCAAAGGTGATGTTATTGTAGATCGTATCATTGAAAAGAATAGCTTCCTGATTCACATTTCCCATCAGTTCACGCAAATCAAACACTTTTAAATCACGAATATCAATCCCATCAATAAAAACACCTCCTTTATTGACATCGTAATACCGGGGCAACAAATCAACAAATGTTGTTTTCCCACTTCCCGATTGCCCAACTAAGGCCACCGTTTTTCCTTGTGGAATGGTCAGGCTCACATCTTTCAAAACAGGTGTTTCCGTGTAACCAAAGGTTACATTCCGATACTCAATTCCTTTGCCAAGTGTTGCTAAAGATTTAGGAGAATCTACTTCTTGAATAGTGATATCTGCCAATAGAATTTTATCAATTCGCTCCATGGCTGCCAACCCTTTTTGGATATTGTAAAAAGCATTTGAAAATGCTTTGGCCGGATTAATTATTTGATAAAAAATACCCAGGTAAGCTAAGAAAGCAGCGGGAGACAAAGAACCTGTCTCATTTAAAATCAACGTTCCGCCAAACCACACCACAATAACAACGACTATGGTTCCGAGGAGTTCACTCATTGGGTGAGCCAAATCACGGCGACGCATCAAGCGATTTTGAATAGATCGGTAATTATTAATCTCACCATCAAATTTATCACCCATTCTCTTTTCCGCATTGAAGGCTTTAATAATGCGTAATCCTGACAATGTCTCTTCAATCACCCCCAAAATATCACCCATCTTATTTTGCCCTTCCTTCGAAGTTTTTTTCAAAGATTTACCTACCCGACCAATAATAGCACCGGCAAAAGGTAAAACCACAAAAACAAACAAGGTCAGCTCATAACTCATGATAAGCATGGTGGTCAGAAAAACAATAATCAACACCGGATTCTTGAGAAACATATCCAATGAAGACATTATAGAACTCTCTACTTCCTGTACATCACCTGTCGAGCGAGAAATAATATCTCCTTTCCTTTCTTCACTGAAAAAACTCAAAGGTAGGTCAATAATCCTATGGTAAATTTGCTGACGAATATCCTTAACTACACCATTTCGAATGCCAACACTCGCATAGGATGCAAAATAAGCAAACGCTACCTTTAAAAAAGTCCCTATTATAAGAAAAACACCAACAAAAAGAAGAGCCCAGCCAGGACCATAATTCTCTTTTAATAGCGTCATATAGTAATAGAGATTTTGCTTAAGATCACTAAAGCTTAAACTCCAGGAATGCAATTCATATATCGTATCGTCCTGCAACAATATGATTTCAAGAATAGGAATCATTAAAGCAACAGAAAACACTGCAAACAGAGCTGACAGTACATTAAAGAGGAGATTTAACGCCAAATTTTGCTTGTATGGCGGAATGTATCTTTTAAGTATCTTGAAAAAATCTCTCATTAGTTGTTTTTTCGTTTAAATCGTTTGTTAGAAATAGGAACAATAGCTTTCACCATCATTATCCTAGCTTTCATAACATCCTAATTAATAATCCCATTCAATTACACCAAGATGAAATAGATCAGTTATGATGGTCAAATAAAAAATCAGGCTGTAAAAATAGTTTTTCACAGCCCGATCAGCAAATATTAAATTCTTATTAAATCTTAAAAATGCCGGTATATGATTGCGGCGACAAAGCTTTTAATTCCTCTTTTACTTCATCAGACACATCCAAACGATCAATAAACTCTGACATAGTCTTGGCATTTACCTGAGTATTAGTTCTGGTCAGATCCTTCAACGCTTCATAAGGATTAGGATACCCTTCCCTACGCAGTATTGTTTGAATTCCTTCCGCAACAACACTCCAATTTGCTTCCAGATCATTTTGAATGGCCGACTCGTTCAATAACAATTTTCCCAATCCTTTTTGCAAGGATTTTATAGCAATAACTGTGTGAGCGATAGGTACGCCAATATTACGCAACACTGTTGAATCAGTTAAATCCCGCTGTAATCGAGAAACAGGCAGCTTAATAGAAAGGTGCTCATAAATAGCATTGGCAATTCCAAGATTTCCTTCAGCATTTTCAAAGTCAATTGGATTCACCTTATGTGGCATAGCACTAGAACCAACTTCTCCTTTCTTAATTCTTTGCTTAAAATATTCCATCATGATATAAGTCCAGAAATCTCGAGACAGATCCAACATGATGGTATTTATACGTTTCAAATTATCAAAAATAGCAGCCAGATTATCGTAATTAGAAATCTGAGTCGTCAATTGCTCTCTATCCAACTTAAGAACATTGTTCACAAAACTATTTCCAAACTCAGCCCAATCGATTCCAGGATAAGCCACATGATGTGCATTAAAATTCCCGGTAGCTCCACCAAATTTAGCAGAGCAAGGCACTCCTTTCAATAAAGAAATTTGCTTATTCAAACGTTCAACAAATACCTTCATCTCTTTACCCAAACGCGTTGGAGATGCAGGTTGTCCATGGGTTTTTGCCAACATTGGAATATCCTTCCAATCAGAAGCCAAACCATCAAGTTGCTGAATCAGTTCTTCCATCAGCGGATAATAAATATCATGCACGGCATCCCTTAATGAATATGGGATAGCTGTATTATTAATATCCTGAGATGTCAAACCAAAATGAATAAACTCTTTATAGCTATCAAGCTTCAGTTCATCAAATTTTTCCTTTATAAAATATTCAACAGCTTTTACATCATGATTAGTCACCGCCTCAATACCTTTCACCTTTTCTGCATCTTCCAGCTGAAAGTCTTTATAAATCTTTCGCAAATCTGCATACATAGCTTTGTCAAAATCCTTGAGTTGTGGTAACGGTTGTTCACACAAGGCTATAAAATACTCAATCTCAACCAGAACACGGTACCGAATAAGTGCATATTCAGAAAAATACAAAGCTAATCCATCTGCTTTGCTACGATATCTACCGTCTACCGGAGAAATAGCTGTCAATAATTGAATGTCCATCATTTAGGTATCTTTGATTTTGGGCTTACAAAAGTAGCAAATTTTAACTGAAAAAGGTTAGTTTTGACCGCATCGATTTAACCTTTCAAGTATAAGTATGACCTTTAAACATGGTATTAAAACTGGGCTAAAATCC
This sequence comes from Marinilabiliaceae bacterium JC017, assembly GCA_004296775.1. Lineage (GTDB taxonomy): Bacteria > Bacteroidota > Bacteroidia > Bacteroidales > Marinilabiliaceae > JC017. Next base: position 169,213 of record RHGE01000001.1, read on the forward strand.
TATTCAAATGCGCTTTCGTTTATTTTCACACAACGATTATATTGGTTTTTTATCTTTCCTGTTCTTTTTAATATTATTTTGTTTGCAGCAGGTTATCATACCACTGCATCTCTTAGCGAGGAAGCAATTAACAGCCTGAATGAATGGATTGGGATGGCCGAATGGAGTTTTTGGGGCGCTAGCTTCATTGCCGATCTAACTAAAGGTCTTATATGGTTTACATTACGACTTTCATTTTTTCTCCTATACGCATACATTGGCGGTTACTTAATCCTTATCATTCTATCACCTGTTTTTGCCTATCTATCTGAGATAACTGAAAAAAAACTAACCGGACAGAACATTCCGTTTAATTTCATACAATTTATAAAAGATATTGGAAGAGGCATCACCCTTGCTCTTCGTAACCTTACCATTGAACTATTGCTTACATTCTTACTTTTCGTCGCGAGCTTTATTCCGGTTGCTGGTTACTTTACTACTCCAGTATTGTTGATGATTTCCTCTTATTTTTATGGTTTTTCATTTATGGACTACAGCATGGAACGTAAACAAATGAAAGTGCATGAAAGCATCAATTTTGTACGTACGCACAGAGGAATGGCAATTGGTAACGGTATAGTTTTTTCACTCACTCTAATGATTCCATATATCGGCATAACCTTAGCTGGTTTCCTTTCCATTATCTCGGTAGTAGCAGCTACGTTAGCAATACAACAAATAACGGCTGAAAAGTGAAAATTATAACTTGGCAAATAAGATTAGTACTTTTCAATCATCCAACATTAATCACAAGCAATTAATATAAAAGACTTTGCTCCTATACCCCTTGTTCCTATTACGGAATTTTAAAATATTAGATCTAAAATAACTGATAAAAATGGGTTGTTTTCCTGACATATTTCAGCTTACCTTTGATCCCATCGGGATGTAATCTGTTATAGCTTTGCACACGAAAAATTACAACTCAAATCTTATAGAAACCAAAAAATATGACACCAAAAAGTATTGCGATTCTTGGGGGAGGAAACCTTGGGTCGTCCATTGCAAAAGGATTGGTAAAGAGCGGTTTTGTTCCCGCAAACGACATTACAGTAACCAATCTTGAATTGTCTTTTATTCAACATCTGAAAGATGATGAAGGTATAAATATTACCACAGACAATATTGAGGCAATAAATAATTCAGAAATTGTTATTGTTGCAGTCAAGCCAACGGCAGCCAATGCAATTTTAAACGAGGTAAAAGATGCCCTTAAGAAGGGTACACATGTATTAATTTCGGTAATCTCCGGATTCAAGCTATCAGAGCTGGAAGCTATCCTGGGAGATATTCCCGTGATCAGGGCTATGCCAAATACCGCAATAGCAATTCAGGAATCCATGACAGCCGTTTCTTTCAATGAAAAAGGACTGGCATACAAGGACACTGTTATAGAGATTTTTGATCAATTGGGAAATACAGTTGTCATTCCAGAATCACAAATGCCTGCTGCTACTGTATTAGGATCATGTGGAATTGCCTTCGCTCTTCGTTTTATGCGTGCCGCATCCCAGGGTGGTATCGAAATTGGCTTTTCATCAAAATTGTCACTTGAGATTGCTGCACAAATAATGAAAGGCGCTTCTAAGTTGATTATTAAAAACGGTACCCACCCCGAACCTGAAATTGATAAGGTAACCACTCCACTTGGAGTAACCATTTCTTCTCTTAACAAAATGGAACATGAAGGCTTTAGCTCTTCTCTCATTCAAGGTGTGGTAGCGGGTTACACTAAAATATTAGAGACCGAATCATAACAAGTAATTACTAATTCTATCATACGCGGTAGGCTTTTCAAGCCTACCGTTTTTTTTAGCAATTCCTTCTTGAATTTCCAGCCCATACAGAAAAAATATATTTTTGCAATAGCTATAACATACTCCATCAACCAATTCTTATTTTCTTAAATTTCACTTCGATCTTACGTTTGATCTATTACCAACCAAAATCCCTCAAACAAATCGATCAAAAGAATATCCGCCACAACACACAAGTATATAAAACCAATTACATACATTTCGAAAGTTTTCACAAGAGACAACAACTTATTTAATAACTTTTCTATTTTTGTCCACGAAGGTCACAACATCATGAAAAATACGATTTAAATCATCTCAGAAATATCTTGATGATTGGGACCACACATCAAACCCCTTTAAGTATAATAATTTATGAAAAAAAAGAGTTTACTCTTATTCAATGCCATTGCCATATCCTGGCTAGCTGGCTTATCAACATTTACACTTCAAAGTTGTAAGAATTCTCCCAACGAAGAAATGCAACACAAAACATTGGAAACAAATATTCCCATTTCTATAGGCGGAAATAGCTGGGTGGTAGATAATACAACTGAAACAGGTCAATTAATTTCCGAAAATGGCTTAACAAATTGGACAAATTCAACTAGTACGATTCGCACTTTTTTCCATATTGAAAAAACCGGAGACATTAACATTGCCATTCGTACTAAAGTCAGCTCAGGACAATCAAAAATTAAAATCACCCTTGGTTCATCATCAAAAGAAGTAACCATTAACAACTCAACTTTTAAAATTATTCCAATAGGGAGATTCAAAATTACACAACCTGGATATCACTATGTGGATCTACAAGGATTGGAAAAATCAGCAACCAATTTCGCTGAAGTATCTGACATTCTTATCGGAGGAAAAGCATCAACCGGCGATGTAAATTACGTGAAGGACGAATTTTATTGGGGAAGACGCGGCCCCTCAGTACACCTAAGTTATATAATACCTGATGATATAAAGGAAATTGCATGGTTCTATAATGAAGTAAAAGTTCCAAAAGATGAAGATGTTATAGGAACTTATTACATGGCCAACGGTTTTAATGAGGGGTACTTTGGTATGCAAGTTAATTCTCCTACAGAACGCCGCATTCTTTTCTCAGTCTGGAGCCCTTGCCAAACGGATAATCCAAACGACATTCCTGAAGAAGACCGAATTAAACTCTTAAAAAAAGGAGATCAGGTACAAACCGGAAAATTTGGGAATGAAGGTTCGGGAGGACAAAGCTATCGCGTTTACAACTGGAAATCTGATATTACCTACAAATTTCTACTAAAAGGCGAACCTTCTGAAAACAATAGCACAGACTACACAGCCTATTTTTTTAATCCGGATAATCAACAATGGGAACTTATTGCAAGTTTTAGAAGACCCAAAACGACCACCTACCTAACTCACCCTTATTCTTTTCTCGAAAACTTCATGACTGAAACAGGACAAACCAGCAGAATGGGATACTATTCAAACCAATGGATTTGTGATAAGAATGGCAATTGGCACGAATTAACCAAAGCCAAATTCACGGCTGATGCAACTGCCCGAAAAAAGGCACGTCTCGACTACGCAGGCGGCAGTAAAGGCAAAAGCTTTTTCCTAAAAAATTGCGGCTTCTTCTCCAATAGAACAACAATTAACCTTCAGTTATCAAGAGAAAAAAACGGCAACAAACCCGCTATTGATTTCTCTAAGTTGGAGTAAGATAAAACTCTAAATAGTCAGCAGTAACTAATAATTACTGCTGACTATTTATTCTAATTCAATTCTCATAATTACTTCTTCCCTTGACTCAACCTGACAAAGTTTTCAAGGACATCGAGAAAGCATTAAAGACAAAAAAAGAAACAACCCAATTGACCAATCAACGATTCATCCATCTATATCGACTCAAAAAGACATATTAATCTGTTCCTCAATAAAAAAAGGTGAAGCTCTAAAGCCTCACCCTCTGCACATCGTTTTAAATTAATCGTCCTACTTATCAACTAAACCTATATGCGCATTTTAATAACAATCTTTTGTCGTAAAAATTATCTCTTATTCTTTTTTTATTAGCATTCTCTCCACCACTTTCTTATCCTTACTTTTCTATTGTTTAATCCCCTCTCCTCAAAAGCCAATAAAAAATCAACTTTAAAGATGATTTTCGTTATTTTTATTAAATCAAAAGTTAAATGAATAACTTTTCATCTCTTCTTTAATCCATTTTTTAAACTTTCTTTTTCAAAACTAGACTCATTTAATTCCTATTAAAATGATATGTGTCATGACTTTTTCCATTCAATCTAACACCCTTTTAATAAATTTTATTACTCCCCTTAAATACAAAGGGATTCATAGACATCAATAATAAAATTGCGATCACTATTTTTTTCACCATATTGCTTTTTATCACATTTTTGTTCGCTTTTGTTTATTTTTTAACTTTACTCTTCCTGATAAATAGCAATTTCACAAATAATCTTTCCACCATTCCTTCGCTTCTTATTCCATCGATTAACATTCACAAATTATTGATTAGTGAAATCCTTTTTCCCCAACACTACTGGCGGGACTAATATTGCGCCATTCCCGATAAAGAGAATTCAGGAAATATTCAAATAGAAAAAATAAAATCATCTATTTTTCCTATTTTTAAAAAAACATTAGAATTAAAACTCCTATTGCATGAAACGCATTATTTCTTTTCTGTCATTATTTCTTTGCCTCTTGATTTTTTCAAAAGCCCAAGTTGTAAACGACTCTGTTGCATCAACTCTTGTGTATAAGTATAAAATTTTCCGTGAAATAGGAAGTACTAGTTGGGTACACACCCAGGAGGCTTTTGAAGAAGCGAAAGAATTGAATGCCGACTTTATTTTATTACACATGAACACTTACGGAGGGCAGGTTGTCTTTGCAGACTCCATCCGAACAAAAATCCTTAACAGTGATATTCCAGTGCATGTGTTTATTGATAACAATGCCGCATCGGCCGGGGCCTTAATCTCGATTGCTTGTGACAGCATTTACATGCGTCCGGGTGCAAACATCGGAGCCGCCACAGTCGTTAACCAATCCGGTGAAAAAATGCCGGATAAATATCAATCCTACATGCGTTCAACAATAAGGGCCACGGCAGAGTCACACGGGAAAGACACCATTATCACCCCTACTGATACCATTATTCAATGGAAACGTGACCCACACATTGCCGAAGCAATGGTTGACGAAAGCATTACAATTCCAGGAGTAATTGACACCGGGAAAATACTCACTTTTACAACCCTTGAAGCCATTAAACATGGTTTTTGTGAAGGACAAGCCGATAATGTAGAAGATGTATTAAGACATTTAGAGATTAAAAACTATAAAATTATCGAATATAAGCCCTCCTTTTATGATGGTTTAAGAGGATTTTTAACCAGCCCCATTTTACAAGGCATCCTCATCCTCATAATTATCGGCGGTATCTATTTTGAGTTACAAACTCCCGGAGTTGGGTTCCCCCTTATGGCAGCCATTACTGCAGCCATTATCTATTTCGCCCCGCTATATATTGATGGTTTAGCCGCAAACTGGGAAATAATCCTATTTATCATCGGACTGGTACTTATTGGCATTGAAGTTTTTGTGATTCCAGGATTTGGATTCACGGGAATATCTGGCATTATATTAGTCATTACCGGATTAACATTAAGCCTTCTGAATAATGACCTGTTTGACTTTTCAGGCGTAGGTTTTGGTGCCCTTTTGCAAGCTCTGGTAATTGTACTAACCGGAATTTTCGCCTCCTTTATTTCCTCAATCTATTTGAGCAAAAAACTTTTGGACCATGGCCCTCTTTCAAAGCTGGCACTACAAACCAGTCAGGAAACTTCCATGGGATATGTTGGTGTTGAAGCCTCTCTAGGTGAATTAGTAGGTAAAACAGGTGAAGCACAAACCGTTCTTCGCCCCGCCGGTAAAATAGAAATTGACGGCAATATTTACGATGCTAAAGCAGAAGCAGGCTTTATTCAAAAAGGCGAACATGTTGAAGTAATCGGATTTTTAACCAGTCAGTTATATGTTAGAAAAAAAGATTAAATTTTTCTCCGTCAGATAACCTGTTTTATTTAAACATATAAAAAATAAGCCTTCTGAGCCATTCTCTGTAGGCTTATTTTTTTCTCCCCCCTCCTACATCATGCCCTTCAAATTTGTTTTCATTTCCAGTATTAAACCAGAAAAATTTGCGTAAATTTTTAAACGAAAATTCACATTCATCTATTTTAAATCCTAATATTTAATACAAACTAATTAAGGAGGAACAAAAATGAAGTCGAAAAAAGCCGGCAAAAAGCGTACTGACTTTACTTCTGATGAAGCTTTCATGAAGAGGTATAACGCAAAAACCGGTAAATCCAAGCGCAACAGAAAGCCTACCATTTACGACATCGATGATTTTGATGACAATCTTGTAGATGAGGATTTCAAAGGATTTAATAAAGATCAATACAACAACGATCTTTATTAGTTTTTGACAACGATTTTTTTTGTGATGGCTGCTTTGGCAGCCATTTTTTTCAAATCTGCATAACATTTAACACAACCACCATGCCTAATAATTGCTGCGAATGGGCGATAACTTCTCCGCTATTAAAAAAATACCACGACACAGAATGGGGAGTTCCACTTCATGATGACATAAAACTCTTTGAATTTATGACCCTCGACACATTCCAGGCTGGCTTAAGCTGGGAAATTGTATTAAAAAAAAGAGATGCCTTTTACCTGGCCTTTGACGGATTCAACCCCAAGAAGATATCAAAATATACACCTGAAAAAATTGAATCTCTTCTTCAAAACAAAGACATTATACGCAATAAATTAAAGATAAATGCAACGGTAAATAATGCTCAAGTCTTACTTAACATCCTGGAAGAATGGGACTCATTTGATCGCTACCTCTGGCAATTTACAAACCACCAGACCATTCACAACAAATGGAAATCATTAAAGGAAATTCCATCCGTTTCACCTGAAGCGGAGAAAATGAGTAAAGCACTAAAGAAGAAAGGATTTAAATTTGTCGGCCCAACCATTTGCTATGCTTTCATGCAAGCTGCCGGTATGGTTAATGACCATGAAGTAACCTGTTCACGGTATAAAGAAATCATTGCGCTAACCCAATAAAAAAAAGAAAAATCGTTTTGCCATTATTAAAGGCAAAACGATTTCGATATATCATCTATTTCACCAGAAAATCAATTAACATCTCGTCCTCAAGGAACCCCTGAAGTCGATCACCAATCTTAACCGGACCCACCCCAGCCGGAGTCCCGGTGTAGATCAGATCACCAATCTTTAATGTAAAATATTTTGATACATGAGAGATTAGCTGATCAATATTAAATATCATTTCACTGGTATTTCCCACTTGCTGTTTTTGCCCATTTACGTCTAATCGGAAATTAACATTCCCCATATCTTTAAATTTCGCTTTAGGCACAAATTTGGAAATCACTGCGGATCCGTCAAAAGCTTTACACTTTTCCCAAGGCAATCCTTTGGCTCGCAATGCATCCTGAAGATCTCTCGCTGTAAAATCGATCCCCAAGGCCACTTCTTCATAATAACGATTGGCAAATTGCGGAGCAATGCTTTTTCCTATTCGATTGATCTTCACCACCAACTCAATCTCATGATGAAATTCATTGGCAAAATCAGGAATAAAAAACGGATCATTATTCCTTAAAAGGGCGGAATCAGGTTTCGAGAAAACAACCGGTTCGGCAGGCAAAGGATTTTTTAACTCCTTGGCATGATCTTCATAATTTCTCCCGATACATAGGATCTTCATGATATTTCAATTATTTATTATTGAATTTACGCAATTTAATATTCGTCAACACTTTCTTGGTATAAAGAGGAAAATCTCCATTCATCATCCAACCATAATACCCGGCATCTTTATCCAAAACATCTTCAACTTTCTTGCCTCGGTATTTTCCAAAATTAAACACCTCTTCACCTTTATCGTTAAAAATGATCCGTCCCAGAAAATCAGCGTTACGATTGAAAGAAGAAAACTCGGAAAGAAATTCAATTTCGTTTTTCAGATTATCATAGCGATCCAATTGAGCCTTCAGCACTTCGTAGGTCGCCCTAGTATCTGCTTCAGCGGAGTGGGCATCTTTCAAATCCTTATCACAATAGAATTTGTAAGCGGCTTCCAGCGTACGCTTTTCCATTTTATGGAAAATTGTTTGCACATCCACAAACTTACGCTTCTTCATATCAAAATCCACTTCGGCCCGGATGAACTCTTCGGCCAACAAAGGAATATCAAACTTATTGGAATTAAATCCACTAATATCGCATCCTTCCATAAAACCCGCCAAGGTTTTGGCTAATTCCTTAAAGGTTGGACAATCCTTTATATCTTCATCATATATGCCATGAATTTCTGACGTTTTCGCAGGAATGGGCATTTCGGGATTAACACGATATGTTTTCGATTCTTCTGAACCGTCGACATTAACCTTTAAAATTGAAATCTCTACAATCCGGTCTGCTGCCACGTTTATTCCTGTGGTCTCCAAATCAAAAAATACAATTGGATTCTTTAGATTAAGTTTCATGTGTCTAAATTTGTTTTTCAGTTGTCACATAAAACTCGCCACAATAAAGACATACTCGCATGTGAGATTGTTTGCTCATGGCTCGTTTCATCTGTTTAAAATATAACACCCAAGATTAATCATGGGTATTTCATATGATTAAATTATTTCCTAAGGTCATATGAAACTCCCCAATCATAGTCATCCCCATTTAGGGGCACAACTTCCTCATGGTTCGTTTCATCAATGAACAAAATGGCCTTCCACTGATTTAAAAGAATATCTTCAACCAGGCAAAACCAGTATTTCACCTATTTTTACAAAGCAAATGGCACACTGAATCAGTGCCATCAATCAAAACCACCCGTTGCATGGCTACATAAGTCTACAAAAATAGAGATTCTATGCAACCATTCAACAATAATGAGCTTTAAAAATCTCTAATGCTATCAGGTAGTTATTTAAGAGGATAAAGAAGATATAAAATAGATCGTTAGAGGCTAGATAACAGACCTTAAACTGATTTATACCCATTAGTGATTAAAATGACCAATTAAAAACATAGCGCAATAATTGGTTTTTAATCATCTATCGGCATCACACCAAGGTCATTTTTAATTGAGAATCAATGAAGCTAAATAGGTTTGGTATTATATCCGGCTAATTTGCAGAGCTGTAAAATTTTGGTCATCAAATTCTTTCAGATAATTACACCCACTTAACAAACTATTGAGGTAAAAACAGATAATAATGTCCCCAGGGGCCTTGCGCATTTATTGAAGTCTGCCACGCTTAAATACCACCAATCACTCCCGGCAACCAAAACCGTTATACTCCTTAAAAGCCACCTGTTCTACTCCTCATCCTTTGGCGACTGAAGAATAAAATGCATGATACGGGCCGTGGGGGGATACCATTTTTCATTCACCTCCAATTTCTTTTCAAAGGGAGCCATCTCATCCGACTTAATTGAAAGCCAGTATTCTCCAGGCGTCAAGGCCAGGATAAAACTGGCCGAGTCAGGTGTTGTGGCATATTGTCCCACTATATTCCCCAACATATCCGTTACTAAAACATCAGGCTTAAAGTCTGGGATCACCTGATTAGAATCCTGTTCCATGGTGAGGTAACACTTATAAATAAGGTGGGCAGGATCTTTATCCTTGAAAACCACTTTATAAATATCGCGGTTCCCCAATCCTTCAGGCCGGATGGCTGATACATACGCATAACGTTTACCTCTCACCCATGAAATAGAGTAATTGTCATAGGTGTCATTCACCGGATAACCGATATTCACCGCATCGCCCCACTCACCGGTTACAGTGTCTAAATCGGCATAGAAAATATCATAGCCGCCCATGGACTGCAGGCCATTGGAAGAAAAAAACAACCGCCTGCCACCATCGGTTAATACCGGAAAATTTTCATCATACGAGGAATTCACCTTTCCGGGCAAAGGCCGGGAGGGCCCCCACTGGCTATTCGGTAATTTTATGGAATAAAACAGATCCAAAGAGCCATTGGTTGTTTCCGACGCATATAAAATGGTATCCTTACCGGCAGACATCCACACCCCAAACTTTCCGCCCCGACTCTTTAACGGCGGACCAAAGTCCCTTATTTCTTCAAACTGGTAATCCCCTAAATAAGGAGCATAAGCAACCGACTCAACCACGTACCGGTTATGAAATACAAACAACTCCTCCCCCTGCACACTGATACCGGCCACAATCTCATCAAATCCCGTATTGACAGCAGAACCAATGGTCTTCTTGCTCTTCCACTGATCCTTTTCCATAAGCGACACACAAACATTGAAATAATTGAATCGTCCCTTGCTATGATAACGTTGATCCGAAGCATAAAAAAGAATTGACTCATCATTCGTGACAAAAGGATTAATCTCAGAACGCTTGGTATTTATCCTATTTCCCAGGTTGTGAAAAGCCACATCGACGGGTTGCATCACCATGGCACGGGCATTTTCAATATACCGTTTCAACTGAATGGCCTTTTCTCTCCCGCCAGGTTTATCTGTCATCGCCTCCGCATAATTATTGATATAAATCAAAGAACTATCAAATTGATGGGTATGAAAATAAGCCTGACTCATGTCAAACAACACCTGACTATTCTGCTCATCAAGCACCTCCAGGCGTTTCAGATAGGGCAACGCCTGCCCTTTGAGCTGATTATCCTTCAAATAACACACGACTATTTTTTTCAACAGATCAACATCATCAGGCTTCTTTTTCAAAACTCTCATATAATCCTTTAAAGCCCTTTCATAATTATATACCCTGAAATATTTATCCCCACTGATTTTGTGGTTTTGAGCCGAAATACCAAGGCAATAAAGCAGAATGAATAACAACGTAACTCTTCGCATGGCTTAAATGATTAATGACTAAACTAAAACTAAAGATTATCACCCTAAAAGGGAAATAACAAAAAAAATTCGACTCTTAAATGTACAATGTTGCTAACAATTATTTCAATCAGCCATTAAATCTTTGATGAACAATCATTAATCATATTTGTTGAAACCACAGTAATAACTCAAAGTGCACAAATATGAAGAGACGACATTTCATCAGTCTGGCTGGGTTAAGCGCTGTGTCAGCTTGTGTTCCCAGGACCAGAAAAACTGAAGACAAAAGGAAAGAAGAAGCATCAAACGCTATTTCATCTCCCATCTCCGGTCACTTCTTTCCTGCTTTACCTTACGCCTACAATGCTCTGGAACCATATATCGATGCTCAAACCATGGAATTGCATCACGACAAACATCACCGGGGGTATTTTAATAAGTTCACCGCAGCCATTGACCACACTCCCCTGGAAACCACTTCACTGCCTGAAATTTTTGGAAAAGTTTCCACGTTAAGTCCTGTTATCAGAAATGCCGGCGGAGGCTATTACAATCATATTCTTTACTGGGAAAACATAAGTTCGGAGGAAAGTCAGCCTTCAGCCAGAATACTTAGTGCCATTGTAAAACACTTCGGCTCTTACAATAAATTAAAAAACAGATTTATTAATGCGGCCAAGACGCTTTTTGGCAGTGGCTGGGCCTGGTTAATCCTGGATGAAAACAAAGATTTAAAAATAACCACCACCGGCAACCAAGACAATCCATTGATGGATGTGGTAAATGAACGAGGCATCCCAATCCTCACCATAGATGTATGGGAACATGCCTATTATTTAAAATATCAGAACCGGCGAACCGATTACATTGATTCTTTTTGGAAGATTATTAATTGGAAAACGGTTAACAAACGCTTTGAGAAGGCTGTTAAAGGTGAGTGGATAGGATGATTTTTTATCCAGTCAAAAGAAAGCCTTTCTGTCTTTAAGCAGAAAGGCTATTTTTTTATCCCATCGTCAAGTGGTACCGCTTTCCTATTACAATTACCGTCTGCCTGCCCCGGATAAAATCCATTACTGGCCCATTCCTTCCCGGGCTTCACTTCTGATGCTCATTGTAGCAAACTCAGGAAGATACCATTTTCATTTTCGTTAATTGACAAACTCCTTAGTCATCCCATAATATCGCTCGGTTGCTTTTTCCCTTACCTGGAAATTGATCTTTGTGGCTCAAGGAAGCCTTTTTTACGCGTATTGATAACCTACCGGCTATTATTCCCGTAAACACTCTATTCCAGAACCAACTATCATCCCTCTTAAACATTACCTCTCTAAACAACCTCATCCCGCTGAGTCATTTGTAAATTCCTCCTGCAATTCATCGTTACCATTTTTACACATAATGGAGGATTCCTGGTATTAAAAACTATTAATCAGGCATTATATCCAATAACATCCATCCACTAATAAAAATCATCTTCTATCTTATTATACTTTGAAATCAGAAATCACTTATTTTCTTATTCTGATATTCACAAAATGTTATAACAAACTATATTTCTATTTGTTATATATCTATTTGCTCCTATCTTTTTTCTTTTCACCTCTTTCTTTTTTTAATTTGTATCTCATCCACTCTTATTTAGATTATTGTTCCTTCTTTTTAGATATATGCATTTCTTTTACCAACTCTAACATATTTATAATAGATTCATTTCTATTACCATAAGAAGGCATCAATTTATTTTTAGCTGGATTCATTTATTATTAAGGCAGCAACAAAGCTTAGAAAGCTATTATAAATGATCATTAAGCAAATGTTTTCATTGGATTCTTGCATGTTTCATCATAGACAAATAACTATTTGGAATACCTGATTATGCGTAGAATCCCACTAATTATACTCCAAAAATGACATTTACCCCTAATAATTGTCTAAAATTACTCAACCTCTATTTATTTGAACCTCTGCAACTAACAAACAACCCAATCATATAAACTCAAAAAAAATGAAAAAAAGTGAAGAAGTACGTACGTCCAACAGGCAATTCATTTGTCTTTTAAGTTTGAACGGAAGTTTAAACTTAGCAGTAGAGCAAAAGTGCAAGACATGGAGAATAATATTTCAACGAAAGCAGAGATTGATGAATCGGTTGTTATCGGGCAGGACGTAACCATAGAATCCTTTGCCAAGATTGACAAAGGCGTAAAAATAGGTGACGGGACTTGGATAGGGGCGAATGTGACCATTTACGAAGGTGCCAAAATCGGCAAAAACTGCAAAATATTTCCGGGTGCAGTGATTGCTGCCGAACCCCAGGATTTAAAATACAAAGGCGAGAAAACATTTGTGGAAATAGGGGACCACACCACTATCCGGGAATATGTAACCATTAACAAAGGAACCGCCTCCAGGGGCTACACCAAGGTAGGAAACCACTGCTTGCTGATGGCCTACACACATGTTGCACATGACTGTGTGGTGGGGGACCATGTTATATTATCCAACAGCGTGCAGGTTGCCGGAGAAGTTGAAATAAACGACTGGGCCATTATAGGTGGCAATTCAGCGGTTCACCAGTTTTGCAAAATAGGCGAACATGCCATGGTATCCGGTATGAGCGGTGTATTATCCGACGTTCCGCCATACACCAAGGTGGCAGGCATGCCGGTAATTTACCAGGGCATTAATTACGTTGGCATGAAACGACGCGCATTCTCCAGAGAGCAAATTGATACCATTCATCAATTCTACCGCATCATCTTCCAGGAAAATTATAATACCTCTCAAGCCGTGGCCCACATTGAGTTAAACTACTCCCCTTCGGAAGAACGCGACCTCATCCTAAATTTCATCAAAAGCGCCACCCGGGGAATCATTAAATCACCCATTAAACAGAAAAAAGCAACTGAAGCCGTTTCAGACTAACCATTCGTACTGCCATTAGATACCGGACACGACAACAATAGACCAGTAGATTTTTAGATAATAGACCTGAGACCAATTATCAGCTGATTGATTTGTCATCCTATAACAGTTTTAGCAGTCTTCGCTCTTCTGGTATCTATTACGACGAACAATTAGACAACATACCGATCAAAAAAAACTACAGAACAGTTGCACCCATTTCGATGCAGCTGTTTTTTTATCCCTCCAATAATAAGCCTATTCATTCTGTCTCAGGGCAGTGCTGTCCCCCGCCCCATTCCATTAGCCACGCGACATTGCCGACAATGAAATCTCTCAATTTTCCGTTTTTTTGAACGCCGGGCAGAAAACCTGAAGAGAGGTGAACCAACTGTTTATTTGATGACCTTTTCCCCTGAACCAGCCTTTTAATCCCTCTTTTTCAAAACGCCTGCCGCGAACGTTCGAAAACGTACACTCACATGTTACGATTCCGCACGAAATTAAAAGTCATACATGTCTATTAAATCTTTTTAACCCCTGTTTTACTTTTAGTTACATTTTTTGGCACCCCAATTGTTTATCTCTTATCAAACAACAACAAATAAATTTGGAGGAACAAGTCATGAGAACCACAGATCTAAAAAAACTAACCGGATTATTTACCAGCCTATTATTGTCAGTATTATTTCTAACCTCTGTTTCAGGACAAATGATGTTTGGATATGCCGAAAGAAATGAATCGGAACTACCTATTGAATCCTGGATGACTGACGCATCTTCATTTTACTCCTATGAGGAAAACGAACTACAATTGGAAGACTGGATGACGGATTTATCTTCATACAATATTCATGAAGAAGAAGCATTACCAGTGGAAGAATGGATGTATGCCCTGGCTGACGAAGTGGAACCTCACCATGAAATTGAAAACTGGATGACAGACCTGACTTCTTTTAATATTCATGAAGAAGAAACACTGTTAGTGGAAGAGTGGATGTATGCTTTTGCTGACGAACTGGAACCACACCATGAAATTGAAAACTGGATGACAGACCTGACTTCTTTTAACATTCATGAAGAAGAAACACTATTAGTAGAAGAGTGGATGTATGCTTTTGCTGACGAAGTGGAGCAGCCACACGAAATTCAAAACTGGATGACAGACCTGGAAGGGTTTGCCACTGACGAAGAAAATATTTTACCCATGGAATTTTGGATGACAAGCATCGACGCTTTCTTCCTGCCAAACTTAAACCTTGAGAAATTATTAACCGAAAGTATTGAAGCCCCGCTGACAGTCGAAAACTGGATGACCAACATCAACCATTACTTCTGCCACCCGATCGATAAACTAAACAATGTACACAGCCCCGACTGTGGTGCCAAAATAGCCAACCTGACAGTTCTTAATGTTGTTACCAAATAATGGCAACTCAGGTTCTCTATGACTTAAGACAAGAATCCAACCAAATATAAATAGTAAGGCCAACCATAAGGTTGGCTTTTTTTATACATTCATATTAATTATCACCTTATAAATCCTCTTCCTTCACCCCATTATTGAACCTTATCACAGCCCTGCATCACAATTGAAACCACGAAAGAGCCCCCGGTTGGTAAAAGCTGGCTATCTTTGCCAGCGGTATTGTCAATTAAATATAACAGTCATGCAGATCACTCTTATAGGTTCCGGCAATGTGGCCACTCATTTAGGAAAAGCACTGGCACAAGCCGGCCACACCATTGTTCAAATCTTTAGTCACCACGTAGAAAATGCCATTACCCTGAGCCACGCCATTGGCGGACAACCCATTGCTGCCTTAGAGGAGATAACCATTGGGGCTGAAATGTATATAATTGCTGTTAAGGATGACAAATTGAAAGAAGTAGTTGACCGATTACCTCTATTAACAGGTATTGTTGTCCATACTGCCGGTAGTGTACCACTGGAAACTCTTTCCCGCTTTGAGCAAAATGGCATCCTTTATCCATTTCAAACCTTCAGTAAGCAAAAAGAAGTGGACTTCACGTCCCTCCCTATTCTGATTGAAAGCAATACCCCGGCGGTTTTAACCTCCCTGGAAAATGTGGCAAAAACCATTTCCACGAATGTTTTACAGGCATCCACCAAGCAACGGATGCAACTACATTTAGCCGCTGTATTTGCCTGTAATTTTGTTAATCACATGTACCGCCTCTCTTCCGACATACTCACGCAGGCAAATCTGCCCTTCTCCCTGCTGCATCCATTGATCACTGAAACCACACAAAAAATTTTAAGTATCCCAGCCAGTGAAGCACAAACAGGACCAGCCAGAAGAGGCGACGTTCAGGTTATACAAAAACATCTGGACTCCCTGCAACAAATACCGGATGTCCAGATGCTCTATAAATTATTGTCTGATGATATTATGAAAAAATACCTATGACTATTAAAATAGATCGTTCTCTTTTATATAAGAGAACGATGTTTTTTCATAAGTACCCTGAAAAAAAGCCTCTTCAAGGGATGTTACTTAATGCCGATAGTTGTTCGAGATTGACATTGGTATGTGCGGTCTATTTCAATCTGTTTCCATGTATTTCTATTTATTTCCCCCCTCTAACTTCTGACCTCTAACCTCTCTATTTTCCATCCAATTTAGACAACATGTTGATAATAGTTGCGGCCTAAGCCCTTAGACTTTTTTACATCAATCTCATTTTTTGATCCTTAATAGTTATAACGATCAAAGAAGCACGAACTGTTTTTCAGTTAATTACAAAATACAATTCTTTTATGGTTCATTATTGGACTGGCTGATCTCCCTGCCAGCCTCCTCCTAAGGATTTATAAAGCGCCACCATGGACAACATCTCATCACGTATGGCATTGTTATGTCCAATCTCCGCATCCAATAAACCTCGTTGAGCATCCAACACATCCAGATACCCAATTACACCATTCATATATTGCAACTCAGCTAATTTGAGGTAAGACCGCGCGGCATGCTCCAGGTTACCACGAGATTCCCGTACCTCTTTGGCTTTCCTGAAAGTCATTAAGGAATTATTCACCTCCTTAAAAGCAGTCAGTACCACCTTTTGATAGGCATAGGTTTCCTGTTCATAAACCGCTTTAGCCGCTGCATGTTTGGCTCTCAGTTTCCCGGCAGAAAAAATAGGCGCTAACAAATCACCTGCCACAAACCAATAAGGCGATTTTATAAGGTCACTTAACTCTTCGCTATCCCGGCCAAACTTTGCGGTCAATGTAATCTTCGGAAACATATCCGTTTTTGCAACGCCAACCAACGCATTAGCCGTGGCCAGTTTTTGTTCGGCCTGTCTGATATCCGGACGACGCTCTATCAACTCGGAAGGCAATCCGGCCGGCAAATAATCTGGGATATTTTGATTAATTAAACTATTCCCGGTGGTTATTTGATGGGGGTACTCCCCCAATAAAATGGCCAGCTGATTCTCTTTTAACCGGATATTTCTCTCTGCCGAAGGAATCAAAGTCATGGTACGCGCCAATTCCACCTCTGATTGCTGAAGGGAAGTCTCAGAAGTTAAACCTCCCTCAAAACGCAACCTGGCAATCCGTACTCCTTCCTTCCTGGCATCCAGGGTTTGATTTAATATCCGCATCTCATTCTCTAAAGCCACCAATTCAAAATAAGTAAAAGCCACTTCAGAGATGATAGCCATTTTTAAGGACCGTTGCGCTTCATAACTCGAAAAATACTCGGCTATTGCCGCTTCACGCCCCCATCGAATATTTCCCCACAAATCCAATTCCCAGGATAACATGGCCCTGGCTTCATAAGATTTCGTCAGCTCCTTGGAATCACCATCCACCTCTTGTTCCCCTTCACTATACAATTTGGCTCCCAACGCCGGAAAAAGATCAGCCGTGCTAATCCTTTTTTTCGCCAGGTTTTCTTTCAAACGAGCTGCAGCAATGAGCATGTCCTTATTATTTTCCAATGCCCGGGAAATAAGGTTTTGCAAAACGGTATCCGTATAGAGTTCCCACCAATTCAAATCATCAATGGTAGATGAATCCACACTCTGTTCTTCCAGTTTTGCAGGTAAATCAAGATCCGGCCGTTGATATTTCCGTCCCACTTTGCAGGACGGCATCACTATTATGGCAATAAATACAGTAAAAAATATATACCTGATCATCTTCATGAGTTAAGCTCCTTTTTAGTCTTAGCAAACCGCTGTTTAAATTTATAAATCACCACAAAGAAGAATGGCACCAAAACAATTCCCACCGTGATGGCAAACAACATTCCGAAAAACACCCCGGTACCAATAGAATGACGACTGGCAGATCCCGGCCCCGAAGCCATTACCAAAGGCACCATTCCTAAAACAAAGGCTAGCGATGTCATTACAATAGGGCGAAACCGGAGTTTAGCCGCCTGAATAGCTGACTCCACCACATCCCGGCCAGCATCAACTTCCACTTTAGCAAATTCAACAATCAGGATGGCATTTTTAGCTGCCAAGCCCATCAACGTCACCAAACCAATCTGGAAATACACATCATTATCCAGTCCCGTAATCCATATCCCCAAGAAGGCACCCAAAGCAGCTACCGGTAACGAAAGCAACACAGCTATAGGCACAAACCAACTCTCGTACTGCGCCGCAAGGAAAAGGAAAACAAATAACAGCACCAAGGCCATAATAAAACCTGTTTGCCCACCAGCCTGCTTTTCCTGGTAGGATAAGCCACTCCATGAAACACCAATATTATCAGGTAGTTTTTCCCGGGCAATTTCTTCAATGGCTTCCATCGCCTCACCAGAGCTATATCCCCTGGCCGCCGATCCTCGAATCACCGCCGAGGTAAACATATTGAATCGCTTCAAATTACCAGGACCGGTGGAAAAATCAGCCGTCCCCAAAGCATTTAATGGCACCATAACATCATTGGCTCCCCGCAAATAAAACAAACTAAGATTATCGGGATGTGCCCTGAACGGCGCTTCGGCCTGAATATATACCTTATAAATACGGTTGAACATGTTAAAGTCATTCACATACACCGATCCCAGATAGGCTTTCATGGTTGAAAAGATATCTGAAAGCGGAATGCCCAGAAACTTTGCACGGTCACGGTTTACATCAAAATAAAGTTGCGGAATTTCAGCCTGTAATGCTGATGAAATACCTGCCAACTCTTCCCGTTCAGAGGCATAATGCAAAAACGTATCGGTCGCACTCACCAGGTTATCCAGCGTGGCCCCTGATTTTGCCTGTATCTGTAATTCGAATCCACCCGATTCTCCCAACCCTGGAATAACCGGAGGCTTGTTGAAATAAAATTTAGCTTCCGGATAGTAGTAAAACTCTTTGCGGGCGGCTGCAATCACCTCTTCCAATGATTGTCCATCCTCTTCCCGCTCGGACCATTCCTTTAATATAACCGTGAGTTCAGCACGGGCCTGACTGGACCCAACCCGCGGACTTGATCCGGTAACATTTTGCACATATTCCACAGCCGGATGCTGCTTAAAAAACTCCACCGCTTTTTCCGTCACTTCAGCAGTTCTATCCAAGGTAGCTCCTTCCGGTAACTCTATTTCCATCTTGAAATACCCCTGATCTTCTTCAGGAATAAAACTGGATGGCACTACCCTGGAGAGCATAAAAATAAAGATCAAAATCATGCCAAATCCGGCAAACATACGTTTTGGATTCTTGATTACTTTCTGCAACAAACCCACATATTTGTTATTCCCAATATTCAACCAGTCATTTATTTTTCTGAAAACAATAGATTGTTTTGGGCCTTCGGGTCGAAGTATGATAGCGCACATGGCCGGACTTAACGTCAAGGCTACAACAGTAGAAATCAACACTGACACAACGATGGTCACCGAGAATTGACGATAAAGCTGGCCGGTTATACCTGCCAAAAAGCTCACCGGGACAAACACCGCTGCCAACACCATAGAAGTGGCTAAAAGCGCACCCGCCAGTTCTTTCATGGCCTTATGCGTTGCAACCCTGGCATTGACATTCTCTTCGGCCATGATCCGTTCCACATTTTCCACCACTACAATCGCATCATCCACCACAATACCAATGGCCAAAATCAATCCCAGCAACGTCAACATATTAAGAGAAAATCCCAAGGCCAACATTACACCAAAAGTACCGACCAAAGAAATTGGTACTGCCAAAACAGGTATCACCGTGGCCCGCCAGTTCTGCAGAGAAAGAAACACCACCAGCACCACCAACAATAAAGCTTCAAACAAGGTGTAATACACTTCTTTTATTGAAGCAGAGATATAATCCGTCATATCAAAAGAGATCAGGTAATCCAGTCCTTCCGGAAAATTTTGGCTAATCTCTTTCAATTCTGAACGAATATTATCAGCCACCTCCAGGGCATTGGCTCCGGGAAGTGTATAGATGGCCAAAACGGCAGCATTTTTATTATTCAATCCACTTTCAGAGGAATAAGATGACGCTTCCAATGAGACTCTGGCCACATCACGCATACGAATGATAGAACCATCGGGGTTAGCCCTGACTACAATTTCCTCAAATTCAGAAACGGTCTCCAAACGTCCCTGGGTAGAAATAGGCACCGTCACATCCAGATTATCGATAGGCTGTAAACCCAGTTCACCGGCTGCTGATTCCCGGTTTTGATCCTTCAGGGCATCCTGCAAGTCCTTCACCGTAATACCATAACTGGCCAGCTTGTCAGGCATAACCCAAATACGCATCCCATAATAACGACTACCTACATTTGAAACACGACCAACCCCATTAATACGCCTCAATACATCCAACACATTAATGGTGGCAAAGTTACTCAGGTAAATTTCATCGAATTTAGGATCATCCGAAACCAAACAAATAGTCATCAACTGGCTGGGTGATCGTTTTTCTACTGACAGACCGTTTTGTACCACCTCGGCAGGCAACCGTGATTCAGCCAGTTTCACCCGATTCTGAATTTCCACTGCTGCCATTTCAGGATCAGTTGATACATCAAAGGTCACACTAATACTCAAACTCCCTGAGTTGGAACTACTGGATTCCATATAGATCATTCCCGGCGTTCCGTTAAGCTCTTGTTCAATGGGAGTGGCCACCGCCTGAGAAACGGTTACCGCATTGGCTCCAGGATAAGAAGTTGAAATTTTAACCACAGGAGGAGTGATATCGGGATATTGATCAACCGGAAGCATAACCAAACCAATAATCCCCACCAACACAATAAGAATAGAAAGGACCGAAGAAAACACCGGTCGCTCAATAAAGAAACCTGGTTTCATAAACGTCCCTCCTCTTTTAATTGAACCAATTTGGATTCATCACCTTTTTGTACCGGCAACACCTTCATACCAGGCATTAACTTATGTTGTCCTTCAATAACAATGGATTCATTGGGCCCTAATCCCCGTTCAATCACCATGGCATTTTCAAGTTCAGGCCCGGTTTGAACAAAACGCTTTTCAGCCACACTGTCGCGCCGCATCACATATATAAAGGCACCGCCCTTTTCAATAATGATGGATTTTCGAGGCACAACGATAGCGTTTTCAAGCACATCAAGTAATAACTTCACCTGAGTAAACTGACCAGGCAACAATCTTTGATCCGGATTGGATAATTCCGCCCTAACGCCAAATGTTCCGGTTTTAGGATCTACTTTAGGATCTGCAAAGTCAACATCGCCTTTAACCGGATACACACTATTATCTGCCAGTGTAACCGAAACAGTAGGTTGCCATGACCGTGTTGAATCTGTCTCTCCAAACCTAACATCCCGCTTCTGACTACGCAGGTAATCCAGCGCTGTCATTTTAAAATCAACCAATACCGTATCACTCTGCACAACGGTAGATAATAATGATGAATTGCTTGTTCCAACCAGGGTACCTACATCAACGTAACGTTCGCCAATATAACCTGAAATAGGAGCTTTAACACGCGTATAACTTAAGTCCAGCTGCGCCTGAGCTAAGTCAGCTTTACTCATAGCCACATTGGCATCTGCGCTCTCCAGAGCAGCCTGAGCATTATCTAAGTCAAGCTGACTGGCTGCATTCTGTTCATAAAGAGGTTTAAGCCTTTTCACATCCCGGCGAGCCTTAGCCGCGGCTGCTTCATCCTTCTTCAACTGGGCCTTGGCCTTATCAACCTTTGCCTTATAAAGAGCCGGATCAATGATAAACAAGGGATCATCCTGATTAACTTTTTTCCCCTCTTCAAACAACATCCTCTCCAGGTAACCTTCTACGCGAGCTCTCACTTCCACATGACGGAAAGCCCTGATCCGCCCCACATATTCACCAAATAGTTCCACATCATCTTTACCTGGAATGTCAATAATAACAATTGGACGATCAATCACCGCCTTTTTTTTGCAACCAGCATAAAACAGCGAAGTAATAACCAGCAGTATTAAAGAAAAACGATTTAATACCTGTTTTAATTTCCGGGTTAAACGAAAGTTTAAAAAATCCATATTTAAAATTTTATTGTTTAATCACTCAATCAACTATCAAATATAAAAGTCTTAAACACAATTAACCGTCATTGCATTGTGTTTTTTTAACATTCGACAAAAATAATTTATATAGCCTAGTTATAAGATGACAAAACATCTTAAACCAGCCACTCTCAAAAATTAAATAAACCCCCAATAGCTTTTATTAATATCTCCCTCTTTACCCATCGAAATTGTTGTTACTCCATAAAAAAACTGACAAATCAATTATCTTCGCCAACAAAAAGCCCCATGAGCAACTTCAAAGAAGATTTGATGAAAGTAAAGGCTTTTGCCTTTGATGTAGATGGTGTATTATCAGCACAGGTCATCCCCATGTACCCAAACGGTGAACCCATGCGTACAGCCAATATTAAAGATGGTTATGCTTTACAACTGGCTATCAACTCGGGATACCCCATTGCCATTATCAGTGGCGGAAATACTGAAGCCGTGAGAAACCGATGTAAAAACCTGGGATTATCCGACATCTACCTGGGAGCTTCTGATAAGACTCTCTCCTTTAATAAATGGTTAACGAAACACAACCTGGCACCGGATAATATCTTATATATGGGCGATGACCTACCAGACTATCCGGTAATGAAACAGGTCGGCGTTCCTACTTGTCCCTCCGACGCTGTGGAAGAAATTAAATCCCTTTGCAAATACATTTCAGACCGAAAAGGTGGTGAAGGCTGTGTCCGTGATGTCATTGAACAGGTACTCCGCGTGCACGGAAACTGGGGAGTCAATTACAAATGGTAGTTTGTTTTTCTTAACAATAATCGATATTTTCGAATCGCTCAAACACAAAACGAATGACCTACTTACGACTTATACGCTACAAAAATCTCATCATCATTGCCCTGTTGCAGTTTCTATTGAGATATGGATTATTGCTACCCATATTAGCACACTATAATCTATCACCTGCCCTGTCGGAAGTTCGTTTTGTGCTTTTGGTCATTTCTACAGTTCTCCTGGCTGCTTCCGGATATGTGATAAACGACTATTTTGACATGCGCACTGACCGGATTAACCGACCAGGAAAAGTGATTGTCGGCAAACAGGTAAAACGGCGCATTGCCCTTTTACTCCATGTACTCTTGTCATTTACCGGTGTATTCATCGGACTTTTTCTTTCATACATCACTCGCAAAGAAAGCTACGCCTTGATGTATATTTTTATTCCGATCCTGTTATGGTATTACTCAACTACCTTCAAAAAACAGATACTTATCGGAAACCTTATCATCTCATTACTCACAGCACTGGTACCTTATGTAGTAGTTTCCATCGAGTTTGCCATGTTATCACGCGTGCATGGCTCTCAAATTTTAAGTACCCAAGCCTGCTCCACCGCCTGGTTCTGGACGTCCGGCTTTGCTCTTTTTGCCTTTTCCAGTAACCTGACACGGGAAATAATCAAAGACATGGAGGACCTGGTAGGCGATAAAGCTGTCGGTTGCCGGACACTTCCCATTGAAATCGGCTCCTCATTAACGAAAATACTTGTTGTTTTAATGCTTTCAGCTTCAGTCATTATCCTTTGGAGCATCTATTATTTCATTCCTGAAGTCAGAAACATCCCCTACTCCAGTTGGTACTTTATAATATTAATAACCCTTCCCTATACAGGATTGATATTTCAACTCGCTTATGCCAAAAGCCCTAAAGCTTATCACCGGGCCAGTACCCTGAGTAAACTCATCATGCTTACCGGCATTTTATTTATTCCTTTAGCTGGTTTAGCTTTTAGCTGAACACCAGCACCAAAAATCCCTCAGTTATTACTCCTTCTTAAAGGCTTGTAATCTCTCGGAAAATAATAAATTTGCGCCTGTGAGAGAAATGAAACGAGCCTTGAGGAAGACTTCTCTCACACGAGGATGACAGAATATGGCGCGTTTCATGTGACCATAGAAAATAAATTTAATCATATGAAAACCCTGTTAAAAAATATTGAGCAGTATTCAATTGTTCTTGCGTCACAATCTCCCCGACGTCAGCAATTACTGAACGACTTAGGAATAGAATTTGAAGTACTGGTCAAACCCGAAATTGAGGAATCCTTCCCTGACAGCCTTCCCATGACCGAAATACCAATTTATCTGGCCAAACATAAAGCCACTGCCTATCAAGAAGAACTAACCCACGATAATATATTAGTAATTACAGCCGACACCATTGTTTGCTGTGACAATAAGGTCTTAGGCAAACCAGCAGACTACAATCAGGCAATTGAGATGCTACAAAACCTATCAGGAAAAGCACATGAAGTAATAACCGGCGTGGCTATAACCACCCAACAGAAGCAACACACTTTTTATGCTTCCACAAAAGTTTTCTTCAAAGACCTGACACCCCAGGAAATCGAATACTATGTAACTAATTACAAACCCTACGACAAAGCAGGTGCCTATGGTATCCAGGAATGGATAGGCCTTACCGCTATTGAAAAAATCGAAGGATCTTACTTCAACGTGATGGGGCTACCGGTTCAAAAACTCTACACCGAATTGCTTAATTTTTAATTCAATCATAAATCAACAACATGTATAAAAAAGCGTTATTCCTTGTAATAGCTATTTCTCTTTTTCTGACAAAAGCACGTGCAGATGAAGGGATGTGGATTCCCATGTTACTCAAGAAATATAACATTGAGGAGATGCAGCGACTAGGTTTCAAACTGACTGCTGAAGATATCTACAGTGTAAACCGGGCATGCCTGAAGGATGCTGTTGTTATTTTTGGTCGCGGTTGTACCGGCGAACTTATCTCCGACCAGGGACTTGTTATCACCAACCACCATTGTGGATACGGCCAAATTCAATACCACAGTTCGGTAAAGCACGATTACCTGACCAATGGTTTCTGGGCCATGTCACAGGAGGAAGAACTGGTCAACCCGGGCCTAACCGTTACCTTCCTTAAAAGAATGGAAGATGTTACCACCCAGGTTCTGGAAGGAGTAACCGACCAAATGTCACTAAAAGAACGCGATTCTGTTATTGTTAAAAACATGACTGCTATCAAAAAAGCAGCTATTAAAGACACCCACTACAAAGCCGTTCTTAAACCCTTCTTTCACAACAATCAATACTTCCTTTTCGTGAACGAAGTATTTAAAGATGTACGCCTGGTAGGTGCCCCACCTTCAGCAATTGGCAAATTTGGCGGCGACACCGATAACTGGATGTGGCCTCGTCATACCGGTGATTTTTCTCTGTTTCGTATTTATGCTGACAAAGAGAACCAACCAGCTGAATACTCAAAAGACAATGTTCCCTATAAACCAGCCATGCACTTCCCGGTTTCTTTGAAAGGCGTTAAAGAAGGTGACTTTACCATGGTATTTGGTTACCCAGGCAGTACTTATGAATACGTCCCCTCCTACCACCTGGAGATGCTAACGGAAACCATCAACCCCAAATTGATCGATGTCCGTACCGAGAAATTAAGAATCATGAACCGCTACCAGGAAGCCGATGCCAAAGTACGCATTCAATATGCTGCTAAAAATGCACGGGTCTCCAACTCCTGGAAAAGATGGATTGGTGAAAACAAAGGACTGGCAAAACTTAACGCCATCAATAAGAAGAAAGCCTTCGAACAAAGTTTCCAACAATGGGTTGAAGTCAACAACGATTTGAACAAAAAATACGGTGATCTACTGGCAGACTATAAAAAGCTCTATCAGGAATATACCACGTATCGCCTGGCAGGTGATTACACCTCTGAATTGATTTACCGTAACGGCATTGAAATAGCAAAACTTGCCGGTTCCTTTGATGCACTGGCAGAACTATATAAAGCAGAAACGAAGGATGAAAAGGCCATCGCAAAACTTAAAGAGACCTTAAGCAAAGCCGCAAAACTCTACTTCAAGGATTATCATCTGCCACTGGACAAAGAGATGACTGCCATGTTACTGGATCGGTACCGCCAAAATGTACCGGCAGATTTCCATCCGAACATTTATCAGACAATTGATAAGAAATACAAAGGAAACACTGAAAAATACGTTGACGCAGTTTTTAAAAAATCAAACTTCATCAATCAGCAACAATTAGAAGCTTTGATTAATAATTTCAACGAAAAACAAATTAAAATCCTTGAGAAAGATCCGGCATTTCTTCTCTTCATGAGTTTTAAAGAGCTGTACAAAACAACCATATACAAACAACTGAAGTCTTTCAACCAACAGCTGGCCGAATTGAATCGTCTATACATGGCAGCTCAAATGAAATTTGAAAAAGACAAAGTGTTCTATCCCGATGCCAACTTCACCTTGCGTGTCTCCTACGGACAAGTGAAAGGCTATAAGGCACGGGATGGCGTTTTCTACGACAACGTCACAACTCTGGAAGGGATTATAGAAAAAGACAATCCGGATATTTACGACTACCGTGTACCGGAAAAACTGAAAGAGTTATACAAGAAAAAAGACTTTGGCCGCTACGAAGTAAACGGTAGCGTTCCCGTGTGTTTTGTGGCCACGAACCACACCACCGGCGGTAACTCAGGCAGCCCGGTACTCAATGCCGAAGGCCACCTCATTGGTGTGAATTTCGACCGTGCCTGGGAAGGTGTTATGAGCGATTTAATGTATAACCCCGAGCAATGCCGTAACATATCGCTGGACATTCGCTACGTATTATTCCTCATCGACAAATTTGCCGGTGCCGGTTACCTTTTAGATGAAATGACTGTGGTTGAATAGATCCGTCAAAACAATAAATCTTAAGTGGGGTACTTATCAAGTATCCCATTTTTTTTGTGCTTTCCCCTAACCTATTCTACTCAAATAGCCAAAATACAAAAACGTAAAATCCAACAATATCTTCCCCCATTTTACAATCATAACAAAAAACAATCGTCTACATTAAATATCACACAAAGTAATAGGCATAAATACCTGAATCATTGCAAAATTATTAAGGTATTTTCACCAATTGTATGAAAAGATGGAAATTGGCTCGTTTTTTTTGCATTTTTAATCAGAAAAGACAAGTATCATGAAAATACATTAGTGTTTTTTCTATATTTGTAACGATTTATAAGTATTGAGTTATCAATTCTCATAAATCGAAATCAGCCAATATCACCTTATTATTACAGTAATAATAAGTTTTAACCACAATACATAAATAGAAGTCATGCAATTAGAGGGAATCCCAAAAGCTTTTCTCAGGAAGGAAGCACGCGAGTTTATTGACTTATATGCCTCGCTAGGAGAACGCGCAGAGGTTCTTCTTCCTAACTTTATTTTCGACAACCTGAAGTCGTTTGTCCGGCTATGCCTGGAAGAACCCAACGATCCGGCCCGGCAACAGGCCGACATTCAAAAGTACCTGCTTAAATTCAGGGAAGAAATACCAGGATATGTGGATGTATCCTTGATGCTTTATCCACATGACGTCTCAAAAGCATTTGTCTATAATTCATTAAAACGGGATTTCAACCGGAAGCTAACCGGTTTTATCGACGATGAGCTGGTCGATAATAAACAAAAAGAGTGGCTGACTAATATTGTTAATGCCCATGACTTTTCTGTGGGAACACCACCGGTTACGGATGAAACCATTGACTTTTTATCCAAAGTGGTAATTGGTGATTCATTACAGGATTTAAGACGTTTCCGGGATGTAATTGGTGTGATCGGAGATATTGATGAAGCTCATTGGAACTACCTGATGGATACTTTGGAGCAAATGATTAACCAGAGTACCCATTACACCACCAAAGCAGAAAAAGACAACTTCCTGCACCGCACCGAATGGGCCGTTAACTTCAAAGGATTAAACGGACTGATCCGCACCGTGGTATCAGGCAACTCTGATATCGCCGTAGATCTGTTAAAAGGAGAAGTGTTTGGCCGTAATTGCGTGCGCGTGGTGGAAGACATCAAAGGCGAAGAGCTTTACCAGATGATGTATGAGGACACATCAAGTGTGTTTGTGGTCAAGGTAAAGCACATGCGCAAAAACATGTTTGCCGGTTCAAAATGGTTCCCCATGTTATCCCGTTTGGTAATCGTGGACGACTCTCCTGAATCACAAGCATCAAACACATGCCTCGTATTCAGTTTACACAATGGCATCATCAACACCTTAAATAAAGTACACACCAAGAAACTGGGATCACCCGCCAATACCCAGTTGAACCTGCGTCTGATTCTGGAGAATGTTAATGAAAAATACCTCCAGGAGTTCAAGGACCTGCTTGAGAAAAAAATTGGTGAATACAACGAAGAACTGAAAGAATTAAAACGCGAACAGCTTGGCGAGACGGACAACATCGAAAAGAACATCAACCTGTTTAAATTCGATGGTTTTACCCGTCAGATATTAAAGGATCGTTATTCCTTACAGAAACTGCGTGATTTTATTCAATTCATACAAAACACAGCGGACGAGAAAAAACGTAAAGACCAAAATAAAGAGCTGATCAACGAATTTGAGCAAAAGACAAAGAAGTACTTTTACTCCGGCAACCCCAATCTTCAAATTGCTACTATTCTTGAAGGGGGAGGCCGTAACCAGATCAGAACCTATGGGGAATATTTGTTGCAACGCCAACTAAAACCTCTTAGTGAGAACATTCAGAAGCACTGCAAAACCATTATTAATTTCATCCCTGATAATTACAAACGCACCCTTCATAACCATTTCCACAAGAATTTTGGGGTGAACCTCTTTTTGGAGAAATACCAGAAGTTCATTACGAAAGTGGATAATGAAGCGGACAACAAGGGCCGGTTCCGAAATGTATTAATTGACCTGGGCGTTTATAAAGACTACGAAAACCTCAGTGCGGAAGAACAAGAGATCATTAAAGGCTTCATCAGCGACCTGGGTAACCAGGAAAAAACATCCATCGCCGATGATGTACAGATGATCATCCGTGACTTGCTTTTTTTCCGCGATCGCAGTCCGAAACCATACATTATCTACAACAAGGTATTGTCGTGGGAATATACCGACCTGTTCTCCGATGAGTATTTCTACATCAATCCGTTCGACATTGAGATTGAAAACCTCGATGACCAGCGCATTGATTACGAACGGATACTAACCAAACTGTCGCGCATCAAAAACACCTTACAACTGTTTGATGGCTCAGGCAATTTATGGGATCGCTTTTGTGAGAATACAACCATTATCATCAACGATCCTTCGAACCCAACCGGCTACTCTGACTTTAACAAAGAGAGCCTGATTGAATTCCTGAAATTCATCAACAACAGCAAGATCACCTTATTGCTGGACGAAGCCTATAACGACAGTGTCAAGACAGAGGAAAGCGAAATGCCCAAATGGCGTTCCATCTCCCGCTATGTCCTGAACAATGAAAATGTGTACGCGAAGATTCGTGTGGTATCTTCTTTGTCAACCACTAAAAACCTGGCCGGTTCAGGCGACCGCTTAGGTGCTTTGGTAGCCACTCCCGGCATGAAGGATGTGATTGATTTTGCACGCAAGCGCAATACATCAGTGAAAGGTAACAGCAGTTCACTCTATTTCCTCAACAGTGTTTTAGGAATTGCCATTCAGGCCAAGAAGCTAAAAGACACCATGGAATCGGAGCTGCCCAAAAATGCGTCGCGCAGCAAGATTAAATCCCTGATTGAGCAATTTATTGAAACACGCATAAAAGAATCGGCCCAGCGCAAAACAGGCACCCTTCAGCCCATTGCTGAATTCGAAGGCAGCCCACTGCACCTGTATTTGCTGGATGAATTGCTGGCCCTGTCCAAACTGGATATCCTGAACCTTCCTGACGATTTTAAATACAAGAGTGTTCCATTCTTTATTTACTATAACAAGGAGCTGGTGAAAGGCCTGAACCGTTTCCGTGTTAATAAGAACTTCAGGAGAGAAGCCAACCTACGACTGAAGATGGCTAAAAAAGTAGCCGCCAACGTCATTAAAGAGCTGGAGCTGGAAAATGTATCCATCATTGATTCCGACGGATCATACCTGTTCAACCTGCACTTCACCAATTTTGGCACCTACAACGACCTGGAAGAGTTCTCGAAAAAGGTAGCCGCTGAAAAAGGGATTGCCGCCCTGCCATACCGCACCGGCGTGATTCGTTTCTCATTGGGAGGCTTCCTGGATGGCAGCAAAAACAGCTATGACACCTTCGAAAAAGAGATTCACACTGCGCTCTCCATCTACCTTTCCTACTGGAAACAATTCAAGCAATTGCGCCAGGAAGCAGATAAGGAGATCGAAAGTAAGGATATCCTGGATCAACTGTTCAACGGGGCCAGCCAAGAGGATTATCTGCAAACTATTCTCACCGACTATTGCGAGATAAAAGACCTGAAGAAGAAGGTGAACAAATCGCTTAAGATAAACGAAAACCGTTCCCTTTATCATGCTTCACCGCAAGTGAGTGGCGTTTCGGTAACATCTATTGGCGACTCCGTCAACTCGGTGATTGAATTCTCAGGAAAAGTAGGCGACTGCCGCAACGTGGAGGATTTTATCCGAAGCACGGCGTTCACAAAGATCTACGAGAATCTGCTGCCTCAGATATATAAGAAGATTCCACAAATAAAGCATCTGAACTTCAACATTGTCGCCTCACGCTACAGCAAGGCCACAATCCTGAAATTCATCAATAATAAGAAAACCTTCCATCCAAACCACTATGTGCTGGATGATCCAGAAGAGAAGAACATCATGCGTGAGATCCTCATTGAGATGGAACGCCTGTTATTCTCCGACGCCAAAATGAAGATTCTGACCCTTAAAGCCAGTGGCGACCACTACATGGATGTGGCCCGCCTGGAAGGGGTAAACACCGTACTGAAGAAACATATCCAGGAGATATTGTTGCACTTCAACCTGCCGTTTGAGCAGCCCACCATCGAACCTAGTCGCAAGGAGATCATCACCACGGCATGCGAATTGTTCGAGGAAGTGACCGGCTTAAAAACAGCAGACCTTGAACTGGAAAAATACCTGTCGCAATTCTTCGAAGAATTGAGGACAGATGCCCGGTTCCAGGCCATCGACATCTCATCTCGTAGCCTGGGCTTCATGACCAACACCGTAAAGAACAGGGTGCTTCACAGCGAGCTCAGCGTACCTGAAAAAGTACTATACCTTTACCTGTTGCAGAATGATAATTCATTCTTCCGCTATGCTATTGAAAAGCTATCCTTCCTGCAACAAAAGATTGATGCTACCAGCGATGATGAGTTGAAGATTATCACCGAGAACCTGCTGACAGAAATCCTGCCACAGGAGATCGAAGACATCATGAGCTACATCATCCGCAAGAAAGACATAAAAGTATCGGAAGAGAACCTCAATGTGGTAACCCAGAAGGTGGTGAATTTCATTATTCACATTCAAAACCTGACCAAGGGAACCGATTATTATCAGAAATATGCCCACACCCTGATCCGGGTGCTGGAGATGCATTTCCGTCGTCAGAATTCCAGTGTGAACCAGATGTTCCAGCATGGTATTACCCTCTATCGTCACTTCGAAATGGAGGATACGACCCTGGATACCTTCGAAAACGGTTCCCTGAAATGGATCAATGAACTGATGACCAAATGTGGAGTAGTATCGGTGGAACAACCCATTCAATTACACACCCGCATTGTTACCGATGCCAAAAAGCGGGAATATCCGTTCCATAAGGTAGACCGCTCGGAAGACGAAGAACCCATGTACCTGCTGGACATGAACCAGGGTAATTCAAAACATGATTACATCAAAACCCTGAACACCAAGCCCAGCTCCAAATTCTTCGAACGCCGCCTGGCCCGCTTTGTGGCCAACATGGACCCGGACGATTACCGTTGTAAAATCATGCAACACGGTGTGGTAAAAGAGATGATTGTCTTCCAGAAAGGCTATATCAAATACATGACCGATAACTTCCGGTTGATGCAATATAAAGATGTATCGCTGGAAGAAGCCCGGAACTTTAAACCCGACGTATTACTGTTCCTGGGAGCGCCTGAGAAGGTGATCTCCTTCCCCCAAGTAGGTTACTTCGATATCAAAGGGCCCAATGGCAATATCAAAACCATTGTGACACCGTTGAAAAAGGAAGCCGACTACTTTGGTGACGTGAAAAAGCCACGCCTGACCATGGTCAATGAAAAGGTAAAAGAGATGGGTGGTGTTCCTAAACACGGTTCGCTCTTTGCCGTTGAGCTGGAAGACGGCAGCATCTTCGTGGTTGAAATTGATGGCGACAGCGGCGTGGGTAAATCAGAGATGATTGCCGCCCTGATCCTAAAATGGCTGCGTCAAAACCTGCCGGGTGTACGCTCCATCAAGATGATTGCCGGCGACATGTTCCATGTGTTCCGCGACAAGCAGGGTAACATCTACGGATTCGGTACCGAGGAAGGTGACTTCTCCCGGGTAACGGACTTCGACCCCGACTACATCAAATATTACAAATACCTGTTTGAGAGCAGTGCCGACAGTAATGTCACTGACCTGAACTCACGAAGCACCATCAGTGGTTTGTGTGAGGTTCAGATGCCATATAAGATTGATATCATCTTAACCGCACATAACTACAGTAAAGAAGAAGCCGGCATTACCCGCGTGGATAACCCGGAAAACTTCATGCTTTACATCGACTCTCACGGGGAACGGAAAGAGAAAGCCACCAGCCAGGATGGCCCCCACTTCCAGCGAACCCTGCGTCGCTACACGGCCGACAAAAACATTGTGGACGTGCTGGCACAGCATGGCAATTACCTGGATGATATTCTCGACTGGGAGTATGTGCCATCGGAAAAGAAATACTACCTGGCCTCATCGTATAAGATGATGGACAAGATCGACATCGAAAAGGTAGTGAACCAGATATTCGTTGGAAAATCATTCACCGACAACGCGCAACAGGTAACCATTAACAAGGTGAACTTCGACCTGGTGAAAAACCGGTTCATTGCCTCGGTAACCGCTGGCGAAGACGAAGAAGCTGAAGAACGCGACGTGATTATCAGCCGAAATGTATTCAGCCAAATGTTCGATGCTCTGGCCAGTACGCCAGCCGGACAGCCATTTATTGCCCAGGAAGGACAAGTGGAATCACGCTACTACCTGCTGGATGTACTGAGCGGTGGCAAAGACGGCAAAGGAGAAGGACGCAAGGTACAGTGCGGCATTGTATCCACGGAGATTGGTAAGAAAGGGAAAGAGATCACCGGCCCGCAAAAAGCCGCTGTGGCCCTTACCAACCTGATTCAGGACATGCGTGCCAGCAATGCCGACCTGAACGACAAGAAGAACCAGGTGCGTCAGCTGATTCGCAAGAACTATCCGCACATCTTCACCAACGGGCAAACCAGCAACGAAATATGGCGTTACAACTTCTACCTGTACCAACTGGATAAGATGATGAAAGCCCAATTCGTCCGCATGGATGATCCGGCACAAGAGGTGGACCTGAATGGGGTTAACTTGTTTACGCCTAAGGATATCAATGAACCATTCAGCCCGCTGCTGGTAACACCTAACCTGAACGTGGAGTTGAGCAGTTTTGGTGAGACCTGTAACGAGCTGATGAGCTTGCCTAATTATCCTGAATTTGCAGAAGAATTCATGGACGGGGCCGATGCCTTGTATGAAGCCCACGGCTATTCACAGGAAACCATGATCAACAACATGATTACACAGTTGCTGTTGATGGGTGAATACATTGAGTTTGAAGACCTGCTGAAAGGGCGCATCACGGAAAAAGTGAACCGCGAAACCATTGCGGCTGCCAAATATGCCGTATTGAAGGAGCTGGAACGCCGCCAAGCGGTAAAAACCAAGCCGGCACCGGAGAAAAAGCCTAAAGCAGAAAAGCCATCAGGCAAGTCATCCAAGGGCGCAGCACCTAAAAAGGATAAAGAGTAATTCATGAGATTAATAACAGACCTTCAGGAGCCAGATTAGAACAGCCTAAGGTCTGTTATTTGAAATCTTAAGATCGATTTATAAAGAAGCACCTCGCCAGGATTGGCGAGGTGCTTTTTTATTTACTCAATATTATAATACCATGATGTTGGGAAGCGCCTTTGCTGGCGTGAATTTGCAATTCATGCCCATCATTACATCATAAAACACCGATTGCAAATCGGCGTTACGGGGGGACAACGTCCCAATAAAAAATGTGTGTGTTGACAGGATTAACAAGATTTACATGATAAAGAACGATACACTCCTGACAATTCTCTCTGCATCTCTTGGCACAGAAAAAGTGATAAAATAGATTCCTTCAGATTGATGTAGCTTATACTTTCTATTCACATTGGTGATATAACACCGATTGCAAATCGGCGCTAGCGGGGGTGCCCCATCATTACATCACAAAACACCGATTGCAAATCGGCGCTAGCGAGGGGCGACGAAGATGAATGCGGGAATTCCGGCATGTGGGTCAGCAAAAATTCATCGAGGAGGTGGGAAGAAGCGTTTATTTGACTAGCGTTTTTTGCTTCGTTTTTGGGGCGATGCCAAAAATGAAGTAGGGTTTGGGACAACGTCCCAATAAAAAAAAAAAATGTGTGTGTGTGTTGACAGGATTAACAAGATTTACATGATAAAGAACGATACACTCCTGACAATTCTCTCTGCATATCTTGGCACAGAAAAAGTGATAAAATAGATTCCTTCAGATTGATGTAGCTTATACTTTCTATTCACATTGGTGATATAACACCGATTGCAAATCGGCGCTAGCGGGGGGGGAAAATGGTGACCAGGCGAAATGAAAATGAATTAGGAGTATTTGATTCATTTTAGTTGATGTGCAGAACAACACTTTGCTGGCGCGAATTTGCAATTCGGTGCTAGCGGAGGAGGAAACTATGACGAAGGGATTTTTCTGTCGTACCTACGGCACTTGTTTGGTTCACTTGTTAATATCTACCATACTGTCGTGACGATGGCACTGTGACGATCAAACCACCCCGATTTTCATTGAATACTCAATGAAAATCACCCCTCCTAATCCTTTCAGGAGGGGAAAATAGTGACCAGGCGAAATGAAAATGAATTAGGAGTATTTGAATCATTTTAGTTGATGTGTAGAACAACACTTTGCTGCCGCGAATTTGTAATTCGGTGCTAGCGGGGGGAAACTATGACGAAGGGATTTTTCTGTCGTACCTATGACACTTGTTTGGTTCACTTATTTATCTACCATACTGTCGTGACGATGGCACTAAAACCAAGTTAGGTTTCGGAGAAAACCAAGCTAGGTTTTAAGGAAAACCACGCTTGGTTTAAATGGATAGCTAATTAGGTTTCATGATAAACCTAGCTTCGTTTCTTCGGTAACCTGCCTACCAATCATTGGTAAGCTGCCTTGAAGTTTTTGGTAAACTATGTAAATTCAATCCCGGCCATTCAAAATCTTGATACTTGATACTAACATCTTGATACCTGATACTAATATCTTAATCCTGTCCGGATCAGGGTACCGAATCCAAGCCACTAATCATCCACCACGATATCGTATTTAGTGAGCAGAGACATTAAATTTTCCTGGGAGAAACGTGTTTGTTTCAACCGGTTTTTATCCGGATCGAGGATGAAATTATAGGCCGTAGAGAAATTGGTTTTAGTCAGGTTCGTTCTCTCAAATACCACATCCTCCAGGTTACATCGGTAAAACTCCGCCCCCGACAGGTCGGCTTCTGTAAAATTAACCTGCTTAAGACTACACAAATGAAAACGCGTCATGACCAACTTCTTTTTACAAAAAGAGGAAAGATCCACCATACAATTCATAAAGGTTACCTGGAACAAAAAATCATTGCATTGGCTGAAATCAACCCCCATAACTTTACAATTGGTAAAGGTCACATTCTTCATGCCGGTATTTGGCAACTTCGCCAGGGTGAGGTTACACAGCTTAAACGAACAATCGCAGAAGCTACTACTCGTTAAATCAGCACTGGAGAAATCACAATTTGTAAACTGGCAATTTTCAAACTCCACTTTTTGAATCGTTTCCTGACTTAACTCCAGGCCTTCAAACAACTCATCTTCATAATACTTTTCACTAAAACCTTCCATCACCAATAGTTTAGTTAGTCACTTTTAATTCTTTCTGCCTCCCTGAAACGTTCATGGTACAAAACGCTGATGCAACAGACAAGCCAAAGAATAATTGCTGGTAATAATAACACTTTAATTTCATTATTGCATTAGCCACCCGGAATATTGAACATACACCTTTTCCAAAGTTTTGAACTTTGGAAAAGGTTTGAAACTCCTGGGGAAGACCAACGAGCAATAATTTCACCATGGGGAAAGGTTACTGCAGGGGAACTGAAAACATTTTCATACCGGAAAATCCTTCTCGCAGAATGCAGGAAGCTTTTTCACACCGGAAAAACCTTCTCGCGGAATGCAGGAAGCTTTTTCATACCGGAAAATCCTTCTCGCAAAATGCAGGAAGCTTTTTCACACCGGAAAATACTTCTCGTAAAGGTGGAGGGTACTTTTTCACACCGGAAAATCCTTCTCGCAGAATGCAGGAAGCTTTTTCATACCGGAAAATCCTTCTCGCAGAGTGCAGGAAGCTTTTTTACACCGGAAAATCCTTCTCACAAAGATGCAGGAAGCTTTTTCATACCGAAAAAAGCTTATCGCAAGGTGCAAGAAGCAATTTCACTAATAACATTGAGATGAACGATGTCGCAACGTTCGATGTTGAGATGAGAGACGCTGAGATCTTCCCAATACTCTATTGACTGTTAACTGCTAACTATTAACTGTTCACTGCTAACTATTAACTGTTCACTGTCAACTGATCACTGCTAACTGTTAACTGCTAACGGCTAACTGTTAACTGATATTGTTTTCCGGCCAGGGATTGCAGTGGATACCCCGCAGCGCGAGTTGGACAGAGGGGGCGGGAAAAGCGAGGAGTAGGAACGGAAAGCCCGGCGGCGAGCCTCAGGCGAGGCGGGACGCCCAACAAAATCACCACAAGCGATAACTCGCTTATTGATTGTCTTTTTGTTTATGGCGTCTCCGTTTTTTTACTATTTTTGCGACCCCAAAACAGATGGTGATTCATTTACCTGTTCCATTCGGCACAGGAAGATCCCGAAATTTTACGAAAAGAATAAGTAATCTGCAGCGCGGCTGCTGTGGACATGGTATGTTTAACCGTAAACAAATAATATAGAATGGTTTTTATTGAGAAGCTTAAGAACAATTTGAACATTAAAAACGAGGTTTTATCCGGGTTAACGGTGGCTTTGGCCCTGGTGCCCGAGGCCGTGGCTTTTTCACTGATCGCCAATGTGAGTCCCCTGGTAGGGCTTTATTCGGCGTTCATCATTGGCCTGGTCACGACCCTTTTGGGCGGTCGTCCCGGCATGATATCGGGTGCTACCGGTGCCATTGCCGTAGTGATTGTGAGCCTGGTGGTGCGCCATGGTGTGGAATACCTGTTTGCCGCCGTGGTGCTGATGGGTATCATCCAGATGCTGGTAGGCGTCCTGAAGCTGGGTAAGCTCATCCGCCTGGTGCCGCAACCGGTGATGTATGGGTTCGTGAACGGCCTGGCCATTGTGATCTTTATGGCCCAGCTGGCCCAGTTTAAGGTGACCGGCCCCGACAACCAGGTAAGTTGGATGACCGGTGAGCCGTTGCTGATCATGTTGGTCTTTGTGGCCCTGACCATGGCCATCATTCACTTCCTGCCCAAACTCACCAAAGCCTTTCCGGCTTCGCTGGCCGCCATCTTAATCGTGTCGGGCATCATCATAGCCTTAGGCATCAACACCAGAACGGTAGGCGATATCGCGTCCATTGCCGGTGGCCTGCCCAAATTCCATTTACCACAGGTACCGCTGAGCCTGGAGACCCTGAAAATTGTCTTTCCCTACTCATTGATCATGGCCATGGTGGGCCTCATCGAGAGTCTGCTTACCCTGTCGGTGATTGATGAAATGACCGAAACACGCGGCCGTGGCAACAAAGAGAGTTTTGCCCAGGGCGCTGCCAACCTGGTTTGTGGTTTCTTCGGCGGCATGGGTGGCTGCGCCATGATTGGCCAAAGCATCATCAACGTGAGTTCAGGAGGACGCAACCGCCTGTCGGGCCTGGTGGCATCCATCGGACTACTGGTCATTGTGCTCTTCGGCTCTTCGCTCATTGAGCGGGTACCCATGGCCGCCCTGGTGGGACTGATGATTATGGTGTCCATCGGCACCTTCGAGTGGGCCAGCCTGAAAATATTCCGTAAGGTGCCCACCATCGATGTGATTGTGATGATTGTGGTGGCCGGCGTCACCGTGATCTTCCATAACCTGGCTGTGGCGGTGCTGATCGGGGTGGTAATCTCGGCGCTGGAATTTGCCTGGGAAAATGCCAAACGCATCCGCGCCCGCAAACACATCGACGAGGCCGGCATCAAGCACTATGAAATCTATGGCCCGCTGTTTTTCGGCTCCATCACGGCCTTCCAGGAGAAATTTGATGTACTCAACGATCCCAACGAGGTGATTATCGACTTTGCCGAGTCGCGCGTAGTGGATCACTCGGCCATTGAGGCCCTGAACCGCATCACCGAGCGCTATGCTAAGGTGGGCAAGAAAGTGCACCTGCGCCACCTGAGCGAAGATTGCCGCCTGCTGCTCGAAAATGCCGCGGCCATCATTGACATTAACATCTGGGAAGATCCTACTTATAAAATTGCTACTAACAAGTTGGCGTAAAAGAATAGGTTGGTAGGTCATTGGGGCGTTAGGTCGATAGATGATTAGGTCAATAGATAGAGAGGTTAGAAGTTAGAGGGGGTAAATAAATGGAAATAGATAGAAACAGGTTGAAATAAATGGAAATACAGAGAAACGGAAATAGATAGAAACAGGTTGAGACAAATGGAAATACAGAGCTTTCAAGGCTTGACATCCTAACAAAAAGTAAGATAACTCTAAATTGACGTTACCAGTACCTTTGGTTTCATTCAGATTCCCGCAGATCCAAAGGGATGCAGAATGAATTGTTCTAAACATCTCCTAAATTCTCGTAATTCATTTTCTTTTCGCCCGGTCACCCTTTTCCCCTCCTGAAAGATTTAGGAGGGGTGATTTTCATTGTGTATGCAATGAAAATCGGGGTGGTTTGATTGTAATATCAACCTGTGAGGATTTAAAAGAGTTATATAGTAGTCAGAGATGGCCGTTGTCCATATTAACGTCAAGCTAATGGCTTTACAAGCATGTTAGATGACATATAGGTTTTTAGTCTTTAAGTAATAGTTTTATTGGGACGTTGTCCCAAACCCTACTTACTTTTTGGCATCGCCCCAAAAAGTAAGCAAAAAACGCTAGTCAAATAAACGCTTCCACCCACCTCCTTGATGAATTTTTGCCAACCCACTAGCCGGAATTCCCGCATTCATCTTCGTCGCGCCGGCGCCGGCCCGCTTATTTGACAGGCTCCCCGCTTCCCAACATCATGGTCTTTTTCATATATATTGAGTACAATACGAACTTTTTATATGATAGAAACTGAAACAGATAGAAACAAGTTGAAACAAATGGAAATACTTGGAGATATCTTGAAACAGATAGAAATATTTTGAAACAACCTGTACTTACCATTGTCGGCCTGAAAAAACATAGACTCTATATGGAACAATACAATATTCCAGCGCCTGGACCGGTGTGCGGAGAACACCTTTCTGATTGCGCCGAAATTATATATCGGCAGTACCCGGGGCGGCGCTACACTTGCCCCGGCCTTTGATGGGATGTCCATACAGGACAAAGATCCGTGTCTTTTTGGTTTATTGTTATCAAAGCATTGCAGGCATAATGCCCGTGGTATCACTTTTTTGTAGATACAACCCGACTCCGGCGGAATCGCATAATGAACAGTGATCAAGTGTTTTTTCAGTTCTCATGAATCAGCTCATGCGCTTCGGATCATTATGGTCTGGTTGGCAACTTGGGTATTTACATTATCGTGACCTTTAAAAAA
Organism: Marinilabiliaceae bacterium JC017; assembly: GCA_004296775.1. Classification (GTDB taxonomy): domain Bacteria; phylum Bacteroidota; class Bacteroidia; order Bacteroidales; family Marinilabiliaceae; genus JC017. The sequence continues at coordinate 209,433 of RHGE01000001.1, forward strand.
ACTCTGTACCTCGGTGTCTCAGTGTTTTTAAATCGAAACGTTATCCCAATGATATAAAAACCAAAGGCGACCGGCGGCTAAAAAGCTGCAGGTCGCCTTTGGTGTAAATAATTATTTTTTGGGCGGCCGGGCGGGTGCTCCGTTTTAGCGTCTGCCCCCCGGGCTGTGTGGCGTCTGCCGGTACGTGGGCTCCTTCGTCGCCTCCGCCCGGCACGCCACATCAGCCCCGGGAGCAGCCGGCTGCCACTGCGCCCCCTGCCGCACCTCACCGGGCTGCGCTATTCCACCACCTGTAGCCTGGTGCGCAGACGAATATCTTTCGACGACGCCCCAATCATGATGCGGAATGCCCCCGGCTCCACTATCCAGTTCATATCCTTATCCAGCATCTTAAGCTCCTCAAAAGACAGCGGGAAAGCAATATCAGCTTCCTCACCGGCTTCCAGGCTGATCCGCCGGAATCCTTTCAGTTCCATGACCGGTCGCACCACCGAAGCCAGTTCGTCACGCAGGTAAAGCTGCACCACCTCATCGCCGGCCCTGGCACCACTGTTATATACCTTACAACGCACCACCGTTGACTCACCCGGCTTAATGGTTGACTTATCCAACCGAATATCGCTGTACTCAAATGAGGTATAACTCAATCCGTAGCCAAAAGGAAACAACGGCTGACCGGAGAGGTTGATGTAATCATCGCCCCTGCCCGTGGGTTTATGGTTATAGTACAACGGCAACTGCGCTTCGTGCAGCGGAAAAGTAATGGGCAAACGTCCGGCCGGATTTTTATCGCCAAATAATATATCAGCCAGGGCATAGCCACCGGCTTCTCCGGGATACCAGGCCATCACCACCGATTCCACCTCATCCAGCCAGTTATTCATGGTAATGGCACTGCCACCCACCAACACCACTACGGTTGGCTTTCCGGTAGCGGCCACCGCCTTAATCAGCGCCTCCTGGTGACCGGGCAGGTTAAGCAACGCCCGGTCCTGAAATTCGCCTTCATCGATACCTGCCACCACAACAGCCACCTCACTTTTGCGTGCCACAGCCACCGCCTCAGCAATCTCCTTCTTCCAGGTGTTGGCTACACCGTAATCCCATACCAACCGGAATTTCGCATTCCCGGTGGCCTCGAAATACTCCAGCCGGATATCATATTTTTGTCCTTTTCGCAACGCCAGCGCTGCCAGCCGATGGCCAAACGACTGTTTCTTCCAGTTGTCAATCACCAACTCATCGTTGACGTACAAGCGGTAACCATCATTACCTTCCACACCAATATTTACCTTACCCGTTACCGGTGCCACCAACTGGCCGGTCCAGCGCACCGAATACCAATCGTAGGGCAGGTCGGCATGGGGTGAAAAGAGTGTCCAGCGGAAATCCATATTCGCATCCACCCGTGTCACAACAGGTTCACCTTCAAGGGTGATATTATCAAAATAGACACCTTTCAAACCGTTTTTCTTTTCCCCGTCAATGGTCGTTTGCAAGTAACGCTGATCAATGGTTGCATACGTCACTGCCTGCCGGTCACATCCTTTGGCATACAACACCTTGTCGCCACCAAGGGCTTCTTTCACCCCTTTGAGCATGGAGACGGGTTGGTTGCCCGGTCCGCTATAACCACCCAGCCGGGCTTCAGAAGCATCTTGCCCGATCAGGGCAACCTTTCTGATAGCTTTACTCAGAGGCAACACCTCCTTTTCATTCTTCAGCAACACCATGGATTTCGCTGCTGCTTCACGGGCCACCTGCCGATGGGTGGCATGGCCGTTCCACTTGGCCGCCTCCTCGGGGTTCACATAAGGATCTTCGAAAAGCCCCAACTCAAATTTTATCCTCAGCACCCGGCTCACCGCCTCATCAATGGCTTTTTCATCAATCATCCCCTTTTCAAAGGCCTCCCAGAACAGCGGGTAATGATCGTAAGAGGTCTGGAAAATCACATCCAATCCCCCCTCAATGGCATGCTTGGTTGACTCCGCATAATCAGCGGCCGTGAAATGCAACACATTGGCCCCGCCGGTGGCGCCGGCATCGGAGATCACAAAACCATGAAAACCCCATTGTTCCTTGAGCTTCTGGTTAAGCAAGTAATCATTGGAAGTACAGGGTGTGCCATCGTATGAATTATAGGCGGTCATCAGGGAGCGTGCACCCGCCTTTTGAACCACCGCCTTAAAGGCCGGGAAGTAAACCTCCTCCATCAGTCGTTCATTGTGATGAATGGGATAACTGTCGCGTCCCCCATCGCCCACATTTGACACAAAATGCTTGGGCGTAGTCACCACACCGGCATTTTCAAACTGACTGATGAAAGCTAACCCGGTTTGTGTGGTCAGGTAAGGATCTTCGCCATAGGTCTCCTCTACCCGCCCCCAGCGCACATCACGAGCGATATTCAATACCGGTGAAAGGATCTGACGGATGCCCCTGGTTTTGGTTTCCCGGGCAATGGCACGTCCCACATTGCCTACCGTTACGGTGTCCCAGGTGGCAGCCAGGGCAATGGCCTGCGGAAAAGCCGTAGCACCATCCCTTACCAATCCGTGCAAGGCCTCATCGAAAGGAATAATCGGGATGCCTAAACGGGTCTCTTCAATGAAATATTTTTGAATGGCATTGATCTTCTCCGTCACCTCAAAGGCCGTTCCCGAAGGGCCATATTCCAGCAATTGGCCGGCCGCTTCGGCCTGTTTGCCTTTAGCGGCAACCTGGAATCCAAAAATACCATGTTTGTATTGCTCTTTCCCTTCACTCAAGTCGCCGGGAATCATGAACATTTGCCAAAACTTCTCTTCCTGCGTCATGCGGCTGACCAAATCCTTCACCCTTTCCTCTATGGGTAATTCAGGATTTTTATACGGCTCCAAGCTCTCTTTCCGGCAGGAAAAAAGAACAGAAATAACTGCCAGCGAAAGCACCAGAGCAGATTGATAACAATGTGATTTTTTCATCAGTTTATAATTAAGTAGCAAGATTCAAGTATCAAGACGTAAGACTGGTGAACACAGAGATTCTAAGACACTGAGTTCTTCTTTTTAATCATCGTCCTGTGCATTAAATGAATTTGCATGGTTGTTTCATCAGTTTATATTTAGACAATAGATTTTTAGATAATAGACTGCAAACCGCTTTCCGGCTTTTAGTATTTCAATAGATTGAACAAAGGTAACCAGGAGCATGCGGTCCAGAGAGGGTAAAAATGTTCAAAAAAGACTCCCCAAGGTAGAACCTTGAGTCTTTCCTGTTTATAAAAGTAGAATAGCTACGTTAGTGTCTTACGGGTGATATTGGTGTATTTATTGGCAAAATATTTTGGCGAGCAGTAAATCATCTTGATACTTGGTACTTTTTACTTTTTCCCTCGTCCTTTTTACTTCTCTGGCTTGTCCAGGTTAGGGTTTGGGTAGTGTAAATGAAAAAGTAGTTCCTTGCGCTACCACACTATGCACCTTGATGTCTCCTCCGTTCTTCCTGACAAATTCCTTACAGAGAATAAGACCCAACCCGGTCCCTTTCTCGCCGTCTGTCCCTATGGTCTTCACCTTCTCATCAATCCGGAATAGCTTCTCCACATTTTCCGGCGGAATACCAACACCCGTATCGGTTACACCGATCTCTAGCACGTCGGCCCGCTCGTTTATGCTGATGGAAACCTTTCCTTTAACCGGCGTGAACTTGATGGCATTTCCCACCAGGTTTCTAACCACGGTATTAATCATTTCACGGTCGCCAAAGGCCACAAATTCCTTCTCTGATAAAAACTCCAGTGTTATCTCTTTCTTTTCAGCAGCCAGCTTATACAAATTGGTATTCTCCTGCACCACCGCCGAAAGATTAAAGGTGGTGGGATCAAATTTCAGCCGGCCCGTTTGCGCCCTGGACCAGGTAAGCAAGTTCTCCAATAAACTATAAAGGTGCTTCAACGAATGATGGACGCGCTCAATGCAGGCTTTTTTCTCCTCCTCATCCGCCGATTCGTAGTTTTGCACCATCACATCGCTGATAGATAAAAGGCTGGTAAAGGGATTCTTTAAGTCATGGGCCACGATGGAGAAAAACTTATCTTTCGTCGCATTCAAGTGCTTAAGGTGCCTCTCTGATTCTTTGAGCTTCTGGTTCGTCTCCCGGATCATCGCATTTTGCGCACTTAACAGTCGATTGGTTTTAACCTTAAACCAATAACGATTAAAGAAACCTATGAGAACCAGCACCAATATTATTTCCAGGGCAACAAACCACCAGGTTTGCCAAAAAGGTGGATTAACAGTAATCACCAATGAGGTAGACTCCTGCTGCCAATAGCCATCATCGTTTTGGGCCTTTAGCAAAAACCGGTATTCCCCCGGTTTTAAATTAGCGTAAGAAACATAATTCCTGTTGCCTGAATAGTACCATTTCTTATCCAGATCATCCAACCTATAGGCATATTGAGTATTCTGCGGGAAAAGATGATTCATCCCTGAAAACTCCATGGAAAAAAAGCTGTGTTTATAATCCAGCACAATGGCATCCTGATAGGCAATGTGCCGATTCATGTAAAGCGCCTCTCCCTCCTGCCGGAAACTTGTTTTATTATTCCCTTTATCAAACGACTGTACCCCCACCTGATTGCCCAACACTTCAAAACGAGTGATAACGGCCGGCTCTACCTTCTGCTGAATGGGGAAATCATCAGGATCAATAACATTTAATCCATACACCCCCCCGAAATAAAGACAACCACTCTTCCCTTTATGAGCGGCCCCGCCATTGAACTCATTACTCTGCAACCCATCATGAATATCAAAATTGGTAAACTCACCCTTACGATGATTAAACCTGGAAACCCCATAGTTAGTACTCAACCACAAATTACCTTCCCGATCAGGGAGAATGGAATAAATCACTTCATTTGGCAACCCATCCTTCAGACCATAGGTACTGAATTGCTCGCTCTTTGGATCAAATACATTAAGCCCCTCATTGGTACCAATGAGTAACTCACCGGTTAGCAGTTGGTGAATCGCAAAAACAATGTCATCAGCCAGGCTATTGGGTGTCTCACCTGCCCGGTAATGTGTGAATGTTTCTGTTTGCGGATCCAGTCGGTTCAGCCCCCCGCCATAGGTCCCAATCCAAAGCGCCCCCTCTTTATCCTCCATGATGGCCGAGTAAATAAAATTATGCGATAGCGAATTTGAATTAACAGGATCATGAACAAACCGCTTAAAGGTACCTGACCGGGGATTAAAAAGATTAAGTCCCTCCTTTGTGCCCACCCATAATCGATGGCGGCTGTCTTCGAATAGCACCCTTACTGAGTTACCTGATATTGAAGTAGAATCTTTCGGATCAAACCTATAGTGTTTAAACCGTTTTGTTTCCGGATTGAAAAGACTCAATCCTGCTCCATCAGCTCCAATCCAAACACGCCCCCGGCTATCCTGGAAAATCTCCCTCACACAAGAATGGGATGTAATCTGGTAGCTTTCAGCATCAATCTCGTAAGATTCATAAATTCCTGTTTCAGGAAAATAACGACAAATACCTTTATCATTGGTACCAATCCAAACGGTACCATCCTTCGCCTCGCATACAGACCAAATAAAATTACTGCACAGTGAATTGGCATTAAGCGGATCGTGTTTGATTAAGGTAAATTTATTGGCTCCCGGCACATAAGCGCTTAACCCGGCACCAAAAGTGCCAATCCATAAAACACCGCTTCTATCTTCATACAGACAATTGATCGCATCCTGCCCCAAACTATTCGCATCAACCGGGTTGTTACGATAACTCATTAACTGGTTATTTGAATTAATCTGGTACAGACCACTGCCAAAGCTCCCATACCAGATATTACCCAAATGATCTTCCATAAGTGGTTTGATCGGATTAATGGATAAACTCATGGATACATCATCCGATTCCACCATTTGAATGAATTTGCCTTTTTCTTTATCCAAAGAAAACAATCCCTCATTCGTACTAACCCACAAACGCCCCGTGGAATCATGAATAATCCGTTCCGTCATCCCTTGCTCCCTGATTATATCCGGCAATTGGTAATAAGTAATATCGTGATCAACCTCATCATATCTTGCAACAAACGAATGGGAACCAATCCACACATCGTCTCCATCCAAAGCCAGAGTCCTAACTGGAATATGAGATAACTCCTCAGGCACCATTTCCGGTTTTTGTCCCGACTCACCACTCGAAAAAAGGTAAAGCCCACGACTCGTTCCTACCCAAACCTTATCTCCATCTACCTTTATTTCATTGACACGAACCAGGGGGATATCATGCAGCACAACTTCCAAGGAAGACAATCGGATACAATTTAATCCCTTATCAGTACCTACCCATAACCAACCGTGGTCATCTGTAGCCAATGTAAAAATCGTATCATTGGTCAGCTTATTATGACCTCCATTAGCATACCCAAAACGAAGAAAACTTTCTGTTTGAGGATCAAAACACGAAAGTCCTTTACGAGAACCAAACCACAACCTCCCATTTGCATCCTCTTCAATGGATTCAATCCATTTATGACTAATACTATTGACATCATCGGCATCTGGTCGAAACACTTTAAACCTATTTCCGTCGAAACGATTTAAACCATCCTCTGTACCAAACCACATATACCCTTTTTTGTCCTGATGAATGCAATAAACAGAACTCAACGACAAGCCATCATTAATGGTCAAACGCTGAAAACGGATTGGTTTATCTTGTGCCAAATGGATAATAGGAAAGCAAAAAAACGAAATTGTGATACATAGAAACCGGATCATAAGGGTCGATTTTTGGTCACCACTAAAATTAATCAATATCACCTACTTAAGCAATCGACACAAATCAATATTAAGCATTAAAAAATTCACTCAAACGAAAAAAAAATGAAAACCAGATAAGGTGTTTTTTTCTCAGAATTGTCCTTCACACGACAAAAGCATTAATAATCCACTAACCAAAATAATATGAAAACAAAACGTCATTCTTTTAGCACCACAGCCAGATTTTTCTTACTGACTGTATTAACCATCTTCCTTTCCGGATCAATGTTTATGACTCAAGCTCAAAATTTCCGGGAATATAAAGGCAAGGTGATAGATAGCGAAAACGGGCAACCATTAGTATTTGCCACTCTCTCCATTGAAGGTACCAACATTGCTTCAGTTACCAATTCTGAAGGACAATTCTCATTGAAAGTACCTGAAAACATGACCACCAAGAAAATATTGGTTTCATACATAGGCTACAACAATAAAGTGATGCCAATAAATGAACTAAATCCAGATAAGAATAAAATCAAACTGGAAGTCTTAACCGTATCATTAACCGAAATCAATGTATTTCCTAAAGATCCTTATTTATTGATACAGGCTGTCCTAAACCGCCGTAAAGAAAACTACATGCAGGATGCCAGCCTCATGACAGCTTTCTATAGGGAAACTATTAAGAAACGCAGAAGCTACGCATCCTTATCGGAAGCTGTTGTTCAGGTTTACAAACAACCTTATGCCAACGAAAGAGATGATGCTATACGCATGTTTAAAGGCCGTAAAAGTGCGGACTACAACAAACTGGATACGTTGTTATTCAAATTACAAGGTGGCCCATACTCTACATTGATGATGGACATCATGAAAAATCCCTACATGATCATCTCTTATGAAATGCTGGATTATTATAATTTCAAAATTGAAAATGTAACCCGCATTGATGATCGAATGATTTACGTACTTGGATTTGAACAAAAGCCACATATTAAGGAACCGTTATACTATGGTAAGCTGTATATCGATACTGAATCAATGGCAATTACCAGTGCTTCTTACAACTTAAATGTTGAAGATAAGAGCGAAGCCAGCCGCATGTTCATTAAGAAAAAGCCTGCCGGTGCAAGAGTTTATCCTACTGAAGCTGCCTATTTGATTAACTACCGAGAAAAAGACGGGAAGTGGTATTATGGCTACTCAAGGGGCGAAATCACCTTTAAAGTAAAATGGAAAAAGAGACTTTTTAACACCATCTACTCCACCCAAATTGAAATGGCTGTAACCGACTGGGAAAAAACAGAAACAAAACCCTTTAAGGGTGCCGACAGAATGAAAATGAACATAGTAATGACTGATACTGAAATGGGATTCGCTGACGGAGATTTCTGGGGTTCTTATAACGTTATTGAGCCAGAAAAATCAATAGAATCGGCCATTAAAAAGATTCAAAAGAATCTTGAGAAACTACAACAATGAAAACTATAAAATAATCAATAAAAGCTCCCGCTATAATGAGTGGGAGTTTTTTATTGTTTTAATCCTGGTAACCTGATTTTTGGAACACAACTATATCTTCAGAATTTAACGAAGGTTCATCGTATCAAATCAAGAATGAAATTAATTTGCAGTATACCCTCAGATTCTATTTGAGTGATTCAATCTTGGATCAAAAGCCCAAGGCCTTACATCCTCAACGAAAACTTTTTTAAACAATGGATGAGCCGGATTAATCAGATAATTATACTCCAAAAAATTAACTACACTTGGCACTATTAATACCAAACTTTCTAAACTCATGATCCAGTTATCGCCTACTCTTTGCGCAGAAGAACTAACAGGAAGATCTTTCCAACCTATTGGCAAATCTTCCGGCCTAAGTATTTTTACCGAATTAGTAGGAATATTGATTGTCACCAGACTCAAATTATCGGGCCATGTATTTGGTGTTACATGAGCTAAAACTTCCATCATGCATAAAGAAACCGACGAAGATGCGTAAAGCATGAATTTGCCTACAGTATTCCAGCGTCCACCCACAAGATAAGCCCCGGTCCCCTTCAAATCATTGGCATAATTAGTATTTGCTATCCGATACACCTTATGCAAATACGCCATGCTCAATCCGAATTAAGGTATTGTTGATTATATCTATCCCGGCAATAGTTGTAAAAAGCTCTACTGGTTTCCTCCCTAACGCAGTATTGTATTCCCTTATCCAAAGAGAAAACTTTTTATGACTGCCAAAGACTTTAATTCCATGTTGCATCATTTCAAAAAGACGTAATGCCTTTTCCGATTTATCAACACTCAAAGTATAACGTTCATTGAGATTACGATCAAGCGTTCGGGTGGTAACATGCAAATATTTCGCGTATTCCGTCTTATTAATACCAATTTCAGCAGCAAAATTCCAAAGTATATTAAAATCGGAAGAATCAACCTCCTCTTGCAAAGCCTCCACAATAGTCCATTTAAGCCCATTTGAGTAGCTTATACTAAGAGGTTCCTCAACGCCTTCATGAGCTTGAGTTTTATCAAGAAAAGCTTCAAGAATGCTTTTTTTCTTATCACCAGCTTGAGATTGTATTGTCGAAGGATCTGGGTATTTTTGACCAATAGCACTTATACCTTTTGTTTTTCTTGTTGCTTTCATAACACAAACTTTTTAAAAATGTCTAACCTCCTCAGACAAATTTACAAAACTCACACCGAAAACACAATATGTCTCAATAACAAAGACAAAAAGCACACAATTAATTAAACAGATAGCAAAAACCTGAAGTGACGTATTATTGCCAAATATTATGGCATAAAAAAAGCGGTCATTACTGACCGCTTTGTGATTCCGGCGGGATTCGAACTTAATTTCCAATCTCCTGTATTTCTGTAGTTTACATTCTTTAACACCGGTGTGTTCACCGAATTGTTCACATACAATATGATCTATTTTGGTCTTGCTTATGATCCATTGATCAATACAAATATACGACCATTGGCAGGACGATGTCCACTAAAAAAAGCCAAAATCAATTAAATTATATTTACTTGTTTGGCATTTGCGGGCTCAAAAAGTAAAAAGTCAATAGGGTTTAACTTCCCCTATAGTCATTTGAATTATAACGGTGAGTTTGTAATTGACTTAATTGGCTACAAGATGAATCAATTTGTATTAGATCAGTGCTGGTGGTGATGTTGAGAAAAAAGTGACCGCTGAAGGGGATTAATCGATGAGGTATTGCTGGATCAGTTCGGAAGCGATGCCGGTGTAGGTGGCGAACTCTTCGGTAGTGATGAACTGGTGATCTTCTTTGCCCAGCTGCTCTCGGATCTTCTTCAATAAGCGGCGACCGGATTTCTCACTCTTCCCGGTAATGCGTTGCACATCTTTGGGATAGATGCAAATGCGGTTCAATTTCACAGTCATAATACTGTATATATACTTTTTCTTTACCTGATCCCAGGTGTTAAGATACTAAAAACAGTTTTCTATGGTGCCATAAATTGACAAAAAGGGAGGAT
>RHGE01000002.1 GCA_004296775.1 Marinilabiliaceae bacterium JC017
CGAAGATGAATGCGGGAATTCTGGCATGTGGGTTAGCAAAAATTCATCAAGGAGGTGGGTGGAAGCGTTTATTTGACTAGCGTTTTTTGCTTACTTTTTTGGGCAATGCAAAAAAGTAAGTAGGGTTTGGGACAACGTCCCAATAAAATTATTCCTGAAGAACTAAAACCTATATATCAATTAACCGGTTGTTAAGTTATTAGCTTGATGTCAATATGGCCAATGGCCATCTCGGACTATCAGTCTCTTATCGACCAATCGAATATCTAAATCCAATCATATGAAAAACATTATTCTTTTGGCACTATTGCTATTTACAGGCAGATCACTCCTTGCCCAGGCCATCTATGAAGATGAACGGTATGTGCCTGAAACCGATCCATTAGTATTGGAAAAACTGGAACAATGGCACAATATCAAATTTGGGCTCTTAATGCACTGGGGCTCCTATAGCCAGTGGGGTATTGTTGAATCATGGTCTATTTGCCCTGAAGACTATGATTGGTGTCAACGAAAAAAAGGTAAAAATCCACAAAACTATAATGCCTATAAAAAGGAGTATGAAGAGCTTCAAAGGACATTCAACCCCATTAGTTTTAATCCCTCAAAATGGGCAAAGGCAGCCAAAGAAGCAGGGATAAAATACGTGATATTCACAACAAAGCATCACGATGGCTTTTGCATGTTCGATAGTAAATACACAGACTATAAAGTAACATCTGAAAATTGCCCTTTTCATACCAACCCCAAAGCCAACATCGCTAAAGAAATATTTGAGGCCTTCAGGACAGAAGGATTATGGACCGGAGCCTATTTCTCAAAACCAGACTGGCACAGTGAATTCTATTGGAATCCATATTTTCCTCCTTTAGATAGAAATGTCAACTACGATCCAGATGCTTATCCTGAAAAATGGAATAAATTTGTGGAGTTCACCCATAATCAGATAATAGAATTAATGACTGATTATGGAAAAATGGATATCCTTTGGCTGGACGGAGGATGGGTAGCTAAAACCTCCAAGGAAGACATTGACAATTGGTACAAAAAAGTCCTCACCAACAGCAAAAGCGGTTTTTTGAAGCATAGCATCATCAACCAGGACATCAAGATGGATGAATTGGTACATAAGGTCCGGAAAAAACAACCGGGACTCATTGTGGTGGATCGTGCCGTACACGGAAAAAATCAGAATTACTTAACACCGGAAAACAGGGTTCCTGAAAAAACACTCCCTTACCCCTGGGAATCCTGCATTATTTCAGGAGGAGGCTGGTCCTATACCCCTGACGCGAAATACATGAGCGGACGCGAGGGAATCCACCTTCTGATAGATATTGTAGCCAAGGGCGGCAATCTACTACTCAACATTGCTCCGGGCCCCGATGGCAAATGGCAAGAAGGCGCCTACCGCCTTCTTGAAGCTTATGGCAAATGGTTAGACATAAACGGAGAAGCCATCTATAACAACAAACCTATTGAACCCTTCAAAGAGGATAACATTTGCATGACCCAAAATGACAATGGAAATGTTTTCTTTATCTACATGGCAAAAGAAGGAGAAGAGAAAATACCTGCCGAAATACACATCAATTCATTACAGCCTGCACCATTAGCCAGGATCACATTATTGGGGTCAAAAAGGAGGTTAAAATGGCAAAAAGAGGGAAATGGTTTTGTTGTCTCAATTCCTGATGAACTAAGAAAAGATCTCCCCTGCAACCACGCCTGGACCATAAAAGTATCGAAGTTGAAGTCAATGGTTCGTTAATCTTTTTTTATGTGTATCAAAGGTTGAATCCCATTCAGGATTCCGGACACAGATCACATATTTTGCACTTGATCCCATATATGCGAAGCTCGGGGATAGTGCTAATACCCAAAAAGGACAATGTCTCTCTGAACATCGTCCTTTTTTTTATGTCGTATACTTAAATCAATAGTTCGTTAAACTTTTGTAAGCAATTGAAAAACAACTTCAATTTAGCTAATAGACGAAATTATTAATGGTCTGAAAATGGGAGTAATGTAAATCAGTCTAACGTCTAATGTCTATTATCTAAAATCTAACGATCTATTGCAAATGTCTAAAACAAAAAAAGCCGGCCTAAAGCCAGCTTATCTGTCGGGGTGGAGGGATTCGAACCCCCGACCCCCTGGTCCCAAACCAGGTGCGCTAACCGGACTGCGCTACACCCCGAATCTGTTTCTTAAATATTTTTCTATCCTCCGAATCGTTCTTCAGAGATTTTCTGTTTTCTCCACAAAAAAAAGAGTTAAGATGTTTCTTAACACTTATCTATTCGTCGGGGTGGAGGGATTCGAACCCCCGACCCCCTGGTCCCAAACCAGGTGCGCTAACCGGACTGCGCTACACCCCGAAACTTTTTCTTAAATATTTTCTCAATCCTCTGAATCGTTCTCCAGAGTCTTTCTGTTTTCTCCACAAAAAAAGAGTTAAGATGCTTCTTAACCCTTACCTATTCGTCGGGGTGGAGGGATTCGAACCCCCGACCCCCTGGTCCCAAACCAGGTGCGCTAACCGGACTGCGCTACACCCCGAATCTTTTTCTTATTTTTTTCAATCCTCTAAATCGTTCTCCAGAGTCTTTCTGTTTTCTCCACAAAAAAAGAGTTAAGATACTTCTTAACCCTTACTTGTTCGTCGGGGTGGAGGGATTCGAACCCCCGACCCCCTGGTCCCAAACCAGGTGCGCTAACCGGACTGCGCTACACCCCGAAAACATTCTTTTAAGAAATAGCGGAGAGAGGGGGATTCGAACCCCCGGTACGGTTACCCGTACGTCAGTTTAGCAAACTGGTGGTTTCAGCCACTCACCCACCTCTCCAGTAATTTTCTTTTCAATCTTTCATTAAAGATCTCAATCGCCATCTCTCTGTAACTCCCGTCCCCTTTGCGATTGCGATTGCAAAAGTAAGAAATAGATTGAGAACTCCAAAAACTTTTCTTCAAAAAAATTAAAATTTAAAAGCTCCTTAATCCGGACTAAAAGATTAATACATTACTAATCAAAACAAAGGCTCCCGAAGGAGCCTTATCTAATTATTTATCTTTTTTTGGTGTTTTTGGTGTTGGCTTAGCCAATGAGTCGCGCATGGCCGTATCTGCTTCAATATTTTTATACTTTAAATAATCCATCACACCAAGGTTACCGGATCTGAAAGCTTCTGCAAGCGCTTTTGGAACCTCTGCTTCTGCTTCGATTACCTTAGCTCGTGCTTCCTGTGCTTTCGCTTTCATCTCTTGCTCTAACGCCACAGCCATTGCTCTTCTTTCCTCTGCTTTAGCTTGAGCAATGTTTTTATCAGCATCAGCCTGATCAATCTGCAAACCGGCACCAATGTTTTTACCTATATCAATATCGGCAATATCAATTGATAGAATTTCGAAAGCGGTACCTGCATCCAACCCTTTTTCAAGTACAACCCTTGAGATAGAATCAGGATTCTCAAGCACAGCTTTGTGAGACACTGAAGAACCAATTGAAGAGACGATTCCTTCTCCTACACGTGCAAGAACTGTTTCTTCCCCGGCTCCACCAACTAATTGTTTAATATTGGCGCGAACTGTTACCCTGGCTTTCGCTATTAGCTGGATACCATCTTTGGCAACCGCTGCCACAGGAGGCGTATCGATTACTTTAGGATTTACAGACATCTGTACCGCTTCAAATACATCACGACCTGCCAGATCAATGGCTGTTGCCATCTGAAAATACAAATCAATATTTGCTTTATTAGCCGAAACCAAAGCATGTACTACACTTTCCACATGACCACCTGCAAGGTAATGTGCTTCTAGTTCATCACGTTTAATTTCACTTAAACCTGCTTTTGTGGCCTCAATAAGGGCTCTTACAATAACCCCTGGAGGTACTTTACGAATCCGCATTAAAACCAGTTGAATTAATGAGATTCTCACCCCTGAAACAAGAGCGGAAAACCACAAAAGAATAGGAACGTAATAAAGAAATAAAAACAGAACGACAATAATCGCCGCAATAAGAAATACGGGAGCTAAGCCATACATACAAATTATTTTTTAGGTTTTACAATTATAAAAGTCTTAAACACTTCTTTTACTTCAACTTCAGTCCTTTCATCCACAAACATTCCAGGACATTTTGCTTCCATAACCATATTATTAACACGTACCTTACCGATTGGATTAAGACGCGTAATGGTTATGCCCAGATCACCGGGTTGAACGCTTACTTCCTCAACAGTTTCAACCTGACTTTCAATAGTCGATTTAAGCATTAGCTTATTCCAGGTTCCCGACCTGAAAGATAAAACCAACACAAAAAGACCGGCTAACAAAGTACCTATCAAAGTAATGTGCCCAACCGTAGTACCATAAATTTTATAGGCTAAAAAAACACCGGCGGCAGTAAACAGTAAACCACCAATTCCAGCAAGTGTCATCCCTGGGATAACAAAGAACTCCATAACTAATAAAAAGAGTCCAAGTACGATCAATAATATAATTACAAATGCAGACATCTTTTTAATCAATAGTTACAGAGAGTTCTCTATGAATAAGTTCTTCTTTCAGGCTTAATAAATCTTCTATGCTTCCTTCTTTTATCTCACAACTTCCTTTAAAGTGAGTAATAACCGCACATTGTTCTGCCTGAATTTCGTCGTGATTACAAACTACACACAACGTATCAATAACATGATCGAAGGTATTGACATCGTCATTATGCAATACAAGGTACCGTTGGCGGTCTCCCTTACCTTTAAGGCCTTCTTTTTCGCTTTTTTTGCCAAATGAAACCATACGCAAAAGTTTAGCTTAAAATAAACATTTTTTTTTGACCGCTCCTATTTTTAAGCCGGAATTATTACTTCTTCAACTCCGCAGCTTTAGCAAGACTAATTCGTTCTCCTTTATAAAAAGCCACTACAAAAGCACCAGAAAATCCAGCCTGCCTAATCTTTTCAACATCCGCCTTAGCCTCTTCGAGTGAAGAATACTCTCCGGCAAAATACTTAGTCAATCCTTTTCCGGGAATTGATTCAGATGATATGGGAGGAATCTTCATTATAGCCTCTTTACTAGGTTCATTTTTAAAAACGCCAATTTGTACTTTATATTTAACATCCTCTTGCCCGGACCTCAAATTTTCATTGGATTTAACAGTCGAAACCACTCCTGTTGCCCGAGAATTCTTCACCGCCTCATCTCCTTTATGAAGTTCCTGGTACGATTTCTGCACTTTTCCTTTAGGCTCTACTTTATTGATAGAATGTTTCTGATCGGTAAAATCCATTTTTATGTATGAAAACAATGCTTCCTCCTGCAAAGCAATAGCTTCCCGCTTAAAAGAACCTGCCTTTTCATACTCTTCCATACTGAAGTCTATCTTATTCTCGTACTCTCCTGCTTTTCGATAATATGCATTCGCTTCTGCCTGCAATTCTTCAATCCTAGCTAAATCTATGGTTGGATTAGCCATCATGAGGTCTTTTATCTTATAACGATAGATATTATACTTTCTATCGAGTGACATATGATAGAGCTTTACTGCAGTTGCTTTTAGCGATCTGGATTTATGAACCAACTGCTGTGTTTCACCTCCTGAAGACTCGTCTTGTTTTTGTTTAAAAGGAGATGAAATAACCAACTCTTTTACTTCAGACACTTTAGATGACTGCTCCAGCAATCGGGATGCTTCCAGCGTAAGAATATTACCCCATACAAATAATGAATCAGCATGTTTTAAAGCCCTTACCTGATCTTCACCGAAAAGAGGTTGATAAATACTATCCAGCCGAGCCAGTTTTATTGCGAATTCTTCATCAGTGTAATATTCGTAATCATCCGGGATTAAAATATTTTCAGCTCCTAAATCATCGGAAGCCTCAACCTGTACATCTTTTATAGGTTGATATTGCCCCCCTTTTATCAACTCTTTTATTTTATTCTGTTCTGTTTGCCGTGCATTATCGAAATAGTTGGAAATTTGAGCATCCAGTCCATATACTTCTTTTTCCAACCTTAAAATATCATTAACCAGGCTATTCCTCTGTTCATCAGAATTAGTTCTGGCATATTGTATTCGCTTATCATGCATTAGTTGAGACAAACTATCTTTCTGTATTTGCATATTATAGCCTCTTTTAAAACTGCGTCTTGCAGCTTCACTTCTGAAATGAAAGAAATCAGTATATTTTAATGTATCTGCCACCATAAAAACAAATAACTCATCACTTTTCGCAGTCCTATCAGAAACCTTTTGCTTCTTTTGAGCCTCTTTTTGTTTCTCAGGAACGTCTTCAGATAAAGGCATGGTAGCGGCAATCTTAACATCCTTGGCTTCATAAACCATATTCTTAACTACCGAATTGTCCCATATAATCTGATACACCATTACTTGATCATCCTGAGTATAACGATTGGAAACAAACCAAGCAACCCCCTGAAACTCATCAGATGCGAACAAATAATCATCTTTTGGGGAATTGAATGGAATTCCCATATTTACAGGCTCAGTAAAAGATTTACTTTCACTATCATAGCTTGATTTATAAATATCATAACCACCTAATCCTCCCGGCCGGTTAGAAGCAAAATAAATAGTTGTTCCATCAATTTGTAAAAAAGGAAAACAATCATCGGACTGAGAATTCAAACCTTCCAATTCAACACTTTCACTCCAACCATCTATTAAGTTTTCCATTTTAAAAAGATTCATCGTGGAATCCTGATCAGCCAATGAAAAATAAATCTCATCCCCTCTCTCGGTCATATACATGATTCCTTCAGGATCTACCCCTGATTCAAAAAAATCTTTATTCCTACTAATTTGCCCAACATCCTTTCCCGGATGATAATATTTTAACAGATCACTTTTAGTCGCCGTATCTTTTGCAATAACCCGCAGATAATAAATCTTTGTTGCCAGTTCTGCTCCTACTTCACATTCCTTAATGAATTGCTCGGCTTTAACTCGACGATCATCAGCAGAAGTGGCATAACGCAAAAACCTATTATAATTCTTTATTGCCTCCCCAAATTCATAATTTAATTGATAAGCCCTACCTAAATAAAAGTACACATCCCTTTTCACTCCTTTAATCGCGGCATACTTTATTCTTTTCAAGGCCTGCGACAAATCCAGATTATTCTCTAACAAACAAATTCCATAATAATAGTTGTATTTTGGCTCGCGCTCATATTTGGCAATCAAATAGCCATACATTTCCAGCGCCTGCTGATAATCCCCCTGACTAAAAGCACCATAAGCCTCCTTTGAAGTATAGGTTTTCTCCTGCCCCTGATTAACCCCACAGAAACCTCCTAAAATAATTACAACAAGTAATAGTTTTCTCAACATATCTAGTACGATTTTCTTCTTCCTTAAATGAACCAAAACTCAAAATTAAGCATAAACCCTGAAATACCTAAATCCTTTCATTCCCTACGCAGAATATTTATCCATGGCCATTTATAAGCCATTGATAAACTTTTCATACCTTTATTTTTAATCTTTTAATGTTTAAAACTTTTGAACCATGCACGGACTAAAACGTTCCTAATTAGATATATTTGCAAACCTTAATACATTTTAAAATGGCAACGTTAAAAGAAGGCGACAAAGCACCTGTTTTTTCAGGATTAAACCAAGACGATAAAAGCATTTCATTAAATGATTTTTCAGGAAAAAAAGTTATCCTTTATTTCTATCCCAAGGACAATACACCGGGATGTACAGCGGAAGCCTGTAATCTAAACGATAACTTTGCGGATTTAACCGATGACGGATTTGTGGTAGTCGGTGTTAGTCCTGACAGCGCCACAGCTCATCAGAAATTCATTGCCAAACACAACCTGCAATTCAATCTGATTGCGGACACTCAAAAAGACATTCTGCAACTTTACAATGCCTGGGGTGAAAAAAAGATGTACGGTAAAACATACATGGGTGTACTTCGGAAAACTTTCATCATCAATGAAGATGGAATTATTGAGAAAATAATTGAGAAAATAAAGACAAAAGACCACACCAACCAGATTTACACAGAATTAAAAAT
Source organism: Marinilabiliaceae bacterium JC017 (assembly GCA_004296775.1). Classification (GTDB taxonomy): domain Bacteria; phylum Bacteroidota; class Bacteroidia; order Bacteroidales; family Marinilabiliaceae; genus JC017. The sequence continues at coordinate 8,062 of RHGE01000002.1, forward strand.
AAAATAAACCAATAACGCATGTCAGAAAAACAGGAAAATACTGTAAACAAGGAAAAGCTGAAAGCCCTTCAGCTAACCATGGAAAAAATAGACAAGTCATACGGCAAGGGAACCATTATGAAAATGGGTGAAAGTGTCGTTGAAAGCATCCCGGTTATCCCAACCGGATCAATCGGTCTGAATCTAGCCTTAGGTGTAGGTGGATTTCCACGGGGACGTATCATTGAAATATATGGCCCTGAATCATCCGGTAAAACCACACTCGCTATCCACGCCATAGCTGAAGCTCAAAAGATGGGTGGAATTGCAGCCTTCATTGATGCAGAACATGCCTTTGACCGATTTTATGCAGAAAAACTAGGCGTTGATGTCGAAAACCTATTGATATCACAGCCAGATAACGGTGAACAAGCATTGGAAATTGCCGATCAGCTGATACGTTCCTCTGCTATTGATATCGTTGTAATAGACTCGGTAGCAGCCCTAACGCCAAAAGCAGAAATTGAAGGCGAAATGGGAGACTCAAAAATGGGACTTCAGGCACGGTTAATGTCTCAAGCACTTCGTAAGCTAACAGCCAGCATCAGCAAAACAAATACAACCTGCGTATTCATCAACCAGTTACGTGAAAAAATCGGGGTAATGTTTGGAAACCCTGAAACAACAACCGGTGGTAATGCACTCAAATTCTATGCTTCGGTTCGTCTGGACATCCGACGTGTTTCTCAAATTAAAGATGGTGAAAACGTGATCGGTAACCTCACCCGAGTGAAAGTAGTTAAAAACAAAGTAGCGCCTCCGTTCCGAAAAACAGAATTTGAAATACGCTATGGAGAAGGTATCTCTCGTGTTGGAGAAATACTTGATTTAGGTGTTAACCTTAATGTCATTAAAAAGAGTGGTTCCTGGTTCAGCTATGGCGAAACCAGATTAGGACAGGGACGAGAAGCCGTTAAGGAGGTTATTCGTGATAATCCCGAATTATCAGAAGAACTGGAACAAAAAGTAATGGATGCGATTGATCAAGCTTCTAATTGATTTTGTTTTCATCTCAGAAATCACACGATAAATCGTTAGACTTTGAATATAGACGCAAGATGATATTACAGCAAGTTGATTTTTTAAATCAACAGATATGCCAACTATTATTTAAGCACAAACCTGTTATCAGACAAGCATAAAACGCTAACGTAATACTATTAAACACACCCCTCTATTTTCTTCGGGAGTATTGTAAAGCAATTCATATTAGCTTTGCACTCACGAAATAAACAGAGGAGTGTGTTTTTCATTAGTATATACAACTCAATCCTTCCTTCATTGCTTTCGTATTCCTTCATCAACAATACAGCAACAAACTCACTTCATTTGATTTTTTTTAAACATGGTGCTTTTAAGGGCCAAAAACTTTTTCTACTTTTGCTATGTTCAAACATATGAACATTAAATATGGAATTAAAGATAGATCATAAAAGCCCTCTTCCTCTGCATGCTCAGGTGGAACAATTACTCAGACAACTCATTACGCAACCCGAATACCAGGCAGGCAACTTTCTTCCCAAGGAGGTGGATCTGGCGAAAATGCTTGGAGTAAGCCGAAATACCATCAGGCAAGCCACCAACAAGCTGGAATACGAAGGGCTGCTTATACGAAAAAAAGGTGTAGGCACTAAAGTAACGCAACAAACCGTTACCACGCAACTCGCTAACTGGGGAAGTTTCACTCAGGAGATGAACGAACAAGGTGTCAACTTTATCAATTACGAGATAAAAGCCTCACTTGAAAACGTCAATGGAAAAATAGCCACGTTCATGGGTGTACCGGACGGCACAGAAGTTATCAAAATCGTTCGATTAAGAGGCGACGAAGACATCCCATTTGTGTATTTCGAAAGTTATATCCATCCAAGAGTCGGGCTTACTATTGATGAAGATTTCTCTCAGCCGTTATACGACCTTCTTGAAAAAAAATATGCCACAATAGTAACACTTTCTAAAGAACACATTAGCGCCCGGAGCGCATCCAGAATCACGGCAAAACGACTGCAAATAGATCAGGGCGAACCCATCTTAAAGCGCGAGCGGTTTGTTTATGATCCGGGCAACCGACCGGTAGAATACAACATAGGCTTCTACCGGGCTGACAAATTCACCTATTCCATAGACATTACAAGATAACATCAGACAAAAAAACATATCAAATGACAACAACACCATACATTAGTGCTGATATCGGCGGCAGCCATATCACATGTGCTGCTATCGATCCTTCAACCAAATCAATTATTGCCGATAGTATCACCGGTGCAGACGTGGACAATAAAGCATCTGCTCAAACCATTATTGACACCTGGTGCAATGCCTTAAAACAAACCATCAATAAAGCAGGTGGCTGCGCGGGAATTGGTTTTGCCATGCCGGGACCATTCGATTATGTCAACGGTATCTCTAAAATAAAAGGGGTACAAAAATACGATTCCCTCTTTGGCCTTAATATTCAACAGGCCATTTCAGAAAAATTAGGTTTAAACGCCTCACAACCGGTAAGATTCATTAACGATGCCACGGCCTTTGCCATAGGTGAGTGCTGGAGTGGTATTGCAGCCGGAAAATCCAAAGTAATGGCCCTTACCCTGGGTACTGGTTTTGGTTCGGCTTTCATAAATAAAGGCCTGCCTGTATTAAATGGTGATTCGGTCCCGAAACTGGGTTGTGTTTACCACCTTCCTTTTAAAGAAAGCATTGCCGATGACTATTTTTCCACAAGATGGTTCCTCAACAACTGGAGTAAAAAAGGCGGTGAACCATTAAAAGGGGTAAAAGAAATTGCCATGCTTGCTAAAGACGGAAATGAAATGGCGCTATCTCTTTTCAAAGAATTCGGGCAAAACATGGGACAATTCCTTGCCCCGTGGATAAAACGATTTAATGCCGGCTACATCGTTGTGGGAGGTAACATTTCCAATGCAAACGATCTTTTCCTGCCTTCATTAAAAAAGGCATTAAAAGAAAATGAAGCAACCATCGAAATTGGCTTCTCCGGATTACAAGAAGAAGCTGCTTTACTGGGAGGTGCCCGTCTTTTAGACAATGCCTATTACACAGAGGTATTACCACTGTTATCATTGATGTAAAACCCTCAAATTCACCTCATGACTAAAAAGATAAATATCTCAAAAATAGCACCCGTACTCATGGCTTTCTTTGTCATGAGTTTTGTGGACCTGGTAGGTATTGGTGTAGACCGTGTAAAAGCTGATTTCGGTCTAAGTGATACCATGGCACAACTAATCCCATCAGCTGCTTTTCTATGGTTTTTCCTGTTAAGCGTTCCCGTGGGAATCATACAAGACCGTTTAGGTAAACGCAACATGCTGAATATCGGTATGGCCATTACCGCCCTGGGATTAATCGTCCCTTTCATCGCGTATTCCTTTGCAACCATCTTAATAGGCTTCGCCCTTCTGGGAATTGGTAATACCATTGTTCAGGTATCTGCCAATCCGCTTCTGGTAGACGCCGTTCCTTCGAACTGCACTTCCAGCTTTTTGAGTTTTTCGCAGTTTGTGAAAGCGATAGGCTCCATGTTAGGCGCACCACTCGCTGCCTTGTTTGCGGCTCAATTCGGTGACTGGAAAGTTCTGTTTTTAGTTTTTGGCGTCGTCTCCATTTTATCTGTTTTATGGCTGTCAGCAGTAAAAGTAGAGGAAACCCGTTCAGAGGAATCAAGAGCCACCTTCACCTCATCATTCAAACTATTGGGAACAGCCTTCATCCTGATGATGGTGATGTGTATTTTTCTTATCGTAGGCATCGATGTTGGTGTCAATGCGGCTTCAGGACAATTCTTAATGAATAAGCTTAATATAGACACCACAATAGCTGAATCAGGCAGAAGTATCTATTTCTTTGGTAAAATGCTGGGTACATTTGGCGGTGCTATCCTCCTTACAATGGTAGCATCCAGAAAATTCTTCATCTGGTCGTCCGTCCTATCTATAATATCATTACTGGCATTACTGGTAGCTCCCGGACAAACAACCGCTTTAGCTATCATTTTTGTTATTGGCCTTGGTGTAGCCAATATTTTTCCTTTGGTATACGCCATCACAGTTGGGAAATTCCCCGACAGAACCAATGAAATATCAGGCTTAATGATGATGGCCGTTGCCGGTGGAGCAGTCATACCTCTCTTAATTGGTCTGTTTAGTGATCTTTTCTCGATCACAGCTGGGATGTTTGTACTGGTAGCCTGTGCACTTTATATTCTAATCGTATCCCTTTACATCAAAAAAGAAGCGTAATAATGAAACGACTATTCTTTGCTTCACTCATTGGATTATTAGTAGCGTGCTCCGGTCCTGAACCATTAAAGGACCTGACACAATACGTGGATCCACAAATAGGATCGGTGCATGGCCGGTGGTTCTTTTACACACCAGCAGCCCATCCCTTTGGAATGGCTAAACTGGCGCCTCATACCAATGCCTACGGAAGTCCCGGCAGTTGGGGACCTTGCGGTTACGATGACCGCCATACCTCCATTGAAGGATTTGGTCATTTTCATGAATTCCAGATTGGCGGCGTGGTATTTATGCCTACCACAGGAGCAATAAAAACAGTCCCGGGAACACTGGAAAATCCCGATGACGGTTATCGCTCCCGCTTTGACAAGGCCACAGAGAAGGCGGAGCCAGGTTACTATAGCGTGCTTTTAAAGGATTATAACATTAAAGCCGAGATTACCGCCACGGAGCGTGTAGGTTTTCACCGTTACACTTTCCCGGCTGCTGCAAACGCCAACCTGATTATCGACATCGGTCACAAACAAGGCGAAAGCAGTGATGTTACCGATGCTTTTGCTCAAGTGGTTAATGGCAATGAAGTTGAAGGTTATGTAGAGACCTATCCGGAATACGTAAAGTTCTGCGATCCCGATAAAAGAGTAAAAATGTTTTTCGTGGCCCGATTAAGTAAGCAACCAAAAAACACCGGCGCCTTTGTAGACTCATTACAAGAAGCGAATGTCACTTCAACCAAAGGCATTAACAATGGTTTGTTCTTGACTTTTTCCATGAATAAGGACGAAGCACTTGAAATACAAACCGGCTTAAGCTATACTTCCATCGAAAATGCACGTTTGAACTTGGAAACAGAATCAGCCGGTCAAACATTTGATAAGGTACGGGCAGAGGCCAAAGCAGCCTGGAACAAAAAGCTGAACCGCATCCTCGTAGAAGGGGGACAGAAGAAAGACCGCATTAAATTCTACACCGGTTTGTATCACGCCTTGCTGGGACGAGGCCTGGCCAGTGATGTTAACGGTCAATACCCGTTAGTGGATGAAGGCATTGGCCAAACACCTCTTGATAAAGAAGGCAAACCGCTCTATCACCATTACAATACCGATGGCATCTGGGGTGGATTCTGGAACCTGAGCCAGGTATGGGCCCTGGCTTATCCCGACTACTTTAAAGAATACGTCCAGTCGAACATTGATTTTTACAAAGACAGAGGCTGGCTGCACGATGGCGCAGCTACCGGCGTTTTCACCAATGGCGTACAAACCAACTTCCAGGGATTATTGCTTGCTTCGGCCTACAATGTGGGGATCCGGGATTTTGATGTGAAAACAGGCTATAAAGCTGCTGTGAAGAATGAGTTAGAGTACCGCGGCCGCAACCTGGGTAACGGGAAGTATGATCTAAGCTATTTTGTCTTCAATGGTTATGTACCTTACAAGGATACCATTTTGTCCAATGGATGGGTATTCAACTTTGGAGCGTCACATACCCTTGAATATAGTTTCAGTTCGTATGCAGTGGCACAAATGGCCAAATCATTAGGCCATGAAGATCACTACAGCCAGCTCATCAAACAAGCTGGTTACTACAAAAACCTGTTTGATGCGGAAACGAAATTCATCCGTCCTAAAAAAGAAGATGGCACCTTCATCAAAGACTTCGATCCCATGCGCGGATGGGATGGTTTCCAGGAAGGCAACGCCTTTCAATACACCTGGTATGTGCCGCACGATCCGGAAGGTTTGATAAACCTGATTGGGAAAGATCTGTTTAACGACCGACTGGAACACATGTTTGAAGATGCTCAAAAGAGTCTGTTCGGTGGTGGATCGGAAGAGATTCACAGCTTCTCCGGCGTAGAAAAACTCTACAACCATGGGAATCAGCCCTGCCTGCACAATCCCTGGTTATTTAACTACAGTGGCAAACCCTGGTTAACGCAGAAGTGGACACGCACCATCTGCAATGAGTTCTATGGCAACTCGCCACTACACGGGTATGGTTATGGACAAGATGAAGATCAGGGACAACTGGGTGCCTGGTACGTAATGGCTTCCATTGGATTGTTCGATGTACAGGGCCATACAGGCCAAAGACCTTCGTTCCAATTTGGCAGTCCGCTGTTTGATCGAATCACTATCCATCTGGACCAAAATTATTATGAAGGGCAACAACTGGTTATTGAAACCATCAATAACACACCCGAAAACCTGTATATCCAGTCCGCTCAATTCAACGATAAACCACTGAATAAAAGCTGGCTTTACAGGGATAAAATGCTAAAAGGAGGTAAATTAACTTTTGAAATGGGCCCCTCTCCCAATGAACAATTGGGGACAGGCGAAGAGGCGGTTCCTCCTTCCATGAGCAACGATGAGTAATTGTTTAGCAAACAGGCGTACGGGATGTCTTAACGGGCATTCCGTACCCATATTTAATTTCACCCATATCTAAACGAATCAACTCCTCAATGCCTGACATCACAACAACCTAAAGATCAAGAATAGCCATCTTATTCTTCTTCTCACAAGATGAAATAATACCGGATTAATATTTAAACTGACCAGCAACAGCATTGCATTTGTTCCTGGTCCTTAAATAGCTACCGGTAGTATTTAATTAGCTTTTTGATGTATAAATTATATAACATTTTTTAAGACTTTCAGTCCGATATTTATTTGAATCGCTTATAAAACGGTCTTACATTTGCATATGTTCAAACATATGAACATTAAAACAAAATATCATGAAGAAAATTCTCATTTCCTTATCCGTTCTCTTATCTGCAGTTGGATGCCAGACATCGCCAGATAAGGAATTAGCGCAAACAATTAAACAAGACAACAACTTTAAAGTAGTGAAAGAAAAAGCACTGGAAGTTGTTAAAACAGGATTTAACGCCGGCGATGGTTATGGCGAAGTATGGATCCGTGATTATAACACATTCATTGAACTATCCGCAGAGGTCTTCCCGCAAGAAACCCTGAAGGAAAACTTACTGGTATTTTTCCGCCTGCAAGGTGACGATGGCAACATCATTGATGGCTTTATCCCCCAATCAAAAGCCGTACAGACAGAAGGTGGTTACCAATACATCTATACAGATCTGGAACCCACCTATTGTGGCCATAAAAACACGGTAGAAACCGACCATGAAACATCAATGGTTCAGGCAGTATATAAATATATTACCAAAACCGGTGATAAAGCTTTCCTGAAAGAGATGGTTGGCGACAAAACCGTAGCCGAACGTCTGGAATGGTCCATGGAGTTCCTGCTGAACCACCGTTGGAGTGATGAGTACGGCCTGATATGGGGCGCAACGACTGCCGACTGGGGCGATGTGCAGCATTGTCATCCATGGGGCGTGTATATTACTGAAGAGACCAAATATTGCCTGGACATATACGACAATGCCATGTTGGTTATCGCCCTGGATAATATGATGGAGCTGGTACCTGCCACCAAAACAAAATGGCAATCCATCCGTGACAATATCGCAGCCAACACCATGAAGTATTTGTGGGACGAACAAAATCAAAAATTCATCCCCCATGTGTATCTGGATGGCTCACCTTTCCCGGCAGACTTTGATGAGAACCAAATATTCTACCATGGCGGCACGACCATTGCCATAGAAGCCGGTTTACTTTCCGATGCTCAAATAAAAGTTTCCCTGGACAAAATGATTGCCAACGTAAAAGCCTCCGGAGCCGGCTCAATCGGCCTGACCATGTACCCTCCTTATCCCGAAGGTTATTTCGAAAACAAAGGGATGTATCCATACGGCTATCAGAACGGCGGGGACTGGACCTGGTTTGGCGCACGCATGATACAACAATTGGTTCGCTATGGTTTTGTGAAAGAAGCTTACGAACAGGCTCAGCCAATGATGCAGCGCGTGATAGATAACAAAGGTTTCTTTGAATGGTACACTGTGGAGAATAAGCCGGAAGGATCAGGTACTTTCCGCGGCTCAGCTGGTGTTCTGTATAAGGCCATTGAACTGTTTGATCAGTGGGCTGAGGAGAATAGATGAGAGAGGATTAGATAAGAGATCCTTAGATAATAGACTATTAGATAATAGAGGATTGATGGTTAGAGGATAGATTTTTGGATAAGAGATCCTTAGATGATAGACTTTTAGAGAATAGACGTTAAGACAATAGACGGTTAGATGATGGTCTAAACGAGAAAGACATTACAGGCTAATATATCCGATGAAGTTTGATAAAGTAACTGAGACAAAAAACGATCAAATTAAATATTGACGAACAATAAGACATGGAACAGAGCTGGAGAAAGACCGCGCAATTTTTAATGCCGGCAGAGAAGAAGAAGCATACCAAAGGAGACTACGACATCTACCCTACCCTGACATTGGCAGACAACACCATCTTTCAGGGTTTCGAAGCCTTGGCTAAGGAGCTGATGTCAGCAAAAAACATTCGTATTGACGGTTATGTGGGGGTATTTTTCGAAGCCTTCAAGGAACAACTCAATATCGAATTAGAAAAACTCAACATTACTGCCAACTGGCAAACCACCGATACCGCCTTTAAAGCAGAAAAAGAGATCGATCAGATGATTGAGCCTTTCCTGGGCGGTGACGATCCCATCTTTGGCAAACGTACCTCATTGCAACTGGCTGATTTCTTCGACGAGGCAAGGTTAGCCGCCATCACCCCTAATGCCGATGCGATCAACATCTTAATCGGGCCGGGCGCAGCTCTTGCCAACTGGGAAGGGCCTTTGGTATATATTGATCTGCCCAAGAACGAACTGCAGTTCAGGGCCCGAGCGAAGACGATCACCAACCTGGGGGCGTCACAACCTGGTGAGGTCAAGCCTATGTACAAACGTTTTTATTTCGTGGACTGGGTGGTACTTAACCGTCACAAGGAGACAATCCTGAATAAGATCGATTGGTTTATTGATGAGCAACGCCGGGAAGACATTACCTTCATGAAAGGTGATGATCTGCGTGCAGCACTTCATACAATGGGGCATAATCAGCTGCGCGTACGTCCGTGGTTTGAACCGGGCGCCTGGGGAGGTACCTGGATGATGGATAAGATTAAAGGATTAAACAAAGATGTTATCAATTACGCCTGGTCCTTTGAATTAATTGTACCGGAGAACGGCCTTCTCTTCGAAAGCAACGGCACCATGATGGAATGTTCCTTCGACTTGCTGATGTTCCAGGAAGGGAAAGCAGTGCTGGGTGAAGCACACGAACAATTTGGCAGTGAGTTCCCCATCCGTTTCGACTTCCTCGATACTTTCGATGGCGGTAACCTGTCTATCCAGTGTCACCCGCGCCTGGAATACATGAAAAAGCATTTTGGGGAGAATTTCACCCAGGAAGAGACCTATTACATGCTCGACTGCCGTAAAGGTGCTCAAGTTTACCTAGGTTTCCAGGATGACATTGATCCGGAAGCCTATCGAAAAGACCTGGAATACAGTTTTAACAACAATCAGGCCATCGACATCACCAAACATGTGCAAAAGCATGAGGCGCATAAACACGATCTTTTCCTGATACCTCCCGGAACAATACACGGATCAGGCATCGACAACCTGGTACTCGAAATCAGTTCCACGCCTTACATCTTCACCTTTAAGATGTATGACTGGATGCGTTTGGATCTGGATGGCAAACCACGTCCTATCAATATCGATCGGGGAATGGACAACCTCTATTTCGATCGTAAGGGAGAAAAGGTAAAAGAAGAACTGATCGCTAAGCCATATATACTGGAAGAAGGCGACGGCTGGCAATTGTATCACCTGCCAACGCATCCTCAGCATCTGTATGACGTGCACCGCTATCACTTCAACCAAAAAATTGACGTGGATACCAACAACAAATGTCACGTATTGAGTCTGGTGGAAGGGTCAAGCATCATCGTAGAGACAGCAAACGGCCTGCGCCAGCGCTTTAACTATGCTGAGACATTTGTGATACCTGCCGCAGCCGGTCATTACACCATCATCAATGAAGATGACAAACCGGCGATGATAGTCAAAGCTTTTGTGAAATAACAAATAGTTGTTAGGATGATTACAAGTAGAATCATGAAATCCTGGCTATTAACTGTTCTGTTAGGCATTGGAGTTGTTGGGGGAGTTTTCGCCCAACAACCCAATACTGATACGGAAGAGGTAATAATAGCCTTCAAGACACATTTCGATATTGGCTATACTGATCTGGCGGCCACGGTGGTGAAGAAGTATCAGACAACCATGATTGAAAGCGCCCTGGAGGCAGTAGACCAAAGCCGGCAACAACCCGCCGGGGAACATTTCATATGGACCATGCCCTCCTGGCCCATGAAAGCCGTCCTGGAAGGTTGTAACCCGAAAATAAAACCACGTGTTGAACAGGCACTCAAAGATGGCTATTTCGCCATACATGCCCTGCCATTAACATTTGAAACAGAAGCGAGCGACCCTGAGATGCTGGTGCGTTCTCTGGAGTTCTCCTCAAACATAGCCAAACAGTATGGCTTAGCCCTGCCCATCGATGCGAAGATGACAGATGTCCCGGAGCACTCCTGGATTTTGCCCACACTGCTGTCTAACGCAGGAATTAAATTCCTGCATCTGGGTTGTAACCCCGCATCCATGTCACCGGACGTTCCGGTATTATTCTGGTGGGAAGGGCCGGACGGATCGCGCCTGTTGACCATGTACTGGGAAAAGTATTATGGTACCGATGTGGTGCCGCCGGCCAACTGGCCTTACAAATCATGGCTGGCTTTAATCCATACCAACGACAACCAGGGACCTCCCTCTCCCGAAGAGGTGCAACAAACCATTGATGAAGTGAAACGCCTCAACCCCAACGCCAGAGTGCGGCTTGGACGCATGTCTGATTTTTACGACCTTATCATGGCAGAGAAGGCGGATATCCCGGTGGTTAAAGCAGACATGCCGGATACCTGGATTCATGGTTACATGTCTATGCCGAAGGAGATGGCACTTTCACGGCAGTTACACAAGGATGTGTTTACCCTGGAAGCACTCAATTCACAACTCAATATCTGGAAAGAGCAGCACCACGACATCACCTCGGTCATTGATCAGTCGGTGGAAAGCAGCATCCTCTTTGATGAACACACCTTTGGACTGGCCATAAGCCATGGACAAGCAGGAGATTGGTGTTATGGTGATGAGTTTAATGCCCGACGCGCTCAAGGGGTTTACGATCCCATTGAGTTATCATGGAATGAAAAGTCAGATCGCATCAAATTGGTTGACCGGCTGGTGACTCCTGAATTACATGGACAGATACAGGCATTGGCAAATGCCGTAGATACGGAAGAACCGCATATCACAGTTTATAATCCCCTGCCTTATAAACGCAGTGGCATCATTGAACTGCGATCACTCTCAGGTAACATAAAGAACAAGTATCTGCAAGATCCGGAGACAGGCGAGGTAATCCCCTTCAGTAACCAGGGTAATGTCATGCGCTTTTGGGCCAGTGATGTTCCCTCGATGGGTTACAAGACTTACCTGCCGGTGGATATAACACCTTCATCTAAAGAACAATTGTTACATACCACACCGAGCAGTAACCTCTTGGAGAATGCTTATCTGAAAGTAACCATTGACCCGGTAAAGGGTGGTTTACAATCTGTCATCGACAAAACCACCGGTCGTGAAATGGTGGATCAGAAGAGTGAATATGCATTTGGCGCTTTTCTTTACGAACGCTTTAGTAAAGAGATGACCGATCAATATGCTAAAGATTATATCAAGGCGGGCTGGCATTGGGCCTACGCAGAGCTGGGACGTCCCAAGCTTTCCGATGCCCCTTATCAAAGGGTAATGCCGACGCCTGACCATATCACCTATGAAAACGATGGAATCAAAGCAAGTGCCATACTTCACTACAAAAAAGACGATGCTAATCCGCATGATTACACCATCATCTTTTCATTGGTTGCCGATAGCCCGGAACTACAGGTAAACCTGGGCATCCAGGGTAAATCACCGGAACCATGGCCCGAAGCAGGCTGGATGGCGTTTCCGTTTAACGTAGCCAATGCATCGTTTAAGGTGGGCCGTTTAGGGGCAGTAACAGATCCAACGCAGGATTTCATCCGCGGAGCCAATCATGATTACTGCTTCCTGAATTCAGGCCTGGCCATTATTGATGATACCCAAAAAGGATATGGAATAACATCTCCCGATGTGCCGGCCATCAGCCTGGATCGTCCGGGATTGTGGAAATATTCAAGTGATTTCACGCCTTCCCGGCCCAATGTGTTCTTCAATCTATACAATAACCAGTGGAGCACCAATTTCACCGAATGGATTGAAGGATCATGGAGGGCCAGCTTTAAACTTTGGCCCATCACTGACTACAATCACGAACAGGCATTGATTTCGCCGTCGGAAGAAAATAGAACACCTCTGATTGCGGCCTTCAGTAATCAATCGGACCGAACCATCCCGATTGCTCAACAGGGAATTGATGTCTCAATGAAGGGCGTAGCGGTGACAGCCTTCCGGCAACACCCGGACCAAAAGGGTTTTGAGCTCCGTTTATGGGAGCAGGCAGGGAATAATGGCAAATGCACCGTCACTTTACCTTCGGGACTTCAGGCCAGCACCGCCACTCCTGTAAATCTCAGAGGCGAAACAACAGGCAAACCCATCAAAATAAAAAATGGAGCCTTCAAGCTCCATATAGCACCATGGGCACCCTACTCTTTCATTATTAACTAAAATTAAACGACAGATATGAAACACTTAGGGATTTTCTCTTTACTCATACTGATCTGCATCGGCCTGAGGGCTCAGGATGCACCGAAGATTGGTAAAAACGAACACCTGCTGCAGGGGTTCGAACAGAAGATAGCCGGGACCGACTTCTCCTACCATTCGGCGGTACCCGATGTGACCGAATCCATGTTGATTCGTGCCACCAACGGAACCCAAAGCATGGAGTGGGAAACCGAAGCCGTTCCGGCGGATTTTGACGCCCAGTATGCCACCTTCGTCTGGCTGGCCGGCTACGGCTGTAATGTAGCCAACGTACGCATGGATATGGAAATCGACGGACAAAAGAAGTTTGAATTCTATACCCAACGTGCCACCAACTGGACCTTAAAAAATGAGGACGGTTCTTCCCTTTCCTGGTACTCGGATTTTGTAGACCGGGCCGGTGACCGTTCCGGATTTATGTTCCTGAAAGTACCCAGGAAGCTACTTAAGAAAGGGAAACCTTTACAGGTAAAAGTAACCGGCAGTAATTCCAACAGTTCAGCCTGGTACATGACCTTCAAGTCTCAGATTAAATCCGGCCTGACCATGAAAACGTTTCCGGCTCTTATAAAAAACAAAAAAGGAGCCGAACAAGTGGTGGCAGCCAACATCTATTATTTTGATCGCCCGGCGAAAGCGACCATTTATAAGGATGGTAAAAAACTGCAGACCTTACCGTTGAAATTCGGATACAACTTTGTCACCCTGAATATTCCGTCGGTAAATAAGCCTACAGAGACCACCTTTAAGGTAACGGCTCCCGGATATGAAAAAGAGGCGGCCATGACACTAAAGCCGGTAAGAAAGTGGCAGGTTAACTTCGTGCAACATTCGCATACCGACATCGGATACACCCGTCCTCAAACAGAGATCATCGGGGAACACCTGAGATACATCGATTATGCCCTGGATTTTTGCGATGCCACGGATAATTATCCCGATGACGCCAAATTCCGTTGGACATGTGAAGCGGCATTCGCCGTGAATGACTACCTGCGTAGCCGTCCTGCCGAACAAGTTGAACGGTTGAAGAGACGAATCAAAGAGGGCCGCATTGAGATCACCGGCATGTATTTCAATTTTGATGAGATGCCCGATGAACAGACCCTGGCTGCATCTTTGGCACCATTCAAGCGATTCAAAGATGAGAACATTGAGGTAAAAACAGCGATGCAGAACGATGTAAACGGTATCGGCTGGTGCTTCAATGACTACTTTAACTCCCTTGGCGTGAAATACCTCACCATGGGAACCCACGGACACCGCGCGTTGATCTGCTTTGACAAACCCACTGCGTTCTGGTGGGAATCACCATCGGGTAACCGCATGCTTACCTTCAGGGCTGAGCACTACATGACCGGTAATACCGTGTTTGGTATCCACACCAGCAACTTCAAGGAGTTCGAAAACAAATTGATGAGTTACCTGTCTGACCTGGATAAGAAAGGATATGAGTATGAAATCATTCCAATTCAATATTCCGGTTACCTCACCGATAATGCGCCCCCGTCAACCCTGGCCAATGAGATGATTCGCAAGTGGAATGAGAAATACACCTATCCCCGATTGCGTCAGGCATTACCGAAAGAGTTTTTCGAAGAGATAGAAGCACGTCACTCAGATGATTTACCGGTATACCGTGGCGCATGGCCCGACTGGTGGACCGATGGCTTTGCTTCCGGTGCCCGTGAAGCTGCTGCTTCGCGCCAGACGCACACAGACCTGATCGCCTACCAGGGTGCCTTAAGTATAGCAGCCATGATGGGCTCTAAAATGCCGGAAGGCATCAATGACCGTATAGGAGAAGCCAACCGTGCTCTGCTCTATTATGATGAGCATACCTTTGGCGCAGCTGAAAGCGTGCGTGAACCATATGCCCGCAACACCATGGAACAACGGGCCATCAAAGAGTCCTACGCCTGGGAAGCATTTCGCCGTTCACGCATGGTTGGTGAAGAAGCAATGGGCTTATTACAAAGTCATTTCTCCAGGGAGGAGGTCCCAACCATCTTGGTCTTTAATACCATCAACTGGCAACGCAGCGGCATGGCAGAGGTCTATATCGACCACCAGATTCTGCCTCCGGGAAAACTATTTTCCATCACCGACAGTGAAGGGAACAAAATGGCAGCTCAGCCATTGCAAAGTCGTCACGACGGTACCTATTGGGGCATCTGGGTGAACGACATCCCGGCTATGGGATATAAAAAGCTGCGCCTCACGGTTGAAGGAGACGACAAATCAGTGGCTGCTACAGGGGAACAACCGGTGGTATCAACCCTTGATAACCAATGGTACACCGTATCAATTGATACCGATAAAGGCGTAATCACTTCCATCAAAGACAAGGAACTGAATAAGGAACTGGTAGATCAAAAAGCCCAATGGGGCATGGGCCAATTCATCTATGAACTGCTGCAAAACAGGTCGCAGATGGAAGCATATACCCTGACGGACTACACCCGTCAGCCACTCGACTCTGTCTGGTTCAATGGTTATAGCGAAGGACCGGTTTACAACACCATTAAATTGGCAGGTAAAACCGCAGCAGCTTTTGATAAAGGCGGCTTCGAGATGGAGATTCGTCTCTATAACACCGACAAACGCATTGAACTGGTCTACACCATTCATAAAAAGCCGGTTTTGGATCCCGAGGGCATCTACATCGCACTGCCTTTCCAGCTGGAAAACGGTAAACACCATTTCGAGGTGCAGGGTGGTATCATCGAAGCCGGCGTGGATCAGATCCCTGGTTCCAGTAATGACTGGAACACCGTCCAGAATTTTGCGACCGTTAACAATGGCCAGGCGCAAATCATCGTGAACAGTCCGCAGATACCGTTGATGCAGTTCGGAGGCATCAATACCGGTCGTTATACCGCCGGTGCGACGCCCGAATCAACACATATCTATGGCTGGCCCATGAATAACTACTGGACCACTAACTTTAATGCCGATCAACGCGGTGAATTCACTTTCTCCTATCAAATCACATCATCCGGAAACAGCAATTTTAAAACAGCTTCACAATTCGGATGGGGCACACGCGTTCCGTTGTTGGCCCGAACCTTACCGGCCGGTCCGTCAACGCCCGATAGCGACAAAGGACAAGTGATGAACATCACCGCCGACAATTTATTGTTGATCAATGCCAGTCCGGTTGCCGGCGAAAACGCCATCATGATGCACGTACGGGAAGTGAATGGACAAACAGCCACCTTTGAGCTCACCACTCCTCAAAGTAAGTCCTTGACCATTCAAGAGGCCGATGTATTGGGTCGCCCGTTAAAGCGTCAACCCAAAACCATCTCCTTCAAGCCCTATGCAACCAAGTTCATTAAGATCAGCTGGTAACACATATGGTTTAAAGGCAAACGCTCTTTATTTTAATCTTTACCATAAGAGGTAAAATTTCCACACTCCCCCCGGTTTGAATAGCCGGGGGGAGTTTTATTTTGTGGTTGTCGGGTTAACTTGAAATGTGGACGCATATTCATATCAAACACAGAGACACGGAAGCACAGAGAATAGGTAGTTTTTTTCTTCTTTAAATTTTTAATTTCTATTCTACCCCGTATCTTTTCCCTCCAGTTTCCATATATTTTCAGTTGCTTCCCTTTATTTCTGTGTGTTTCTATCTCTTTCCATTTGATTTCCCTATTATTCCTAACCTATTCCCCTGTCATTCTATTCATCTCCCAGATATATTTCCTCTTGTTCCCAGACACTTCCAGTTGTTTCCCTTTATTTCTATATATTTCCACATATTTCAATTCATCTCCCCTTATTTCCATGTATTTCAATCCCTTCTATTTATTTCAATCTTTTTCCAACTGTTTCCATATACTTCGATCCAATCCACCCTCATTTCTTGTATTACTTCCTCCCCATAATTTAATGTAATCGCCGCGCTATGTGCCCGGGACGCATCTCAAGGTCTATCATACGCGTCTCAACATGAATCATTGTCAGGTTGAACTGAATCATTGTCAGGTCAAGGTCGATCATAGCTATCTCAGGATCGATCATAGCCATCTCAACATGAATCATTGTCAGGTCAACCTGAATCATTGACAGGTCGAGCTGAATCATTGTCATGTTGACCTGACTCATTGACAGCTCAAGGTCAATCATATCGATCTCAACTTCGATCATAGCCATCTCAAGGTCGTTCATACCAATCTCAGGATCAATCTTAGCCATCTTAAGACCGATCATATCAATCTTAACTTCGTTCATAGTCATCTACAGATCGATCTTTCCACGATCTACATCCTTCATAGCTATCCAGAAGTGTATCATACTATTCTAAACATAGCTCCTAATAATCTCCACTTATTTCTTACTGACCTCGACTTCTATTTAAGCGGTTTTATTTATTTTCATTATTGATGTTTCCATCTTCATTTGAAGCTTAATTAAGTTCGAATGGATAGCTATCCTGACAATCATACCTGCAGCATATATATCCACCTTATTTTCGCTTCTATTATTGCGATGAAAGTTTTTTTCCCAAACTACAGATACATAAATATAACATACATCCCGAGTGGGGATTCACAGTTTTTAAAATATAAGCCTTATTGAATCTTTTTGATTAAGGTTTATACATATTTCGGCTATCACGTTCTATTGTATACCAAATACCCATCAATATGATTTAATCATTAGATGCAGGGGAATATTTTTACCCCAGATCATTAACACGATAATCTATTTACAACAAGTCTACATCCCAGGTATTTCAAGCTTTAAGCTACTATTGCACATATCTATACGTTAGTTTAGATTTTTTCTAAATACTTATCATTACTTTTTTATTTCATCAATCTTCATATCTTTGATAGAGTAAACCATAAAATATTGTAATTATGAACTCGACTCAAAGGAATCACATAGCTATGTTCACAGCTACAATAAGTACGCTTAATACCCATCAGGAAGCAATCACCACCATTACAGCCCTTGATACTTCCGTCAAGGATTTTATGCTACTCTATGGTAAACTCACCCATGTACAAATGGCACAAATGAGTGGAACTACCGGCACCAGTGAATTAAAACTGAAGGTAGAAAATGACATGATAAAAAGCACTATCAAAATAGCAAATGCCATATATGCCTATGCGGTTGATAATAATTCTCCTGATCTGAAATCGCGTGTTTCCGTGACTGCCTCTCAATTGCAACGCTTGAATGATCAAAACAAGAAAGCTTCCTGCATGAACATCTATGAAAAGGCAAATAACCTGGCTGGTAACCTGGCAGAATATGGCATAACCCCGGAAATGATTCTCATTTTAAAATCACACATTGATAATTTTGTCGTTAGTATCGCGTCTCCGCGCACCGCTATCGTAGACCGATCAATGGCCACAGCACAATTAGCCAAACTGGTAGATGATATGAATTTATTGCTGCGCGAAAAGATCGACAAGCTCATGCCCCTGTTG
Source organism: Marinilabiliaceae bacterium JC017 (assembly GCA_004296775.1). GTDB lineage: Bacteria > Bacteroidota > Bacteroidia > Bacteroidales > Marinilabiliaceae > JC017. The sequence continues at coordinate 26,600 of RHGE01000002.1, forward strand.
GAGGATACTCATCCTGAAGCGTATCAAACGTATAAGTCGGCGCGCATCATCATAGACTTACGCAGAGGCAAGAAAAAAAACGAAGAAGAAACACCTGAAGAGGGTACCGAATAAGACATCTTTATATTTCTACAATGCTATTTTAATTAAAGTGACCCGGCACGTTCAGAACTGATCGTCTCATATCCAACGGGCCACTTTTTTTATTGCTTGGGCAATTATTATTATAAAATAGATGATCATTAAAAGCGACATCATCCGGTTGGTCAATCCGATCACAAATTAGTCGTATCCCATTGATTAATTATTAATAGAGACTACTTCTCTTCTTATACACCTTCCAATCTTTCTTCTTAAAACATGAAGTATGTTAAAAATCATTTTCATGTCAAAACCACACATTGTGATATTTTGTTATTTTTGGTGATCCAAATAGTGGAATTTTGAAAATATTATATAGACACTGAAGCTTCTATCTTAAAATCGCTTGCTGGGATAAAAACATTTTTAGGCGACAAAACACTCAAGCTCACACCTGAACTTTCTATAAAAGAGGATTTTTAAATTACATACGAATTGAAACAATTAAGACGATCAAACGAAGCAGGAAAAAGGTTGCTTAATTGGGCAAATAAATACATAAAACAATAACACATTATATGCAGTCATATATCACAGGCTTTGACTATTAAGATTCAAAAGTTTGGCAGATAGAGCTTGTAATATATCAAACATTCAGATAAAATAAATCAAATCATCTTTAATAATTTAACTCGAACTCTAATGAAAAAGGTACTATTCACGTTACTAATAGTCATCAATACATTGACATTAAAAGCGCAATCTTCAGATACAATTTTCTTTAATAGTAATTGGGAGAAATGTGAGAAATTAGATGCAAGGTATTATAGAATAATTAAGCAAGATTCGCTCTTCAATGCAAAAGACTATTTTTTATCCGGGCAGCTCCAGATGGATGGTATGTATTTAACGCGTGAGCTCAAGACCAAACATGGACAATTTAGTTATTATAATGAAGAGGGTAAACTTCTAAGTAAAGCTTATTATCGAAATGGTGAGAAATATAAGCATACCGAATACTTCGATAAAAACGGTCAATTAATTAAAGACATGAGGGCTTTTGATGAGTTAGATACAGAACCGGAATTTAAAGGAGGCGAGGATGGTTTTGCCGAATACCTAACTAAGAATTTGATTTATCCGAAGAGAGCTCAAAAAGCCGGTGTTAGTGGACGTGTTTATGTCAACTTTTGGGTAATGCAAGATGGTTCAACAGATCATATTACTATAAAAAGAAAAGCCCATCCGGATTTAGATAATGCGGCCATGAAAATTATTCAACAATCACCAAAATGGAAACCCGGTACCATAAACGGGAAGCCCGTGATTGTAGAATATACAGTTCCAATTAATTTTAGTTTGTATTAGATCCATAACTAAAATAAGGTAAATCCATCATAGTTGGCTGGTGGGCTTGAAATCCCGCCAGTTTTCCTCTCATATTTGCTCCTAATGTAGGATACTTTTATACCTTCAATTAAATTTTAATTTATCAGTTCTTCTACCTATCGCAAAGCCAATTAAATTGACTAAATACAGAAAATATACTGCTGGTATTCTACTCATTCTTTCAGGCCTATTATTTAAGACCATTCTTAATCACAACATTAATTACTGGGGCGCAGTTGAGTTAATTTCTATCATTCTCTTCACAATCGGTTTAGCTCTTTTTATTCCTTTAGGAATAGTGAATATACAACACAAAATCAGCCTAACATTTAAAAAATCACCAGTGAAATGGATTACCTATCATCTGAAAGAGATTTCCCTAGCTGTTGTTTTATTAACTGCCATCATGAGTCTAGAATTTGTTGGAACGACATTAAATTATAAACTAAGAAACTATTACCTGTCTCATAACACAGCTTCCACAACAGGATATATTGAAGGAATTAAACGAATAAGCGTTATGAAAAAGGTTTCGGAAGAATTCTATTTGATTGATTTTCAAACAAAGACCAAAAATGAATCAGGTGGCTTAATAAAAGAATATTCAGAACGAGACAACAACTATTTCAATCAATTCACAACTGCGACACCTATCAACAAAACCCTGACAATTGAAAAATTAAAAGGAAAAGAAGTTGAAATTATCTATTCCAGGACATTCCCTTCTTTTTTTAGAATTAATAAATAAAACCGCAAGACACATCACAGTAAATCATAGTGAATAAAAAGTGGATTGGATATTCCATATATAAGTATCACAATCATTAACATTAGAAATACAAGAGTGGGTTTTCCAGCGAAACAACAGCTGGTGGAATAATCAGACAACTAAAACTCATCAACGTTCCCATAAGAACCCAGACAATGCATAAAAAAAATAGAGCAATATGGCATACTTTAAATTTGAGGACAAAAAGGTTTATTACAAAGTCATTGGGCAAGGAGCACCGCTTTTATTTTTACACGGTAATACGGCATCATCAAAGATGTTTTTGCCCATCGTAAAAAAGTATTCCAAAGATTTCATGGTAATCCTCATAGACTTTCCCGGACATGGAAAATCGGACCGGTTAAAGCGATTCGAAACCGATTTCTGGTTCTACAATTCAAAGGTCTGCTATGCCTTACTGGAGGAACTACAACTGGACCGGGTATCAGTGGTCGGCACAAGCGGAGGGGCGTTAGTAGGTATTAATTTATGCCTGGAACATCCGGAAAGAATCAATCATTTAATAGCCGACAGCTTCGAAGGGGAATATCCATTAACTTCCTATATCAGCTCATTGCGAAGCGATAGAAACAAAAGCAAAAAGAAACTCCTGGCCAGGATATTCTGGTTTGTAAACCATGGCTTTGACTGGAAAAAGATTGTGGATTTAGATACGGAAATGCTGCTTGAATTTACCAAAACAGGCCAATCATTTTATCATAAACCAATCTCAGATCTTAGCGTCCCTACCTTGTTAACCGGCAGCCTGGAAGATGAGTATTGTGATCATTTCGATCAGATATATGAGGGCTTAAAAAAGAAAAATACCGCTCTCACTATTCACTTATTTGAGTCAGGAAACCATCCGGCCATGCTATCCAATAAAGAAGCCTTTTATGATTTGGTTAGGGAGCGGAATGCGATGGAAGGGTAAATATTTGCAGTATAGAGTAGTCAATAAAAACTTAATACAACACAATTAAAGGCGGAACAAATTGAATCACATTACTTGATTGGTGTACCAATGATTATTTAATCAGCCATAGTATGTATAATCAATTTACCCCCTCTGTCTTGCAAGCAAGACATCTCCCCCTGCAAGCAGGTTGGAGAAAATATTAATTTACAATACGATGATTTACCAGCATGAAATCTCGCATTCTTATCCCCATAAAACAGAAGGATTCAAATAGTAAAGAAATATTAAATTGACACATATGCCCTAAAATGCGTTGAACTATTTCATCCTGCTTTAACAATCAATAAGAGTCATGTCTTGATTCACCTCATCATTCAATATCACGATCTCTTCTTCTTACCAGCCTTCGCCTTCGGGTTAAAATCCAAGCAGAGTTGCACCCAGTGGTCGAGATCCTCGTCCATGTCAATGCCATAGGGCTCTATAAAGACAAATCCTTTCATGGGGCGACCGGTGAAATCCATTGGCTTACAGCCGGGCCTGGTAATGGCTTCCTCGTAGATCCCGGGATCGATGCGGGCCATGAGGTTATTCTTAATAATCCCCACACACATCTTATCATCCACCATAAAGCATAGGCCACCCATCATTTTCTTTTCCAGGTAGGCCACCCTTTTTTCCTTTAAGGTCATTCGAAGTCTATCTGCCAGGTTTTCATCGTAAGCCATAGTCGGTATTTTTCAGATAGTGAAACATATATTATTCTCTTGTTGTTTGCCAGTTCTGCGGTAGATAACCAAATTGAACCTCTTTTAATATGATTTCATCTCATCACCTCCCTCTCCTTCAAGGAAAACATGTCGGCGAACATGATGATTCCACTGGTATTAAGTAAAACCGATTAGTAATTAAATTGACCATTTAATGCGCTACGCTTTTAACTGGTCTTTAATCATCTATCGGCATTACACTTGTATCATTTTGAAATTTAGTTGGTATAACATACAACCTTTACTAATCTGAACTTTAGAAAATGCGATCCGAAGCAACCTTCTCTTCTTCCTAACCTTCTGTATGCTTCAACACATGTAATCACCTGACAGAGGAGGCATTTCATTATATATTTGTCACATCTGAGCGGGACGGATGGCTCCGGCGCAATACCCAGGCGTTATAACGCTTTACCACCCACACGATGTCATTATAATCGGTCCTGGCATCCAGCTGCTCAACAAATTCACTTTCCATCAGCACCCGATCTTGCAGAAAATCTTTAAAGGGTAATTTTTCCCGGCCCAACGTCACATTCACCAGATCGCCTTCCCTGTTTTCCACCACAAAATCGAAATAATCAATATACGTACTCTCAACCATGCATTTTTTATGCAACTGATAAAGTGCGACTTCCCCTTTGGAGATAAGTTTTAAAAAATAAGGGTTGGCCTTCTCCCTACCCCACTGATTGTATATCACACTCTTAGAATAGAAGAAATAAGACTGCCCTTTATGCTCAAAACTAAACGCTTTAATATCTTCGGGAAAGTATTCCCTGAACCGTGAACCATTCTTCTCCCGAAAGAACACCGTATGGTATAAATCATAAAAATCCTTTGATCCTAAGATTTCCTTTTGCTGTAAAGAAGCCATGTAGGGATTATTTCTGAGGGGCATATCCAGAATTAACGCCACCTCATTGGAATGTGTGGGGTATTCATACTTCACCACTTTAAACCGGCCTTCAATCGTCTTTCCTTCATTGGTAACAATAAATCCGGAGGTTTTACATGCCATAAACAAATTAGACGTCATAAAAGCGATAAGCATCCACCTCTTCCACGTTATTAGGTTTAGTGAAATATTAGAGTTCCGATTCATAGTTGCTAAAAATACATTTTTTATGCGAAAGCAAACGACCGACCCCCGCTTTATCATTCATAATCTGTAATAGAAGAACCAGCTTGGCTCTTACTCTTAACATCCAGTTGTTTGGCCAGGTAATAATACGGCTTGAAAAGATGATGAATAAACAACTCGAGAGCGGGAATAGATGGTTTATTAAAAAGTTCAAAATACTTTTCATCGGGGGTCAACAACACGGTGTGTGCCGTCCTTACGTAATGATTACTCTTAAAATAGACCGGTGGCTTAAATCCAGGCAGACTATCCACCACCAGCTTTTCCACCTTACGCCCCAGGTATCTTTCAAACCGTTTTTGCGATCGCGCAGCAGGTCGAGCCAGTTGTTTATAAGTATATTTCAACACCAATCGCTTGGGAAACTTCACCCGCTTCAACTGTTTTTTGACATCAGCGAATGGATTCAACCGCGAAAAGTCATGCATCGTTTGAATGGACAAGGGGGTTTCCGGCACCCAATCTTCCGTACTTACCACATTATATGCCATCTCTTTGGGTATGACCGTTTCAAAATCATAGGCATAATGGAGGCTACCGGGTTTGGGCGCTGCGCTACAATAAGTTTTAAACCTTATATCCGAAGGGATTACACCTGCTTCTTGCCAATAATGCAATTGAGATGTTAACAGATAGGAGATGGCCCCTCCCTGGCTATGTCCAATGATCAGAAAATCCCTCACCTTGTGTTGATACAACGAATCAATACGTGGCAATATATCCTGCCCAAGAAATAGCATTCCTATTAGCCAACCAACATGAACAGCAGCCTCTTCACGTCCGGCAACCTTATAATTGACTGTCATTGTGTCGGACAATTGAATGGTTCCCTTTGCCGAAACCATGGCTGCATAGCCATTGCACAACCAACTCAACGGCCGTTTTATGGAGCCTCTGATACTAATCACACCAACAGAATCAGGAGTCAGATACAGATCCCAACGATTGGCAAAACCAATCTCTGGTGACCTGTAAAGCTGTACATATCCATCAGGGATGTCAATCATTTCCTGTATTAATAATGAATCAGTAATATGCTGCGAATTAACAGCCAGCATCGTTCGATACTCTTTACTATTAAAGCCGGGCGAGAGTTTTTGACCCTGAACAGAGATCGAGAGAAGAAGAAAGATAATGCCGAGAATGGTATTCTTATGCAGCTGCATGAAACAATGTTTAGTGACTATAAGTTTGAGAGTAAAATTATATAGTTTATTGTTAACGCAAAAACGAGGTCTGAGAAAATTTTCTCAGACCTCGTTATACCTTAAGCCTTCTAAATTAAAAATATTGAATTAAACGAACCGTCTTGTTTGTCACGACATTAAAAATTATAGAACAATCCAAAACTGATCCGGTGTGCGTTTCTTCCTTTACTCAAGCGATCTGAATCATGATTTTCACCAGTTTCGTCATAGACAATGTCTCCATGGTAGACATTTTCTTTATACCCGAGGTTATATTCCACTCCGAGGGTGAAATTTTCAAACGGATCGTACATGATATTTACCAACCCGTAATAATGGTTTAAATCCATACTACCATCATAAACATTAAACTTACCGCCTTCCACATAAAACTCATTGATTTCACTGGTGGAGAAATCCGACATACCTAAAACAATATTGCCATGCCATTTCTCCGACAGCCACTTCTCATAGGAAAGCCACCCGCCAAATACCGGAATGGCCTCCACATTTCCAGAACCATCGGGCGCGGCATCGTAGTTTAAGCCACTAAATGAAACCAGATAGGTGGCTATCCCCTTACCATAAACAAATTGGAACTGGATGGGGTTATCATAGGTTTCACTGGTACTTAAATAACCTGATACAGCAGCACCGTATCCTAAAATGGACTCATCACTTTCATTTTTACAATAGCTCAGGTTCCGCATAATGGTAGCTAACCGCAGATGCCCCCAATCTTTCTTTTTCTTAACCGTGGCAATGAAATCGGGAAACTTATTGTTTTTAGCGGGCATGATATTGGGGTCTATATCTTCATCATAAGTTATTTCGGAACCCGGCTGTTCTATTCCTACTTCGAACTTCCAGTTATCATCCGTCCAGAAATAAAATTGCAATTGGGGCTCTCTTCGCCACACTCCAGAAGGCGGGCCATCCCAATCGAAAACATTCGGCCAGATATCCTTGTCTCCAAAGAAACTCCAATCCTGTCCGAAGTGAATAAACTGATAATCCACCCAGGCATGCCGCAGCCGGGCCACTTTATTTCCGGCCCAAAAATCGCCTTCAAAATAACCTTTTGCCGTATGGCCGTTTATTTGCCGCGAACCAAACAAACGGATTTGCGACTGATGCATGTCCATACTGAAGTTTTGAATATTTTGATCGTCCCACACATCAATTTTCCCAACATTAAAGGTTTCCAATCCGTGAAGCCCCCCGGAAAGGTCATACACTCCATTCAGCTTCATCTTAAAAAAGAGATACCCTTCGGCTTTTGGTTTCCCGTTAATGCTATCCTTCGATGAATAGGTAAAATTTTGAGCCCGGATCGCAAAGGTCACCATCGTCAAAATCAATAAAATAGATAATCTTTTCATTTTTTCATGAATTTGGCGTTAGATTAAATCGAGTTGTTTAACTCCTAATAAAACCAAGCGACTACCTTGTCAGGCCAGCTTGTTATAAAGCAGAAACAGTGCCGGTCAACCGGGATTTTTACCGGATGACCGGCACTGTTTACATGGATGCAACAGGCAACACAACTTATTACACCCTTCTTACCCCTTTCCGCTAATAGGTATAATATAATTCCTGGATTTCTTCCAGGCTTCTGTCTTTCAGAAGGGCCAACATCAATAGTATCCTGGCTTTCTGAGGATTGAGCTCATCGGAAGCAATGGTTCTGAGATCATCGTCATTAACTTCAATATTACGCCCTACTGTTCCCGTCGGAACCCGGGTACTGCGTACTACTACCACACCTTCTTGTGCCACACGCTTGCATGTGGCTAATGCTTCTGCATTCATATTTCCATTTCCAACACCGGCTACAACCACGCCCTTGGCACCGGCTTTGGTTGCTGCCTCAATCATGTCAGCAGACATGTCGGCACAGGCATAAATAATATCTACACGTGGCAATTTATCCACTCCTTCAAGGGAGAAATCAGCCTTGGTTGTATGTTTCCGGAATGGTTTCCTGAAAAACTCACTTTGACCATAATGAACCATCCCAATCACTCCATAAATAGGTGATTTAAATGTCTCCACTGCAGTGGTATTGGTTTTGGTAACACTGTGAGCGCCATGAATATTATCATTCATCACCACCAAAACACCCCTTCCCCTGGCATTAGGATCAGCAGCCACGGCCACGGCATTGTACAAATTCAAAGGGCCCTCGGCACTCACTGCTGTTGAGGGACGCATTGATCCGGTCAACACCACCGGCTTATCACTCTTCACCACCAGATTAAGAAAGAAGGCCGTTTCTTCCTGGGTATCGGTTCCGTGGGTAATCACTATCCCATCCACATCCTTATCACTAAAGGCTTTATTAATCCTATTGGCCAGCTTCAACCAGATGGCTACACTCATATCCTGCGAACCCACATTCGCCAGCTGTTCGCCTGATATATCAGCCAACTCTTCAATCCCGGGAACTGCATCAATCATAACATCAATGCCTATTTTACCTGCCGTATAACCAGCTTCGGTACCGGTTGCCGAACTACCGGCAATGGTGCCACCCGTTGCTAATATTAACACTTTCTGTTTGTCAGCAACCCGTGCACAAGCCGGATCAACGGCAAACAACACTAATAACAACAACGTTGTCGTCGATAATAATCTATTCAATTTCATAATACTACTAATATTAAAATGTTCGACTTACTTCTTCTGACCGGTCATCTTTGCCGGATCCATCAGTTCTTTAATTTCCTTTTCCGTTAAGATTTTCTTTTCACGCACCAGTTCAATGATCCCTTTACCTGTTTTCATGGCTTCATTAGCCAGCTCTGTAGCACGTTCATAGCCGATAATCGGATTAAGGGCAGTTACAATACCAATTGTTGTCTCCATGTTGCGTTCCAGTGTTTTTTTGTTTACAGTAATACCATCCACACATAAGGTACGCAAGGTTTTGGAGGCATTCAAAAACATATGTTGGGATTCCAATGTAGCATATGCAATAACCGGCTCAAAAGCATTTAACTGCAACTGGCCAGCTTCAGCTGCCATAGTAACTGTCACATCATTACCAACAACCCTGAAGCACACCTGATTGACCACCTCGGGGATAACCGGATTTACTTTTCCCGGCATAATGGATGAACCAGGCTGAACAGCAGGAAGGTTAATCTCATACAACCCTGCCCTTGGGCCGGAACTGAGTAATCTCAAATCGTTACTGATCTTAGATAATTTGACGGCTAATGCTTTCAGGGCACCCGAATAAACCACGAAAGCTTGTAAATCGGACGTAGCTGAAATCAGGTCCGGTGCCAACTCAAAATTCTTACCGGTTATTTCTGCCAGATGCCTAGCACACTTTTCTGCATAACCTTCCGTTGTGTTTATTCCCGTACCAATGGCTGTACCTCCCATATTCACCTTGTAAAGGACCTTCTCAGCTTCTTTTAAGTTTTCAATCTCCGCTTCCACACCGGCAGCAAAGGCATGAAATTCCTGACCAACCGTCATGGGGACAGCATCCTGTAATTGTGTACGCCCCATCTTCAGGTGCCCATTGAATTCATTCCCTTTTCTGCGAAACGATTCAGCCAAAATTCCCAGTTCTTCAATTAATTGTTCATTCATCATCATGAAAGCTACTTTCAGAGCCGTGGGATAGGTATCATTAGTAGACTGAGCCAGATTCACATGATCATGGGAATCACAGTATTTATATTCGCCTAATTTATGCCCCATCTTTTCCAGGGCGATATTGGCTATAATTTCATTGGCCGCCATATTGGTTGATGTACCTGCCCCTCCCTGTACCAAGTCGATACTGAACTGATCATGGTACTCACCTCTCAAAAGGGCTTCACAAGCCTGATCAATCCCTTTGGTTATTTCATCGCTCAATACCCCATTCTCATTATTGGCACGAGCAGCCGCCAATTTCACAATGGCAAATCCTTTAATCAGCTCGGGATAAAAATCAATGTTTAACCGGGAAATATAAAAATTATCCATGGCCCTAACTGTCTGAATTCCATAGTAGGCATCAGCAGGAATCTCTTTCTCTCCAATCAAATCATGTTCAATCCTCACTTTCTTTTGAGCAGTTACAGCAGTTGAAAGAATGAGAACAGCTAATAGCCAATTCATTTTCCTAATAACGTGTCTTGATTTCATAATTTAAGTTTAAAAGTTAGTATTGTGATTAATAGAAAACACCTACAATAGCAAGACTGATAACAATGGAAACAACAGTTGCCACCAATCCGGGTAACATAAAACTATGATTTAACAAATACTTACCGATCTTTGTTGTCCCGGTGCGATCAAATGATATGGCAGCCAGAATAGTGCCGTAGGTGGGTAAGAAAAAAGCTCCATTAGTGGCCGGAAACAAAGCGATGAGTAAAGGCAAGGGCAACCCGAGCGCAATTCCCACCGGCATTAATGTAACCACGGTAGCTGCCTGACTGAACAACAATATAGATAAGGTAAAAAGCCCGATGGCAAATACCCATGGATAGGATTGAATGGTATTTGAAATGGCTTCAATAATCATGACCCTGTTCCCTTCAAAAAAGGAAGAGCCCATCCAGGAAATACCCAATATAGAAATAACGGCCGTAATCCCGGCTCGCATGACAGATCCCTTCATGGCTTTCAAGGGACTTGCTTTAAATAATAGCATGATCAATCCCCCCACTGCAATCATGATGATCATGATTGCCTGCCCCATGGTCAACTGGGCTGTTTTAATGGTATCTCCCACCACCATTTCATATTCCGGTCGTAACCGGGGATATATTCCCAACGCCACCACAACAACAATGGCCAATAAAAAGGTTAAGGCGGCTCCCATGGCACGTTTCTCATCCTTAGCACTCATCTTCAGGGCCTCCTTTGCCTCTTCCAAATCTCCTTTTTCCAGCTTCTCCAGATAAACCGGATCTTCCGATAAAGCCTTCCCTTTCCAGGCCACTGATAAAGCTCCCGCCATGGAAGATAAAAAAGTAGCCGGAAGACAGATAATCAGCACATCTGTTAAATTATACTCAGAACCAACCAACATACCTACCATAGCAACGGTTGCTGCAGAAATAGGGGAGGCCGTTATTGCTCGCTGAGAAGCAATTACACTCGCCGACAAAGGCCTTTCAGGACGAATACCGGCTTTCCTTGACACTTCTGCAATAATGGGAAGTAATGCATATACCACATGTTGTGTACCAGCACCCAAAGTAAAAAGATAAGTTACTGCCGGGGCCACAAAAGTAATCCATTCGGGTTTGCGTTTCATGGCCCGTTCCGCCAACATCACCATGTAATCCAGACCACCTGCTGTCTGCATGGCCGATAAGGCGGTTATTACCGCAATAATCATCCCCAATACAACAGCAGGAGGGCTTCCGGGCGGTAAACCGAAAATAAAAACTAAAATAACAAGTCCGATACCAGCCATGGTTCCAAGGCCAATACCACCTAATCGTGCTCCAACAACAATACAGCCAAGCACAATTGCTAATTCGATCCAAATCATCAGCTTAGTGTTAGTAAGTAGTTCATATTTGTATTAAAAGCAAAACGCAAATAGACGTCCTGTTTAGTTAATTCATTACAAAACCAACCCCACCATTCCGATCAACTCATCACAAATCCGTCATCTACCTGGAAATCCTATTCCTTTCAGAATTATTTCTTTATGGATTAAATGCATCCAAAGAATCCTTTTTTCCTGTTTGTCTTGCCTTTTGCATCAACAATTCATTACGACAAGCAGCTACCATTTCTTTCAGTCTTTTCACGGCAACTACCTCTTCCTGCGTATTTGCATAAGCAGCCTCCAGAAACCTCTTTAACTCCTCTTCCAGTTCCATGTCTTCAACAAAGCCGGAAAACTGCTTTGTTGTATAAAAAAGATCTTCATTTAGATTAAATCTTATAAGCCACGCATATAAAGCTGTATACTTCCCATGCTCATTTTGTCCTAAGGCTTTAACAAAGTCTTTGAAATACCGGGCTTCACTGTTCTCATATTGTTCCTTTTTATAAAGGAACTTATTCCAAACAAAGCGACCTGCTTTATATACCATTACAACGGCAAGCACTACAATTGTAAAAATTAACACTAATTCATAAGGATTCAAACCCAAAACACTGATTTTATCAGCTTTATCTATTTCTGCAATCATGACTTCTGCGGCCAGACTATCCTGCATAGAAGTAAGAATACCTAAATCAGGATTGGAATGTATGGTGAGAAAGGCTGGTTTTGTTTGACGACTAAATTTCTTTTGCAAGTAGGGATTCCACCAGAAAATCTCTACAGGTGCCACTTCAAATGATCCTTCTTTTTCCAATAAATAGCGATAGTGTTGAATACGGATACCATTAGCATCATTTGTAGTCCGAGTATCTTTCAATTCTGGTTCGCGTGGATAAATACAGGCCCAATCCTCCTGTTCAATCTTTGATTCCGGAATAAAAGCAGGTAAGGTTCCACTCGCCCGAATAGTGACGGTACGCTCTATTAAATCACCTATTTTAAGGTTTTTCAATGGACGGTTCCAATTTTCCGAAATCGTAACATCACGAGCCACCAACCAGTGCTCATCCTCCTCTTTACCTGGCATCGGATTAACCTTAATTGTAACAGGTTTTGTTTTTAAAGAAATACGTTGTCCCTTATAATCTCCTTCGGGTGGTGTTTCAGCAATTATATTCATTGAGGATACCACTATGTCACCAACTTGATAGGGGAAGACCAAAAAGAAAAATTCAAGAGAGGCATATTTCTTTTTATTCACATATTGAATCCCGCTAATGGTACGTTTAAATGGTAATACAAAGGCATTTGTCACTTGTATGTTCCCCATGTCCAGCGGTTGAGTAAACCAAGTAGCTGTATAAACTGTGATGGATACTTTTACAGGCTGCTGTATATAAACCTCCTGTGTATTAAGCCTCACTCTAACAAACGCATCTATTTGGGCTCCAACAGAAGTTGGTAAAGTCACAACAATCAATAAAAGAAGCAGGTACTTTTTGCTTCTAAAAAAATCCTCTATCATATATTTTCTATAAATGATTATACACCAAATACCTTCTATCAACTAGCGTTAATTCAACGCTCTGTATTCTTATATCTAAGATCAAGTCTCTGCTCACCACACCTCTTCTCCTTCTGTAACATCCTCATAATACTTCTCTTTCTGAAACTTGAAACGGCGACGAAGAAACTCCCCGGGATCGGCCGATATTTTTCGTAACATGATGTTTTGTGCCTCTTTCTGTTGCCCTTGCTGCTGCATCTCCTCCGGATGCTCCATCTCTTCGGCTTTAGTAATATTGGTCTCTACCTCATCTGTAACGCGATCTCCATGATCGGGTAATTCATCCACTTCTGTACCAGAGGTTAACTCTTCGTCTTTTCCTGATGCTTTACGCTCTTTAAGAGGAGTTTTTTTATCCGGCTCTTTCATTTTTGTTGTTTCACCCATAAGTTGGCTCACTGAATCTCGCTGACGAATCAGTTGTTCTGATTGCACCAGGCTTTTACGGGCCACCTCTAAGTCAGGATTTGATTCCAGTGCCAATGTAAATGCCTCCGATGCTTCTTCAAATCGTCCCATATGAGTCAGCGCCAATCCCCTGTTGTAATGCCCAGCATCCGATGAGTCAAGGGCAAAAACTGCAACGGCGGCTTCATAATTACCTGCTTTATAATAAGCAACGCCTTTATGAGGTAATGACCCAAACCTGTCAGCTGCGTCCTCAAACCGGTCTGACTTGTAGAAATGTTGCCCCAGGTAATCGTTAGTGTACCACCATCCGGACTGGGGACTATCCGGGCTACATGACGAGAAAGAGAGCACTGTACCAATCCAACACCAGTGAATCATCCAACCTTTTCGAAACCAGAGCAGGGATAATAACAATGCAGGAACCAATAGATACCACCCCATATCTTGCCACATTTCATCGCTAGTTTCGTCATCTAATCTGAAATCACGGAATTTACGTACTTCTGAAGCGATCTGCTCCACATCCGATTTATCAAGAGTCATGGGATACACCGAAATTTTTTCATTCTGATTCAAGCCTTTAAACACATTAACATCTGGTGCCGAATAAACTGTTTTTCCGGTTTTATCCTGCAAAACCGATCCTCTTCTAAAACCTGGCACTTCACCACCTGTCGCAGTAGAAACCTGAAGAATGTTTATTTTATGTATAGTATTTTGTGTAAATGCCTGTAGCATGCCAGCTTCAGTTGGATTTATTTCATCGGTTACCAGTAATAAAGTACTTGGCGCATCATATCTGCTAAGGATAGTGTCTGCCAGATTCAACGCATAATTCATATTAGTACCCCGAATTGGCATAATAGCGGGGTGTAAACTTTCTGCATGGTGTTTTACCAGGTTATAATCACTGCAAAGCGGAACCACCGGATGAGCTGTACCAGCGTATGCAAAGAGCCCAATTCGGGTTCCCGGTTTTTTCTCCAGTAAATCATAGATTTTTAGCTTAGCCCGTTCCAGACGAGTTGGCTGAACATCGGCTGTTAACATACTTTGAGATAAATCAAGGCCTATAAGCAAAACGGCACTTGCTTTGCCTCCCGGTACTTCTACTTTTTTCCAGGTGGGTCCGGCCATAGCACAAATAAGTAATGATCCCGCCATAAGAAAAGCCAATGCAGGAAGTACTGTTGATGTTTTAGAACTTTGAGTGAATAAATAGGGACGCAAATGAGAAGCAATAAGAACTTTCCATTTGGTTTTGTCTCGGTTGGATAGTATTACCAAAAGCAATATCATCAGTAAGGGGATAAACGCCCAAAGCCACTCTTCCCGTATAAAATGAAATTGTTGCCAGTTAAGATTTTCAAATGCTTTCATCGGACGGTCAGTATTTATTAAATGTTGAAATAAGACGGATGAGTGCCATCAACAACTGATGAACCAGGATAAGTACTAAAGCCACAGCTAGTGGGTAATGATATAAAGAAACCGTGGGCTTATATTGTTCTTCTTCCCATTCCAAGGGCTCCAATCGATCAATAGTGGTATATACAGCCTCTAACTGTTCAGGATCAATAACTGAAAAATAGCTTCCCCCCGTTACCTCTGCCATTTCTTTCAAGGTACGCTCGTCCAAATCGGTACCTGGTACATAAGGCTCACCAATACCTAGAGTATAGATAGTTACCGAATCTACTTTGGCCAAATTAGCTGCATCCAAGGGCGATACATCACTACCACTGTCAACACCATCGGTCAGCAGTAACAATACTTTTTGCTCCAAGGTATCGACCTGAAACATTTTCACGGCATACCCGATAGCATTGCCAATACCTGTCATTTGTCCTGCCATGCCAACTTCTGTTTCCCCCAATTGCCATTGTACCACATTCAGCTCAGGTGTAAGCGGTGCCTGCAGATAAGCATTAGTCCCGAAAAAGATCAAACCCATCCGATCGCCATGGCGTCGTTCTATAAAATCATTCATTAGATGCTTAACCGCTTCCCAACGAGAAACACGTTCACCCTCCATAACCCAATCGCGAGTATCCATACTAAAAGAGATGTCAACAGCAATGATGAAACTACGTGATATTTTGACCGTCATCTCCGGTTCTCCTACCAGCTGAGGATGACTTAAGGATCCCAGTAATATAAACCAAACCAACCATAGCAATACCCAATTAACCCAGTTGCGTCTGGATATCCAGGCCGAAGAACCAGGCTTCTCGCCTAAAGCCTCTGCAATTTGATAAAAAGCCGAAAAAAGAAGGGCTGATCTTCGCTTCCGTAACGGAGGAAAAAACTTGGTAATAATAAGTGGCAATGGGAATAAGGCAAATACCCAAATATGTGCTATTTCAAACGTCATGCTTTTTTATCCAGTTTCTTGATTGCGTAAAAAAGATATTAACTGTTTCAGTATTTAACTGAGCGGCATCGTATAATCCTTTCTGAACTGTTTTAAATAATCCCTTATCAAATATCGATTGCCTGGAAGACTGACATAGAAAGTTATACCACGCATCAAACGTAAGTGAAACCACAATCTCTCGCCCATAAGCATGCATGGCCACCTGCTTTAATAACCGATTTAAAGAAGTAACCTGCACCTGCAAGGATTGACCTGAAAGTTGCATCTGTTCCATCCAAAACAAAGCTTCACGCCTGTAACGATTACGCCGATACCGGATGTAATAACGAATAATGAAAATCAATACCGCTAATAACAATACGCTACCCAAAACATACCACCCCGGTGTATGAAAACTATACTTGATAGAGACTGGTTCAATTAAGGCCTCACTGACACCATTTTGCAATACACCTATCATTTTTTACGTTTTTTAAAAACACTTTTTATCTGGTTTTCCAGCGGTTCACTTGTATTCATAATTAATACAGGCACACCATACACACGCATGAGCTCATCAAACTTGTTTTGCATCACTTCTCTTTTATTTCTGATTAACTCCACAGCATATTTTTTAGAAGATCGCCATAACAGTTGTTTATCCCCGTCTGATATTACCAGGTTTTCAGATAAAAAAGCTTCGTCCAAATCATCTTTAATATGGGCAATAATAATATCATTATGGCGGGCCATCTGTTTGATGTATTCGTAGGTGGCTTCATTTGCCTCAGTAAAATCACTGACGATGGAAATGATGTAATTGTGAGTTACGTATGAAGCGACTCGTCTCAAAGCATTACTCAGCGGTTCCAGATTGGATTGTACCTTTTTACACTTGGTCAGGGCCTGATTTTTATCACTGACATAACGCAGAAATTGTTGAATAACCGAACGACTGCGTTTAGGAACAATCCAGTCTGCCGACTCATCATTAAAAACTATTCCACCAAACCGGTCTCCTTTTTTTAATGTCCGAAAGGCGGCTAATGCAGCTAATTCTGCAGCAATAACCGCTTTCATATACTGTTTTGAGCCAAAAAAAAGATAAGAGGATTGGTCTACTATCGCTAGGGATGGACGCTCTTTTTCTTCATTAAAGACTTTTGTATGCGTTCGTTTTGTACGGGCCGTTACTTTCCAATCAATGTTGCGGATATCATCACCTGGCACATATTGCCTCACTTCCTCAAAATCCAACCCACGTCCCCGTAACATCGATGCATGTTTTCCAGCCAATACACTATGTACCCGTCTGGTCGGTATCAAACCGGTTCCCATGGCATAGTGTTCCCATTTCATGAGGGAACGAAGAGTTGTGGAGACTTTATTCATGAGCTGTAATTGATTTATTAATGTAAACTTTTGCCTCATAAATCATTAAACAGCCACAACTTTCAACAACTCATCAATCACCCGATCAGCGGTTACCCGGTCCGCATTGGCTTCGTAACTCAATATAAGTCGGTGACGCAGCACATCGTGTACTACCGAACGAATGTCATCGGAGGTAATGTAGTTGCGGTTATCGAGCCAGGCGGCCACACGGGCACATTTATCCAGGGCAATAGTACCACGCGGACTGGCACCGTAATCGATCCATTTAACGAGATCTTCGCTGTATTTCATCGGGAAACGGGTAACATTGATCAGATCCACAATGTATTGTTCGGCAGCATCGGCTACCTGGACATCTTTAATCTCTTCCCGTGCTTTAAAGATCATCTCAGTATTTAGTGGCATATTTCCATTAATCTGAACTTTACTTTCTTCACGCACCAGGCGCAGGATTTTCTTTTCTGCATCTGTATCCGGGTAATCAATCAGAACTTTCATCAGGAAACGATCCATCTGGGCTTCTGGTAATGGGTAGGTTCCCTCCTGTTCAACCGGATTTTGGGTAGCCAACACCATAAACAATGGCTCCATCTTATGTGTTTTTCCCCCTACCGATATCTGTCGCTCTTCCATGGCTTCGAGTAGGGCAGCCTGAACTTTGGCCGGGGCCCGGTTGATTTCATCGGCAAGTATGAGATTACTGAATATCGGTCCTTGCTGGAAGATGAATTTCTCATCACTCTCGGGTTGATAAATTTCGGTACCAGTAATATCCGACGGAAGGAGATCGGGCGTAAACTGAATTCGGCTCAAACCCGTATTCAGTTCCTTAGCCAAACTTTTAACAGCGCGTGTTTTTGCCAAACCAGGCAAACCTTCTAATAGTAAATTCCCATCAGCCAATAATCCTATCAACAGTCTTTCCGTTAAACGATTCTGACCAATTATTGAGTAATTAATACGGTCTTTTAATTCAAGGATTTGTTCCAACACGTTCATGGTTGATCTATATTTTATTAGTTAAGGAGAATTTATTGTTATTGAAACTTTTCAAATACCACTTCAAACCGTTGTCCGGTAGAACCCAAGTGGTAGAAACCGAATAATCTTTGCTCCTCCGGGTAATAACCCAACGAATAATAAGAACCTTGATAATTAACATCATGAAGAGTAATCAAAAAATAGAGATAACCGTCTTTTTGTTTCCACTTGGTATCTGAAACATTAATCGGTTGGAGATTGAAATAAGCCGCTTCTATGGTAGAATCATTAAACGCTATTATTGCAATGGTATAATCACCATCTGTTCGTTTCCACTTCCCAATCACATCATCTTGTAATTGTTCAGATTCTGACAATGCAGTTTCCGACTGTACCTTGCCTGATGAAAACTTCTGGTGGCAACCAGAAAGAAGTGCTATTCCAATAGTTACAAAAACAATAACCAGTGAACCGATGAAACGAATTTTGAAATAAGATTTTATTCGCATAAAAGTATTCTACTTTGGAAATATTTGTTTGAAGTCCTTTTTCATGCTCACCACATACCATCCTTTATCAGCTGCATCTTCAATGGCTTTTTCAGTGCCATTCATGTAACTGTATTCTCGCTCTTCATCATCGTGATGAACCAGAATGGCCATGGAAGGGCCTTCACCAGAAAGGGTGTATTCCATCATCTCATAATCACCATCGCTATTACCTGCGGCAAAAATGGGTTTCTTGCCAATATGAAGACCGATATTGGCCGGCTTGATTTGTTTGTCGTTGGCCGATATTACTTTGTCGGTACGGATGAGGTAATGCCCGGTAGAATCAGAAACATAATTCAGTTGAATGTTGCTGCCTACCACATTCTCCACAGGGATATTGTAAATCTCTTCTGAAACGGTTCGTACAAAAGTTATCTCACCACCAGTAACAATAAACACTTTGAATTCATTGACTTGGAGGTAGTAAACAAGCTCCACCATTGGTTGGTACACCATCTCTTTAAAAGGGCGATTATATTTGGGGTGAAATTCTTCGGTCAGAAAAGAATAAACTGAATTGTAATACTCTTTTTCTGGTTGATTATCATGGGCAGCAAACAATTGTTGGATGAGGTCGAACATGCTGTATTCTTTCATCACTTCCAAATCTCCCTCTGCTAATCCCTTGTAAAGCTTGTTTTTTTTGAGTTCAGGGTTTGTTTCTACAGCTTGTTTAATATAGGCTATTTCATATTCCAGTGGAATGTAAAGTGGTTTTTCATTCCATAGGGTGCCATCGTTATCAAATACTGCTATTCTGTCGGTTACTGATACAAATTCGGATGACTCAGGAGATGTCACCTTCTCTACAAAAGAGATGATTTCATTTTTGATAGGTGTTTCATTCCAAGTCATTAAAGCTTTGTGTGAAGTGGTTTGTTTTTCCGGAGTAGTACAGGAAAAGAAAAAAGTAACGAGCAGTAGGTTTGAAATGAAAAAGGTGGTTTTCATAACAGTGAGATTAAGATAAAGGTCAAGTGCAGGATTAAATCTGCACTTGACCTGTTTATAAATTATTAATTATTTGTAGGAGTTGTCATTTGTTCTATGACCTGGTCTAAACTAAAACTTGCAGCTTTTTGGCGAGGCGGAAACTCCTGGAATGATTTTAAGAATTCACCCACATAAGCCTGGGCAGGGACTAGCATAAACGCATGGTCTAATAACCAGTCGTAATAAGTATTGGAAGTTAAATTGGCTTGTTCATATGGATCACGTCTTAAATTGAAAGTAAGAGGAATCCGTAACGGCACAAATGGTTCAGACCATACTTTTAATGTCCCATATGTTCGTTGTTCCATAAATACCAATTTCCAGTCCCGATAACGTAAGGCTGTTAAATCGCCATCGTCAGAGAAATAAAATATTTCATTTCGCGGTCCCTTGTCGGTTTGACCTGTTAAGTGAGGTAAGAAATTATATCCATCCAGATGTACTTTATAATTCACATCACGTACTTTCTTTCCTTTGAGCAGATCTTCTTTTACATTATCGTCACCAGCAGCTGCCAACAGGGTAGGCATCCAGTCCATGTGATGCATAATCTCATTAGAGATAGTTCCTGGTTTAATATTACCTGGCCAACGCACCATAGCTGGCACACGCCAACCACCTTCCCAATTGGTATTTTTCTCACCGCGGAACGGACTACTGGCTGCATCTGGCCACGTATTTTTATGTGGCCCATTATCAGTACTGTAAAACACAATAGTATTATCAACAATACCTAATTCATCCAAAACAGCCAACAATTCTCCTACATGCATGTCATGTTCCACCATACCATCACCATAGAAGTCTTGCCCCGAAATACCTTCGTGCTCATCTTTTACATGCGTACGGAAATGCATACGGGTACCGTTCCACCAAACAAACCATGGTGTTCCGTTTTTTTCCATTCGCTTGATAAAATCAATAGCAGCTGCAACGGTTTCGTCATCTATTGTTTCCATTCGCCTTTTTGTCAATGGTCCGGTATCTTTTACGGGACCGTCTGCTGAAGATTGAATAACACCTCTGGGACCATATTTTTCACGGAATTCAGGATTTTGAGGATAATCAGGTAATTCCGGCTCTTCTTCAGCATTCAAATGATACAAGTTACCCAGGAACTCATCAAATCCATGGGCAGTAGGCAGGTGTTCATCTTTATCGCCCAGATGGTTTTTCCCGAATTGACCAGTAGCATATCCCAATGGTTTTAAAAGCCCGGCAATAGTAGGATCTTCTTTTTTTAAGCCCAAATCAGCACCAGGTAAACCAACTTTACTTAGACCAGTACGGAATACACTTTGGCCGGTAATAAAACTAGATCGACCAGCTGTACAGCTTTGCTCTCCATAGTAATCGGTGAAGATTAATCCTTCTTTAGCGATGCGATCAATATTAGGCGTTTTATACCCCATCATACCCATGGTATAAGCACTAATGTTTGATTGACCAATATCATCGCCCCAAATCACAAGGATATTGGGTTTTTTGTCCTTCTGGGCACTTACTCTAAGCACAAAAAGTAGAGTTACTAATAAAAATAATGGTTTCTTCATTCTTCTCAGGTTTAATGAATAAAATACCTTTATAACACTCACTAAACCAAGTTAGAACAAAATAATCTTCACTAAAATTTATATTGATCAGCGTTTATTATTTTTGATCAATCCTTTAATTACCTATGACAAAACCGCATAATGAAATGACAAACGCTATTTCCGAAGGCGGTTTACTTTTTTATTACATGACTAACTTAACCGTATTGAAACCATTATTCCATAATAAAACCAGAAAATCAACACATAAAGGCATCTCTAGAAATTGAATATAAAGTCTACTTTTAGGAAAAAAATTGCTCTACTTCCAAAATCACCTCCACTCACCAAATAAGGGCATAACAATCCAAGCATAGATGTAACACCCCACACAGAAATTCAACACGCATTCAACGGCGGCAAACAAGACTAGAAAACCCATCACATATAACGAAACAACTTCACTCACAAACACTGCCACCAATAATCCTGTAAAAGAAAATATGAGTCCAAGTCTGACGGTAAAGATTTTTGGAGCTTTATTAATCAAAGGACTATCCAGTGAAAAAATCATTGACACCTTTCTGGCTACATATGATAAGAGGCTATATTTTTCACTACCAAAACCTCTGACAAAAAATCGACCATTAAAACAGTTATAACTAACCACTCCCGGGTAATAAAATAAATACCTATCATCAAAACAACCAGTAAAGCTGTAATTCCGGACAAATGTTCTTTCACTCGTTCAGACGAAACAGGACAAACTATTGATTTCATTGCTTTATTCTTTTCAACTTTAACTCCTCAACTTATAGCATCATTTGTCGTTATATCCTTTTTCAACTTACATTTTAGCCTGCTATTAATCCCTCCGATTATATATGCTTTTTCGATTACACCATTAAAAAGGTCTGATAGCCACCAAACTCTACTTTAGAAAAATCAATAACATATCGTCAATATCATGACACTCCTGTCCGACGTATTTTCCTTGGATTCTACCTTTACAGGAAGAGATGAGACTCTAAATAACAGGTATTTTATCAGATAAAATATCAGAAACTACTATTAGATTTGAACAAGATATTACAAGACGATCCTTTTTTCGTTAGCCATTCCGTTATGTTATTAGGTATATTCCTTAATTTAGTGCTTCGAAAAAAATACGCGATAATTAAATTTAGACAATAGACTTATAGATATGAAATAACAGACTGTGAACACTGAGTCGCAGAGTTCTTCATTTTAATCATCTCCCTGTGTCTAAGTTGAATTTAACATGATCGTTTCATGTGCATAGAATGGAAAGCAATGTATACAATCAATACACAAACAATAAATCAAATATCACTATGAAACAATTACTTTTTCCAATTTTAATTGCTTTAATAACAATGAGCAGCTGTCAATCGCCGAAGAAAACTTATACGGCTTCGTCACCTGATATTGAACAGAAAGTAAAAGAATTCATTCCGGTGAAATTATCAACTGATCTTACCCAGTTATCAGAAAAGGAAAA
Source organism: Marinilabiliaceae bacterium JC017 (assembly GCA_004296775.1). GTDB lineage: Bacteria > Bacteroidota > Bacteroidia > Bacteroidales > Marinilabiliaceae > JC017. The sequence goes on from RHGE01000002.1 coordinate 49,682, forward strand.
ACAAATGCTGCCTTATCTTTTTGATGCGGCAAAAATTATGGATGACCTGTTCTGGAAGCAATCTTATGGAGACAAAGATGAATTGCTCAACAACATCGCTGACGAAAACCTTCGCAAATTTGTAAAAATAAATTATGGCCCATGGGAAAGGCTTGCCGGTAACAAATCCTTTATCGAAGGCATTGGACCAAAACCTGCAGGTGCCAACTACTATCCTGCCGACATGACCAAAGAGGAGTTTGAAGCTCTGGATGCAAAAGATAAGGACGGATTATATTCCATTATTCGTCGTGATGAAAAAGGTGCTTTGAAGGTTATTCCTTATAGTGAAGCTTATAAACCTGAACTCACCAAAGCCGCTGCATTATTAAAAAAAGCAGCCACATTGGCTGAAGATGAAGGATTAAAAAGATACCTGGAGTTAAGAGCTGACGCGTTGTTGAGCAATGATTATTTTGCCAGTGACATGGCCTGGATGGAAATGAAGACCAATACTATCGACTTCGTAGTTGGCCCAATTGAAAACTATGAAGATGGTCTTTACGGTTACAAAACAGGATTTGAAGCTTTCATTCTTGTTAAGGATAAAGAATGGTCAGATAAATTGACACGTTTTGCCGCTTTGTTACCTGAACTACAAAAATCTTTACCCGTGGATGAAGCCTACAAAAGCGAAGTACCAGGCAGCGACTCGGACCTTGGGGCTTATGATGCCCTATACTATGGCGGCGACTGTAATGGTGGCAGCAAAACCATTGCTATCAACCTGCCAAACGATCCACAGGTGCAAATGCAGAAAGGAAGCCGCAAGTTGCAATTGAAAAACTCCATGCGTGCCAAATTTGATCACATTTTGGTACCTATCAGCAAATTGGTAATCAATCCTGAACAACAAAAGCACATAACCTTTGATGCATTTTTTGAAAACACCATGTTCCATGAAGTAGGACACGGATTGGGAATCAAAAAAACCATTAATGGAAAAGGTGGTGTACGGGAAGCCTTGCAGGAAACTTATTCATCCATTGAGGAAGGTAAAGCAGATATTTTGGGATTATATATCGTTTCCAAACTAGCAGAGATGGGCGAACTGGGCGAAAAAGACCTGATGGATAATTACGTTACCTTCATGGCCGGTATTTTCCGCTCAGTGCGCTTTGGTGCAGCCAGTGCTCATGGTAAAGCCAACATGATGCGCTTTAACTATTTCCAACAAAAAAAGGCCTTCACCTATGATGACGCAACCGGTTATTATACCGTTGATTTCGATAACATGACCCAGGCAATGAAGGATCTTTCTACCCTTATTCTTACCACCCAGGGAGACGGTAATTATGAGAAAGCAAAACAACTGCTAAATGATATGGGCAATATCCCTGCAACCTTGCAAAAGGATCTTGATCGCATAGGAAAAGCAGGTATCCCTCGTGATATTGTTTTTATCCAGGGACCGAATGTAGCTGGTATTTAATTAGCACATCAGTTTTAAAACAACAGAAACAAGACTGATTTACCAGAAAATGACATGAATTATCATATAGAAAAGCAGCCTTCCCGGCTGCTTTTTTTATTCTTCTAAACAAATCCTGGCCAGATCGAAAAACTATTTACTTCATAAAACCAACAGGCCCCTCCTTTCAATCTCAAATTCCACCTTATGTTTCAATCATTTTCAAGTAAAATTCTCTTCGCCATCTTTCAAAACCATTGATTTTTCAATTGTTTTAAATATCATCCATCGATACAAACATGAGCATAATCATACCGACAAAACGGCTTCTCCTTAAAATAATAGTTAAACATCTCATTTTTATATTTAATTTCGTACTCTTGACAATTACACCACATAAAAAACGACATTAGAATGTTCAAAGTAACCCGCCAACCCGATGCCAAGGACTGTGGACCGGCCTGTTTACAAATGATTGCCCGCCATTATGGAAAATTTTATGCCATTCAGACGTTACGTGACCGCTCCTATATCACTCGAGAAGGTGTTTCCATGCTTGGGATTAGCGAGGCTGCTGAGAGTGTCGGATTCAGAAGCATAGGTGTGCGTACTGGTTTTGACAACCTGGTAGAAGATGCACCTGTTCCCTTCATCGCCCACTGGAACCAGATTCACTTTGTGGTGGTGTACAAAATAAAAGAAGATAAGGTATGGGTGGCCGATCCGGGACATGGAAAGGTGGTGTATACGCGGGAAGAATTCACTAAATGCTGGGCCAGTACCACGCATGATAACGAACCTCAGGGCATCAGCCTTTTGTTGGAACCCACTCCTGATTTCTTCAACTACAAGGATGAAAAACCGAACAAATCGGGTTTTCTTTTTCTATTCAGATACCTTAAACCCTATAAGAAATTCATTCTTCAACTCACACTGGGACTATTACTAGGAAGCCTTTTGCAAATGGTTTTTCCGTTCCTGACCCAAGCCGTGGTAGATGTGGGAATCAATACCCGCAATATCAATTTCATCTACCTGGTATTAATTGCTCAACTGGTTTTATTTGTCTCCCGGATGAGTGTAGAATTTATCCGTTCCTGGATATTACTTCACCTGAGTACCCGTATCAACATATCCCTGATCAGCGATTTCCTGATTAAATTAATGCGGTTACCCATCCGCTTTTTTGATACCAAGATGACCGGCGACATTATTCAACGCATCGAAGACCACCGGCGCATCGAACATTTCCTGACCGGGCAAACACTCTCCATCCTCTTTTCCATGGTTAACCTGGTTTTGTTTGGGGCCATCATGGCTTTTTACAGTGTCAAAATATTCCTGGTCTTTCTGTTGGGAAGCAGCCTCTATTTCACATGGGTATACCTGTTCATGAAAAAACGCCGGGATATTGACTATAAGCGTTTCACCCAAATGTCGAGCGAACAAAGTAATGTGATACAGCTTATCACCGGCATGCAGGAAATCAAACTAAACAACTGCGAACGACAAAAGCGCTGGGAATGGGAACGCATACAAGCCAACCTGTTCCGGGTTAATGTTCAAAGCTTATCGCTGAGTCAATACCAACAATTGGGCGGTCTGTTTTTCAATGAAACAAAAAACATACTGATCACCATCATGGCGGCTTACTCGGTGGTGCAGGGCCACATGACCCTGGGTATGATGCTGTCGGTACAATATATATTGGGCCAATTAAATAGTCCCATTGATCAAATGATACAATTTCTTCATGCCGCACAGGATGCTAAAATCAGCCTGGAACGATTGGGCGAAATCCACAATAAGGAGGATGAAGAAAAACCGGAAGATAACAGAATTACCGATTTACCAAGTATACGGAATATATTAATCAACCAGGTTACCTTCCAGTATGAAGGACCTCATTCTCCCAAAGTACTGGACGAAGTGAACATTCATATGGCTTCCAACAAGGTAACGGCCATTGTTGGCACCAGTGGAAGTGGCAAGACCACCTTAATAAAAATGATGCTTGGATTTTATGGTCCTATCTCCGGCAGTATTAAAATCGGGGATAACAATCTCGAAAACTTCAACCAAAGCTGGTGGCGGAGTAAATGTGGAGTGGTGATGCAGGATGGCTTCATCTTCTCTGACACCATTGCCCGCAACATTGCTGTGGGAGATGATATTATTGATAAGAAGAAGTTGCTCTATGCGGTTAAAATTGCCAATATACAAGAGTTTATCGAGAGCCTGCCCATTGGCTACAACACAAAAATTGGCCAGGAAGGCAACGGTCTCAGCCAGGGACAAAAACAACGCATTCTCATAGCCCGGGCAGTTTATAAGGATCCTGAATTCATTTTCTTTGATGAAGCAACCAATGCCCTGGATGCCAATAACGAAAAAGTGATCATGGAAAACCTGGACCACTTCTTTAAAGGACGAACAGTGGTGGTGGTGGCCCATCGCTTAAGCACTGTGCGCAATGCCGACAAAATCATTGTTTTGGAAAATGGCAGGGTAGTTGAAACCGGTTCCCACTACGAATTGGTTGAAAGATCAGGCGCCTATTTCAACCTGGTAAAAAACCAATTGGAATTAGGGGGATAACAAATCTTCGCCACTAACCCATTCATACGTTCCACAAGTCGTAGTTTTAAATCCACACCGATATTGAAGGAAGAATAAAACCAAACACCATGAGCATCAAAGACAGACTAAAAATAACCTCAGAAGAAGCCGATAATATAGACCTTAGAAGTTCAGAAGTAAAAGAGATCATGGGCCAGGTACCAAATAAAATCATCCGCTATGGCATTGGGCTCATTGCTGTTGTCCTGACAGGCATCCTGGTGTTTTCCTGTTTTTTTAGGTATCCTGATATTATTACCGGCGGATTCTTCCTGCAAACAGCTAATCCGCCTGCCTTTCTGGTAGCTAGAACATCCGGCAAAATACAAGCTCTTTTTGTGAGTGACAAAGACTCCGTAAGTAAAAACGATCTTTTGGCCATCATTGAAAATCCGGTTAGTTTCTCCGATTACCAAAAGATCAAAAACCTTATAACCCGAAACTGGGATTTTTCTGCTGAAAACGAAATCACCCACACCTATTTTGAAACCCACCTGGATTTAGGTGAACTGCAACCCTCCTATGCTGGTTTTGTTAAGGCCTTTGCGGATTATCGTGCCTTTTTGAACATCAAATATTACCCGGAAAGAAAAAAATCGGTCACCAAACAAATTAACGACCTGCACAGCCACATCAGGCTGCTTCAACAACAAGTCAAGTCAGCCCGCCTAAATTACCAGATAGCCCAACGGGAGTTCGCACGCGACTCCTTTCTTTTTCAGGACAAAACCATTGCTTTGGTTGATTATGAGAACTCCCAAAAGAAACGCGTGGCACAAAAGATGGACCTCACCGGAATGGAGATCACCCTCTCCAGCACCAGAATGACCCTAACCGAGTTGCAACAGCAATTGAACGAACTGGGGCTGCTGGAAATAAAAGAACGGGAACAACATATCTCTCAAGCACGCCAATCATTTGAAAAGTTTAAAGGCGCCCTCTCTCAGTGGGAAAATAAGTATTGTCTGATTAGTCCTCTTGATGGATACATTGCCACTTCCGGCATTTGGGAAGTCAACCAGAATGTAACAATAGGACAGCAGGTGATGACTGTCATCCCGGAACACACGTCCCAGGTTATTGGTAAAATCATGATTCCGGTACATAGAGCAGGAAAACTCAAAGTCAGGCAACCGGTCAATTTAAAATTCAGCGACTTCCCTTACCAGGAATATGGCATGGTGGTTTGTCACCTGGCAGCCATTTCTTCGGTTCCGGATTCCACTTACACTTGCACGGTCATCCTACCCGACTCCCTCAAAACCAACTATGGAAAACTCCTCCCCTTCCGCCAGAACATGCGTGGAACAGCAGAGATCATCACGGAAGACATGAGCCTGATGGAACGCTTCATCTACCCGTTCCGTTCCATATACAAACAACATCTGGCCAGAGACTGATCCCGTGTTTCCCATTAGAAAATAAATAAATAAAGGATACCCCGAGCTCAAAAAAAAATTCCGCATCGGTGAGAAACCAATCTGGATGATTGGGGAACCAGTCCGAATGATTGGGGAACCAGTCCGGATGATTTTCCCATGGTCCGCATCATTAGAAAACCGGTCCGCATGATCCCGGAATGGTCCGCATGACTGCTTCAACGGTCCGAACGATCCCGGAACGGTCCGCATGACTGCTTCAACGGTCCGAACGATCCCGGAACGGTCCGCATGACTGCTTCAACGGTCCGCATGATCCCGGAACGGTCCGCATCATTGCTCATTTTTGCTAATCGTCAAACCCCTCTTAACGCATCTCCCTGCAACCTAAACAACTACCACTACCAACAAATAACATTACGCTGCAAATACACATCTCAACCAACAACCGGGTTGCTAATGAATACAATCAAACATATAAACTCATTCATTTCACATTTAACTCTGCGATTCCGGATCTAAAACACGTTTTGAATTTACAGACACATGCAAGCAACCAATGAATTGGATAAAAAACATCAATAGAAAACACTCTGTATCTCGCCTATAAAAAGACCTACAGCCTACTTACCAGAAGGCTATCGTTAAAAAGTGTTGATTTTTGTTGTTTTATTGTTAAAAAAATATAATTTTTAACCTCTGATTTTAAGTAAATCTTCGTGATTCTTTCAGGTAATGCAGAAATAATGGGATGGGGGTTCTATTGTTAGAATGATTAATTCATACGCATGACAGTAAAATCGCATACGAAGAAAAATACATTTTACAGTGCTAACGAAAATGACGCATTAACGAAGCAGGAGAGGCTTCCTGAATCGCAGGGAAACAATTATTCTAACTCTGCACAGGATTCTTTTTGGATAGAACAAATGCGAAACAGTGATCCCGTGGCTTTTGAGGCATTTTTCCATTTTTATCAGGGAAAAATACATGCCTTTTTTCAACATTCATTGCCGGCTACAGAAGATACGGAAAGCCTTGTTCAGGAAGTATTCATTAAAATTTGGCTAATGCGCACCGAGCTGTTACCGGGCAAGTCTCTCAAGTCGTTACTATTTACCATTGCCAAAAACGAAGTTAACGATCGCCTTCGAAAGCGACTCGTTCATCAAAAATACCTTCAGGGCGTTAATCTCCGCGAATCAACCGAAGACATAAGCTTACAGAAACAGGTGGAATACATGGACCTGGCTCACTTCATCAACCGGCTAATAGATAAACTTCCTGAAAAACGAAAAATAGTATTTAAACTAAGCCGGTTTGAAGGAAAAACATACAAGCAGATTGCACGCGAGTTAGGGATCAGTGAAAATACGGTTGATACTCAAATAAGAAAAGCACTGGCCACCTTACAGAAAGGTCTTATTCGCTTTTTCATGCTTACAATCATGTTTTTTCTTTAATACCTACTATTCTCTAATCCCTCCTACCCAACAACTTAACAGCGTCCTATAGTTTTTTTTAAAAAAAACTTCATTTCACAATCACGGAACCTTTCTCTCAAACCGTATTAATAAGTATCAATGGACAAACACAATCATATAGCAAGAAAGATTGAACGCTTTTACAGCAATCAAACGTTATCAAAAAAAGAGATAACGGAGTTGGAAAGCTGGCTGAAAAACTTCAACTCCGATCAGGAAGTTGAAGAATGGCTCGCGCAAAATTGGAATCAAGCCACGAACCAGCATCAAAGAATAAGTGCAGCATCCATTTGGGAAAAAATTGAAAAACGAGAATCCCGTTACACAACAAAAGCAGATAAACAATTCAAAACACTGGAAATAATCAAGGTGGCAGCAGTGGCTGCTTGTGCAGCCATTCTGCTACTCACCGGCTATTTCTTAGCAACAATGCCCCCCCATTCCCCAGAGGAATCATTACATATTGCACAAACCAAAAATCCAAAAACCGAAACCAATGAAGTTATTCTTACAACCGGGAATCAAACATTTGCTCTTTCCGACAGCACCCTTGAGGTACAAAGCAAAGGCATCACCCTGAAAGGAAATAATCAACGTTTAGTTTTCGAAAAGTCACCTGAAAACCAGGAAATCGCTCCTGACACCATTATTAACAACCTTTGGGTCCCCCAGGGCCAAAACTATCACCTCATGCTTGCTGACGGCACCGAAGTATGGCTTAATGCCGGCACACGCCTCATCTTCCCTAACCTTTTTAAAAAAGGAGAAAGACGCGTTAAACTCATGGGCGAGGCCTATTTTAAAGTCAAATCCAACGTTGAGAATCCATTCTACATCAATACACCAAATTCCGTTTTAAGGGTTACCGGCACAAAATTCAATGTTTGCAACTACACCGATGAACCCGAGAATCACATTACTTTGGTAGAAGGAAAAGTAGCCGTCACAATTGATCAAAAACGACATATGCTAAGACCTGGTGAACAGTTGCGGTATATTCCTTCAAACAAGAATATTTCCATCAAGCAAGTGGACACCCATTTATATACGTCATGGATTAACGGTATTTATGAGTTCCGAAACATTTCGCTTGAAAAAATATCGTACCGCCTGAGTAAATTATACGATGTGGAATTTCAATTCTCCAGCGAAGAGGTGTCACAACTCCGCTTCACCGGCATGGTAAAAAAGAGTTACGAGTTGCAGTATTTTCTTGACGTGATGGCTAAAACCACTAATGTAAGGTTCGACATATCGAAAAATAAAATAACGGTATCAGAAATATAATAATTGATGGGACTCACCAGTTCCGGAAATAGTTTACCAATAAATCACCAAATTTATGAGAAAACCATTTTATGAATGGTTCATTCATTACATGAATGGGCCAAAGGGAATCTTTATGCGCAAACGAACAGGCGCCATTACCTTAGCACTGTTCACCTTTTGCCTTTCTGCCAATGCCTTATCACAGGTATTCATAGAATTATCAGGACCCGAACTCAGCTACGAAGAGCTGTTTACAGCTGTCAACCAACAAACAGGTCTGACAGTGATCTATAACAACGATCGGCTTGACCAGTCTGAAACTATTAATGTCGATCCCGGGACGTCTAATGTAGAAATATTGTTAGCCGAAAACCTAAAGGATAAAAATCTGGGGTGTGAAATAAAAGATGACTACCTCATCATTTCTCCCAAAAACGCAAGTACTTCCTTCGCGCAACAAGACGAAAGAGTTATTTCCGGTTTTGTGAAGGATGAAAATGGCGAACCGTTACCGGGTGTTACCGTGATGATAAAAGGTACACAAATTGGTACTGCCACAGGTTTTGATGGCGAATTCAGCCTAAAAGTGCCGGATCAGTATAAAATCATCCTTGTTTCATTCATCGGAATGGAAACACAGGAGATCAACATCACCGGAAAAACTGAAATCAAGGTGGTGCTTCAATCCAGCCTGCAAGACATTGATGAAGTAGTGGTAACGGGTTATCAAAAAGTAGACCGTAAACTATTTACCGGTTCAGCGGCGAAAGTTAAAATGGATGAGATTAAAATTGCCAGTGAATCAGACATCTCCAAATCACTGGAAGGCCAGGTAGCCGGTGTTTCCGTACAAAATGTATCCAGTACCTTTGGTTCCGCCCCTAACATCAAGATTCGAGGAGCTTCCTCTATCTATGGTGATCAAAAACCCTTGTGGGTTGTAGATGGTATTGTTCTGGAGGATGCCGTTGAAGTATCCATGAACGATTTGATGTCCGGTGACCTCAATACATTAATCAGCTCAGGAGTGGCCGGCCTTAACATGGACGACGTCGAAAGTTTCCAGGTTTTGAAAGACGTTTCGGCCACAGCTATTTACGGAGCACGTGCCATGAATGGTGTGATTGTGATTACGACCAAAAGCGGGCGCAAAGGCTCTCTGGATGTGAACTACTCCACCAATATCACCATAAAGCCCACCCCTTCTTATGAAGACTACAACATACTGAACTCGGTGGATCAGATGTCCATCAACCGTGAACTTTACGAAAAGGGATGGATCAACGTCGCCAAAACACAATCGGCCTCTGATCACGGACCGTATGGAAAAATGTTTGGTTTAATTGCAGACAATGAACTTAACTGGGTTAATGGAAATGATGAGATCAACAATTTCCTGCGCAGATATGAAACAGCCAACACCAACTGGTTTAAAGAACTGTTTAAGACAGGGGTTCAACAGCAACATACGGTCAGTATTTCCGGTGGCGGGGAAAAAGCTTCTTTCTATACGTCACTTGGTTATTTACATGACGATGGCTGGACCATTGCTGATAAAGTAGACCGTTACACCTCATTGCTAAAAGGGACGTTTAATATCACCGATAAGTTTAAGGTTACAACCGCCTCCAACATGTCGTATCGCGACCAGCAGTTATCAGGCGCTTCCCAGAGTAAAGATGATGTAGGTGGGGTGAATCGTTATACCGGAAAAATCGATCGTACCTTCGACAACAATCCATTTATTTATGCCATGACCACCAGCCGTAACATCACCCCCCGGGATGAACATGGCAACCCCGAATTTTTCAGAAAAAACTATGCCGATTACAATGTCATCAATGAGTTAGAAAGTAACCAGATTGGTGTCAACGTCATGGATATGTCCTTCTCAGCTGACTTTAACTATGAAATAAAAAAGAACCTGATCCTGTCAAGCCGGGTATCCGCACGTTTCTACAATGCGGAAACCACACGCACAGTACATGAGGATTCAAACGAAGCGAATTCCTACCGGGCCGGTGTCCGTCCCAATGATTCGGAACTTATTGCTAATGCCAACGGCTTATTATACGAACAGCCGGGAAGTACAACCGGGATCAAATACAGCATCCTGCCTGAAGGAGGAATTTACGAGGTGAGTAATGACAAAATGGAAAACTATTACCTCAACGCCTCTGCCAACTGGAATCCCCGCTTAGGCGACAGTCACATGTTCACCTTCCTGCTTGGTTCCGAAGTGCGTTACATCGACCGATCGAACAACTGGAACCACGGCTATGGTCATTTCTACGATATGGGTAATATCTCCAAACCCTCTCCCAACTTTTTGGAAAAAAGAAGCATGGAAGGCCGTTCCTATTTCGGAAAAGCCGACACCTTTGAACGTTTTGTGGCCTATTACCTGAACTATGGCTATTCCTACCTGGGACGTTACACCATTAACGGTACCGTGAGATATGAAGGCTCCAACCGCCTTGGTAAATCAAGAACCGCCCGCTGGCTGCCCACCTGGAACATCAGTGCTAAGTGGGCCATGCAGGAGGAGAACTTCCTGAAAAATAAAACATGGATCAACCAGCTTAACTTAAGAGCTGCCTATGGTTTGAACGCCATTCGGGCCAGCGCCTCCAATGCTTCTGTATATGCCACCTCTGCAGCCTCCAGCCGGCCCTTCCATCCGGAAGCATCGGAATTGGAAATAAACATCGTAGACGTTGAAAATAGTGATTTAACCTGGGAGAAGCAGTATGAATTCAACGCCGGTATTGAATTTGCCATATTCAAACACAGAATTAGTGGTGAATTTGATTACTACACACGGAAAGGATTTGACCTCATCGGTAATTATCAATCCAATGGGGTGGGCGGTAAACGCATGAAGCTTGGTAATGTGGCCGATATGGACTCTTACGGTTTTGAGGCATTCTTAAACGTTGTCCCGGTAGCATCCGGCTCCTTCAAATGGATATCTACCATCAATTACTCCTACAACAAGAGTGAAATCACCAACCTGGAAACATCCAATTGGGTGGGCCCGGCAACCAGTATCTATGGGGTGCCTGTTTTAGATGGCCCAGTAAGAGGTGTCTACTCTTCCCGTTTTGCCGGATTGGATGACCATGGCGTACCCCAATTTTATGACCGTGACAACAACAAAGTACATTACCTGAATGTACAAACCGACGATTTTGCTGATTTTAAATTTGAAGGCACACTGGATCCCACCAACAACCTGGGTTTCAACAACAGCTTCTCCTTTAAAGGAATCACCTTGTCGGGACTTATCAGTGGTCAGTTTGGTCATAAAAAAAGAGTCATGCAAAACTTTAATTACAAATACACCGACTCGGATGCCTTAAACACTCACCTAAAGAACCGCTGGCGGGTGAAAGGGGATGAAAACATCACTGGTATCCCGGCCATTTTGGATGCGGACTTTTTGAATAAGCCTAATTCAAGCAAAATAAAAACGGCCTACAATCTTTATGGAATGTCTGATTATTGGATGGCAGATGCCTCTTTTATCCGCTTAAAAAATGTTTCCCTAACCTATAAATTACCCAAATCATTGATCAATAAAATCGGCATGAAATCAGCAAGCATCGGTGTCCATGGCACCAACCTGGCCATATTATGGCAAGCCGATAAGGATAAATTAAACGGTGAAGATCCTGAATTTGTATGGTCAGGGGGTACTACCATGCCCATCGTGAAGCAATACACCTTTACCTTAAATGTTGGATTTTAAACTACGATGAAGATGAAAAAAAATATACTCCTTTTCACCCTGCTGCTTTTTTCCGGCCTAACCCTTTTCACTGGGTGCGATGACTTTCTGGATGTTGCTCCCGATGAGCGCCTGGAAATAAACAGCCTGAAAAATATCGAGGCCACCCTTGTGGGGGCTTACCAAAATGACAGAGGATATCGCTTTACTCACATGTGTACGGATAATGTAACCCTGGCCACCAATGTCTATAATAACGAACCCATCATTGAAGATCTCTACACCTGGAGCCGGGATTTCCGGAATCAAACACACCAGGATTCTCCTTCGGCTTATTGGATTGCGGCCTATAACTCAATCTCCAATGCCAACCATGCTTTGGAAGCCCTTGACAATATCTCCATTGCCGAAGCAGATAAATCCAAAGCTGCCGCTTTAAAAGGTGAAGCAATGATTTGCCGGGCCTACCAACATTTCGTGCTGGTTAATCTGTTCGGTAAACATTATGATCCTCAAACAGCCTCATCCGATCCGGGGATTCCCTACACCCGGGTACCTGAAAATCAACTAATAGTTGACTACAAACGCTATTCTGTCGAAGAGGTTTATTCCATGGCAGAAGAGGATATGCTAAAAGGGATTGAACTTTTTGTAGCGAATATCGGCGAAACCTCGAAAAACAAATACCGGTTTACCTTACCCTCTGTCTACACTTTTGCCTCCCGTTTCTATACCTATAGAAATAAAAATGAGGAAGACGTGGTGAAGGCCATTGAATATGCCAACAAAGCCATTGAGGCATTTGGCGGAGTGGAAGTCATGCGCCCCTGGAGTGATTATAAAAATGATGCTTTTGGTCCCATTGATATTGATCAGTCAGAAGTTGGAATGGTACAACGTTCCTATACCTGGCTCTCCTTTAACTGGACTTACCAGATGACCATTGGTATCAACAAGAGTTATCTTTCAAATAATCCGTTCGACAAGACTGATGAACGCCTGATAAGTGCTTTTATCAGGGATGGTGACATTTTTATTCCCTCCCGTTTCTTCGTCTACGATCCCAGTGACATTGAGGCCTCTGCCAGCGACATCTTTCCCATTGCCGAAGCAATCATCAATGCAGCCGAAGGATACATCAGAAAGGGAGAATACACCGAAGCCACCAACATGTTAAATGTGATTGGCGGCAATGTATACCGTAGCTACAACCCATCTGATTTGAGTAGCGAAAACTTGCTCGCTTTTTATGAAACAACTAACGAACAGGAAGCCTGGACCAAATACCTGCTCTTTGAGCGGCGAAATATGTTTTTAATGAGAGGCTACCGCTGGTTCGACATCAAACGTTACCACCTGGATGTGGAGCATCTGCTGGAAGATGGCAGTACCGTTAAGCTATCGGAAATAGCGCCTAATATGGATTTTCAAATACCAAATTTCGCCATTTCAACCGGCATGGAACCAAACAAATAATCCTAAACTATTCTTCTATGAAACAATTAAAATATATCTGGCTTTTATTCATCGCCCTGAACTACCTGGCCTGTTCAGAGGATGATCATGTGGATCCTTCGGGTGAAGAACTATTTCCACCCAGAGAGCTGTCGGAGATAGACCTACAGCTGGCAGAGATGTTTAATCCCTACAACACCATTGTAGAATACCGATACATTAAAAACTTCATTCCAACCGACTGGTACTACATCACTCCGGTCAAAGAAGAATTGGTTGTACCAATGGGTAAGTTCCTGGTTGAAATGTGGATAAATCCATTGATTACAGGCTCTAACCAGGAATTTGTTGGAAAATCATTTCCCAAGATGCTCATATTCGTGGGCTCTCCCGCCCAGCAATTAGATGGTACTGAGGTATTGGGAGAAGCAGAAGGAGGCACTTTGATCCGGTTCACCCGGGTAAATGATTTCGACAGGAACGACCAAGGATGGATGCGTCGGCAACTACACACCGCCTATCATGAATATGCACACATCATCCATCAAACCTTTGGTATGCCCAACGATTTCAGGCAGGTTACACCGGATGAATACACCTTAAATGGCTGGCAAACGGTAAGCAGTAACGAGGCGATTATAAAAGGTATGGTAACCCCCTATGGTACCAGCAGTGTGGCGGAAGATTTTGCCGAGCTTTTCTCTACCTATATCACCGGTGCTGATGAAGTATTGGAGCATCTGTTAGTCGATACCGGTGATGTGGAAATGGATAAAGGACGTGAGCTTATCCGCACCAAACTGTTTATTATGAAGAAATACCTGAAATCTGTCGGTTTCAACCTGGATGCCGTACGTGAAGATTTACAAACCAGACTTAATGCTTAAAGCTGGTCGCGTTTTAAATTAAAATACACAGAATGATGAAGATAAAATACATATTCATTTTACTCCTTGCGCTTCCATCACTATTCTCCTGTCACAAAGAGGAGGTAGAGGATCTGTTTGATGAATCGCCGGAGCAAAGGACTAATAAAGAGGTTTCAGCCATACGGGATGGACTGATGACCAGTGAACATGGCTGGGTAGCCGATTACTACTTTAATGATAGCACCATGCACACCACCATGTTGTTCCGTTTCGATGAGGACAACCGGGTAGAAATTGAGTCAGTCTATGAGGATTACCGCAAACGTGAATCCAACTATTCCATTCGTTACTCCCAACAAATCGATTTGATTTTTGACACCTACTCAGTGATGAGTTTACTGGTGGATGCGGTCAAAAAAGCCGATTTCCGATGGGAACTGGAACAAAATAGTGAAGACTCCTATCGTTTTGTCAGCCGTGCCACGGATGCTGAAGGCGCTACGGTATTAGTACTCAACAGAGCCGATGAAACAGCCCTGGCCTATATGGAGGAACTGTTTGAGATTAATAAGATGCGGATAAAAATCACCCGGGATCCTTCCAAATCATTTTTCAGGAACCTGGCTTTTACAACCTCTCCGCTTAAGCTTTCCTTTGAATTCAACGCCGGTTTAGACGTGGCTACACTATCCGGCTTAGTCAATGAAGAACCTATTACTCATACCACCAAGGTAATTGTTTCCAAAACAGGTTTTAAACTGGAAAAACCTCTTATTCTGGATGGCATGACCATTTCAGAATTTACCTATAGTGAAGCAATGGATCTGTTCCTGATCTCAAATGAAGGAGGCCCTGAAGGAGCAATAATGTATGATAACGCTCCTGCTTTTACCATCCCCGGTATTGCAGATTATTTCCTGAGTAACAATTTTAGTATTGTAACAGACTATAGCAATAAGCTCCTTCCGCACATTGATGCAATAAAGACCGATATACCAAACTTCCGGGCCTTTCAATTATATGCATCATGGGGTTATTTACTTTGCCTCACCGATCCTCCTCACGATGGTAAAAATAACTGGTCTGGTTTTGCAAACGTTGGCTATTATAAAGCTGATGAAGACCGGATACTTCTTGACCCATCAAATATGGCTTTATTCAAGGAATGGTTTTATGAAGTTTATAAAACAAATACAAGTGCTCAACTCTTCATCAACATACTCCTCGATCCCAACGGATTGTATGTCGTTTATGATTCAGGGAATGATTTCTTTCTGATAAGCAGCAGTTATCCTGACTACTATGTGAAGGTTACACTCATGGATTAATTAATAATACCGATTAGTGATTAAAATGACCACTTAATGCACTACGTTTTTAATTGGTCTTTAATCATCTATCGGCATTATACCAAGATCATTTTGAAATAGGTTTGGTATAATTCGCTAAAACAAAAAAGAGGCCCTTTATGCAGGGCCTCTTTTTTTATTTCAGTTTATCAAACGCTATTCATATCCCAGGATACGCAGCATATCATCCACTTTCTGCTCGTCGTTGAAGAGGTAATCCCTCAACAGGCCGTTAGCATCCCGCTCAATTACTACATGTTTGGGAGAAGGAATCAGGCAGTGCTTAATGCCGCCATAGCCGCTGATGGAATCCTGGTAAGCCCCGGTATGGAAAAAACCAAGATAAAGCGGTTCATCATCGGCGTTCTCTATTTTTGGCAGAAACACCTGCTGGTTTAAGTCTTCGGTATTATAGTAATCTGAGTGATCACAGGTGATGCCACCAATATTCACCTTGGTGTAGGGTTGATCCCATTTATTCACCGGCAACATGATGAATTTCTCGAAAATACTCCAGCTGTCAGGAATAGTAGTCATCAAGCTGTTATCGATGATGTACCACAGCTCCGCATCATTCTGCTGTTTTACTTCCAGGACTTTAAAAATAACGGCACCCGACTCCCCCACTGTGTAACGGCCGAACTCGGTGAAAATATCCGGATCCTCAATATCTTCGGCGGTACACATATCCTTGATATTGCGCACCAGCTCATTGATGATGTATTTATAGTCGTAATCAAACCCCAGGTTATTTCGAATGGGCAAACCGCCTCCCAGGTTAATGGCATGCAAGGTTTCACACTGTGTCTTTAATTCGGCATAAAGAGACAGGGCTTTCTGAAACAATCCCCAATAGTACAAAGTATCTTTAATCCCACTGTCGACAAAAAAGTGAAGCATGCGCAACTCAACCTTATCATTATCCTTTATTTTCTCGTTATAAAGGTTAATCACTTCGGTAGCCCTAATCCCCATTCTGGAGGTGTAATAAGCCGATTGCGGCTCCTCATCAATGGCCATTCGAATGCCAATCTTAATCTTTCCATTAATCAATGGCAGCAGCCGATCGATCTCATTTACGCTGTCAAGCACCACAATCAGGTTAGTAAATCCTTTGTTGTGCAATTGAGCGATTTTGTGCAGGTACCCATCTGTTTTATGCCCATTCTGGACCAGCATAATATCCTTGGAAATTAAGCCTTCTTCATAGAGTTTCTCTATAATATCCAGGTCATAACTGGATGATGTCTCCAAATGAACCCCATATTTCAATGTTTCCTTAATAATAAAACTAAAGTGACTACTCTTGGTGCAGTAGCAATAGTTATAACTCCCTTTGTAGTTATTTTGCTTTATTGATTTACTGAAGATATTCTTCACCCGTTTGATCTGATCCCCGATACGCGGCAGATATGAAATTTTAAAAGGTGTACCATATTTATCTATTAAATACTTCAGTGAAATATTATTGAAGAATAAATTCCCATTATCAATATCAAAGCCTTCTTGTGGAAAATAGTAGGTTTGATCGATCAAATTGAAATAGGGTATTTTCATTTTTTAAGCCATTTAAATCATTGTGAAACATTTTTATTCCCTAACCTGGACAAGCCAGAAAAGCACACAGATATGAATATCAATTATCAATATTTTGCATGACCGGAATTGCAATATCCTGCCAAAAATTCACAAACATTACTGATAAAACACTAACGTCCAATAAACTGAATATCAATTCAAGAGCACTTAACCGTTAGAACCAATTAAAGTTTGGCAAATATATAAATTGAAAGCATTCACCAAACACTTTTTTTAGATATACGGAGGGTTTTTATCTGTTTTTAACACTATCCCTCAAATATATTCTCTTAACACACACGTTATCACACACTTTTTATTAATCCCTGGAGAAAGAATGCACGCATTTATTTCAATAGATCGTTAGACTTTAAATGATTGATCTGAGACCAATAAGTAATATGGCTATAACACCAGATCTCCGACACCTACTTAAGCATTAGCCAAACACTAGCATACAAAAAGCGCCCCTAAAAAGAGGCGCTTTTTGTATTAGATCATTAGATGTTAGATAATAGACTTTTCCAAAATCTAACAAACTATTGTTTATAATGAGAAAGTAATTATTTCAACCACTTATCAAGCCAGTTGAAGAATTCTCTTTGCCAAAGGATGCCATTCTGTGGTTTCAACACAAAATGGTTTTCTTCAGGAAAGTACAAGAACCGGGCAGGGATATCGCGCATGACGGCGGTATTAAAGGCGCCCATACCTTGTGTATAAGGGATACGGAAATCTTTTGCTCCGTGAATCACTAAAATTGGGGTATCCCAATTTTGCACAAAATTATGCGGTGAATTGCTAAAGCTACGTGCAGCAGCCTTATTTCCTTTATCCCAGTAATTACCTTTCATATCCCAGTTCACAAAGAACATCTCCTCGGTTGTAGAATACATCTGATCGAGGTTAAACATACCACAGTGAGCGATAAATGCCTTGAAGCGCTTGTGGTGATTACCGGCTAACCAATAAACAGAGAAACCACCATAACTGGCTCCCACTGATCCCAATTTGTCTTCATCCACGAAAGGCTCCTTTGCCACTTCATCAATAGCTGCCAGGTAGTCTTTCATGTTCTGTCCACCGTAATCACCACTGATCTGCTCGTTCCATTCCTGGCCAAATCCAGGTAAACCGCGGCGGTTAGGAGCCACCACAATGTAATCGTTAGCAGCCATCATCTGGAAATTCCAACGCAGGCTCCAGAATTGGCTTACGGTACTTTGAGGGCCTCCCTGGCAATACAATAAGGCCGGGTATTTCTTGTTTGGATCGAAATGTGGCGGATAAATCACCCACACCAACATCTCTTTGTTATCGGTGGTTTTAACCCAGCGTTTTTCAACTTTACCCATGGTAAGCTGTTTCTGCAAAGGCTCATTGACCTTAGAGATATTGGTACCTTCGCCGGTTGCAGGATCAACTGAATAAATCTCTGTGGGCTCCTGCATAGACATACGGGTAGCCACAAGCTTATCCCCGGCTTCCAATACAGAAGTATAGTCATGGATGCCTTCAGTGATGCGTTTAATGGCACCATCGGCAAAGGTGAGCTTATAGATTTCATCGGTGGCATGGATGTTACTGGTAAACCAGATACCTGAGCCGTCGTTGGTCCACTGGAGATTATGCACATTTTGATCGAATGCTTTGGTGTAGTTCGTTTTTTCACCGGTAGCCAGATCCATCACCATCAAACGAATTTTATCAGCTTCGTATCCGTTGCGTGCCATGCTTTCCCAGGCCAACTGCTTTCCATCGGCTGAAAAAGAAGGGTTCATATCATAACCAGGCATGCCTTTGGTCAGGTTGCTGGTTTTCTCGGTCTCTATATTATATAAATAGATATCGGAATTGGTTGAAAAAGCATATGCTTTACCAGTTAATTTCTTACAGGTGTAAGCGATGTTTTTACCATCCGGTGTCCAGGTGATTTGTTCCATGCCACCAAACGGGCTCAGGGGTGAATCAAAACGCTCCCCTTTCATGATGTCTTTGGCGTCGCTACCGGCTTGTCCATCGGCATAGGTAGTGAAGAAAATATGGCTATACTTAAAATCATGCCAATGATCCCAGTGACGGTACATAATGTCCGTTTCTATGCGGGCATCGGCCTTTGGGAGGTCAGGATAAAGATCATTCACGGTCTGATCCAACTTCACACTTTGTGTATAAAGAAGGTGCTTCATACCGGGTGCATAATGATAGCCTTCAACGCCGCCTTTCACATTGGTTACCTGTGCCAACGCCGAGCCATCGGGATTCATTTCCCACAATTGTACATCATCGGAATAAGCTGCCAGGAACGCAATCTTTTTACCATCGGGGCGCCAGGATACGGCAAATTCATTGTCGGGGGTTTGGGTGATTTGAGTAAATGCACCACCTTTTACCGGCATGGTGTATATGTCGGCATACGACCGGTCTTCATCGATCTTGGTATAAGACACGGTAAACAACACGGTATTGCCATCAGGCGAAACCGAAACATTGCCTACCCGTCCGAATGACCACAACACCTCTGGTGTCATCACGTCACTATCTACCTTTAAATCCCTGTTATTAAAGGTCGTTTGCACCGGTGCCTTGGGACAACTACAGCCCCAGACAAATGCCAATGCAATGATAAAAGGAAAAAGTCTTTTCATATTATTCAAAATTTTACTTTTAAAGAGAGTAAAAATAGTAAAGATTACACGTTAGATCATTGAGATTGATCATTGAAATGGAAGGAATGTATCAATAGTTTATTTTCGGAGGGAAGGGAAAGGACGGAAGGAAAGGTAAAAGGGGAAAATAGAGGAAAGAGGATAGAGGTTAGAAGCTGGAAGTTAGAGACTGAAGTTTGGGGATTGAAGGAAAAAGGGAGAAAGAGGAAAGCTGAAAGTTTGAGGACAGAGAATTGAACAGAAAAATTATCGGTTGAAGGATGAAGAGGAAAGGAAGGAAAGGTAAAAGGTAAAAGGACAAAGGGGGAAATAGAAGATAGAAGCTGGAAGTTAGAAACGAGAAGTTAGAGAATTGAAAAGGAAAGGAAGGAAAAGTAAAAGAGGAAGAAAGGGATACTTCTTGAATTGGGATGATTATATAATTTTGCCAACCTCTCTTTTTACTGTTGAATGACCACCTAAATTTTACCAGCTTCTCATTTGACATTGAATGACTCCCTAAATTTTACCAGGTTCATATTTTGCCGCTGAATGATATCCTAAATTTTGCCAGCTTCTTATTTTTTCATTGAATGACTGCCTAAATCTTGCCAGCCTCTCATTTTGTCGCTGAATGATGTCCTGGATTTTACCAGCTTCTTATTTTTCCGTTGAATGACTGCCTAAATTTTGCCAGCCTTTCATTTTACCGCTGAATGATGTCCTAGATTTTGCCAGCTTCTCATTTTTTCATTGAATGACTGCCTAAATTTTGCCAGCCTCTCATTTTTTCGTTGAATGACTGCTTAAATTTTGCCAGCTTCATATTTTTTTGCTGAATGACTACCTGGATTTAACCAGGTTCAATTTCTGCAGCTACCGGCCATATTCTAACGATCCGGCCAGGGATTGCAGTGGATACCCCACAGCGAGGCCAGGCTGGCGGGAGGGGAAAGCGAGGAGTAGGAACGGAAAGCGCGGCCCTGAGCCTCAGGCGAAGGGGGACGCCCCTAATACTATATACTTGAGTAGATAGGATGAGAGACTGGAGAGTTTAGTTTTATAAAGAAAGGGAAACAGGAAATGTGGCATTTCATATCTGTTTCCGGCTTATGATACGATCAATTCATTTTAAATCCAAAACTGGTAACAATATTACTTGCTGTAAGGATCTCAATAGTGGTATTCTTGATTTTGTTATCCAATGGGTTTATGAATAAACTAAGGGCGCCCGAAAAATCGGCGTTGCGCAAATCGCATTGATGAAAGATGGCTTCTTTAAAACCCGAATTAGTGAATTTCACATGGCGTAAATTGCAATCGACAAAACGGGCCCCGTCACAATTGCAGTGGTAAAATGTCTTTTTATTCAAATTGAGTTTGAAGAATTCAGCATATCGCAAGTCGCAATCGATAAAGTCGGCTGAAAAGGCAAAATTGCTATTACTGATTCCGATGCCCATTAATTTACAGTTTTGGAACGTGGAATCCCGAAACTGTGTGACGGAAAAGATGGCATTGGCAAAATTGCAATTTTTAAAAGTCACATTAAAAAATTTGGCATCGGCCAAATCTAAAGCAGAGAAGTTACAATTGGAAAACAAACAATTATAAAATTCTCGATTCTGAAAATCATTGGATGAAAAAACAACCGCATCAAATTGCTGGTCCTCGTAGTCAATATTCATTTACGTTTCTTTTGCCCCGAAAATAATACAATTAATGACAATGGCATTTGTCTGCGAGCAATAAAACAGGAACAAACTCCTGATTTAGAAAAGAGCCCAATGGTATTAAAAAAAAAAGCCTTCTGAAAAACAGAAGGCCTTTTGTAGATATGTATTAATTAAATCTTCTTCGCTTTTGACGACCACCGCTTCCTCGACGACCACCACCCGTTTTAGGACTGGCTGGTTCAACCACTAACCGGCGTCCGCTAAAGGACATTTTATTCAATGCTTTCACCACATCGGTTTCATACTCTTTGTCCACTTCGAAGAATGAAAAGTTACCTAAGATCTCAATCTTTCCAACTTTCACTTCGACGCCGCGTAACTTTTTATTGATCATTCCAATGATGTCACCGGTATTAATCTTGTCGGTTTTACCGGCATTGATGAACAAGCGGGCATAATCTCCCCGGCTATGACCTCCTCTTGACGAGGACCGCTCACGGGAATTGCTTTTTGTGACATTAATATCAGGTGCGTCTTTGTAATACTCTACAAACCTACTGAAGGCCATAGCTACAAAACGCTTGATAAGTTCGTCGCGGTCCATGGCAGCAAATTTCTCAGAAATAGCTGGCATGTATTTATTAATCGTCTCTTCATCGTATTCAATATTTTCTACTTTTTCGACAAAGTGCAAGAGTTGTCTTTCGGTAATCTCATCACCGGTAGGAACCATCTTCCTGATGAAGGTTTTTTTGGCCACTCTTTCGAGTTCGGCAATTCTACGCGTCTCTCGGGTGTGAATAATGGAGATACATATTCCGCTTTTACCAGCTCTTCCTGTACGTCCGCTTCGGTGAATGTACACCTCGAAATCATCTGGCAAGTTGTAGTTAATCACATGCGTTAGATTGTTCACATCAATTCCTCGGGCAGCGACATCTGTAGCTACTAAAAGCTGTAAGTGTCCGCCACGGAAGCGATGCATCACTAAATCACGCTGCGCCTGTGACAAATCCCCATGCAATGAGTCAGCATTGTATCCATCGGCAAGTAATTTATCTGCCACATCTTTAGTTTCCTGACGCGTACGACAGAATACGATACCATACACTAATGGATTCATATCTACGATTCGCTTCAATGCATTGTAACGATCGCTGGCATGAACCATATAATAGTGGTGTTCCACATTATCGGCACCGGCATTTTTAGTTCCCACTTTAATCTCAATGGGATTGTTCATGTATCTTTTAGAGATACTGGCAATAGTTTTGGGCATGGTAGCAGAAAACAATAGCATTTGTCTTCCTTCCGGTGTTTGAGAGATTATTTTCTCCAAATCATCCTTAAATCCCATGTTCAACATCTCATCGGCTTCATCAAGTATTAACCTGCGAAGATTATTGAGTTTTAATACGCCACGATCAATCAAGTCAATTAATCGTCCGGGTGTTCCAATTACAATTTGAGGGCCTCGTCTTAAGGCTCTGATTTGGGTTTTAATATCACTTCCTCCGTATACTGGAACAATATTGATTTGCTCTATGTACTTGGCAAAAGCATTTAAATCTTTCGCGATTTGTAAACACAACTCACGTGTTGGGCACATCACCAAAACCTGTACGTCACGATTATCCGCTTCAATCATTTGGATTACAGGCAATCCAAATGCACCAGTCTTACCAGTTCCTGTTTGGGCCAAAGCCACCAGGTCGTTTTCATTGTTTAAGATTTCGGGAATGATTTTACCCTGAATAGGTGTCGGTTCAACGAATCCCATTTCACCAATCGCCTTAAGGATATCTTCTGACAATCCCGCTTCTTGAAATAATTGCATAAATTTTGTTTTTCCCCACCCGCAGCACGTTCTTTTTTCTCGTTCTGAACCCATTAAAAAAAACAGCTACAAGAAAGGGAAAGTGGAAGAGTGGTACCAGATTATAATTTGATGTGCAAAGATAGAGCGATTTTTGGATAATTAACTCTTCTAAAAGAGTTTTGTCTTTTTTTTAAGTTTATTTAAGTAATTCAGGCAAAAAAGACGGCCTCGCCTCAAATATTACTAATGCGCGCATTATATGGCAGATAGATCGATCAACCAAACCGGCCGATCTATTCTTTCCAGATGATAATTTAACAGATTAAACCAATGCGCACAGCGTTTCAGTATGTAGGAATCGGTAGATACAATAACCCCATCATACTCTGAAAGTTTCTGATCTACCTTATTCACCACTTCCACCTCCCACGGCAAGCCTCTTTCCTTCCCTATGGCCCGGATGAGGGCAGCCAGCCGCCCGGAATTGGAGATCGGTTTATCCAATAACCAGGTGATCGTTGCCGGCGCCAATAGCCGCAACGATTCGGCAATGTCATGTATACACAAGGGTGTCTCCACCACTTTTCGATATGAGCCGTGTATCCCCGATAGGTCACGAATGGTTTGGTCCCGATTTTTAAAAAGCGGCGCGTTACTGTAAAGTGCCTCCAGAGTAATGATGGTATTGAAACCGTCAATGAGTATCGCTTGTTGGCTCATCGCTTCGGGTGCCACTTCACGCTGTTGGAGGGAAAATTTATAGGCATCTGTACATACAGATCGACAAATGGCTTGCCGTTGCCGTTCCTGAAGCCGAAAATGATCACCCACCAGTTTTATGGAAGCTTTAGAGGTATAACCTTTATTGATTAACTCGTAATAATCCGCAGCTGCCTGTAGTAGTATTTTTTCACCCTCTTTTCTAAAAAGTATCGAATCTTTTTGATGAGGGCCCCGGTGTTGTCGTCGATCAGGAGCCATTTTTATGCTTTTATCTTTTTTAAACCTGTAACATCGCTCACCGTTTAGCCTTATGATTTCCTTTAAATCGCAAGGTGATATCAAGAATCTCCGGCCGGTTGCCTGTTCTTACCGGCGGCCCCCAGGTCCCAAAACCGGTACTCACAATAATATGGGTATCGCCTTTTTTCTTATAACCACGGCTCACTTCATATAGTTTGTTTGTTATATAACCCAAAGGCCACAATTGACCATGATGCGTGTGTCCGGAAATTTGGAGATCTACATTCGCCATTTCGGGCTTATCCAAATCGAAAGGTTGGTGATCAAGCACAATTATTGGCCGGCCGTTATCCAGGTTATTGACTAAACCAGCCACCTCTTTCCTAAAAAAACCGGTGAAGCGCAACTTGTCTTTATCCTCTCTCCCGACCAAATAAAAACTACTATCGACCAGTACCACCGTATCCCGCAACATGGTAATACCATGCTCCTCCAGGTAAGCTGTTGCCCGATCAACGCCACCAATGTATTCATGATTTCCGGTGATGCCGTATACCCCGAGCGGAGCATCCAGGCGGCTCAAGCTGTCTCCTAAGTTTTGACGAATGACAGGTCCCACATCTTCATCTACCACATCGCCCGACAATAAAATAATATCGGGATTGAGGCGGTTTATCTCATTGACTAGCTTTGCGGTCTTACGTGGCCCAATAATCGATCCCAGGTGAATATCCGAAGCGGCCACAATTTTCAGTTCTTTCCGTCCGGACACATTTTTATCCAGGTCAATCTGGTAACGACTAATGCGCGGATGCCAGGCATTTATGTGACCGCCAATGACTACCAGGACAACAATTCCAACCGTTATTGCCATGGTATACAATTTCAAGGTAAGGTATTTCGACGAACCCGGAGCAGGTAAAAAATGAAAGATGACATTGAAAAGGCGCACCAGGTCGAGAAGGAATAAAGACATTACAAAATAGAGCATCCCGGCAAACCAGAAAGCCCCAATCCAATGTATTGTCACTGATATGGGCGAATACCAAAGGCGCTCAAAGAGCCGTCCCAGCGGATAAGCTAATAACAATACCAGCATACTCCACTTAAATCCTGTCTTTAACCACTGAGCCCCTTCCAAAGCCTGCAATCCACGCTGATAGATATAATAATTCACGGTAAAATGAATGGCTAATACAATCCCCAGAAATACAAGAAAGCTAATCGTTTTCATCTGCTTAAAATTAGACAAGAAACTGACAGATATGAGATAATAGATTGCGAACACAGAAACACTGAGACGCAAAGTTTTCCTTTATTAATCATCCTCCTGTGTGTAAATTGAATTGGCATGATCGTTTCATAGCAATAATAATCTTGAGATTAGAATAATCACATAAACAATTCCCTCGTGCAAGCAATAAAACTAAATCCGCATTAAAGAACGGGTTACTGTCCGAAACAAGACAGCGGGCATAATCCGCTTCATAAACAATAACGTTTGAGCTGGAAAACCGGCAGCAAACCTTAATTTACGAGGCTGACTGCAGGCCGCCCGATAAATGGTTTTAGCCACCTGATGAGCAGAGATGCCATAATCAAAATTCTTATCGTAGAAACGATATACCTTATGGGCAAAATCATCATAACCTCCCACCCCGCCATTAGCTAAGGTATCTTTTGAACGCCCGTTAAAATCCGTTTTCACCGGGCCTGGTTCCACCAACTTAACCTGAATGCCCCATTGCCGGAGTTCATAATAAAGTGATTCGGTGATGCCCTCCACTGCATATTTGGTTCCGTGATACAATGAATAAAGCGGCAATGCCATCCGACCGGCGATGGATGAAAGATTTATGATCATGCCCGTTCCCTGCTTCCGGAACAAGGGCAAGAAGGCACGCGTTACCTGCAGTAATCCTATCACATTAACGTCAAATTGTCGCCTGACCTGTTCATTCGAAGCATATTCCAAAGGACCAATGGCTCCATAACCGGCATTATTAACCAAAAGATCAACGGGGCCCATCTCCTGCCATACCTGGGCCACCACGCTTTTCACCTCATCCGGTTTAGTCACATCCATCCGATACAACCTCACACCATTCAAGGAACGTAACTCATCGCATTGCTCAGGTACACGCATGGATGCTGCCACCCGCCAACCTTTTTTATGAAAATATTTGACTGTTTCTTTTCCAATACCAGAAGAAGCTCCGGTAATAAAAATGATCTTTTGCTCCATACAACTGTTTTGAAAGGAACAAAATAGACAAAAAGAATGTTTGTTTGATGATTAAACAGGAAATAATACCGTTTTAAATTAAGCCTTAAAGTTGTATAACGGTTTGATTACATCCACTATCTCCACCGTACTTTCCACTTGCCGGATAATTTCATCAGCCGGTTTATAAGCCTGCGGGGCCTCATCCAGGGTATGTCGGGATATACTGGTAGTCCATACCCCTTGCATAACATCTCTGAATTCATCCAGTGAAATAATCTTTTTGGCTTTATGCCTGCTATATTTCCTACCGGCTCCGTGGGGAGCTGAGCTATTCCAGTCACCGTTTCCTTTGCCAACCGCAATTATACTTCCATCGCGCATGTTCAACGGAATCAACAATTGCTCCCCCTTATGAGCCGAAATCGCTCCTTTTCGTATAACCTTATCATTAAAATTGATGTAGTTATGAACGGTTTCAAATTGAACAAATGGATTCTGTCCTTCCAGGAAATGCAAAATCTTTTCTGTCATATATCGCCGATTAAGCACAGCATACTCCTGTGCCACACGCATGTGATCAAAATAGATCTCCTTTGATATCCCTTCAAGAAATGACAAGTCAGCGGGTACATCAACGCCAGTCTGCCGGCATCGTTTAGTAGCTTCCTGTTGATGCAAAGTGGCAACCTCCAGGCCAAAGTGCCGGCTACCACTATGAATCACCAACCACTTATAGCCCTGACTATCTTCATTTACTTCAATAAAATGATTCCCGCCCCCTAAAGTTCCAATGGATAAAAGTTGTTCGTGATACTCCAGCCCCAACTGTTTGCAGGTAGCACCTAATTGCTTCACAAAAGATTTAGGCAGATTTTTCGCCTGCGCAGATTTATACTTCCTAAATCCATGAGGAATGTTGTGTCTAATAAAATCATCAAGTTTTTCAAAGTCAATATGCCCTTTCCCCAGATTGGTGGTAAGCATACCACAACCAATGTCCACACCAATCAGATTTGGAATAACCCGCTCACCCAATTCGGCAGTAAAACCGATTACACACCCTTTGCCGGCATGTACATCAGGCATGATGCGCACCTTCTTCCCTTTAAAAGCCTCCTGATTGCAGAGTTTGATAATCTGACTTATGGCCTCCTCTTCTACGTTATCGGAAAACACCCGGGCGGTATTGTATTGTCCTCTCAAATCGATCATTACACAAAGTTAATCAATTTTAGAGCCTGCAATGCGAATTAATGGCTGGATATAAACAGATTGGTTTTAAGATTTTAACCTATTTTTATACCCCAGGATAGTGCTAAAAACTTTAGAGCTTTTCAATGGACAAACGTTTAAAACTATTTTTATATACTGGAATTCTATTCCTTACGGCTGGTATCATCTCTCGTACTTCAGGGATAACCGGCCTGTTACCCATTTTATTCTTCTCCTTTGGTGGTTCACTGAAAGCCATCTACCTTTTCCTGGGCGTCAAAACCGGACATTATAAAACAGGATCTGAACTCATTTTATTACCGATTGGTATTCTTCTTGTGGTCACAAGTATTTTCTTCAAAAGAAACGATTATTTCACACATATTTCCGGATGGATGCTAAGCATTGGTATTGCCTTCAAATTACTGTTTCTCTATTTGTTCTTTCGGCGCAACATAAGAAAAAAAGCTATAGCTAAAGACTAACAACTCCTTATTTACAGCATTCACACTTACGTGATCGATATTACATCTTCTAAAAAACGTTCTAAGGCTATTTTAAATACAACTTAAAATTTCTACGGTGCATAAAAAGCGAGGTGATTTTTTCCTATCACCTCGCTAATCTCAGCTCTTTTCAAGCTTAAAACGATCAATTGGACGACTTAACGTCGTTTGTCTTTTTCGTTTCTTCCAATATTTTCTTTAGTCGATCAATCTGTGATTGTTTATTTACCTCCCGTAAATTTCGAGCTGTCTCTGTAAAATATTGATGTTTCTCAATGAAATGCAATTGTTTCAGATTCCATTCATCAATAGTTCCTATCATCTCTCTTTCTTTTAACTCCTTATATAATGTATTTGAAACAGGAATAAAGTCACTTCGTCCCAAATAATCAAGGTCTGAATCACAGATTACTTGTTCCAGCTCATCCTTGGGTTCAGGTGGAAATTGCGTCGACATAATCAATCGACAGATCGTATCAATTTGATCCTGGGTATAATTATAATGCATCAATGTTTCCTTAGCAATCTTCGCTCCGTATTCTTCATGTTTTTTGTAATCAATAATATGCCCGCTATCATGAAAAAGAGCAGCTACCTTAAGCAATAGTATATCCTCCTCACTTAATTTCTCAGCCCACCCTATCAACTCTACTTCCGTTGTCACATCAATAGTATGTTTCACATTGTGATAGTAAAGATTCTCGGGCAATTTTTGCTCAAGTAAATCAAGCAGTTCCTCCTGTATATCCATAAATTGGATAAGTGCATATTTCGTATTAAAGGACTTATTTGGCAGGTTTCTATCTTCCTCTTCCGTTAATTCAGTCAATATGCCATCGGCATAGAACATATCAAGCATCCCTTTATATTTTACAGGCATGCATCCCCAATGACTCATACTGAAGAATTCTTTCACCAATTCATAGGTCATGACGGATAAATTAATCTTCCCTTGTTGACAGGCCATCCCCAGCCTGGACGCAA
Organism: Marinilabiliaceae bacterium JC017; assembly: GCA_004296775.1. Classification (GTDB taxonomy): domain Bacteria; phylum Bacteroidota; class Bacteroidia; order Bacteroidales; family Marinilabiliaceae; genus JC017. The sequence continues at coordinate 78,899 of RHGE01000002.1, forward strand.
TATTTACACTCTCGCCGGTTAACTTAAACGGTGAGCCTTTTTTGCCCGTTGGCTCTCCCAAAACAGGACCGGTATGGATACCAATGCTCAACTTCCAAAAAGCTTCCTTATCGCCATTAATTGTACACTTGGCAACTGCTTGTTGCATTTCAAGTGCAGCAATAACAACATCTATCGGATTCGTTCTGTTTTCCTCCAGAATACCACCCGCATATAAAAATGTATCTCCAATAATCTTAACTCTTAGGATATTGTATTTCTTAGCAATATCATCCATCAATAGATGCAACTCGTCGAGTGCATCAATCAACCCCTGTGGATTATGGTGGGTATGAAGGCGATCAAACCCATGCACGGAAGCAAAAAGGATTGAAGCCATTCTAAACCTTTTCACACGACGCTTGGGTGGTTTTAATCGTTCTTCTATCTCTTCATATGAATACTTGGATAAAAGATTAAGGTATTTCTCGTTTTGATGTTGAATCAGCTCATATCGTCCTACAAGATCCTGCAATTGCTCATTCAACTCCTTATTTCGGTTAGCCAGACGGGTAATTCTTAAAATATAATCTTCGATACTTTCCATATACAGGTCCTGCTTAAATTTAGAAGTGTTACATCCACCTCAAATTTAACAGAACACTTCAATATTACAAAGAAATTACCTATTGATTGATCTGTTTCTTTGATGAAAAGAAATTCATCAATGTCAATAGAAAATCACCCAAAAGGAACAACCACCCAATACCTCAACCAACAATACTACTGTTGTTTTTTCAACAAATCGATTACCCGTTCGACACGCTGTTCCATTGGTTCAAAAGCATCCATCCAATGAATTTTAATACCCTGTCGTTCCATTTTCCGGAACCAGGTCATTTGTCTTTTAGCGAATTGATGGATGGCTGTATTTAACTGATCAAACATCTCTTTATAGGTCAACTTTCCAGTGACATGCAGCGTCAGATATTTATACTCCAACCCATAATAAATAAGATCCTCCGGAGCTGTCCCCTGTTCTAGAATTTGCTTCACTTCATCAATCATACCCGCCTCCAACCGGTCTTTCAACCTTGCCGTGATCTTACGCCTGCGCGCCTGACGATCTATATTAATACCTGTAATGAGTGGTTTTATTTCAGGTAACTCCACTTCGCAATCTTCATGTTCAGCATAATAGGCAGCAATCTCAATACCACGAATAGCCCTTGGAACAGTATCGGTATCAGCAGTATTATGTAATGTTTTATACCCGGCTAAAATATTTGTTAACTCCTCGAGCGTTTTACCTTCCAGACTTTTACGTAATTTCAGATTATTGGGCACATTAATAAGTTTATACTTTTTCAATACTGCTTCCAGGTATAAACCTGTACCCCCACACATCACCGGCCATTTGCCAGCTTTCTGAATCTGATCAAACACCTTGAAGAAATCAGCCTGGTATTCATATACGTTATATTTATATCCCGGATCAGCAATGTCAACAAGATGATATTGCACCTGATCACCATTCACCACATAATCCTCATAGTCTTTACCCGTACCTAAATCCATGCTACGATATACCTGACGGGAATCGGCACTAATAATCTCGCCATTGATTCGATGGGCAAGATGAGCAGCAAAACTTGTTTTTCCACTGGCCGTTGGTCCTAGAACGACAACCAGATTATATGGTGATGATATACTCATAAACAATATGGTGTGGTTTTCAAATATAATTCTTCCACTGCAAACTTAAGTTAATTCTATCATTTCACCAGTTTAGGTATGCAAAAACAGTTTGCTGGAATTTTCTTATTTTTGCACTGTGCTTAAAAAGACATTATGAGCAAACAACCAGTAAGTTTAAAGTTGATGTACCGAAATCTATTGGTCAGGTCTAAAAACCTTATCATTTCGCCATCAGTTGAATGGACTAATATTTTAAATGAGAAGACCACCTCTAATGAAATATTATCACTCTTCAACCTGCCGTTAATTGGTATTTGTACGGCAACTACATTTTTGGGATACTTATTCAATCATCAGGAAATCCTGATTGACTTGGCCTTAAAGCAAGCGGCATTTGCATTTTCAGCCTTTTTCTTCGGATTATACGCCTCTTTTTTCATCTTATTAAAGATAATGCCCCGCTTTTACGACAGCACATCGAAAGAACTAGCCTTTAAATTAATCGCCTATCCTTCTGTAATGATCTACCTTATTCATTTAATGAATACGCTATTTCCGGAAACTTATTTCCTTCGCATCCTCAGTTTATACTCTGGTTACATCATATGGGAAGGATTGAGTATCTTAACTTTCAAAAAGAGAGAACTGCAAATTTTTCTAACAGCAATCATTACGTTCTCCATATTAATGATGCCGTGGATCATTTCTCAATTATTTTACCGTTTAACTGCTTTATAAAACATGGCAACAACCACAAGACTAAATATTAGAAACAAAAGAGCCACCTTTGATTATGAGATCACTGAAAAATTTGTGGCAGGACTTCAATTGGCCGGAACAGAAATAAAATCCCTGCGCCAGGGTAAAGCAAGCCTGGTTGATTCTTACTGCTTTTTTGTAAAGGGAGAGTTATGGTTAAAGGGAATGAATATCTCAGAATATTTTTATGGCACCTATAACAATCACATACCAGGACGCGAACGCAAACTTCTATTAAAAAAGAAAGAATTAGCAAAATTAGAACGCAAAACAAAAGAATCAGGACTCACCATTATTCCCCTAAGAGTTTTTCTAACCGATAGAGGCTGGGCTAAAATTGAAATTGGTTTAGCACGAGGAAAGAAAAGGCATGATAAACGCGAATCACTGAAATTAAAGGATGCTAAAAGAGAGATGGATCGGATTCAAAAAAAATTCTGATTTATTTACATTTTTTCACGCAACCATTGCATGATATTTGCATCTGACAGAAAAAAAATGATGCAATGGTTGACGTAAAAGTATAAGGTTGCAGGTGCAAGGCCTTTCTAAAAACTTTCCCATAAAAGATGCATCTGCCAATGAGCCTTATAATTCTGTGAAGAACATACCTGAAATAATAAAACAGTGCCAAAAAGGAAAATGTGGCGCTCAAAAGATTTTATACGAAACTTTTGCGCCACGATTATTTGGTGTATGCCTGCAATATTGTAAGGACAGAACGGAGGCGGAAGACTGTTTGCAGGACGGCTTTATTAAAATATTCACAAAGATTGAAAGTTTTAAATTCCAAGGATCTTTCGAAGGATGGATGCGACGAATAATGGTTAATACGGTAATTGAAACCTATCGAAAAAAACAACCAACCACAAACATCGAAGACTTACCATTAGCATTAATAGATGAAGATTCAGACAATGTGGTTGAAAGCGATTTTTCAATATCAGAGCTTTTAACAATTATTCAAGAGCTACCACCTAAATATAAACTGGTTTTTAATCTGTATGCTCTCGAAGGATACACACATGATGAAATAGCCAAAGCCCTGAATATATCAGTAGGAACATCAAAATCAAATTTATTCAGAGCCCGCAAATGGTTAAAAGAAAAACTTGAACCTATTATGGCTCAAAAAAATCAGGCGGTATGTTAAACGGAACAAACAACATAGATAACCTCTTCAAATCCCAACTGAAGAGTTTTGAGCAATCTCCTCCTGATTACATTTGGAACGAGATAGAAACTTCATTGCATGACAATAAAAAAACGAAACGCCATATTATACTATGGCGAACATCTGCTGCTGCAAGTATAGCAGCTATAATTCTTTTTTCGATTTTATATTTCATGCCAACAAGTATAAAACCTCAATTTGCCGAAACAAATCCAATCAAAGAAACCATCCCTACAACCAAAAATAAAAAAGTTAAAAATGCCAAAAGCTTAAACCATATTCCACTAAAATCCCACACATCAAATCAACAAGAATCTGACTCACATCCAACAATTACACCCAATAGATCTATTTCCACTGCCATAAGACCAAACAACCAGAACGATAGTAAAAAAAACCAAAACCTTGTTTTCTTAGCCACAAAAAAAAATATCATCCATGAATCTTTCGAAGTTGATCACCTGAAATTGAAGCAGAAAGAAAATCACTCTATACCAAACAATCAACAATTATACGCCTGTACATACCCATCTTTTAATTCTACTTCAAAAAAAACAGGTAAAGACAGAAAAATAATAATTGGAGGTAGTATTTCGCCTTCCTATAATTACCGGGAATTAGGAAAACAGCAGACGATGGCGGTAAAAATGGACAATACCTCATCGGAAACTCAAGAAAATGGCTTTTTATCAATATCTGGCGGAATCAATATGAGAGTGAGAGGCAAATCGAAATGGAGTATAGAAACAGGCATTTTATATACACAAGTGGGCCAGGAAGTCACTCAAAGCAATTCCCAGCCGATGTATTATAATTCCTATGCACCTGCTAATATGGTCTCAAAAAACACCCTTGCAATTAACAATTCGCTGGGCACCATCAAGGTAAAAAGCAAATCTGAAACAAAACTAAAACAACCTCCGTTATCTGACAACTCATTCAATAACACTCTTAGTTATTCTAAAACAACCAATTCCCCAACAACCATAAGACAATCCCTTGATTTTATTGAAGTACCATTACTTATTCGCTATAGTATTCTTCAAGGAACACCAACAATCACAATATCCGGAGGACTTAGTTCTAATTTTCTAATCGACAACAATGCTTACCTGATCCAAGATGATTCAAAAACCAACATAGGCTCTACTGCAGATATCAAGAATATCAACTATAGCAGTACCTTTGGATTGGGATTGGAAATACCTATTAATAAATTAATTAGTTTCTCGCTAGAACCTACCTTTAAGTATTTCTTAACACCGATAAACAAAACTGGATCAAATGATTTCAGACCATACTCCTTTGGAATTTTTGGAGGAATTAACTTCTCCATCAGGTAAATTAGCGTTTTAATGAATCAACCATTTCTTTAAAATGACCTTTTTTCGCTTCCAAGTCATGAGGAGATCCAATCTCAGCAATTTGGCCTTGATCTAAAACCACGATCCTATCTGCCAGCTTAATGGTAGATAAGCGGTGACTCACAATAACGGCTGTCCTGTTTTGTGTAATAGACTTGAAATGATCCAATAACTTCGCTTCAGTGAAAACATCTAACGAACTAGTTGGCTCATCTAAAAGAATTAGCGCCGCCTGGTTATAAAATGAGCGGGCTAAAGCGGTGCGCTGCCATTCGCCCTGACTTAATGGCTGACTGCCTTTAAATAAATTTCCAAGTGTTGTATCATATCCCTTTGAGAACGAAGAAAACAAATTATGCACCCCGGCATCTTTAGCTGCACACTGAATTAATTCTTCATTTCTATCCCTCTGAACATTACCATACCAGATATTATCCTGGGCCGACACATTGTAAAGCATAAAATCCTGAAAAATAACACTCACATTTTGTGCCAACTCATCACTCCGTATTCTGGTCCAATCAGTATCATCTACAACGATCTTCCCCTCAGTTGGCTCATATAGTCCGGCAAGCAATTTAACCAAGGTTGTTTTTCCACTCCCATTAGCACCGACAATAGCAATTGTTTCACCTGGTTTAATAGTAAAATTCAGCCCCTGCAACACCCAATTATTAGTATTGGGATATTTAAATCCAACATTATTAAACTGAATCCCTTGAGAAATTTCTTTTGGAAATTCACAATGATTCAATCCTTCATCTCTCACCTCAATCTTTAAAAAATCAAAAAAGTTCTTCAAGAAAAGATTGTCTTCATAAATAACTGAAATCCGGCCTAACAATCCTTGCAGCAATGCATATCCCCGGTGTAAAGCAAGGAAGTACATCGCCATGGCTCCAACAGAAATAGTACCATTAACCGTACTAAAAACTAAATAACCAAACACAATTAATAAACAAATGGTGGTAAAAATCTGAACAAAGGTCTCTGTCAGTGTTTTAGACACTAACATCTTTAATTGCTTCTCTCTTAAATCATCTTTTTTCTCCTCGTAATAATGCTTAAACAGATCTCCCAAGTTAAATACCCTAACCTCCTTGGCAAAATCTTTTCCCGTAAGCAATCTATTAAAGTATTGAACCTTCCGCTCATCCTCTGTTTGACTCTTTCGGAGATTATATAATTTACGTGAATATTGAATCCTGTAAAAAACTATGGGCAAACTCACAATCATCATAAAAAACAGAACCCACCAATCCAAGACAATAAGCACTACGCCAACAAGAGTTAAAGTGAGTAGATTCTGAAACAATCCAATAACGCCATAATAAACTCTGGCTGGCCGGTAAGACACCTCACTCAAAGCCCTGAAAAACAGATCCTGATATTTAGGATCTTCAAAATACTGGTAAGAAACACGTGTTGTCTTATGATGTACTAGATTTTGAATAAAATCATTAACCAAGAAAGAGTGTTTCTCTTTAAACAAGGTCCCTATAGCTCCGGTAAGTGCATTCAGAAGAAAAAAAACACCAGCTAAAATAACAGAACGTCCGCGTAGAAAAGAAATAATATCCGTCTCGTCAGTTTTTAAAATCTCACCAACATCATCCACAACAACTTTTACAATAAACAAAAGCATTAATGGAAGTACTCCCCGCAAAAGGGTAAGACCAAAATTCACCACTGTTAAGCCGGGGGAACTTTCCCAAAAAATTCTGATTGTTTTAAAGATATAAATTGATGATTCACGTAACTTCTTATACATAAAAGCAGCGCTTATATTTTTCCTTAAAATAAAAGTTTTCCCTTAAGAAAAACTAATTCCAGAGCCTGCCTTTTTTACCTAACCACCAAACCGACCAAAATAAATAACCGGTAACAGGTGTTAGTACAACCATCATCCTGCCAAAAAAATGACGCCATACAGAATCTATCTTCAGCCAGCTATTTTTCCTTTTTCGTGCAATAACAACCCCAAGTAAAGATTTTTCCCTCATCCACAGGTCGTTTTTAAACAAACCATCGCCTTTACACAAAAAACTATCCTGATTTTTTGAAATTAATCGATGTGCGATGATCTTTCTACAATCTTTAAAAACGACAATTTGCCCTACTTGTACTTCACGTAGACTAACAGGATCAACCAATAATACATCACCTTGCCTCAAAAAAGGGAACATACTATTACCGGCTGCCATCACCTCAACCCGATGTCCGGATGACAGCAAACTTTCCAAAACCGGTGAAAATTTATTTATTTTTGAATTTGGCATTAATAAAATCTACGATAGCTGTTGTTGGTCTGAATCCCAATTCATAAATGGGTACGGATTGAGCTATTTGATGAATAACTCCCAAGTAATGTTTCACCTGTGCTTCATCATATTGGTGTTGAATACAGTTTGAAAGGAACTTAACCGCACCTTTTGCCAAAGGTAACTTTTTTATATAGTCTGTTTCGGATTGATTAATTATAAAGATGCCATCCAAAGAAACAGACTTAGACCTATCCTGGTAAAATGGCATGGGCGTATTATGAATACAAAAAGTATCCCCTTCTAAAACAATAGCTAACCGATCATCATTAATAATAGTGGCACCTTTTCTCTCCCAAAGCCTTGCCATCGTTGATTTACCTGTACCGGAAACGGCGGTAAACAAAAAGCCTCTGTTATTCATTTCAACACCCGAAGCGTGCACTAACAAACCATTTCCGGCATTAACCATGTAATGCAAAAGCAATACACCTAACGGATGCAAAAAAGGATCTATTGCAATAGGTAAAGCTGCTGCGACAATCGCCAAATCAACAGCAACAGTCCCATTTTTCAAATCCAATTCAGCTTTAATTGATTTTATTCGTTCGGCTTTCTTAAATTCGATATACAGAATGACATTATCATGGTTTTTATAAACCTCCCAGTAATAAGGTAGTTCGAGACTCTCAAAAGAATGCCCTGAGAACGAAGGTTTTTCAAAACCTTTTTCATTTTCACTTACTACATTATAGACGAAACGGAAATCAGGAACCGATTGACTAAACTTTGAAACATTAAAAAAGCCAGATCCTCCATTGGAATCCAGCGTTAATTTTTTGCTTACAATACTTACTTCAATTTGCAGTCCGGCTATTATATATCGATGCAATTTATCATTTACCATAAACCAATACAACAAATTACATGTTGCTAAAATCGGGTGTATCACCTCCAAAGGGATAAGGGTTTGAAGAAGGTGCTTTTGGAAATGGGGGAGCACTTACCGGGGCCGCTTTTGTCGAAAATGGATCCTCCGGTCCTGCATTACCAGGAAGTGAAGCCATTGCCAGACTCACTTCTCTATCTAAACCGACACTCTCAATTAAAGGAGCCGAATAGTATTTTTTCTTCTTTTTAGTCATCAAAGGAACACTCCTAATAATTATATCTCTATTATTACCTTTTTATTTAATGCTTGCAAAAGAAATTGTTGCAAATCTTGATGTGCTTCCTCAGCACTTACGTCATAACTATTTACAACGTTACTTAAAAGCTCCTGAAATGCCATTTTTTTTTCAAGCAACTCATACACAAAGGTCCCCAATTCATTCAATGTGAAAACTTCCTGCATTTTAGCCACACTCTCAACCAATGGCACTAACACAGTTTCTTCACCTATTTGCTGTTCAACAAACCCGGTGGCTTTAACAAAGACCCTCTCTCTCACTTGACTTTTTTGTTTGCGCACAAAAATATAAAAAATCAACCTTTCATGCCTCTATTATTATCAATAGCCTGTTTTTTTTGATAAAAGATTAATTTTCTTTGCTGAAATTCATCAATAATCCTTCCTAAAACGCCTGTCTAGAATATGGAGCGACCTCTTGGGTTACAAATTCCTTTTTCAAATATTTGTAATAGCCGTTAATCGCGATCATGGCGGCATTATCAGTAGTATAAGAAAATTTAGGAATAAAAGTTCGCCACCCTCTTTTCATGGCACATTCCTGTAATTCATTTCTCAAACCTGAATTGGCAGATACCCCGCCTGCTACAGCCACTTCTTTAATGCCTGTTACTTTAGCAGCCTTAAGTAATTTATTCATCAAGATATCAATGATGGTTTTCTGCAAAGATGCGCAAAGATCAGCTTTATGCTCCTCTATAAATTGAGGATTCTTCTTTAACTCATCCCGCAAAAAATATAAAAATGATGTTTTTAACCCGCTAAAACTATAATCATACCCACTGATACGTGGTTTACTAAACTCAAATGCGTTAGGATTACCTTCTTTTGCCAGTTTATCAATTAACGGCCCTCCGGGATAAGGTAATCCCATCACTTTAGCACATTTATCAAAGGCCTCACCAGCGGCATCATCAATGGTTTGCCCAATAATTTCCATGTGCATATAATCATGCACCAAAACAATTTGACTATTACCCCCAGAAACCAATAAGCATAAAAATGGAAAGGAAGGAGAATCATCGTCTTCCGAATGTTCCTTAATAAAATGAGCTAATACGTGTGCGTGCAAATGATTAATCTCAATCAAAGGAATATTTCGCGCCAGGGCGAATCCTTTGGCAAAGGAAGTGCCAACCAACAACGAACCCATCAACCCGGGTCCTCTGGTGAAAGCCACTGCATCAATCTCACTCTTTTCAATACCGGCATCACTAATAGCTTTTTCCACTACAGGTATAATATTCTGCTGGTGTGCGCGAGATGCCAGTTCAGGCACAACTCCCCCATAAGCTTGATGAACCGCCTGGCTCGCAATCACATTTGACAGAATGACCTCATCCTTAATAACTGCTGCCGATGTATCATCACAAGATGACTCAATACCTAGAATTACAGTGCTCATTTCCGACCAATAATTATGCTGTTTTTTCTTTCGAATTCCCTCATAAAAGAAAACAATTTCCCACCTCTTTTCTTATTTTTGTAGGATTCAAAAGGCAAAAGTATAAAAAAAAATCTCAAAATAGGGCTTGTGGTATTACTGGTAACAATTCTTTTACCGGGCTTGCTGTACCTTATACTTTTGCTTCCTGCGGTTCAAACTCAACTGGTTCACATTCTTACCAACCGCCTCTCTGAGGATTTTGACACAGAGATATCCATCGGCTACGTTCATTTAATGCCTTTCAAACGGCTTTCTTTGGGCGAAGTACTCATAATGGATCAAAAGGCTGACACATTACTATTTGTCCCTAAATTCACAGCAACCATTGACTCCTTAGGATTCAAGAAACGACAGATCTATCTCAGAACAGTTAATCTGGAAGAACCTCACATCAACATCAATCAAACCGACACTACTTATAATTTCTCATTTTTATTTGATGCATTGGCCGGATCTACTGATTCCACCACCACTAAATGGAAATACCTGGCCCACTCCGTCACAGCCAATCAGGCTCAACTGAGTTTCACAAAATACGATACCCTGAGCAAAACCGATAAAAGCATCTTTTTTGTGAAACACCTGAACACTGCTATTGCTGACATTTCCAACAATAACAACAAATTTTCTTCAAAGATAGAACACCTGTCTTTTGTTGATAAATCAGGTTTTGCCATTAAAGAATTCAGCTCCCAGGTAACATTAACAGATTCATGCGTGCTTATAAAAGAGCTAACCGCGCATTCCCAACACTCCTTATTAGCCCTTGACAGCCTCTACCTTAATACCCGAGATATCACTGATTTTAATTCTTTCGCCCGCAAGGGAAATTTCCACCTTAAAATGAAAGAATTAAAAGTATCACCAAAAGATTTTAGCTATTTCCCTTTCCGGGTTCCGTTTTTAAATAGTGCCATCAACCTTTCAGGAAGCATTTATGGCACAATCTCCAATCTTAAAGGACGGAATATCAATCTCTCTTATGGTCAACATTCAAAATTATCTGCCAGTTTCGATTTAAACGGGCTTCCGAACATGAGCGAAACATACATTTTTCTTGACGTGAAAGAACTTAACACTTCAGCTGTCGATCTGGAACGCCTTATTGCCATTTCTGAAGAGAGAGCATTAGAATTACCCACTTCCTTTAATCGCCTTGGAACGATTCGATACAAAGGAAACTTCACCGGTTTTCTAAGTGACTTAGTGGCTTATGGTACCTTCTCTACTAATTTGGGGATGCTACGTACCGATATTGGCTTAAAACTAGACGCAAGTAAAAAGCTAGTGTTCTCAGGAAAAGTACGCACCCGTCAATTCAACCTGGGCCAACTGCTCAATGCCGAAAAACATATGGGAACGGTCACAATGGAAGCCTCCATGACCGGAAGCAGATCATCAGCATCAAAGTTCTTTGCCTTCATTGAGGGTACTGTGGATTCCATAATCGTTAAGGATTATAAATATCAAAACATTAAACTGAGCGGTCTGTTTGCCAATCAACGGTTTGATGGTAAAGTAAACTTGCAAGATCCCAACGGTTCTCTTAATTTCCAGGGAAAGATTGACTATTCGGGAGATATTCCCGATTTCAACTTCCAGGCCTCTTTAAAAGATATTAAACTGGACAAACTCAATTTACTTACCACCATCCCGGACAACAATTTCTCTGTTAACATGTCCACTAATATCATCGGAAACGACATCGATGATGTGATAGGTAACATTAAAATCTCCAACATTGCCTTTACCAGCCCGGAAAAATCATTGGCTATTGATTCCATTTATTTAAAAGCATATCGAAAGGGAGAGAACAAACACTTAGTTCTACATTCGGATATTGCCGAAGGAGAATTAATTGGCAAGTATAATTTTAAACGCTTTTACAAAACACTTCAACAGCAGTTACGTGTTTTCCTGCCCGCCGTGATTAAAGAGAGCAACAATAAACTGCCGGTTGGCAAGAATGATTTTTCATTCACCTGCAAATTTAAAGGAATACACGAACTTGTATCGCTGGCTCTCCCGGGAATTAACATTTCCGATGACGGCTTAATCGTCGGCCGTTTCAATGATTCCTATCACCTGTTCAATGCGGAAGGCGAACTGGGCTACTTTCATTATAAAAATATTCATGCCAACGATTTCTCCTTCTACATTGGTACGCAGGAAAACAAAGAACTCTCCTGTACCTATCGCATTAAAGATTTAAATATCAAAAACCTTTTCTCTTTTCAAAATCTTAGTTTACATCAAAAAGCAGTAGCAGACACGCTTCAATTTAACCTTTTCTGGAACAATTGGGACGAATACACCAACAGTGGTGCCATCTACACAACAACTACTTTTAAACGAAAAGAAGAAGGCCTGTTTGCTACTATCAATCTTAACCCGTCATCCGTAATCGTAAAAGATAGCATTTGGCATTTGGAACCATCAGTAGGTTATTATCACCCGCAAGGATTTTCGATTAACAACCTTCGGGTATGGCATAAAAACCAAGCCGTTGGCTTTAATGGATTTCAACACAAATCCACCAGTGACAAGCTAAGCATCTACGTACAAAATCTTAACCTGCACGACATCCTAAAAAACCTTGAACTCAAAGGCATATCCATCTCTGGCATATTAAACGGCGACTTTGAACTACGTGGCCTGTATCGGACCCCTATTCTCACTACTAAACTTGACATCGACGAATTTGAAATTAACAAAGACCATTTAGGCGATTTCACCCTAAAAAGTAGTTATAACGCCGAACAACGAGCCATCAACCTGGTAAATACCATAAAGAACAATAACAGGTATCCATTAAATGGAGGAGGACGCTACTACGTTGATTCTAAAACATTGAACCTAAATTACCAGGTCGACAGTCTGCCCATCTCATTTTTGAATCTTTACCTTAAAAAGGTAATGCAAAACCTATCCGGAACTGCTTCGGGTAATATTGGTGTAACTGGTCCCTTAAATGAAATTGGTCTTTCCGGCCGGCTCAAAGTAAACCAGGCCACCTTCGATGTTGGTCTGCTGAAAACATCCTATTCCGTTACTGATTCAGTCATCTTTCACCCGCACAAAATAGAGTTTAAAGATTTAATCGTAAGCGACCTCAATAATAACACAGCGCGCTTTTTTGGCGCCATCAATCACACCGGTTTTAGAGGCATGACTTACGATCTCCACCTGGAGGGAGAAAACATACAGGTATTAAACACAAAGGAACAAGATAATCCGCTTTACTATGGAACGGTTTATGCCGATGGCAACATGGCCATTACCGGTTCAACACAAGATATAATTATAGATATCGCTGCAAAGACAAGGGACAATTCCACCTTTTTCCTCCCACTTAAAGATGAAGAGGAGGCTGAAGAAACCAATTTTATACGTTTCACTTCTCATGAAGAAGAGGCCACAGAGCATCAAAAGAAAGACAACCAATACAAGATAGACCTTTCCGGCATGGACATCACCATGGATCTGGATGTTAATCCAGCGGCCAAAATACAGGTCATTTTCGACTCAAAGATTGGAGATATTCTCAAAGGGACAGGAAATGGTAACATGCAAATTAGAATTGACAAGCAGGGAAGAATAACGTTTTACGGCGACTATACCATTGAAGAGGGAGATTACATGTTCACACTCCGAAATGTTTTAAATAAACGCTTTGTCATCAACAAAGGGAGTATGGTTAAATGGGATGGCGATCCTTACGATGCCCTCATCGACCTGAATGCCACATATAAACTTAAAGCTTCACTATACGAACTAATGGCCCCTACTCTTTCGGGCGATAATAACAGCGATTATTACCGGCGCATTCCAATCAATTGCAACCTGTTACTAAGTGATCGTTTGCTGAAACCCATCATTAAATTTGATATCGAAACTCCTTCGCTTCAGCAAGGATCACAAGATATTATTGATGGCTACATCACCTCGGAAGAAGAACTCAACCGACAAGTTATTTCACTGTTGGTATTGAATAAATTCTACGCCCCGGAAAACTTAAGAGCCGGCGAATCCTCCTCGGGTAAAGTGAGTAACCAGGCAGCCCTGGTCACCACCACCGAAGTATTATCCAACCAACTTAGCCATTGGTTGTCACAAATCAGTAACGACATTGACATCGGCGTGGCCTACCGACCTGGCGATGAAATTTCAAATGAAGAGGTAGAAGTGGCCCTTTCCACTCAAATGTTTAACAACCGCGTTACCATTAATGGTAATGTGGGGTACGGAAAATACCAGGCCGAAACGAGTAAGCTCATCGGCGACTTTGACTTGGATGTAAAACTCAATAATACCGGGACAATCAGGGCTAAAGCCTATACCCATTCGAACAACGACATTATTTACGAAACCTCGCCTACAACACAAGGAGTGGGCTTATCTTTCAAAGAGGAGTTCAATACCTTTGGCGAGTTATTAAGAAAATATTGGGGTATCCTTACCGGCAAAAAGGAGGAAGACCGTTCGAAAAGAGGCAAAAAAGATGACAAGAAAAAATAATACCGAAGAGTGATTAAAATGGCCACTTAATGCACTATGCTTTTAATTAGCCTTTAAACACTATCGACATTATATCGAGGGCATTTTTAAATAGGTTTGGTATAACCCTTCCCCCTTTTATATCGTAGAGACGTAGGATTCGGTAAAACCGCACCAGATTTTTTTTACTATTTTAGCTCGAAAGTTTAAAAACCTTACAACATGAACTTGTTTTTATTGATACAAGCAGCTCAGACTGCTCAACCAGAAGAGATAACCGGCGAAGCGGAAAAAGGCATGAACTATTTTCAAATGGCCCTCAACGGCGGATTGATCATGATCCCACTGGCGCTATTATCAGTCATCGCTGTTTACATTTTCTTTGAACGCTTTTTTGCCATAAAAAAAGCCACCAAGGAAGATGCCAGTTTCATGAACAAAATCAAAGACTATATACACGACGGAAAAATTGATTCGGCCCTGACGCTCTGTCAGTCACAACAATCTCCCATTGCCCGGATGATCGAAAAAGGCGTTTCACGCATTGGTCGCCCTTTGACCGATGTAAATACCGCCATTGAAAATGTGGGTAACCTGGAGGTAAGTCGCCTTGAGAAAGGACTGCCAACATTGGCCACGGTATCCGGAGGAGCTCCCATGATTGGCTTTTTGGGAACCGTTATCGGGATGATTCAAGCCTTTTTCGACATGGCCAATGCCGGTAATAACATTGATGTCAGTTTACTATCATCAGGGATTTATACTGCTATGGTGACCACGGTAGCCGGGCTGGCCATTGGTATCATCGCCTACTTCGCTTACAACATTCTAGTGGCCAAGGTCGAAAAAGTAGTTTTCAAGATGGAAGCCCGAACCATGGAATTTATGGATCTGCTTAACGAACCCTCTCACTAAACCTCCATGGCATTAAAACGAAGTAGTAAAATAAGTACCAGTTTTTCCATGTCGTCCATGACCGACATTGTATTTCTGCTGCTTATCTTTTTCATGATCACCTCAACCATGGTACACCCCAATGCCATTAAGTTGTTGATTCCGAAAAAGAGCACTAAAAAAGTAGTGGTTGAAAAATACGTGGACGTGCGTGTAACAGCATCCGGCAAATACTATTTAAACGGGAAGCGGGTTTCGGCCGGCAACCTGGAACCCCGGTTATTAAACACCTTTGCCCGTGCTGACAAAAGCATTATTAAACTGCGCACCGATAAAAAGGCCTCTACCGGGGATGCAGCAAGGATTCTGGACATTGCAGAATCAAATGGCGTAAAAGTAATTTTAGATATCAGGTAATGGCGCTAAAAAGACAAAGTAAAGTTGAATCAGGTTTTAGTATGTCGTCGATGACCGACATCGTGTTTCTGCTGTTAATCTTCTTCATGATTACCTCCACATTGGTAACACCTGCAGCCGTTAAAAATCTAACGCTGCCCAAGGGAGATCACCAGGTATCGGCTAAGCCCAATACCACTATTTCGGTAACCAGTGATCTGAAATACTACGTGGAAGGCGAAGAGATTGCCTTTTGGAGAATGGAAAAACGACTGAAAAGTATTTTAGATAATAGTCCGGAGACGTATATTGCTCTTCATGTTGATGAAGCAGTCCCCTTCTCTGTAGTGGGAAAAATAAGAGATATTGCAATTCGAAATAAATATAAGTTGATACTGGCAACACGAGCCAAATAGACTATGAACAACCCCAATAAACGATATGGCATAATAGGCACAACAGTATTTCATGTGTTACTGTTGCTGTTTTTGATATACTTTGGTTTGAAATCCATCCCCCAGGGAGAAGAAGGGATTTTAGTGAATTTAGGTGATACGGTAACAGGCATGGGAAATGAAGAACCACGTCAACAAGTTGCCCAACAAACTGAAAAATCAACCCCTCCGCCACCGCCTGTTAAAAAAGCAGAGCCGGTGCCCGAAGAACCGGCTAAAGAAGAAATAAAAACACAGGATTACGATGAAGCGCCAGAAATAAAAGCAGCCGAACAAAAGAAAAAGGAAGCTGAAAAGAAACGCCTGGAAGAAGAAAGAAAAAAAAGAGAAGAAGCTGAACGTATTCAACGTGAAGAAGAGGAACGCATCAGGAAAGAAGAAGCAGAGCGCATCAGAAAAGAAGAGGCAGAAAGGAAAAGACAAGAAGAAGCCGAACGCAAACGCCAGGAAGAAATTGCACGCCAAAAGAAAGCCATCAGCAATAACGTCACCAACGCCTTTGGAAAAGGAAGCGGCACCTCCACATCAGAGGGCGAAAACAAAGGAACCGGTAACCAGGGCTATCTAACCGGCGATCCCAATTCAAAAAATCGTAATGGAAGCGGTTTGGGTACAAAAGGCAACTCCTTTAGCCTGGCAGGCCGTAGCTTGGTTGGTTCATTTCCTCTACCAGCTTATAACACGCAGGAATATGGTATTGTAGTGGTTCAAATCACGGTTGACAAAACAGGGAAAGTTACCAGCGCAGAACCCATGCTGAAGGGCACCACAACCACCAGCCGGGCTTTGAAGCAAGCCGCCGTAGCTGCCGCACTAAAGGCACATTTTAATAACGATGCCAACGCCGCTGCTTACCAAAAGGGGACGATTACTTATCATTTTGAATTGGATTAACATCCATTCTATGTCACAAGCAGGAGGCCTTTGGGAATCTTTTTTCAAACCAAACAAAACTAAATATTAGTGGATTATAACAATCCCCCTGGGGAATACGACAATCCCTTTGGAGAGAATGATTATCCCCTTGGGGCGAACGCCAATCCCCTTGGGGCGAACGCCAATCCCCTTGGGGCGAACGCCAATCCCTTTGGGGAGAACGCCAATCCCCTTGGGGCGAACGCCAATCCCTTTGGGGAGAACGCCAATCCCCTTGGGGAGAACGCCAATCCCCTTGGGGAGAACGCCAATCCCCTTGGGGGGAAAATCTTTCCCTTTGGGGCAAACGCTATTCCCCTTGGGGAGAACGATTATCCCCCTGGGGAAAATGATAATTCCCTTGGGGAGAATGATGATCCCTCTGGGGAAAAAGAGTATTCACAAAGGGATGGATGTATTTAACCTATTCTCCCAAAGACATAACTATCATATCTAACACTCCCAGCACCTTTAACCCGGCAATAAACACCGCTGCCAACAAAATATAACGAATCGCAGCCACCCCAATTCTACCGGCATACCGCGAAGCCACATAAGCACCAGTAACATTGCCAACGGAAAGAATAAGCCCATAGAGATAGTTCACCTGTCCGGAGTAAATGAATATCCCCAAGGCAAGGGAGGTATAAGCCAAAACAATCAACACCTTTACCGCATTGGCTCTAATCAGGTCATATCCCACACCCAACACCAGGCCACTCAAAAGAAAAAAACCCACACCCGCCTGGATAAAACCACCATAAATTCCAATCAAAAAGAAGATGATGATTTGCCAAAATGAATGTTTCTTTTGCACCTGGCCCGCTTGTTGTTTCACCCAACTACCGGGATTGATTAAAATCAGAAAGAACATGAATAAAAGAAGACCACCGATAATACCATTCAGCATTTTCGCATTGATATATACGGCAAACAGAGCGCCTATAACAGATCCAATCACAGCCGGAACAATAAGTCGCCATTCATGTTGTGGTTGTAACAATTGTTGTTTTTTAAAATTCCGCACTGCCACCAGGTTTTGAAAGAAGATGGCCACCCGGTTTGTGGCATTGGCCTGGTTGGGCGACAACCCTAAAAACATTAATACCGGCAAGGTCAACAAAGAACCACTACCGGCCAGGGTATTAATAAAACCGGCAAAAACACCGGCCACAACCAACAAAACGATCTTATATATTTCCATGCTTTTTTGATAAAAAAAAGGATGCCTTAAAGTAAAGCATCCTTTCTTATATTATAAAATGATAATGACTACCAAGCAAACATTGGCTTATCAGCCATCATTGCATTCACGCGCTTACGTACGTCGGCAATCACTTCTTCGTTATCGATATTTGAAATTACTTCATCAATGAAGCCTACAATCACTCGCATCTCGTCTTCTTTCAAACCACGGGAAGTGATGGCAGATGTTCCAACACGAATTCCTGAAGTAGAGAAAGGTGAACGGGTATCGAATGGCACCATGTTCTTGTTAATGGTAATGTCAGCTTTCACCAAAGTATTTTCCACTTTCTTACCAGTGATTTCAGGGAACTTCGTTCTAAGGTCAATCAACATCAGGTGATTGTCTGTACCACCAGAAATAATTTTATACCCTAATTTACTGAACTCATCAGCCATTACATCAGCATTGGCTTTCACTTGCTCCACATAGGTTTTGAAATCATCAGACAAGGCCTCACCAAAAGCTACTGCTTTACCTGCAATCACATGCTCAAGCGGTCCACCTTGCTGTCCCGGGAATACGGCAAAATCCAATACGGCCGACATCATTTTGGTTACTCCTTTAGGTGTCTTTAATCCCCATGGATTTTCGAAATCTTTACCCACCAGGATCATTCCACCACGTGGTCCGCGAAGTGTTTTGTGAGTAGTGGTTGTCACAATGTGGCAATGCTCCACCGGATTGCTCAACAAGCCCTTGGCAATTAAACCAGCAGGGTGTGCCATGTCGCAAAGCAAGATAGCATTCACTTCATCAGCAATTTTACGCATCCGTGCATAATCCCACTCACGCGAATAAGCAGAAGCTCCTGCGATGATCATTTTTGGCTTGTTCTCACGTGCCAATTGCTCCATCTCATCATAGTCCACCTGTCCGGTTTCCTCTTTCACATGATAAGCAACAGCATGATAGTTAACACCTGAAAAGTTCACCGGAGAACCATGAGTCAGGTGACCACCGTGAGACAAATCAAGCCCCATGAAGGTATCGCCTGGTTTCAGGCAAGCAAAGAAAACAGCGGCATTAGCCTGAGCCCCTGAGTGAGGTTGCACATTGGCATATTCAGCGCCGAAAAGCTCACAAGCGCGATCAATAGCCAATTGTTCTGTCTGGTCCACCACCTGACAGCCGCCATAATACCGCTTTCCAGGATATCCTTCGGCATACTTGTTTGTCAGGCACGATCCCATCGCTTCCATCACCTGCTTGCTCACGAAGTTTTCAGATGCGATAAGCTCTATACCATTTTTCTGACGCTCATATTCTTGCTCAATAAGGTCGAAGATTTTTGTATCTCTTTCCATCCCTATTTATTTTATTAAATTAATTAATTTGGGTTTGCCCAATAAATGATTAAAAGCTACAAATTTAAAGGTTCAAACTGACTTTCAAAATAGACATGCAGTTTATAACTTTTACCAGACCCTACCAATGATTTTATTCAAGAAATGCCCATACATGACATAAATCAAATATTGAGATAAAAGTCAAATTAATTATCCACTCAGACAAACCTCCTATTCATCAGAGAAATGAATCAGAACGCGGCGGTAAACCGAGAAAATTTTTGATTTCGATACAAATCCTAAATATTTCCCATCTTCTACAACAGGCAAGTTCCAGGCCCCGGTTTCTTCAAATTTCCGCATCACCGCATCCATATTTTCATCGTATTGAATATGCGTTGGCGGCAAAGACATCAGCTGTTCCACGTAAGTATTGTCATACGCCTCATTGTTAAACATTATATTCCTGATATCATCAAGTAGCACAATACCCTGAAGGATCCCCTGATCATCTACCACCGGGAAAATATTTCGTTTCGACGCTGATATTATTCTCACCAACTCGCCCAGGCTGGTACGCGGTGAAACTATACGAAAATCCGTTTCCAATACCTTATTTAATCGCATCAGCGTTAACACAGCTTTGTCTTTATGGTGAGTAATGAGTTCGCCTTTTTGCGCCAAACGTTTTGTATAAATCGAATGCGGTTCGAAATACATAATGGTCAAATAAGCGATAGTAGAAGTGATCATCAGCGGAATAAACAACCCATAACCTTTCGTGATTTCAGCAATCAAAAAGATCGCCGTTAACGGAGCATGCATTACCCCGGCCATCAACCCAGCCATACCCACCAAGGTAAAATGCGATTCAGGCAGATTAACCCAATTCAAACTATTGGCAATGCGGGCAAAGAAATAACCGGTAGCCCCGCCCATAAAAAGTGTTGGTGCAAAGATACCGCCAATACCACCACTACCAGTGGTAACCGCTGTGGCCAGTACTTTAAAGACCAGAATAAAAAAGAGGAACCCCATGATGGCCCAGTTGTTTTCATGTAAATCATAAAACAAACTGTTACTCATCAATGAGTTTACATCGCCATTAAGTAAGGCGGTAATGGTATCATATCCTTCCCCGTATAGAGGAGGAAATAAGAAAATAACCACACTTAAAATAATCCCGCCGATAATCCATTTTGCAAAAGTATTTGACACTTTCCCAAAACGATTCTCTACATACATAACCCCCCAGGTAAAATAAAGGGAGACAAAACCACCAACAATTCCTAACAGTACATAAAACGGTATATTATCCAGTATAAACGGTGCTTCCAGATGAAAGGTAAACTCTACCTCTTTGCCCAGAAAAAAATAGGCTACCGATGCCGATGACACAGCAGAAATAAGCAACGGTACGATACTGGCCATGGTCAAATCAAGCATCAACACCTCCAGTGTAAATACCAATCCGGCAATGGGTGCCTTAAAGATACCGGCAATAGCTCCGGCAGCACCGCATCCCATAAGCAAAATGATATTTTTATAGTTCATATGAAACAATCGCCCCAACGATGAACCAATAGAAGCACCCGTTAGCACAATTGGCGCCTCTGCTCCTACTGATCCACCAAATCCGATGGTGAACGTACTTGTGAGTATAGAGGAGTAGTTATTGTGTGATTTAATATGTCCCCCCCTCTTGGATATGGCATAAAGGATTTTACTGATTCCATGCCCCAGATTATCTTTAATAAAGATCTTAACAATCAAGACCGTTATTAAGATACCAATCATCGGATAAGCAAGAAACAGATAGTTCTGCGCCTCCATACTGAATCCACTGGTTAAAAACACATGCACATGGTGAATCCCGTTTTTCAAAATCACAGCAGCTAATCCACTTAAAATACCGACCAATAAACTTAAGACTAAAACAAATTGGCGGTGACTAACATTCTTTATTCTCCAAATGAGAAATTTCCCTGGTAATTGTGATATTTTTTTCATTGCGGTGACAAAAGTAATACAAATGGCCCCCTGTTGTCCTTTGAGCCGTAATTTATTATTGTTTTAAACAAGTTTCGATCTTTTTCGTCCTAAAGGCATTAACCCAAAATCAAATAAAAATACATTAAATACGTCAGCAGATGCTCATAAATCCCACTTGAGCAGACAAAAACATCATTCGATCAATTCAACTTTTTTATAACTTCGACGTTATTGCCTTCCCCCAACACCCTTACTCTTTTTCCGTCAATTCATAATCATACATCATTAACTAAGCTTTATTTAGGTTTTAAAACACAAGCATGACAACCTCCATACGCCGGCAAAAAAGTCAGGTATTATAAAAACAGGACAACTGCTTCTTTCATTCCTCTTACTGAAGAATAAAAAAAGCAGTTGCAATAATTCTAATCGTAATACTATAATAATAAAGGTGACAAACTGCCCTCTATTTAGATATCTGTTACAGCCTCAACTTCTGCCCAATTCTCATTTCGCTTAATCCGTGAAACCTGCATTTCACTGATACAAAACAATCGCGCCACAACACTCTGTTTTATTCCTTTTTCAAGCATCCCTTTAAGCACTTTAACGTCTTCTGGTTTTAATTTAGAAGACGTAACTACTTTCCCGGCCTTTTTACGAGCTTCCTGAAGCACTTTGTGCATACGTTTATAACTCTCTTCCCGGGTCACCCACTGGAGGTTACCGTAGAAATTGTTTTGCTTATTCCAATCCAGGTGAATCACAACGGTGTGTTCATCACTTTCTTTTGGAATAAAATATTCAGCCGTCAACTTATGCACTAAATAGGATTTCTTCTTACCATCAACACGTAAACTGATATTATAAAAGCCTTTTATATTACCTGGCTTTACAATGCGTCCATTCACCTGGTCATAACAATAACTCTTGATACGACCATAGTTACTAATTTCATATTTCTTATCCGTAAACGTTAGCTCTTTCCACTCTTCATCATCAATCTTCCTAAGCTTTCTCTTTTTATTTAACTTTACTTCCATATACAAAAAATGGGTTAAGTCGTTTTCAAACTATAAATCAAACGAAGCGTTAAGGTTTTCTTTTATTGTAAAAATCTGATTGCGAGAACACCAAGTTTGGTGCAAAATACAGTGATCAAATAACGTACTAGCAAAAATAGGAAAATAGTTTTCATAAAACAATGTGATATAATACAGGTATTCTGTTAAAATAAGTTAACGCATTCATCTCCTATTCAATAATTCATCGAAAAACCTTTTGGAGTACGGCATTTAGTATAAAAAGCAATTTTTATCTTTACCGCAAAAAATCATGTCACTGAATATAGATGATCAAGATTTAGCAAAATTCATTCTGGTAGGAGATCACGTACTGATCAAATCCAAAACACCCCAGAAACGCACAAAAACCGGCCTTTACTTGCCTCCCAACGTCCAGGAAAAGGAAAAAGTAATAAGTGGTTATATTGTAAAAACAGGTCCCGGATATCCCATTCCGGCAGTTGCCGACAGTGATGAACCTTGGAAATCGAAGGATGAAAAGGTTAAATATGTACCACTGCAACCCAAAGAAGGTGATCTGGCTATTTATCTTCAAAATAGTGGCTACGAGATCGAATACAAGAAGGAGAAATACGTTATCGTGCCCCAGTCCGCCATATTGATGCTGATACGAGACGAAGGATTATTTGAATAACCTCTGTCTGACTGGAATATTTGACGAACAATTGCAAAATACTATTTTTGCACCTCGTTTATATTGACGATACACAAAGAGAGGATAGCGAAGAAGATTAATGGGAAATTTCTGGCACGAATTAGAAAAACCACTGTGGGCATTAGCTCCCATGGAGGACGTCACAGATACAGTATTTAGAGAGATTGTGCTTAAACTGAGCACTCCCTCCCATTTACATTTATTATTCAGTGAATTTTTATCAACAGATGGCTTCTGTCATGACATTGGCCATGATAAAGTAATACACCGGATAAAAGCAAATTCCAGCGAACTAGACCTTGCCCGCCAGCAGAACGTTAAACTTGTTGCACAAATCTGGGGCACTGATCCTGAGAAATTCTTCAAGACAGCCCGCTACATCGCAGCACACACTCCTTTTCATGGTATTGACATCAACATGGGATGCCCCATGAAGAATATCATTAAAAAGGGTGCCTGCTCAGCCTTAATCAACACCCCCCAATTGGCCCTGGATATAATCGCCGCAGTAAAAGAAGCCACTTCGCTGCCTTTGAGTGTAAAAACACGCATTGGCTTTAAAAAAGTAGTAACCGAAGAATGGATTTCAACACTATTACAAAGCGATATCGATGCCCTGATTGTTCATGGTCGCATACAAAAAATGATGTCAGAAGGAGAAGCCGACTGGAATGAGATACAAAAGGCCGTTGAACTACGCAATCAAATTAATCCAACCATTAAAATTCTTGGTAATGGTGATGTTGCGTCATTAAAGGACGGCCATGAGAAAGTAAAAACCCATGGTGTGGACGGTGCAATGATCGGACGCGGCATATTTTCGAATCCCTGGTTTTTCTCCCCGGGAAAAGAACCTTCACAGGAGGAGAAACTGCAAGCACTTTTAGATCACGCCCGGTTATATGAAAACACCTGGCAGAGTCAAAAGCCTTGGGCTATTATCAAACGCTTTTTCAAAATATACACCAACAACTTTCCGGCAGCAGCAAAGTTACGCGCACAACTCATGGACACCAATAACTATACAGAAGCAGAACAAGTTGTTTCACAATTTAATGAATGGCAAAAAAACTTCGCCCAAGAAACAACAGAATAGGAACCCATTAGCTCAAAAACCCATGACTACATCAGTGCCCTTAAAAAACTTAAGCACTGATACTCTTTCTAATAGGCCGCTGAAAACATTTTAAGATGGTTACGATAGGCTGTGAATGCATTTGCCCTGGAGATAAAACCCTTATAGCGTCCATGATCAATAACTGCAATATTAAAACGGTTGGATTTCCGAAACATCTCAACGAGATCTTCCATTGAATCATCGGGACTAATGTAATAAGCCGGCATATACATCAGGTCTTTTACAAATACCTTATCGTATAGTTCGGGTTTAAAAATAATCTTTCGAACATCATCCATCTTCACCATTCCATGCAATCGTCCTTCTTCATCGACTACCGGAAACAGATTACGATGGGCTTCAGAAACAACCTCAACCAGATCACCTAAAGAAGCATCCGGTCTCACGATGGCAAAATCAGTTTCAATCAACTGGTTTACATTCATCATGGTTAACACGTTCTGATCCTTGTCATGCGTCAACAATTCCTTCCGCCTGGCCAATTGATGGGTATAAACCGAATGCTTTTCAAATGTTTTAACGGTGGCAAACGAGGCTGTAGCAGTAATCATCAAAGGTAAAAAAAGCTGATAACCTCCGGAGAGCTCGGCAATAAGAAACAAGGCGGTAAGTGGCGCGTGCAACACACCAGCTATTAATCCGGCCATACCAATGAGTGCAAAATTATTCTCCGACAACTGATGAAATCCCAATTTATTAACAACCATAGCGAATAAGAGACCTGTATTTGCCCCCATAAACAAAGTCGGCGCAAAAATACCACCTACTCCCCCACTTCCAAATGTTAGAGAGGCAGCCACTACCTTTAAGCTGATCACCATACATAAAAACACCGCCACTATAATAAAGTTATCTCCCCACTGCTCAAACAAGGTGCCATCAAATAAATAAGATGGATTACCGGCTAACGCTTCATTAATAACTTTATATCCTTCACCATACAAGGCAGGAAAGAAGAATAAAATACCACCCAGAATACCACCGCCAACTAATAAGCGCCAGCGCATTTTCCCAATGCGTTCAAACAAACCTTCAATAAAAATATAGACGCGTGTAAAATAAATGGCAACAAAACCTGTCACCATACCAAAAAGAATATAAAATGGCAGGTCTATCATTTCAAAGGTTTGTTCCACCTTAAAAGGATAGAGCACATCCTGTCCTAAAAATAGATAAGACGTTAATACAGCGGATGCCGAAGCCAGCAACAAAGGGACTAATGAAAACAAAGTCAAATCAAGCATAATTACCTCCAGCGCAAAAACAATAGCTGCAATGGGTGCCTTAAAAATAGCAGCCATGGCTGCTGCTGACGCACATCCTAACAACAACGTGATTTGTCGGTAATTCAGCCGAAACAATTGTCCAATATTACTCCCGATAGCAGCCCCTGTTGACACCGTTGGCCCTTCTAATCCCACACTTCCACCAAATCCCACGGTTAATGAACTGGCAATGATGGAAGAAAACATGTTATGACGATTAATTTCCCCTTGTGTTTTGGATACGGCATACAACACATTTGGAATTCCATGCCGCACCGGACGCTTTATCACATATTTAATAAACAAAACAGTCAAAGTGATTCCGATAACCGGAGTAACCAAAAACAAAAATCCATATTCTTGTTCAATACTTTTCACCAAATGACTGATAAAATGAACCGCATTCTTAATCGCCACTGCCCCCAGACCTGCCGAAATACCAGTTATAATACTCAGGATCATCATGAACTGGCGATTACTCATGTGGCGTAAGCGCCATTTAAGAAAATATCGGATTAAGGATTGTTTGGCCATCAAGTTTTATTTAAGGGGCTTCAATATAGGAAACTATCTTACAATCTGAAAGAACTTTTAACTACTCCCCGCAAACGCATTCCGTTTAAGGCCACAACAATCGAAGAAAAGATGCCATTCAATTATTATAATAAACAAAAAGCGCCCACAAGAATTACTTGGGACGCTTATAAGCTGTATGCAAAATAATAATCAGTTGCTATAACACCAGATCTTTAAACATTAGCTAATGAATTGTAATATAAATAGGTCTATCAATTATTAATAACCCAATAACAATTCTAAAATACATTAAACTCAAACTACCTATCAGCTAATTATAAAAACCCATCGACTTAATATTCAATATACCTGAAACAAAACAGTATTCAAGCCCTAATCATGTATCTAGTTCTTGCTATCATCATCAATCTTAAAGAAAGAAATCACATCTCTCATGTTCTGGGATTGACTTGTCAGCTCCTCTGCATTGGCCGATAATTCCTCTGCCGTTGATGCATTTTGTTGTATAATCTCATTCAATTGTCGGGCTGATATATTAATTTGATCCATACCACTGTTTTGCTCCATACTAGCTGTCAATATCTCACTAACCAGTTGCTGATTTTTCTGCACTTCAGGCAAGAAATTATTACACAGATCATCGGCCAAAACAGAAGCATCTGATACTTTTTCAACCTTATCTACAATATTATCAGATAGTTTCTTCGTATTACCTGCTAATTTCCTAACATGATGTGCCACCACATTAAATCCTTTACCCATTTCTCCGGCACGGGCAGCTTCAATAGAAGCATTCAAAGACAATATATTTATCTCATCAGAGATATCCGTTATCCGTTGTATCTCCTCCGAAGTTTGCAATGATAATGATCTTGATATCTCCGCACTATCTTTTATTTTATTTGTTTCCTCATTTAACACCCTTGCTATCTCCTCTGAATTTCGAGCATTGGATGTCGTTTGAGAAATAATGGCAGATATCTCTTCAATAGCACTTGTCACTTCTTCTGCTGAGGCAGCTTGTTCGGATGCACCTTGTGCAATCTGAACGGATGCCGCTGCCACCTGCTGACTACCAGCTTCCAGTTGTTCAGCACCGGTTATGACCGTTTCCACTACAGATTTAATCCGACCTACCATCTCCTTTATTGAAAGAAGCGACTGTCCTATTTCATCATGCCGTTTTATTTTAATATCCACATTAAGATGACCATTAGCCAACTTATTCAAAACCTGCTGAGCTCCTTTCAAAGGACGCAATCCCCTTATCACAATACTGGTTAAAAATCCCACACCAAGTATTAATGCTATAATACCAGTAACCAAACTATTATACCATATAGGAACCACGGCCTTATGTATATCATCTATTACCAAATTAGCACATACATAATACTTCAATTTATCATTTCTTTTTACTACTATCCATTTATCCTTTCCTTTGAAGGTATATTTCAATATACCATCTCCATCACAAGCAACATCTATTATATCCTGAAGGCCAATATCCGATGCAGTCACATTCCAAATAATAGAACTATCTGGGTGAGCAATACACATTCCATCTCTTGTCCGCAGAAAATAAACATATCCTTGTTCCCCTATTTTTGTATTATTAGATAACGCGTTCAATTGGTCATCAACAAAATGCGAATAACAAGCAATAGCCAAAACTTCCCCATTTTGTCCAAAAACAGGGCAGCTGGATAAAAAAACTGTCCGGTCAGTGGCTGGTGATTTAGCCGGTTCGCTAATATGAGCTTGCCCCATTCGTCCGGCTTCAATATTTTCAACAAAATCATCATCAACTCCAAAAGTAACACCTAATGCTTGAGAAATACCTTCAGCAATAATTTCAGCACCACCGGTCTTTTTGGGTACCGCCAGAAAAACATTTTCAACATCCATATGAAACTTCACAAAATCACGAAGCACAACATTAATCATATCCATATCATTGGCATCTAACCCCTCACGAATGGCTTCAACTGATGCTAATCCTTCTACCGCATTATGCATTTCAAATGTAATTTCAGAAAGTTCTGCATCAAAGATATCTCTCACGTTGGCAGCCTGATTGAGATAGGCTTCCTCAACAGCTTTTTTCCCAAAACTGATATTTAAAATGGTTGACACACCACACAATATGAAAATAACAGCACCACTCGCAAATGCCAGATCCCTGACTATACTCTTCTTTCGCCCCATATTTCTTGTTTTATTATTTAAACACTTACTCACTCTGATAAGTCATGACTTGAAATTTCGGAGACATTTACGACCATATTTTTTCGAATGTTTCACGTTTTTATCCATTTTTTAACCAATACACATTAGATCGCTATGAATCAGCTTCATTTTTTTTCAAATGAAAAGCCCGGTACCAAAGGAATACAACTAATATCTGAAACATCCCACCACCCTAAGACTTACAATTAGTGTTTAATTTCATTCGTCAGATTTATGACAATCAGTAAACTCTTCGAATATTTGAACGAACAACCAATATTCCTAAATCCAAATGAAATTATTACATCACCCGGATTTATTAATATAGCTGCTACAAAATTCATTTTCACTTACCTATGTACAAAACACAGCGAAGATTAACACAAAAGCACGTCACTACTATTTGAATCATCCTCTTTATTATGAGAATCAAAAATTGAATTCAGATTACCTGCAACCGGTTTAAAACACTTCTGACCAAGCAATAGAAGAAGTATAACTGATACGTTAAAGGTAATTAATGGTTGCTGATCTCACAGATTCGAATAAATACAACCTTGATTTCACCTAACAAGTAGCTGATTTTGATTACCTAACATCAATACAGGTTAATTACATAAAAACAAAACTTCCACCACCACTGAAACCAATTGAGGAATTTTCTTTAAAGATTAACACCAAGAATATGCACTTGGCTATCTATAAGTAAAACACTACATCAAAGACAACATCAATAAAAAATTCACCTTCCTATGGAAGAATGCTTTAATATACCCTCAACCAGCCATTCCCAATGATGCAACCATTACTAAAGCAGGTTATGAATTCTCCTTTAGTTTCCAAATCAACATTACTGTGCCCGAAAATTTAAAAGATGCCTACTGAGGTATCTTAACTGATGAATATGTAAATAACGGTGCGACCACATATGTTTATAAAAATAGCCAACTTACCTGGCACATTGAGTTAGCTATAGCGAATTATGGAATTACGCAGGATTCATAAACAAATATCCATGTATTTCATTTTAAACCGGACTAATCAGGAGCAAACAGACTAATATAAGACTGCAATAAAGCCATTCGCTTTTATGAAAATACTTATGGCATTAGAAATAATACTATCAAAAACTTAGCCATCATGTAAATTCCAACTATTATGGAATTAAATCAGATGTTTCGGAAATCTCTACGTAACAATATAATCATATAGAGACTGTCAATCCGCAAAGTTTTTATTATGAGACATCACTCCAATGTGATCCGGTAGAATTAGGTGAATCTCACCCATAGATTAACGAATATTTCCCTACCTTTCACCAGTTTTATCTGGAGAGAAAGATGAATAATAACACCGGAGTACTAATGAAAAACAATTACTAAGTCTATAATTCACTTAAAAAATTCTTTATGAATCATCCGGATCACATAAACATGACCATCAGTGAATATGGAGCACAAAAAGTAACCAATCGTTCATACACCAAGGACATATTGTTTCTTTATTTCCTGAATAAGCTGATTGGCGAAAGAATCTATTCCACCAAGCCAAATGACTAAATCATCCAAGATCTGTCAAAAGAAGAAATTATCTACAAATACCTTTAGTTCCTCTAATTTAAATTTTCTCTACTGCAAGTAATGAATCAATTTGATCCTGATCAGGCATTTCGTGAATACGGTCCCATGGTTTCTACCTTGGCCCGACGCCTTATTTTGAACCATGAGGTAGCCAGCGAGGCCGCCCAGGAGGTTTGGTATGAAATTATCAAAAGCGCCCCTTCTTACAAGAATGAATGCAGCCTCTCAACCTGGATTTACACCATAGCCAAAAGAACAATAAGCCGCTATCTCAAAAATGAAATAACCTACAGCTCCTATGAGATTAACCATTACATGAGTCTGGAGCCAATAGACTATACGGATAATGAAAAAGAAAAGCGGGAGTGGGTAAAAGAAAAATGCGACCACTGCCTGACAGCTTTTTGTCATTGCCTAAACAATGAGGCGCGCCTGATATTTTTATTTCATCAAATCGTAAACCTCTCCTATAACCAGATTAGTGAAATAATGGAACTAAAAGAAGAAAACATAAGGAAGATAGCGTCCCGCTCACGTGCAAAAGTCAAAAACTTCATGGAAAACAATTGTATTCTTTATAATCCCCGGGGAAACTGTCGTTGCCGAATTCGCCAACACATAAAATCCGTGAAGCTGGATCTGGAATACAGTAAACTGGAAAAGGCTGCCCAACTGACCCGTTTCTATCTAAAATTTGAAAAAGATCTCCCACGACAAAACTATTGGATAAAAATAATCACTTAAGATGTCACAAATCCATTATTAACTCCACTAAACAAGTAAATACACTTTTTTTAATGGAGAAATTATGGATTATAAAAATTTAACCGCCCCATGTGGCAGAGATTGCTTTAATTGTCCTTTTTACCTAGCTGGAAAAAATAAAAAAACCAGGCAAGAAATGGCTAACAGACTGAATATTCCTCTTAATAAAGTAGCTTGTTCCGGATGCCGTAATATTGCAGGCGATTGTGAGGTATTAAAACACTATGGTTTTAACGGGCAATGTAAAATTTATGCCTGCATAAAAGATAAAAAGCTTGATTTTTGCAGCGATTGCACCAATTTTCCCTGCGAACGATTACATCCACTGGCCGACCATGCCGACAAATTCCCCCACAATTTGAAAGTCTTTAACCTCTGCATGATTCAAAAAATGGGGCTTGAAAACTGGGCCAAGACACAAGCTAAAAAATCATTTGACAGATATTATTGTGACAAATTAGATTCTTGCTTATAAAAAAAACAGGCTGTTCCTTATAAACAATTACGTTGCCTATCTAAAATGACCATCAACAATACTATTCTTGTTCCGGATCATTAGATACCCAATGCCATGACACAAGGAACCGTTTAATTTTCAGATGACATAACAGCAACACCCTGGCGTCATGAAGCATATACTAAAACTCCCGGCTCATATTACCGGGAGTTTTCTTTATAAAGACTCTTTTATAATGTCCGACAGAACTAATCAAACTTAAAATGTACTACTATGTTTCGACAAATAACTCATTTATCCCAAAACTGCCGCAGGCCTCATTCCAGCTTTATCACTTAACATCCGTTTACCTTCCACCCAGAGCCTTTACGTAACGCATTTTAAGCTCTCCCATATCCACCGATCCGGAATATTTCCCGGCATCGTCAAAATTGATTTCAACAGGTACCCCTCGCAAACCTTCCATGCCCAACAACAGCTTTTTTTGATTCAGGTTATAGGCACTGGTCCAGACAGTGGACTTCTGCATCCCTGCGCTCATCACTGTAACAATATCAACCAGGAAAGATATATCATTGGCTCCTGCTGTTTCATTAATCACCTGCAATTCGGGACAGGCAATGGTGCTACCGGGAGTGAAATTTGTGATGGCAAACCATTCTCCATCCTTCAATTACTTCACAACCGGCTTCTTTCCTTCTTCATAAAACACCACATCACCCTTATTATCAGCAATCAGTTAGTGCACCTTGGAATAGTTATTACGGGTATTATAATCAATCTTAAAGCCTTTTAATACTCTTATGGCCTCCGACACATTTCCGGTCTGCTCCAATACATATTAAATAATCCCAGTTCATCCACAACTGGCTTTTCTTTGTTGATCTCCGGATCTATGGAAGCATCTACAACGGCAGCCATGGCAACAAACAAACCATCATGATTAATCCCTTCATAAGACCGGTCAACTCCCATCTGTTCAATCTTCAAACATACGTTAGCCGGCATGCTATATTACCTCCTAACCGGCACAAAATAAATGGCTCTACCTTTCAGTATCCAATCAAAATTACACTCCTCCATTATACCGGCCGGTGATCGGTAAGCAATTAAAGAACAAGCATCAAGTAGCGAACAGAATCCCTACACTAAAAAGAAGATTAATAATAGTTTTTTCATATTAGTAGATTTTAAAATAGATTCGGAGCATCAACAATAATTGGTAACGCTACTTCTTTAACTCCAAGGTCACCAAATATGCACAATGATCCGATGCCACGACATCCCGGATCACCCGGGTACTCACCAGGCGCCACTGACTGGCTGGCCGGCGCATAACATAGTCGATTTTCACCTTCGGGTTATCTGATGGCCAAGTGGGCTGAGGATTGGTTTTATCATAACAGGATTGCCACACCTTCTCCAAATTAGTAATGGTCTTACTCCCCGGCACATCATTCATATCTCCGGCCAACAAGGTGGGATAATTATTTGCACCAAACACCTGGTTAATTGTTTCAACCTGCCACAGACGATCGGGAGTATCATTTTGATGATCCAGGTGCGTTCCAACAAAACAGATGGTATCCCCGGAAGTTAAAACGGTGGAAATCTCCAGGGCCGCCCGCGGTTCATTGGCAGGAGAGTGAGGCAATGCCATCAAACGTGAGCCAATAATAGATGTTTTACTCATCACCCCGACACCATACTCTCCCCCGTCAAACGTCATGGCTTTCCCAAACAGCGGAGCCATTTTTGTACGCCATCCCAATTCCGTGACCAGATCATACCCTCTTCCTCGTTTGGTTTTATAATCCACCTCTTGTAAAGCTACCAGGTCCGGATCACATTTTTTAATGACATCAGCCAATACATCCAGGTTAAAATCTCCTTTAGTAGTAGCCCCATGAAGAATATTAAATGATAATACTTTTACAATTACCGGTTTTTTACTGACAGTTCGGGCAGCTGCCTGAAAAACAAATGTCGGTATTAAAACAATCATCACCCCCCAAAGAATCTTTCTCATAATTTACTCGTTATTATTTTATCACAATTACCACAGCAACAGATCGTCACCCAATTATTCTACAGACATGATATTAATAGATAATCCGGTATTTATTATCTTATAACAATTTCCGTACAAAATTAAACACCAACACCTATCAGCTAACTGGATAAATTTGACGAACCATTATTAAATACACATAGACCCAAATGTAATCAATTCGCCCCTCCCACATATTGTTTTCTCCAATAAGTAATGATATAAAACCATTTTCCGGATTTGATCTTTGACTTTTGAGACACCTTCCAAAACCTAACGGTTATATATTGAATCCTAAAAAAGATGAAATATAATTCCCTCGCCTCATACCATGGTCTTTCACAAAACAATCCGGTTCACCTCATTTTAATTCATTTAAATCACTTAATCACGCATTCTGAAACAATCTCTCATCCAGATCAACAGAGACTATGTCGCATGTTGCGTAAGCTAACTATTCCTCCCAAGAAAGGACTTGTCCAAAATAATTATTGTCATATTTGACATTTCCAGCCTGATTTTAGACATCCCCTATTCATTGCGCATTGTATATAGTTTCGTAACTTGCGGCCTGATTTAAGAAGATAATCGGAGGTAACGTACATTGAAACTATTAGCTAAAACATTTCATGGCTTAGAGAATGTGCTGGCAGAAGAGCTAGCCGGCATAGGAGCCACCAACATCACGCCGCAAAGGCGTGCTGTGGCATTCGAGGGAGATAAAGAAGTATTGTATAAAGCCAATCTGCATTTAAGAACAGCCTTGCGCATCTTGGTGCCAATCTATAACTTCAAGGCAGATACAGAAATAGAGCTATATAATAAGATTCATGGCTATGACTGGGCGCAGCACATGAGCAATAAACAAACATTTGCCATAGATAGCGTGGCCTTTGGTGATATTTTCAAACATTCGAAATTTCTATCCTTAAAAGCCAAAGATGCTATTGTTGACCAATTCAGGGAAAAAACCGGTGACCGACCCTCAGTAGATGCCGAAAATCCGGATATTAGCATCAACATTCATGTGTCAGAAAATAAATTCACGGTTTCACTGGACAGTTCCGGGGAATCATTACACCGAAGAGGTTATCGTGACAGTCGTCACAAAGCTCCGCTTAATGAAGCATTGGCTGCCGGTATGATACTACTTGCCGGATGGAGTAAGGAGACACCACTTTACGATCCGATGTGTGGTTCAGGTACCATTGTAATGGAAGCAGCCATGATCGCCTGTAATATACCGCCGGCCTGGCACCGCAAGCACTTTTGCTTCATGGCCTGGAAAGACTTTGATAAATATCTATGGAAAAGCATTCGGGATGAAGCGGAAAAGAAAATTGAACATCCACGAACCTATATTGCCGGAAATGACATTGACATGAAAGCAGTAGATATGGCTAAGCTGGCATCACTGGAATTCCGCCTGAATCGGGAAATCAGTATAACTAAAGGTGCTTTTGAAGAGCAGGACCCGCCTTTCCGCAGAGGGATGATTATCACCAATCCCCCTTACGGTGAACGATTGAAAAAGACAGATATCTTTGCTTTTTACAAAAAGATCGGAAGCACACTCAAACAGAAATATGCTGGCTATGATGTTTGGGTCATCAGTTCCAATGAAGATGCCATTTACCGTATTGGATTGAAGACATCGGAAAAACATATCCTTTATAATGGTCCACTGGAATGTCAGTATTTGAAATACGAATTATTTGATGGCTCACTTAAAGAGCGCAAGAGAAGACAAAATTTGAAACGCGATTTGGATAAGTAATTTATTCATATCCGTTTCTATATCGTATAACCTGTTTTTCTAAATTAGAATCTCACCCATATTCATCAAAAGAGTATGGGTGATTTTTTTTAATTGACCCCTTTCAAACATGAAAAGCGCCTGCTCGTAGAAATTAATTTCATCCTGAATCAATAATCAATTCTCTCGCATTTATAATTGACATCAATCATTCTCTCCCTAACCAATATTAAAGGCTATTCATCTAACGCCAGTACCCATTCTGCTAACAGCGGTGAGTATTCAACAATCGCTGGTGGCCATTCAACTGACACTGGTGACCATTCTGCAATCTTTGGTTTACATTCAACCGACTTTGGTGACCATTCTGCAATCTCCGGTTTACATTCAACCAACTTTGGTGGCCATTCTGCAATCTCCGGTTTACATTCAACCAACTTTGGTGGCCATTCTGCAATCTCCAGTTTACATTCAACCCACTTTGGTGGTCATTCTGCAATCTCTGGTTTACATTCAACCAACTTTAGTGACCATTAATTAAACTTGTATTATTATTTCATCTGAAATAACATACGTCAGCATCTTTAATTTCTTCAGCAAATTATACCGGAAAAACAACCATTGAATTTCAATATTCATTTATCCCAATTTACATTTCACTTTTATGATTCTCATGGTATTAAAAAAAGCTTATCTCTTTCCCAATTTATTTTTCTCTGAGAAAATAAACATTTACTTATAACAAAGAAATAAAAACCAGGGTGATTACAAAATTCCACCATAAATAGGTAAATAAAAAAGGTACGGCTAAAAAATTTTAACCGCACCTTTTTAGACAAAAAACTCAATTTTTCACTATTAATCAATGAGTACGCGCGAACGCTTATATAAATCGTAAAACTTAGGGTTATTAATTTCAAAAACCTTCATAATTTTATCAAGACGATTACGAAGCAATTGATTACCGGCTTCAATCAACTGGTCAGCATGTTGAATATTGGCATATACCATATTACGTACATTTCTTGCTTCACCAATCAAGTGCTTGTAATCATCCAGATTTGTTTCAATTTCAGTAATCTGGGGTTCCGAAACACCAAAACGTGCCATGGAATCCAGGTTAGTATAGGCCGCTTTCAAGACCGCCGATACCTGCCCCACAACATCCAATTCCTTCATGTTTTCCAATAAGGATTTGGTGGTTTTTCCAAACTCTTTCAGCTTTTCATTATTATTTAAATCACCATATACATAAAGGTTAGCAGCTAAAACCGGCACTTTACTGACCAAAACCTGCTTCAATTGTTCCTTTTTACGGGTAATGGCTTTACTATTGTCATGGTTATTCCCATATATGGCATCAATACGTTGAATAATCTCATCCAATTCATTCTTTATCTCAGCCGCAATAGGTACCAAATTCCAAACATTAGCATTTTCATCCATTGTGGACTGAACACTGCTCATCATTTTATAATATTTCGTATGTCCTTTATTCATACTGCAACTTTTAATTAAACTTTTATTCAAACTTATGAGGTATTTTCTTCAATGTCAATTATCAAAACATGCATGATTAACATTTAGAAAGAATCTAAATAAATTCATTACAACTATTACTCACTCTAGTAAAACATCCTCTTTATCAATCTCCCTGCCTATTATATACACTTTCTGATTAACGTACATTTCTCCAAAAACTTCCTTCATACCCCATGCCCTGAGCTTATAAAAGAATTACGTATACTACTCATAAAAACCGCTTCTTCCATAGGCCATCTATAAATGCAAAAACTATTTTTTACACGCTTCATAAACTTACAACTCAAATTCAGATAAAAAGAACAAAACAATTAAATGCCAACTCATATTAAACCATTTCTTATCCGGCCATCCATATTATAAATATCCATTTTTACTAAAGCTCAAATGCAAAATAAAATGACATTGAAAATATTGAAACTGTAATCAATAGCACCAATCTCAATATACCAAACGGAGACCTATACAAAAAATATTTACCTCTTCATTCAAGAAAGTCCATCCAAAATAAAAAGCTCGATAAATTTCCAATCAATTCTCCCAACACTATTCATTCTATTTCTTGTCAGCCTAGAATTTACCGGATATAAAATAACCTTTTAACGGCCAGTTTTAATTGCAAAATCACCTCCAATTCAAGAAACACCCAAAAGGCCTTAATGCGAAACATTTTGAATCCAATTCCGATTATTCATCCATAGTTGTTTTGAAATAAACACATTCTTTTCATTGATCCATTCCCGGGACATTCCCTGCATTTGAATTTTATATCTTTGCATCCTGAATGCAAAAATATTTTGATAATGAATAACAGGATAAAGGAACTATTCAACATTGACTATCCCATTATCCAGGGGGGCATGGTTTGGTGCAGTGGCTGGAAACTGGCTTCAGCAGTGAGTAACTGTGGTGGCCTGGGCTTATTAGGAGCCGGCTCGATGTATCCGGAGGTGTTGCGCGAGCATATTCAAAAAATGAAGCAAGCCACCACAAAACCCTGGGGTGTTAATGTTCCGTTGCTCTATCCTGACATTGACCAGTTAATGAATGTCATTGTGAATGAAGGCGTCCAAATCGTTTTCACGGCTGCCGGTAATCCTGCCAAATGGACCGGCTTTTTGAAAGCACATGGCATCACGGTGGTACACGTCATTGCCAATGGGCGTTTTGCGAAAAAATGTGAAGAGGCCGGCGTAGATGCCATTGTAGCGGAAGGTTTCGAAGCCGGGGGTCATAATGGCCGGGATGAAACGACCACCCTCACACTGATTCCGCATATCAGTCGATTAACCACCCTTCCCCTCATTGCTGCCGGTGGCATTGGTACCGGTCGCGGCATGCTCGCCGCTCTGTCATTGGGTGCTGAAGGGGTGCAAATAGGCTCTCGCTTTGCTGCCGCAGAAGAATCATCGGCCCACACTGCCTTTAAAAACTGCATCGTAAAAACAGGCGAAGGCGACACGCTTCTTTCCTTGAAAAAGCTGGCTCCCGTACGTCTCATCAAGAATGCTTTCTTTGAAAAAGTGCATGACGCCGAAATACACGGGGCTTCTATTAAAGAACTACAGGAGATATTAGGCCGGGGACGCGCTAAAAAAGGTATCTTTGAGGGCGACCTGACAGAAGGCGAACTGGAGATCGGACAGGTGGCAGCTCTCATTGATGAGATTAAACCCGTCAAAACTATTTTCGATGAGCTGTTATCGGAATACCGACATGTGAAGAATGATTTGATAAACAATGCAACTTTTCAATTATAGATGATAAACGTTGAAAGACTAGTACTGGACAACGGCCTGCGCGTCGTGGTTCACCAGGATAAATCAACTCCCCTGGCGGCCGTTAATACACTCTACCAGGTAGGTGCCAAGGATGAAGATCCGTCAAGAACGGGTTTTGCTCACCTGTTTGAACACTTGATGTTCGGCGGCAGCAAAAACATCCCCTCCTTTGATGAACCACTGCAGAAGGTAGGTGGTGACAACAATGCCTGGACCAGTAATGACATGACCAATTATTACCTGACATTACCTGCCAAT
This sequence comes from Marinilabiliaceae bacterium JC017, assembly GCA_004296775.1. Classification (GTDB taxonomy): domain Bacteria; phylum Bacteroidota; class Bacteroidia; order Bacteroidales; family Marinilabiliaceae; genus JC017. Next base: position 117,552 of record RHGE01000002.1, read on the forward strand.
AACATTGAAACCGGCTTCTGGCTGGAATCCGACCGGATGATGGAATTGGATTTCTCAGAAAACAGTCTGGAAGTTCAACGAAAGGTAGTGATTGAAGAGTTCAAGCAACGCTACCTCAACCAACCCTATGGCGATATTCCTTTACTTGTCCGCCCCATGGCTTATAAAGTTCATCCTTATCAATGGTCAACGATCGGTAAGGACATTACTCACATAGAAAATGCCACCCTGGAAGAGGTTAAAACGTTTTTCTATCACCATTATGCCCCCAATAATGCCATTCTTTCCGTTTCAGGTAATGTGGATCCGGAGAAAATTTTCAAGCTGGCAGATAAATGGTTTGGTAACATCCCGGCCCGGGAAGTCACTCGCCGTCCCATTGAGATGGAACCGGCGCAGACAGAAGAACGTGTCTTGCATGTTGATCGTGATGTACCGGCAGACCTGCTCCACATGGTCTTTCACATAGGTGCACGCACCGATGCTGATTTTTATGCCACAGATTTGCTTTCGGATGTTCTTTCCAACGGCGCTTCATCCCGGTTATATCAGTCACTGATAAAAAATCAAAAACTCTTCACCGATGTTAATGCCTATATTTCGGGCGATCTGCATCCGGGGCTATTAACCGTAACCGGTCGGTTATCGAATAATGTCACCATGGAACAGGGCGCCGCCGCCATCGGAAAGGAACTGGAGGCTGTTTGTCAATCGGCTGTTTCAGACTATGAGCTTCAAAAGGTGAAAAATAAAATTGAATCCACACTGGTATACTCTGAGATTAATTTCCTGAACAAAGCCATGAACCTGGCTCAATTTGAGATGACCGGCCAGGCGGAAGAAATCAATCTGGAACCCCAAAAATACCAACAAGTTACTACCGAAGACCTCCTCAACGTTGCCCGCAAGACCTTTAGAAAAGAGAATTGTTCAACGCTCTATTACCACGCAAAAAGCCTACGATAATGAATCAGATACACAGAGATACTCCACCTCCCTCCGAGCCCATCAGTCACATTGATTTTTTACCAATCAAAAAGATTAAGCTCCCCAACGGGCTAACAGTGCATTTAGTAGAAGGTGGATCACAAGAGGTAACAAAAATAGACTTAATCTTCCCGGCCGGTTCAGTACAAGCAGCCCAACCCCTCCTGGCCTCAACCACCAACAAGCTGCTTTCGGAAGGCACATCATCCCTCACGTCAGAGCAAATCTCCGAAAAGATGGATTTCTTTGGGGCCTACCTGGGACAACAAACCAATTATCACCACGCGGTGGTCAGTCTGTTTACTCTGAGCAAGCACCTGGAACCAACCTGCGAGCTTCTGTCTCAAATCATTAAGGATCCGGTATTTCCTCAGCACGAACTGGATCTCTACCTGGACAAACGGAAACAGGAGTATGAAATTGAGGGACAGAAGGTGAAGACCATGGCCACCCGCAAATTCACCACCACACTCTATGGCAAAGAACATCCCTATGGGAACCATTTAAAACCGGAGCATTTCAGCAATATCACCAGGGAAGACCTGATTAAGTTTCATAAAAAGGTCTATATCCCCAAGGGATCGCACATGATTATTTCCGGTCAGCCCGGGGCACAGCTGGAATCTATTCTTTCCAAATATTTCAGTGACACCTGGCAACCCGGGAAATACTCCGATCATTTCACGGCGTTCGCTTTACCAGACACTCCACTTACTGTTTTTGAAAAGAAAGAGAATGCCGTTCAGTCAGCGATTAAGATAGGCCGCCCCCTTTTCACCAAAAACCACCCCGATTACCTTCCGATCCAAATACTCAACACTATTCTGGGTGGTTACTTTGGCTCCCGACTAATGACCAACCTTAGGGAAGAAAAAGGATTAACCTATGGCATTTCGTCCTACATCATGTCCTTTAAGCATAGCGGATTTTGGGTAATTGGTACCGAAGTAAAAGGAGAAGACCGGGAGACAGCTGTTAAGGAAATATTCCATGAAATTAATCGACTAAAAACAGAATTGGTCTCAGCCGAAGAATTGTCCCTCATTAAAAATTACATGTTAGGGGATCTGACCCGTAACTTTGACGGTCCCTTTTCACTGGCTGATAATTACCGTTCTTTACTGGACTTTAGTCTGGACATGAGATTCTTCCAGGAATTTTTTGATACCATCCGCCATATTACGGCAGAAGAATTATTAAACCTGGCCGATAAATATCTGAAAGAAGAAGATTTTGTTACCATAATTGCAGGAAAGTAAACAGCTGGAAACGCAATGGCAGCCATGAATTGGAACAATTCGAATAAATAAGTACTTTAGGAATTCTTTAAGAACACTTGTGAATGCAGGAAGAGACACGAAATAACGAGGAACAATTTATTCGTCAACAATTAAACAACCTGATTGAAGCCTGTCCCAGATGCCAGGCACCGGAAAATCGCAAACTTATTTTAAAAGCCTTTGAATTAGCTCACGAAGCACACAAAGGAATGCGACGCCGATCGGGCGAACCCTATATTTTACATCCCTTGGCAGTAGCCAGGATTGCCGCTGAAGAGATTGGATTAGGCACCAAAGGTGTGGTGGCATCTATTCTGCACGATGTGGTAGAAGACACCGATTATACGGTGGAAGATATGGAGGTTATTTTTGGCCCCAAGATTGCTTCTATTGTGGATGGTCTCACCAAATTAGAAGGAGTCTTTGATCAGACACAATCCAAACAGGCAGAAAACTTCAGAAAGCTTCTTCTATCTATGGTAGAAGATGTCCGGGTTATTCTGATCAAATTGGCAGATCGACTGCACAACATGCGCACGCTGGGATCGATGCCTGAGAATAAAAGGTTGAAGATTGCCGGTGAAACACTGTTTCTTTTTGCACCATTAGCACACCGTCTGGGACTCTATGCCATAAAAACAGAACTGGAAGATCTAAGTCTTAAATACGAACATCCGAATAAATACCAGGAGCTTTTCGACAAAGTAAAAGCTCATGAACAAAGACACCGCGAGCTGATTCAAAACTTTGCCCGCCCGATTCAAAAAATGCTGGCTGAAGAAAATTTCTCCTTCACCGTTAAAGGTCGGCCAAAGTCCATCCATTCCATTTGGAGTAAGATGCAAAAGAAAGGCCTTCCCTTTGAAGAGATCTATGATATTCTGGCTATCCGCATCATCTTTACCCCCAAGGAAGGCATCCCGGAAAAAGTACAATGCTGGGCTATTTATTCACTCATCACCGATATTTACAAACCAAAGCCAGATAGACTAAGAGACTGGGTATCTACCCCTAAAGCCAATGGCTATGAAGCATTACATGCCACGGTGATGGGCCCGGAAGGTAAATGGGTTGAAATTCAAATACGCAGTGAACGGATGGATGACATCGCCGAACGCGGATTTGCTGCCCATTGGAAATACAAAGGCCAACAAGATAAAGAGTCGGAGCTGGATAATTGGCTGCAACGCATTCGTGATCTATTGGAAAGTCCGGAAGAAGATTCTCTGGAATTTCTGGATGATTTCAAACTGAATCTCTTCTCTTCGGAGATGATGATCTTTACTCCTAAAGGGGATGTAAAGGTGATGCCAAAAGGAGCTACCGCGCTTGATTTTGCTTTTGAAATCCATACCGACATTGGCTATAAATGCATTGGTGCAAAGGTGAATTACCGATTGGTGCCATTAAGCCATGAACTAAAGAGTGGTGATCAGGTTGAGATCCTCACCTCCGAAAAACAGCACCCTAAATACGAATGGCTAAACTACGTAACCACTGCCAAAGCGAAAACCAGAATAAAAGAAGCTTTTAAAAAGGCAAGAAAACGAATAATACTGAAAGGGGAACGCCTACTGGAGAACGCTCTGCAAGCCACAAAACTCACTACCAATTCAAAGATTCTGAAGAAACTTCAGAATTTCCACAACATAGCCTCCAAAGAAGAGCTATACTTCAAGATTGGCAACGAACAAATCACTCTTGAAAACCTTCCAAAAATATTAAGTGATAAAACGACCAGTAAATGGATCCGCTATTGGCGCCTTAATTTCGGAAAACCAAAAGAAACAACAGAAGAACCCGTTGTTGACAAAAAGAAACCACTCATCCTTTCCGATGAAATAGACCAGGATCAATATACCATTGCCAATTGTTGCAACCCAATCCCCGGCGATGATGTGGTTGGTTACCTGGATGACAATGAGAAATTGATTTTACACAACCGCAAATGTCCGGTTGCCATAAAACTCATGTCCAGCCAGGGAGATCGTATTTTGTCCGCCCAATGGGAATCCCATAAAATACTCTCCTACCTGGCCGTAATCCAACTTTCCGGCATCGATCAGATTGGTATCGTAAGCAAAATCACCCTGGTCATCTCGGAGGATAAAAATGTCAACATGCGTTCAATTCATGTGGATAGTCATGACGGAATCTTTGAAGGCACCATTTATTTATACATCCACAACATTGAAGATCTCAATAATCTTATTCTTAATGTCATGAAAATAAAAGGCGTTCACACAGTGAAACGTCAGGAACGCATCCAGGGATAGCTTTTTAAAATTATTCTAAACAACCATTTTTTAATAGATGGAAAATCATTAATTTTAGGCCTATTTTTAATGAGATTAGATATGGATAAGGCCAATGCTAAAGAGGTTGTAAAACAATTATTCACGGAATACCTTCAAACTAACGGGCATCGCAAAACACCTGAGCGATATGCGATTTTGGATGAAATTTATTCCCGTGAAGGTCACTTTGACATTGAGTCACTCTATATTTTCATGAAGAATAAAAACTACCGGGTAAGTCGGGCCACCTTATACAATACCATTGACCTTCTTCTGGATTGCAAATTGGTTATCAAGCATCAATTCGGAAAAAACATTGCCCAATTTGAGAAAGCCTATGAGTCAAAACAACATGATCATTTAATCTGTACCAACTGTGGCAGTGTAACTGAATTTTGTGATCCCGGCATTCAAGGGATACTTAATAATGCTTCCACCTATATGAATTTCACCGTTTCACACCACTCTCTGTACATCTACGGCCTTTGTGGTGAATGCGCCGCAAAAAATAAACAATCGTAATCACTCAGCCTGGCCTTCAATAATCACACCCCGACAAAATCGGGGTGAATTTGTTTATAAATACCGTTACTCCATCGTTATTTGTTTTTTACAGGTGTAACACCTCTCTCTAAAAACGTTAAAAAAAAGGGGGACGACATGAAATCAACAAATAAAACTTAGAATTAAGATATTAATTAGCTACTTTTACACATCGGAATTTCAGGCGTAATTGTCGGGAAGTCCGTTTTTTTATTGCCCAATATCAGGCCATGCCTAAAAAACGGGCAAAATGGAATTAACAACTAGTTTTTATAGATGAAACAACCATGACAAATGAGGTTACTTCATAACAGAAAGGCAGCTCATTCATTGTCATGAGAATTCCATCTGACTTTTGATTACTTAAATTTGAACAGATGAAAGTTGATGTTTTATTAGGATTGCAGTGGGGCGACGAAGGTAAAGGAAAAGTCGTTGACGTACTTACCCCTAAATACGATGTTATTACTCGCTTCCAGGGAGGACCCAATGCCGGTCACACGTTAGAGTTTAACAACTTCAAGCATGTACTCCACAACATTCCGTCGGGCATCTTTCATAAAGATAAAGTAAACATCGTTGGGAATGGTGTTGTATTGGATCCGATCACCTTTAAGCAAGAAATAGATGCACTTAAAGAAAAAGGATTCGATATCACAGACAACCTCTATATTTCAAAAAAAGCTCACTTAATCCTTCCAACACACCGAATTCTTGATGCTGCTTCTGAAGCTTCAAAAGGAAAAACCAAAATTGGTTCTACCCTTAAAGGAATTGGTCCTACTTACATGGACAAAACAGGACGTAACGGCCTGAGAGTTGGAGATATTCTGCATAATTTTGAAGAAAAATATGCAGCATTGAAAGAGAAGCACATCAAGTTGCTGGAAATGTACAATTTCGAATACAACATTGAGGAGTATGAGAAAGGTTTATTTGAAAGCATTGAGAGCTTACGCCAGTTCAATATTATTGACAGCGAGCACGAACTGAATAAATACCTGAAAAACGAAAAATCAATTTTAGCAGAAGGTGCTCAAGGTACCATGTTGGACATTGATTTTGGTTCCTACCCATTTGTAACTTCATCTAACACAATTTGCGCCGGAGCTTGCACAGGCATGGGAATTGCGCCCAATAAAATTGGGGAAGTATACGGAATATTTAAAGCTTACTGCACCCGTGTAGGAAGTGGTCCTTTCCCAACTGAGCTGTTTGACGAAACAGGTGAAGCATTGCGTAAGGCAGGAAATGAATTTGGAGCAACTACCGGCCGCCCACGTCGCTGTGGCTGGATTGACCTTGTGGCCCTTAAATATGCCATCATGGTTAATGGTGTAACCCAGTTAATCATGACCAAAGGAGATGTCTTGAGTCATTTTGAAACCATCAAGGCTGCTACGGCATACAAAATGGGGGATGAAATCACTGAGGAATTCCCATTTGAATTGCCTGAGAACCTGGAACCAGTTTATACCGAAATACCAGGCTGGAACTGTGATCTTACAGGATTAAAATCAGAAGACGATTTTCCGGAAGAATTGAACAACTATATCTCATTCCTTGAGAATGAACTGGAAGTTCCTGTTAAAATTGTTTCTGTTGGTCCCGACAGAGATCAAACCATTGTCAGGTATCTTGACTAAGAAAATATTTCAAAGCCGGTTCTTATTTATTTTGAACCGGCTTTTTTAATTCCTTTGTTGCTCCTTTCATCCGCCTGGCCGGATAATGAGACACCTCCTTCAAATGTGGTACAATAAGTTTTTCCTGCTTCAGGATCACATAATCCAAAGAGGCAAACAGTGCCAACGATGCTTTATTGTCTTCAATAATAGCCGCAAACAGTCGTTCAAACTTCTCCTCCTGGCAGAATCGCTCTGCGGCCATTAGCAATCTTGCTCCTACACCCTGGTGTCGATACAACGTATCAACCCATAAATCATAGAGGACACAATAATCATATCGATGCCGTTCATAGCGCCCCGGCATAACCTTAAGGCTTCCCATCTGTTTTCCATGTTTTGTGGTGGCCCGAAACATGCGAACAGGATATGTTTCACCTTTCTCTTCAAGCCACTTTTTTTCAGATACCACCACAATCCCTCTCCGTTTCAGTTGTAACCACCTAACCATTGAATAATAGAAAGCCAGAATCATTTTTTTAACCTGAGGTGTCATTCTTATATACTATTTCATCGATAAATCTAACCGTCGTAAAAATGCATTATCTATCTTTGAATTCAAATAGAAACAGTAGAAACCATGATTACGCAACCGACACTTTTACTGGATAAGCAAATTTGCCTGGCAAACATTGAGCGAATGGCAGAAAAGGCTCATGCCAACAATGTGATATTACGTCCCCATTTCAAGACTCATCAATCAGCAGAAATCAGCCACTGGTTCAGGGATTTTAATGTGGATTGCGCAACGGTCTCCTCTGTGAAAATGGCCCAATACTTCGCCCAAAATGGCTGGAAAGATCTTACCATTGCCTTTCCGGCAAATATTCTGCAATGGCGGGAAATAGACCAATTAGCCGCTGGCATCAATTTAAACATTGTGGTTGAATCAACCGAAGTGATCTCCTTCCTGGAAAAACAGCTTACCCATCCAGTTGGTATATACATTAAAATTGACACCGGATATAACAGAACCGGAATGGAGGCTGAAGATTTTGAGAGCATTCAACAACTGCTAAACCTCCTGGCGAATTGCAAAAAATTAATTTTCATTGGTTTCCTCAATCATGCCGGACATACCTATGAGGCACATTCCACTGAGGAGATCATGTCAATCAAAAACCAGTCAATACAAAAATTACTGGCGCTGAAAACATTTCTAAAGGCGGGTTTCCCGTTGATGCAACTATCCTATGGCGATACCCCCTCTTGTTCATTGAGTAATAACTTTACTGATCTTGATGAAATCAGGCCAGGAAATTTTGTTTTCTACGATGAAATGCAAACAAACCTTGACACCTGTTCCCGAAATGATATTGCAGTAGCACTCATTTGTCCCATTGTAGCCACACATCCTAAACGCCAGGAAATGGTGGTACATGGAGGGGCCATACACTTGTCGAAAGACCGATTAACACTCCCAAATGGCGATTCTCATTATGGTGTGGCTGTAAAATTTACTGATAATCATTGGCAAACCAACGAAGTAATAGGTACCGTTAAATCGGTTTCTCAAGAACATGGAATCATTAAGCTGAACGATGAATACATCACAACCTTTCATCCTGGCGATCTCATTGGTATTCTTCCTATTCACAGTTGTCTGACAGCAAATCTCATGAAAGGATACCTGACCACGGAAGGAGAAAAGATTGAAATGATGGTTTAACGGTTAACAATGACCAGTAACCAGTTAACAATGGATAGTTAGCAGTTAACAGTGAGCAGTAATCAGTTAACAATTAGCAGTAATCAGTCAACAATGGACATTTAGCAGTAAACAATTGACAGGGAACAATAAACAGTTAGCAGGGAACAGATAACAATTCACAGTTAGCAGTAAACAATTGGCAGTTGACAGGGTACAACAGATTGATGGCAATTTGCATTTTATAGTTATTCACTGCCTTATTTTATGGGGCTTATGCCCATGGGATTTTTTGTGTATACCGGGTGGAAAAATATGGTATCAGGAATTACAACACTGCGAAACTAACACACTCAGTCCCCTTGATTAGCGAGGATTATACTCATCTTCTTTTCCATGGGGAGTACTTAGTAGTTTCCCAATCAGAAAGGCCATAACTGTTACCATATAAAACTGCCCGCTCAAGGTGATTAGCAGAGCAATGGACTGCCCCCGGGCTGTTAATGGCAGCAAATCGCCATACCCCAAAGTGCTCATGGTAACAAACGTATAATAATAAGCAGTATAGTCGGTGGTACTGGCCGATGCTTCAATAAAAGAAAACGATCCCGGATAGTAAAAACTGATATATGAAACCAGGAAACTGAATCCTAACCCTAAGAGGAGATATCCATTGATGGCTTCAACAATAACTAATAAATTCACATTACTCCGTTTGGCCAGTAATTTGATAAAATTCCCTATGATGACGAAAAAATAGAGAATAACAATTAACCGCGTTAGCATATTGAGGTAGTAGAGGTGAAAAACGCGTGTTATCCATATGGCGATCAAGGTCACTACGAATTGCCCAATCATGGATCGATTCCTTTCTGAACGGGTGGCAAAAATGGAAAACAAAATTACCAATGAAATCAGGAATCCTTCAAACAATTCTATGTGAAGAGTTGGAAAAACAGGCAGTATGAAAATAATGCTTCCCAACAGCATTAACAGCCCCCAGTTACTTACAATGGTCTTTAATTGGTAAAAACGCCGATACTTTGATAGTTTCATTATTCTATATAATTACCCGTTTATCACCTAGATTTATTTGAACTCTATACAAATCTAAAGGAATATACTTAATTTCGGAACCCATTTATTAATGATGCGTTAAACACTAGATCAAACATAGAACATTAAATATAGTTTCATGAAGCATTTGTATACACTGCTTGTTATTTCCCTGCTTGCCTTTAGTTGTACTTCCAAACGTTACGTAAATAAGGCTCAAAAGCTTGATGATGCAGGCCTGTACCAGGAAGCCGCAGACATGTATTATAAATCACTCCAGGCCAATGCTAAAAACATTGATGCCAAACTGGGACTAAAACGTACCGGCCAATTAGTACTGGATGACAAAATCAAATCATTCAAAAACCTTTATAACAACAGTACCGATAAAGATGCGGTTTACGCCTTCCTTGCAGCTGAAAAATACTATCAGCAGGTAGCGGTTTTCGGGATTCAACTGGAACTTCCAGAGGAAAACAGAGCTTACTTCAACGAGGTGAAAGAGACCTACCTGGACAAACAATATGCCGAAGCTATAAAGGCCTTAAACCTTGAGGAATTTTCCCCGGCGGAGAAACTATTTCATGAAATTTTAACCATCGACGCTAATTACAAAGACAGCAAAACACATTGGATTACGGCAAAATATGAACCGGTCTACCGGGAGGGCAATGATTATTTAGCTTCCAATCTCAACCGGAGTGCCTACTATAACTTTGAACGCATATTAAAAGAAACAGGTAATTATAAAAACAGCCTTTCACTAAAGGAAGAAGCGCTTAATAAGGCATTGATCACCATTGCCATTGTTCCTTTCAACTACTATTCCAGTAATCAAAAACAAGCTGCAGCCCAACTTAAAGCAAAGATCGTCAACAACGTGAATCATTTTAAATCACCATTTTTCAAAGTCATTAATGATCAGGTGATAAATTCAATTCCCAAGCATAACCTGGGCTCTGATCCTGTTACCACCGTTCAATGGCTGAAGAATAATGGCGCAAATATAACGGCAAAGACCATTTTAACCGGACGAATTGTACGCTTCGACCGTTATGATGGAGATTTAGTGAAAGAACCAAAGAAGGGTTACATCAAACACTCTTATGATGTTGTTGATGGAAAAACGGGTGAAGTGGAGCACAAAACCGTTTACAACAAAGTGAAGTACTATGAATGTAAAAAACACAATCACGTACAGCTCAACCTGGAATATTCGCTTGTTAATATTCAAACGGGTGAAATCCTCTTATCAGATGTAATCAATCTTGAGACTAAGGACGAAATAAACTATGCTAAATTTGACGGTGACTACCAGCAACTGGTTCCGGGTTATTGGGAATATGCAGATAAGGAATCTGAAAGCGACCAAGTCTATGACGATCATCAGGCAGTGGAGCAATTGAGGACACTCTTCAGGGCAAACAAAAATATTCAAAGCACCTATACGCTGGAATCGGAAGTTTTTAATCAAAGCAGCAACCAAATTACCCATCAAATTGAAGCCTATAATCCTGAAGTGTAAAAAAAATGAGACGACATTCACTAATAAGCTTACTTGTAATACTAATAAACCTAAGCTTTCTATTCAGTTGCGCCACAAAAAAGAAAATATCGAAAAAAGATCTGCTGCCCAAACCAGCCTGGCTGGTTGAACGCCCCGTAAACCATGGCTATTTCTATGGAATTGGAGCCGCTAAAAAAGTGGGTGGCCATGATTATTATAAAGACAAGTCAAAAGAGCGGGCTTTGGCCGAAATTGCAGCTCAAATAAATACCCAGATACAATCCACCTCCACCCTCTACCAGATGGAAGATAATCATGGTGTCACCGAGTATCTGCAAAACCGTATTAAAGCAACATCTAACGAATTCCTGGAAGGATATGAGTTCATTAACACCTACGAAGATGAAGACAACTACTACAGCTTCTTCCGATTGTCGAAAAGCGTGTTTTATGAACGAAAAGAGCAACGAAAAAATGATGCCCTTTCTACTGCCACAACCAAGTATATTACGGCAAAAGAATTTGATGCGGGAGACAACACCTCAAAGGCATTGATCTATTATGCCGAAGTCCTGGAAGTACTGACTCCTTACCTGGGGCAGAATACGCTGGTCAAGCTAGAGGATCGATCCGTTGATTTAGTCTCGGAAAGTAAAAATGCGATCTCCCGCATTGTCAAAAACATCACGCTCTCCTCCTTCACGCATAACTTTTCAGCCCAACCGTCAGAGAACATTCCTGAAGGGGCGGTTATGCTAACAGTACAAAACAAAGCCGGGGTGGCCCTGGAAAATATACCAGTGCGCTTTGCCTATTCCAATGGTTACCTGGTGGTAGATAAACAACTGTCCAATGCGTCAGGAGAAATCAAAACACCTGCTTTTACAACTTCAGCCGGCAGTAATGAAAGTACACTCACGGGTTCAATCGACATTCTGTCATTAAGCCGTAAAACAACAAAAAACCTTTTTGTCAGAAAACTCATTGAAAAAGAAAAAGGAGAAAAAATAGTGATCAAAGTGACAATAGATCGTTAGATTTTAGATAATAGACATTAGACCTACTTATAACATCTTGCATTATGAAATGATTCTCATATAATTACTAATACTTAACGAACTAAACAAGCACCTATTTTGCTCCTAACCCGCCCATTTTTTAACTTCACTATTTCAAACAATCAAAAATAAAAAGAGCCACCTTTTCGAGGTGGCTCTTTTTTATTTCTATTTATAACTACTTCTAGTGATTAGAAGGCAATTCCAATCCATAACCTTGTTCTTTATCTGATTTTCTCAGCATGAATGCAAGGAAAATGGAAACTACACCACAAAGCACTAACACTAAAATTGGAATAGTGTAATCGAATGGAGGAATCTCTCCTGACAATTTCATCGCTTTAATATTCTCTGCAATTTCCGAATTAGATAAGCCCTGTGCTTCAAATGCACTTCTAACTTCTTTTATCTTGCTTACAATTGCCGGGTTAACGGCATCTAATAATGCACCAATTCCCCAGAAGAAAAGACCAAGTCCCCAATTCTGAATGGTAAACATGGATGCATAAGCTGTTCCCAAACGGCTCTCAGCAACAATTTTTGCTACCGATGGCCACATAGCGGCAGGCACTAAAGAGAAAGCCACTCCAAGACTTAATAGTCCTAAATACCCTAACAGTACACTGTTAAATACCGACAATGCCAAATGCGCAAAAATAAGTAATAATGCTCCTAAAATCATCAAGGATGCAGCCTTACCTTTTTTATCTACATAATTACCGAAAATAGGTGTAAACAGGATGGTTCCCATAGGAATCAATGATGCTGTCTTTGGTCCGTTCACCAACCAAATACTTAATACATCACGCAGTCCGTAAGCAAATCCGGCAAATAATGCAACAATCACAATTAGGCTTCCGAGCTTTGTTCCATGACTCCTCATTTTTGATGGCACCATTGAAAAGGCCAAACCAAAAATGAATAAACACACATAAATAACAACCGTACCTATCGTTGAACTTCCAAACACAACAAAGTTACCAGCGTCCGGCAGGTCATATGAGAACCCAAACTTATTCACCAACAAGTCGGGTGCATATTGAATGAAAGGGAATACAGCAGCATAAAAAGACACACACAATAAGGCAATATAAAGGAAAGACTTATTAGTGATCAAAGTGATTAAATCTGAAAACTTAAAATCGTCATCATCAGCTTTACTATTTTCACCAGCTTGTTGCCTGTCTAACTTAACGTCAAGTGTCAGATAGATTACAAACATGATTAATGCGATGGCAATTAAGGTAGCTGCAAATGAAACAGCCGGAGGAACAGAACCACCAGCAATATCAAGCGATACTGCCAGACCTAATGCCGATCCCAAACGACCAAACCCCATATTAATCGCCATGGCTAAGGCCATTTCATAACCTTTAAACCATTTCACAATGGTCCGCGTAGCAACCACACATACTACTTCCAACCCGGAACCAAACATGATACGACCAATGATAAGGAAAGTAAGAATTGTTCCTTTGTCGTCACCAAAAAATCCCATAGTGGCCATGGCAGATATGGCAGCTCCCAATGCAGCCAAGCCTCCAAATACCAAGCCAGCCAAACGGATACCCCATTTATCAAGAACAATACCACCAATAATAATCATACCAAATATATTGGCAATGGTGGTTGACCCGATAATACGACCAAACTCTTCACTGGAAATACCCATTTCAGAGTTCATCAAGTCTTTAAGACTTCCGAAAAAATCCTGAAACCAATAGGTTGAAAAAGTTAATCCACTTAATAGAACGAGTACCAGCCAGCGCAAGGCTACTGAATCTCTCAAAGTTTTCTTTATCGTCTCCATTTTAAAATTATATTTCGATTCAAGAGGGCCACGAGGGCCCAATTTCAATAATTACTCTTTTACCGGGATATGCTTTAATGTCTCAACCAGGTATTTCCAAAATTTATCAACAGTTTCAATATTAACTTTCTCATCGGGTGAGTGAGGGAAACGAATAGTTGGCCCAAATGAAATCATATCCCAATGAGGATAAGCGCTACCTAAAATACCACACTCTAATCCGGCATGGATACCTTTTATTTCAGGTAACTTACCCCATTTATTGTTATATACCTCTTTCATCACATTCAAAATCTGTGAATCAGTATTTGGCTTCCATCCGGGGTATTGTCCGTCGAAGAAAACTTCAGCACCTGCCAAGCGGAAAACACTTTCCATTGATGACTCAACATCATCTTTAGCAGAATCAACAGAACTACGAATTAAACACTTAATTCTTACCTCTTTGTTTTCTGACTTAACAATGGCAAGGTTAGAAGAAGTTTCAACCAATCCTTCCATGGAATCACTCATTCGGATCACGCCATTAGGACAAGCTTGTATACCATTGATCAAGTCATCCTGAACCATTTCATTAATAACAAAAGCGGGCATTTCGGTTTTCTCTGCCACAAATGTAAGCGTAGGTTCAACATTGGCCAGCTCAGCCTTAAATGTTTGCTCCATTTCAGCAAGCAATTCCAGGAACTCCTTCTCATTCTCCTGTGGTACGGTAACAACCGCAAACGCTTCCCTTGGAATAGCGTTTCTTAAACTACCACCGTCAATAGACGCTAACCTGGCATCAACACTTGCCACAGCAGCTTTCAGAAAACGGAACATCAATTTGTTTGAATTTCCGCGTCCCAGAACAATGTCCATTCCCGAGTGGCCCCCTTTTAATCCGGTCATATTAAGCTTGAAAGCCACCGAATCAGCCGGAACAGCTTCTTCTTCATAGGTAAATATGACATTGGCATTTGAGCCTCCGGCACATCCCACATACAATTCACCTTCGTCTTCCGAATCAAGGTTCAATAAGATATCACCCTGAAGCAATCCAGGTTTAAGTCCATTAGCACCAGTCATCCCGGTCTCTTCATCCATAGTAATCAAAGCCTCAACTGGTCCATGTTCAATACCGGTTGATTTAAGCACTGCCATACCAGCAGCCACACCAATTCCATTATCAGCACCTAAAGTTGTTCCGTTGGCAGTTACCCAGCCATCCTCAATAAGTGTTTCGATCGGATCAGTCTCAAAGTTGTGATTATTATCACTATTTTTTTGGGGTACCATATCAATATGCCCCTGTAAAATTACACCTTTACGGTTCTCCATACCTGGAGTAGCAGGCTTGCGAATGATGACGTTCCCAACCTCATCCCTGATGGTTTCTAAGCCCAGTGATTTTCCAAATTTTTCTACATACTCTATAGCCTGTAGCTCTTTTTTAGATGGTCTTGGAATTTGAGTTAACTCATAAAAGCTCTCCCAAAGAAGCTTGGGCTCAAGTTTTGAAATTTCATTACTCATTTTTATAGTATTTTATTGGGGATTATAATATGTGAATAAACTATTCTTTATATACTCCTTTTAAAGCACCGGTTGCAGTATCAAGTTCAATCCGAACGTTATTTTGTTCCAGTAAATTGTGTGGCAATGATATTAATTGACCATATTGGCCCAAAAGCACTTCTTTTTCCAACAGAAGTTTATTCCGGTCAATAATCTTCACGGTCGCTTTGGCCGGCATGCAATAAACCAATCCTTGCTGCGTACTCTCCTTTGGATTGGCTGATGGACCTGCCGGTAGTTCTTTCTTATCCGGCACCTGAATATCAATATATACCGGTGTTCCGCTTAAATCCATCTTATCTAAAATTCCCTGTTGGGAAGAAAATCTAAATAACACATCATTGTTGGTACTCATTGAATCAGGTAAAAAATCTATTGTTTTTATTACCTGGAATTTCTCTTTCTTTCCAACGAACAACTCTAGAAAATTTTGTTCAATATTATTAAGTTCTCGCACCATTACTTCATACGATTGTCCATCGGGAGGCAAGTGCTCATAATCAGAGGCCAGAATTTTAAATCTTCGTTTACGAACTTTATAAATAAAATTAGCCGCTTCCTCGGCCATCGCTGCGGTTGATGTCTTTACCAATTGTTTTTCAAGCATGGGAACAGCATCGAAAGTTACATCCGCCAATTCAGGCCCCTTCTCTTGATCCTCTGTTCGCAAAGTAGTTACTTGTTTCGGTCCGATAGGCATATTTACCCCGGCCAACACTCCTTCCTCTGTTAAACTCAACAAAGGCGCCACGTTATTCCCTTCAAAATTAACTTTGAACCACTTATTCTGATCAGGAACTCCAACGGTATATACCTTCACACTTTTCAACACCCACTCCACTTTATCATCAAGCACCACATTGCTGATATTAAGATATTTTTGGGAATACCGATAAAATGGTCCGACTTTACTAATGGTTTTCTCAGCTTCTACTTCAACCCTTACCGTTGTTGATGGTAAAGCATAAACCAAGGCGTTTTTTGTTGAGTTAGTCAGCTCTGTGGAGCTCTGCACATTCACTTTTGATGGCACACCAGTTTGACTGGCACATGCTCCCATAAAAAGAGCTATTAAAGCAAAAAACAACCATTTTTTCATATGTCAATCATTTAATTATCAATTATTATTCTCAGCAAAATTTAAACTAATTCCCATCTCTAATTTATCCTGCCAATTCTTAAAATCCATTACGCTGTAAAAGCTAAATTCCTAAAAACTAAATCAACACAGTTGACCTTTTTTGAGTAAAACCTTCAAAGGTAAAGGAAAAAATCAAAATCCAAAGGAAGAATATCATGTTCTTAAACAACGGAATCCGGCACCCAAATTCTGAATTATATCACCGGCAATTAAGCCTTCATAACCCTCTTTCTCCGCTGCTACATCTCCTGCAACACCATGAATATACACCCCTAAAATGGCAGCCTCAACAGACGAATACCCTTGACATAAAAGTCCTAAAATTATCCCCGTTAATACATCACCACTTCCTGCGGTAGCCATTCCCGGATTACCCGACGTATTAAAATAACATTGCCTGCCAGGTCCGGCAACTATCGTATATGCTCCTTTCAACACAACAATTACCCGATATTCTTCAACAAACGCCATTAATTTAAGATAACGCTCATAGCCCGAACCACTAGGAGTGGTTAACCTGTCAAATTCACCAGGGTGGGGTGTCAATATGGTTGTTTCCGGAAGTTCTTTGATAAGATCTTTGCATTGAGACAGAATATTAATAGCATCAGCATCAAGCACCATGGGTTTTTGTTTGTTCTCTTTTACTAGCAACTCCAGCACTCTCTTTGTATTAGGTTTTTGTCCAATCCCGGGACCCATACCAACCGCATCATAGGGGGATAATTCCGGATACTCCGAAATAAGAACATCAGATCGATCAATGCTTACCATGGCTTCTGGCACTGCTGTTTGCATTACCGGATATCCCCAATGCGGAATATGTGCGGTTAACAGACCGGCTCCAGCCTTTAAGCAACCTCTGGAAGCCAATACCGCGGCACCCATTTTACCATATCCCCCTGCAATAAGAAGCGCATGACCAAAATGTCCTTTATGACTAAATCTGTTTCGTTTCTTTATTAATGACTTTGCCAATGAGTGATCAATTAAACGCCCTAAGGCTTCAGATTTTTCAATAGCTTTTGGATGCAACCCAATTGGCAAACAATACCACTCGCCTACAAACTGGTGATTCTCTGCAATCAAAAACGAGAGCTTCGGAAATTGGAGAGTTAGCGTATAATGAGCTTTTACGATAGCGTCCAGATCATTCATCCTGTTATCTTCACCCATCAATCCACTAGGAATATCAATTGAAATTATTGTTCCTCCACAAGCATTGATATGTTTTACAACCTCTTTAGGTAAATCATTCAATGGCCGCGTTAATCCCGATCCAAATAATCCGTCAACAATAAGGTCATCAGCAGTAAATCGAGGCCAATTTTCCTTTTTTAAATCTAAATTAACTATTGAAATATTAGAAAAGACTCTTAATCGATCCAGGTTTAATTGGGCATCCTCGGAAAATATCCCTTTTGAGTTAACTAAATAGACACTCACATCCCAATCATTTAACAACAGAATTCGAGCCAGAGCCAGACCATCACCTCCATTATTTCCGGGACCAATAAAAAGTTTAACTGATCTTCTATGAAAGTTCTTTATTATCCAATCAAACAAAGCATGAGCAGCTCGCTCCATTAAGTTTATTGAAAGAATTGGTTCATGCTCTATGGAGTATTTATCAATCTCTGCAATCTTTTTTACTGGAAATATCTTACTCATGAATTGACAGTTTTCAGGAACCAAACAAAGTTAAAAGAATTTACCATAGAAATAGTTGACGAATGTTACTGTATTCAAATATGAACAAGAATCTGCCCTAATTTTTAACCCTAGAAAAAACAAAGTCATAAAAATGCACCAAAGAGGCCCATGCTTGCGAGCTTTATAAACTTTCAAATCATCACAAATAATTTGAACAAGAACAAATTGCTATTTTTCCACAATTTTATACACAATTTTACATTCTAGTATTCAATACCTTATATCTCAACCATAACAACACCTGATTCTTTCGATTTGTAAGTGCTCCTTTTTTATTTATTTTTGCTCTCCTTGATAAAATAACTAACTTAAAATTAACTAGATATGTTTAAAGGACATCCTAAGGGACTTATTCCAGCCGCATTAGCCAACATGGGGGAACGCTTTGGTTTCTACACGATGATGGCTATCCTGGCGCTTTTTATCCAGGCGAAATTTGGTTTGAATGAAACCTATTCCGGTATTATTTATGCCACATTTTATTCTTCAATTTACTTTCTTGCAATTGCCGGAGGATTAATTGCAGATAAAACAAAAAACTACAAAAAGACGATCCTCATTGGTCTTTTATTAATGGCCTTAGGGTATTTCCTAATTGCTATCCCCACCCCAACTCCCGTACCTAATCTACCATTATATCTAGGGATGACCTGTGTTGGATTATTTGTAATTGCTTTTGGTAATGGACTATTTAAAGGCAATTTACAAGCTTTAGTAGGTCAAATGTATGACAATGATGAGCATCGCAAATTACGTGACTCAGGCTTCTCAATTTTTTATGCATTCATTAACATCGGTGCTATTTTTGCTCCCATGATTGCTCCTGCTGTGAGAAGTTGGTGGTTATCAAGATCCGGTTTTTCTTACGAAGCAGCCTTACCTGAACTTTGTCACCAACATTTAGCAGGTACTTTAACAGACAGCGCTACTGAAAGATTTCAATCATTAGCCAATAGCGTTAGTAGTAATCCAATTGCTGATTACACGGCTTTTTGTAATGAATATCTAAATGTATTTAACGAAGGCTTTCACTTTGCCTTTGGTGTGGCAATCATAGCAATGGCTATTTCCATAGGTATTTATATCAAAAACAAGAAAAACTTCCCGGATCCTGCCCTTTCCCAAAGAGCGAAAGGCAGTAAAACATCCAAGGTTGATGAGATGGATATTAAGGAAGTTAAACAGCGTATTTATGCATTATTAGCAGTATTTGGCGTAGTTATTTTCTTCTGGTTTTCATTTCACCAAAATGGGTTAACCCTTACTTTCTTTGCCCGGGATTATACGGTCTTGCATATAGGAAGTTTTGAACTTTCACCAGAGATGTTTCAATCAATGAATCCGTTTTTTGTTGTCTTTCTGACTCCAATAATTGTAGGTCTTTTTGGATACCTTCGGAAAAGAGATATTGAGCCATCTACCCCAAAGAAAATCGCAATTGGAATGTTTATTGCGGCATTAGCCTATGTGGTAATGACATTGGGATCATTAGGTGTGCCTCCACTATCAGAAGTAAAAGAGATGGGAGGATTACACGAAGATATGAGGGTAACGCCGTTCCTGTTAATTTTTACCTATTTAATTCTAACGCTTGCTGAATTATTTATCAGTCCATTGGGCATATCATTCGTTTCCAAAGTAGCTCCTCCAAAATACCAAGGTATAATGCAAGGTCTATGGTTAGGCGCAACTGGTGCTGGTAATCAATTATTGGTATTTGGTGCAATGTTGTATAGTGGCGTGGCTATCTGGTTAACATGGTCAGTATTTGTAGTTGCTTGCCTTGTTTCGATGTTTACCATGCTATTCATGTTAAAATGGTTAGAAAGAGTTTCTGAGTAAATAAAATTAACCTATATAAAAAAGAGGCCTTTCGGCCTCTTTTTTATTTCTTCGTTTTATCATGTAAAATCAACATTGGATGTTCGGGATGAAGTACCATTTGCTTTGTAACACTTGGATGGAATAAACGTTCGAAGAAACCAACATTATGACGAATCATGGTAACAATATCCGCCTCATTATCATCCATAAATTTAAAAATACCATTACTCACATTTTCTCCTTCAATAAAATTAAAACTTAAATTAATTCCCGGAAAATGAGAGGCAATGGTTTCCTCGGCATCCAGACGATTGACATATTCATCCTCTAAAACATTCACAAACAAAAGGGCTGCCTCAAATTGATGAGCAATTTCCCTTAACGGCTCAACAATTTCATCTACTTTGAAATCTTGTAAATCGGTAGCAAAAACAATTTTGTCTGGTTTTTTAAACTTAGCATGCTTAGGAACAACCAGAATAGGAGCATCAATGGTTTTAATAATTTCATACGCATTGCTTCCTAATAAGAAGTTTTCGAGTGCTGTTTCCCCCCTGCAACCCATCACGATCAAGTCAGGCACATAATCACCTAATTCCTGACGCACAACATCTAATAAGGAACCAAATCGAGAAGCTAATTCAACACGAGCGTTTGGATAACGTCGATGTAGTAAGGACAGTTCATTTTTTAATCCTTTCAGACTTTCCTCTGCAAGTTCTTCCTTGACTTGCATAATATAAGGACTACCGCTAAATTCCAGATCGTATGCATTTAAAAGGTTAAAATACACCTTTTCATTTTCAAACATTTTGAGTGCATACATTGCGGCGTTCCTGGCAGTGTCTGAAAAATCAGTCAACAACAAAATGCGTTTCATAACCAGGAGTTTTTGGAATTACCTAGAAGCTAATAAGAAAATCAATGCCGCAAAGGCCAAGATGAGAGAACATAGCTGACATTTCCATGCTATGATAAGAGCTACTAATTCGTTATACGAAAAAGGCATGGATTTAGTTATAATCTTAATCTTCTAGAAACAGCAGTTCATCAACACTTATCATGCATTGATCAACTTTAGGTAACTTTTTTACAGCAATTACGAAGCAATGCTATTGTTGCGGTCGAAAATTTATCCCACCCCTTCTTTCCTCTCCTACATTTTTTTGAGCCGATCTATCCGTTTCAGTACAAAATCTCCCATCAAATTTTGATCATCAATGCTTTTTCCAACAATAATATCTTCATCATTTTCAATAAAACCTATCCGATCATCCAACTCATATTCAATATCACCGTTACTTTCGATGATTTCATAGCTTTTTCCTCTGATTATCACTCGATCATCGAGCACTTCACCGGTTATATCAACGGAAATAATAAAAGGAGGGTCTTCGTTAATATATTCGCTATAGACAATGGTTCCTGAAATTTGCAGATCGATCTGTTTAAAGACAGCGATACCTACATCGAAACCAAATTCAAAACGTTCAAAAAACTGCCAATGTCCGGTTAAATCCATATAATGAAAAAACCGGCAACATTAAAAAAAGTTGCCGGTTCACAATTTTAAATATTAAAATTAAAGAGTTCCACTGATAACAAAAGTTGCGGCGAAAGCTAAAATCGCATATAATTCAGGGAATACAGCCAAGATAAGAGTGCTACCAAACACATCATGACCAGAACCAATACCTGCAATACCATTCGCACAAACTTGTCCTTGACGAATAGCAGACAAAAGGCCAACGAATCCCAAAGCAAGACCTGCTCCAAAAACAGCTGCTGCTTGTACCCAAGTAATATCTGCTGTCAGAATACCTGTTCCTGAAATGATAAAGTACCCCATAAAGCCATAAAGCCCCTGCGTACCAGGAAGCGCACTTAATACCAAATAATTACCAAATGCCTCACTATTCTTTTTCAAGGCACCAATAGAAGCATTTCCTCCCATGGAAACACCATAAGCACTACCAATACCTGCCAATGCAATCATTAATCCAACGCCAATATAAGCTAAAACAATAGGTGTCATGTTTTTATAATTTTTAAGGTTACTAATTTAATTTCCTAAACGGTTTATATTCTCTTCCTCCGCCGATAAATCCGGCATTTTTATAAAACTCTACAAACGTTAAACGCATGGGGTGAACAAAAGAGCCCAACCCTGACATGAAGATATTTATCCCATGTCCAATAAACAATATTATTAGTATCACTAATTGTTTCACTACAGGAAAATCCGGACTTAGATCGAATGCCAATTTATTAAAAACCAAGCCTAAAATAGCACTCGATAATCCCAAGGCAAATAACCGAATATAAGAAAGTAAATCTCCGATTACACCTGTTATCATACCATAGGCATCCCAAAGCCCTGCTCCTACGTTAACAAACACATTTCTCTTTGGGTGATTAAAGACAAATATGCCTAATCCTGCTATTCCTAAAACAACAAGATGAATAGTCGACATAAAATAGGTCTCTGTTCCAATTGCCAAATCAGCTACATAAGCACCTAATGAAGACAAAATCAACAAAATCCAGCCCCATGTTGCTAAAGAATAGGCAAAACCTTCCTGCCGTATCTGATTAGCAACTTTGATGAACATCCCGAACATGATTTGAATACCTCCGAATATCAAGGCCAGACTAAACATTTGATTATTATCCAGGAAATAGCTTTTGACATTCTGCATCCATCCTATTGATGATTCACTTAGCTTTATCCCGAAAAATGTTCCGGTAATCGCACCAAAGACAACTGTGGAAAGTCCTAACCATTGAATAAGCGACAATATAGGTTTGATATCTTTTTTAACCTTAAACTTAAAATAAGTTGCCACTAAGACAAACAACAGACCATATCCGGCGTCGCCCAAACAAAAACCAAAAAACATTAAAAAGAAAGGCGCAAAGAATGGGGTGAGATCCAATTCAATATAAGAAGGTAACGAGAACAATTTTCCAATTGGTTCAAACAAGCGGAAAAACGAATTGTTTTTCAACTTAATTGGAGGCTTTTCCTCACTAACAGCTTCTGCTTTCAGATACACCGTACCAGTCTTTTCCAAATAAGATTCCAACCCCTGCATACTGGTTTCCGGTGCATACCCTTCAAGTAGCTTCACTTTCCCATCCACCTGATCAGCGGTATGTAAAACAGCATGCTTGGCATCGATTTCTTCCTGAAGTTGATTCTTATATTGTTCAAGTATCTCGATCCCACTATGAGCATACACATCCAAAGAATGGCTCATTTCTGTTATCTGGCGATCAACTTCATCCATCTCAACCTTTAATTGAGATAATGACCGATCCGGTAACCGAACTTCTTCTGCATCTAATTCTGGCCGGGCATCCCCTTCTTCGACAAAAATCACAAAATAGGTATACCCTTTTTCTTCTGTAACCACGCCAAGGTTAAACTGCTGTTCCCAGTCTGATTTAAACTTTCGATTGGCACAATAAAAAAATCGGGGGGCTAATCCTACATTTTGCAATTTTGTCAAACTATCCCAGGAAAATTGCCCCCATGGCTGCAACTGACGATACTCTTTCTCCAGAGAACTATACTGTTGCTGAAGCAAATCCAACTGAGATTGAGCATTTTTTATATCAGACCTCAGTTGCTGCCCACTTACCGTAACAGCTTTCATCTCCTTATTATCCTCCTTTTTCCTACCCTGAAGGAACTTGATCATCTTAGCCACATCATTCACCTCCCTGAAACCTTCCTGCAATTCGCTGGTTGGTTCATTATCACTTTCAATGATATGTACCACCCCCAACTGCTTGAGATCTTCAAGAAATCCAGAATAATCAGCATGATAGACCAAAAAGGAGTATTTATGCATAGGTATTATCATGATTCCACCTCCATTTGTTGTTTCCGACCCTTAACAATTTTCTGAGCCGACTTAGAAAGGTTTTCTTCATCTTCCAGGAAGCGTTTAATCTTACGAATCGCATCCTGATAACCGGGAATTTGCACCTTTTCGTACAAGTTCACCTTCTGCGTAGTCTTTTTCCTGGCAAAATCAAGCAGGTTCATTTTCTGAACAAATACCTCCCGCTCAATAGCAATACGTGCCATATCTTTTACCAATTTGATCCCATCGGCAAACCAAACCGGTTGATTAAACAAGCTATACTCTTTCACCTGGAATTCCACCTCTTCTAAAACAGGGGTATAAACACCCGCTAATTTTTTCACTGAGAGATGCACATCCTTGATCACTATCAAAGACATATCAAATTCCCCCCACAGGCGCATCATCCCTTCATACTGACTCACCTGCTTTTCCAACTCTTTTTCAAGTAAGGCTGCCCGATCTTTTGCACGTTTTACTTCCATTCGCAACGCCGACTCTTTGTTCTTTAAAGTAGGCAACGCACGTTCCCTAACTTTCAACTGTTTATCAAGCGCTTGCTGTGAAATTTTATTATATTGAAATTTTATCGACACAACGGGTCCTTTTTAAGTTGATAATCGAATTACTTCTCTTCCCAGTACTTTTCGACAAATTCTTGTTTGATACCCACCTCTGCCTTCGAGAAGAAGTTGCGGAATAATCCCCAGGAGATATCAAGCATGGCTTCTGTGTCAACATTTACATCAATCGCCAATAATTTGTCAGAATAAGCCTTGGCATATTCAAGCGTTCGTTCATCATAATCAGAAAGGTCAAAACCGTTCTCCATTTTTGTCCGTGCATTGGCAGCATCAGCAAATAAACGAACCGCAGCATTCATCACCTGTGGATGATCTGTCCGTGTCTGTTTTCCAATCACTAATTGCTTCAATCTTGATAAACTACGGAATGGATCGACAATTACTTTTCCAATTTCAGTATCCCGACGCAGGAATAACTGTCCTTCAGTGATATAACCTGTATTATCCGGAATGGCATGAGTAATATCCCCCCCTGATAACGTGGTTACAGCAATAATAGTAATCGAGCCTCCTTCTGGAAATTGTACCGCTTTCTCATAAATACGCGCTAAGTCTGAATACAGCGATCCTGGCATACTGTCTTTTGACGGTATTTGATCCATCCGGTTGGACACAATACTTAATGCATCCGCAAAAAGGGTCATATCCGTTAGCAGAACCAATACTTTTTCATTCTTATCAACGGCAAAATACTCTGCTGCTGTCAAGGCCATATCAGGAACCAACAAACGTTCCACCGGTGGATTATCTGTTGTGTTTACAAAGCTGACAATACGGTCAAGAGCACCTGCGTTATCAAAAACATTTTTAAAGAACAGATAATCATCATTCGAAAGTCCCATACCTCCCAAAATGATTTTGTCTGCTTCAGCACGTAAGGCCACATTAGCCATTACCTGGTTGTATGGCTGGTCAGGATCCGCAAAAAACGGAATCTTCTGCCCTGTAACCAAGGAGTTGTTAAGGTCAATACCAGCAATACCAGTAGCAATAAGTTGCGATGGTTGCTTACGTCTTACCGGATTCACTGATGGAGATCCAATGTCACGCGTCTCACCTTCTACCTCAGGACCACCATCGATAGGTTGACCATAAGCATTAAAAAAACGCCCGGCCAATTGATCACTCACTTTTAACTGTGGCGGACGCCCTAAAAATACTACCTCCGCATTCGTAGGAATACCTTCTGTTCCTGAGAATATCTGTAAGGTAACATCATCACCAAATATTTTCACAACCTGACCTAACCGGCCATTTACAATAGCCATCTCTTCATTCCCGATTCCCTGGGCTTTAAGCTGGATTGTTGCTTTTGTGATATTTGTAATCTTTGTATATACTTTTTGAAAAGCTTGAGTTTCCATGAATATAAATTTTTCAGTTACTGATCCTTCCGGAATTAATTCATTCTCTCTTTCAGCATATCACTCAGTTCAACTTCATAGTTATTGAATTTCTCTGATTTAAATTCAGAGTAGTTCATTTGTTTAAACTGATTAATAAGCTGCTTGAAAAAGTTTTGAACTTCATCGAAATTATCAAACTTCAATTTTGCATGTGCAATATCAAGGATTTTTGACAACATATATTCCTGACGTTCCATAGGCGTAGAAGCATCAATTTTATCAAAGGCATCCTGTTGTAATATTACAAAGTCAATCAATTCTGATTTCCAAAAACGCATATGAAAATCGATGGGTACACCATCATCCCCTAGAATATTAATTTGCTCCTGGGCTTCTTTACCACGCAACAAAATATCTTTTGCATCCAACACATTACCTAACCAGGCTTCACCCACATTCGAAACAAGGTACTCCTGCACTTCAGGATACTCCAGGTATTTTGAATAGCTATCAATTGCATCAATAGCAGGATACCGCTTACTATCTGCACGGGCCTGAGAAAGACCATAGAAACATCTGGCTGCCTTACGAGTTGATTCGGTTACCGGCTCTTTTAAGTTACCTCCGGCAGGAGATACAGTACCGATGAAAGTAATAGATCCGGTTGATCCATTATTGAGGTATACATAACCCGCCCGTGAATAGAAGTTAGACACAATGGCTGACAAGTCCATAGGGAAAGCATCTGGTC
The DNA here is from genome assembly GCA_004296775.1 of Marinilabiliaceae bacterium JC017. Taxonomy (GTDB): domain Bacteria; phylum Bacteroidota; class Bacteroidia; order Bacteroidales; family Marinilabiliaceae; genus JC017. The sequence continues at coordinate 144,211 of RHGE01000002.1, forward strand.
CGGGAAGTTCTTCAAGACGGTTAGACATCTCACGCAATGCCTGAGCCCAACGCGATGTGGAATCGGCCATTAACAACACACGTAATCCCATGGATCGATAATACTCTCCAAGCGCCATTGCAGTATACACAGATGCTTCACGAGCAGCAACCGGCATATTAGATGTATTGGCAATAATCGTGGTACGTTCAATCAGCTTTTTACCGGTTCTGGGATCCTCCAATTCAGGAAATTCTGAAAAGATCTCTACAACCTCATTTGCACGTTCCCCACAAGCGGCAATAATTACAATATCGGCTTCTGCTTGCTTTGAAATAGCATGCTGTAATACGGTTTTACCGGTACCAAACGGACCGGGAATAAATCCGGTTCCCCCTTCAGTAATAGGATTTAAGGTGTCAATACACCGTACTCCTGTTTCCAATGGTTTAAATGGACGAGGTTTTTCTTTATAAGCCCTGACAGCCATTTTTACCGGCCATTTTTGCACCATGGTCACAGGAAGCTCCTGGCCTTCCTTATCTTCGATAATAGCAATGGTATCATCAACCTTATAATCACCAGCGGCTACCACACGCTTCACTTTATAACTTCCTTCCAATTTAAAAGGAACCATAATTTTGTGGGGCATTCCATTTTCATGCACTTCCCCTAGCCAATCACCTGCAGCCACTTCATCACCTGCTTTTGCAATTGGGGTAAAACTCCATATTTTATCACGATCCAAAGGATCGGTATAATCACCTCGCTTCAGAAAGACACCTTTCATTTTATCAAGGTCATTTTGCAGACCATCATAGTTTTTAGAAAGGATACCCGGTCCTAGAGTCACTTCCAGCATGTGCCCTTCAAATACCACATTGGTTCCTACCTTCAAGCCCCTGGTGCTTTCAAATACCTGAACATAGGCGCTATTTCCGATTATTTTAATAACCTCTGCCATCAAGTCAGACTCCTGATGCTGTATGAAACAAATTTCGTTTTGAGCCACAGGGCCGTCAACTTCTACAGTGACCAGGTTAGCAATAATTCCGGCTACCTTACCGGTAGTTTTATTTTTTCTTTCCATGGCTTAATTTAAATTCTTCAGGAAATTCATAACTGGTTTCCAGTTCTTTTAAAAGTTTATTGAACAATTCTCGCCCCTTCGCTTCATCCAAATGATACCAGCGCTCTACCATAAACAACTTGAGCGTAAACGCTAATATCTTTTCAATGGTGAAATAATTAAAAAAGGTACTTTCCTCGAGAAATTGCCAACGCAACATGTCAATTCTCAACTCCCTTTCAAGCATATCAGCCCCTTCATGAATCTGCAACAAGGTTTCAATATTATCCACTTCTGTGGCAAGACCGAAATCCCTGGCCCGGCTCTTTATTAACGCCTGAACAACCTCGTTATCACCGATAAATTCGCTTGAAACATTCTGATCGTATTTACGACCATTCAGTGCTAATAAAATATTTCGGAGATTGAGTTCAAATTGGGCATATTGCCGTACAAACGAATTCTTTTCTTCGGAAAGTAAAGTAAAATAATGAGTGGTCAATGTTCGTTCAGCATCGACAAGCTTCGGCCGTTCATCTCCTTCGAAATAATCTTTCAAAAAATTGTGCAGATAATCGGGGAGATCTGTTTTTTCCGCTAACTCAAATGTTTTTTTATCTGTAGCCGCATCTATTTCATAATAGGAATAGTTGCCCCGTTCGTCATGATAATTCTTATGGACAAACAGTCGGTTCAGAACATTCTGATGATCGAAAGGAAGAAAAAACAACTTGACCAGCCTATAATCCTGCGGATGCAAATCCTCTTGCAGCATATCCCTGAATAACAATGACGAAAAGGCCATTTTCCGCTCTTCCATCACTATATCCGGCAAACCTGCAACTAAACAGTAATAGTTTCTAGTCATCTGGTTTTATTTCTCAAAAAGTAACTCGTTGGTTTTGGGGCGCAGGTATGCCTTAAAGAAGTTTTTAAAATCCTCTTCAGATAGACTAATAATGTAACTTCCGTCTTTAGGTCCAACTTTGAATCCGGCCTTCAGGTTTTTTTCAAATCCAAAGGTAAGCCCATTGTTTAATTCGGCAGCCAGATTGTTTTTAAAGAAGGCCGACAATTCTGCTTGCTTAGCTTCCGGCAAAACTACATTAAGATCGAAATTACCGGTCTGTGTCCAACCTTTCACAACACTTTCAATCAATTTCTGCAGATAGTCCTGATCACTAAACACCTCTTTTACACCTGGCTCTACTACTTTTAAGGTAACTAATCCGGCAATTTGTTGTTTCAAAGCACTAATCGCCTGCGAGGCTGCCAACTTCATCTCAGCTTCCATGTTACGATGCAGTTCTTCAGCCTTTTTTGTTGCATTCTGAATAGTTTTTTCCGATTCTTTTTTCGCATTGGCTAAAATCGAGTCAGCTTCCTGGCGTGCTTTTTTCAGGATCGAGTCAGCCTCTTCGTGGGCCTTCTGAACCCCTTCGTTATAAATTTTATCAGTTAATTCCTGAAGTTTGGTTTGCATGACTATGAAGTTTTATAATTATGTCTTTCCGAAAATGAGGTTTAAAAATATATTTTTAAAAACACTAAAGCAACTTTATTTAAACCGAATCAAAGAAAGAGAAATCCGTTTAAAATCGCTTTCAAATATTAAAAATAATCACGAAACTTCATGTTAAAAAAACAAAAAGAACCCAAACAACACAATCTTCGATCGAAATGAAAGTTTTTGCGGATAAAACGGAAATAAACTAAAATTGTATTTTCTCTTATTTCACAGGATTTTATAACCCACTTTACAATATGAAATACTTGATTACATCATTGCTTGTTTTTGTTCTTTCTTTTCAATGCTACGCTACCAAAAACGATTGCAAATGGACAAAACGCAAACACCCGGACACCTTTCACGCCATTAAAGAATGGTGTTTGAGAGAAAATCCCAATAACAAAGAAAATCAGGCTTATTGGATGCAAAAACAATGTAACGCCTTTAGAGCCATTGCTCAAAAATGGACTGCCAATGAGACAGAAGACCGGAAAATTATAACACATGCCCTATTACGTTGGGGTTGGCTGAAAGGGGATAAATTTCCAAATACGCCTGAAATCATCAACTACTACCTTGTATATATGGAATACCGACAAAAAACGGAGAAATAACCAACTTGCCTCCACCGAGCACCTGCTATATCGAAGAAATTGACACCTTATAATCGGATGGATATTTAGACACTGCCTATTTAAACCTGAGTCCTGCTTTTAAATAATAATGAAGGGCCGTGAGTTTCCCCACGGCCCTTACGCAAAACATTAACCATAAAAACCAAATAAAAGTCTTTAATTCACACCATTTGCAGATTCATTTTTTACGATTATAGACACTGCTTCAATTGGTGCGATTATATCATCCGGATTTTCCAATCCAATCCTTAATCAAACTAAGAAAGAGGTAATACCAAACTTTTCCTCTTAACAAAGGACAGTCTACACATCCCCATAATCCTTTGGTTCGCGACAAACCTACAAAATACCAGTTATATTTTCTTCTCACTCTTCTGATTTCAGATTTATTTTCTTATTTTTAATCGTTTTGCAGTTTATTAATCTTTTTACATATTAAAATCATGATAAAATCCGAAAAAACTTCGTCTTATCAACCTGATAAAACAGACAAAAAGATACTGGAGCTCTTACAAAACGATGCAAAAATGACATCAAAACAAATTGCCCATCACCTTGGACTGACCCAGACGCCCGTTTTCGATCGAATAAAACGCCTGGAGAAAAATGGTATCATCGCCAAATATGTGGCCATTCTAAACAAAGAAAAAATTGGTAAAAACCTGATTGCTTTCTGTAATGTCTCATTAAAAGAGCATTCAAAAGCTATCATTCGTCAGTTTGAAGAAGAAATAATTCAATTACCGGAAGTATTGGAGTGCCATCACATTGCCGGAATGTATGACTATATGCTGAAGATTATAACGGATGACATGGAAGCCTATCACCAATTTATTTACAACAAACTCTCATCAATAGATAACATTGGCAATGTCCAAAGCTCCTTTGTGATGAACGAGATTAAATGCAGCACTTCATTCAAATTGTGTTACTGAATTAATAGATCATTAGACTTTAACTGATAGCCGTAAGTCAAATATGTCATCAATTATGCAACATTTCAGATATCCCCTTAAGCATTAAGATTCTTTAACAATAGATCATTAGATAATAGTCAGAGATGGCCGTTGCCCATATTGACGACTATATAACCCGATCCTACCGTTACCTTCAAATCAGAAAAGATAGAGATGATTCTCTCTACCTGGAAAAATATACTCTTGAATATCTTAAGAACAAACTAATACACCTTGAACAAGCCGCATTCAAGACAAAAGTACTAATCTCAGGAAATGAGACACTTTGCAAGCTTGTTATATAATAGTCAGAGATGGCCGTTGTCCATATTGACGACTATATAACCGGATCCTACCTCTAGTTTTGACACCTCCAATACAAATCAACAGTATTACACAAAAATCCAATCGACGAGCTGGACCGTGATGATCCGAAGCGCGTGAGCACGTCAAATAAGCGGGCCGGCGCTGGCGCGACGCAGATGAATGCGGGAATTCCGGCCAGTGGGTTAGCAAAAATTCATCAAGGAGGCGGGCGGAAGCGTTTATTTGACTAGAGTTTTTTGGTTCCTTTTTGGGGCGATGCCAAAAAGGAACTAGGGTC
>RHGE01000011.1 GCA_004296775.1 Marinilabiliaceae bacterium JC017
CAATACGAAGATAATGACCAAAATAACATCAATAATAGCCTTTGGCTAGCTGCATCCTGAGAACATGATAATTAGACGCGAATCAACAGCCTATTGTGAAATTTAACACCCTTAATTATAGGGCATATTAAGCGTGGGAAACTTTAGTGGCTATATTTTAGCGTTTATTTTTGGTCTTCGATGTTGTTTGTGAGTTGCTGCCTTGTTGTCAATATGATCAAAACCATTGGAAAATCAATAGCTGACGATCTATTGAAAATTAAGTTGAATTAAAAAACATACTGACAGATGCTCTTTGTGCAAAGAAAGGTTTTCATGGTAAGGGAAAGATGGATCGCTAATTAGGAATGAATAAAGGAGGGTTGAGGATAACTTTTTACCTTATGTTGCGTTTAATAGGGAGTATTAGTGGGTAATAGTAGAAACTGATAGAATCTAAATATTGATGAAACGTCTATGATTAAAGAATTATTAACTCATACACGAGAATGATTATTTGATTATGGTAAGTTTCATACGGTAATTGAAAAGAGAAAATAAACGTATGAAAAATTTGATGATCAATCTTTTATTGAGAAGAGAAGTCTGCGTAGGAGCCTTGTTGGTATTGTTTTCCATTGCGGGAAAGGGGCAAAGCCATGAAGATGTGGTATCCCTTCAGTTTGCAGATAGAGATATTCGAGCCATTGCCAAAGCGGATAAATTAATTCATAAAGGAGATGAATTATTGAAAGGGGCAGGGGTAATAGAGGCCGAGATTTCGGAACTTCAAAATTCAGACGGGCGGATTAAAATGCGGAAAATCAGTAAGCTCAGCCAGAAAGTGGATAAGATTAAAATAAGTGCTGCGGTATACTTACACGATGGTTATAATAAAAAGCATAAAGCCTATAATAATAAAATAGAGGCGTTGCAAGAATTGGGAATTGCTGATTATGCCACAGATTTGCAGTATGCTTATGCTTTTGGAAAAGAGAAAAATAAGAAAGCAAGGAAGTTGTATCGTAAGTCTGATAATATGGCCAATTTGAATGAATCTGTGAATTTGATTGAATTGGCACAAAAGCATCAGCAGGAAGGGTTGGAAAAAGAGTATGAAATCATTCGAAAAGTAGTCGAAGGTGGTTCATCAATTGCAGAGGAATCAGTCATTGCGGAAGAGCAGGTAGTGGCTAATAGTGATGAGCCATCTGTTGATTCGGTATCTGTTGATGGGAAGGATGAATCCCTAATTGCTGCATTGCCACTGGATAATCAGAGTGTGAATGTGGCAGGACCGGCAGTTGGGATGGCCGTAACATCAACTATTGTGGCAACAATAGCCGATGATGAGATGGCAGAGAATGGTGTTGAAGTGATAGGTACAGAATCAGAAGAGTTGGTTCCTGAGGAGAATATTGCTGAAACAAAAGCTCAAAATGTGGGAGATGTGTTTCTTTCAATTCAGTTTTTGGCTGATAATAAAGCCGTCTCGGATGCACAGCTAAAACAAGTATATAATGGCCGGCAAGAAATTGTTGAAATGACAGGTGATGGATGGTATCGTTACTCTGCAGGTAAATTTTCATCTGTGGAAGCAGCCAAAAAGGTAATGAAGGAGGAGTCAATCAAAGGATTTGTCGTGGCCTATAAAGAAGGGAATCGCATTACTATTAGTGAGGCCCTTAAATTGCTTAAAAACTAGAAACCTATTCATCAATTTATATCATGAAGAAACAACTATTCATTGGTGCGCTGTTAATACTGATAAACATTGGTAGTGTAAAGGCACAGAAAGAAGTGATTGATTTTTTAAATGCCGGTGTGGCTGATGCCAACACTTTAGCACATGCTTATTTGAAACCTTATGGCGAGATGTTGGGGACCAACCTTAATAGTGGCTGGTACAATTCAGCTAAAGTGCATAAGATTGGGGGGGTTGATTTTACGTTATCCGTTAGTTATACCATGGTCCCCAATAGTGGAAAGAAGTATGATATAAATCCCCTGGAAAGCCAACTGACCAATGTGAAATTGTCAGATCCCAACAACTCTGTGGCGCCCACTGTTGCCGGAGAGTTTGGGCCAAATGAGACTTTGCCGGAATTACAAATGAAGGATGATCCAACTGGTTTAACCAGGTTTTCTGTACCTAATGGTTCAGGTTTCGATGCCATGCCAACTCCGATGATTCAAGGTGCGGTTGGCTTGCCGTTTCATACTGAAGTAATGGGACGATTCATGCCTAAGGTGGAATACAAGGATTATGGTAAGGCGTTTTTATGGGGAATTGGGGTAAAGCACTCTTTGAAGGATTATATTCCTTTTGTGAAGCGTGTACCCTTTTTACAATTATCGGTATTAGGTGCCTATACTAAGTTTGAAAGTAGTTTGGGAGTGGAGTACGGAGCGCCTGAAGAGATTGGTTTGAATGAAGGTAAGCTTGAAATAAATTCTAATGCTTATACCGGACGTCTGTTGGTGGGAGCCAACTTTCCAGTGATTGCTTTGTACACAGGTATGGGATACGGTAACACTAAAAGCGGTTTTGGTGTTAAGGGTACGTTTGTTACTACAGTAGATGGAGAAGTGACGGATCCCATAGATTTAAATTATACCACTTCAGGGTTTGATTTCAATGTCGGTATGCGTTTGCGACTGGCTGTGTTTTCCATTCATGCCGACTATTCTGTTGGTGACTATTCCATGATTACAGCCGGTGTAGGAATTAATTTCAGGTAGAAATTCAGAAGAGCGTTGAAATAGAGAAAATAAAAAGCTGTTAGTGTTTATTGTGCTAACAGCTTTTTATTGCATGGGGTATATTAAGCTAAAATAGCTCGTTAAGCTTGAAAAACAGTTTGTGTTGAATTGATGGTCAAAATGAGGTTGTTGTAAATCAATCTAAGGACTATTATCTACACTTTAAAGATCTATTATTAAGAGAATGATTTTCCATATTTCCCTTCAAAAACAATGTCATGAATATCTTTTCTGATTTTTAAAGGAGTTTGCTGTTCTTGTGGGTAACCAATAGGAAGAAGAGCAACAGGTTCCATATATTCAGGAAGCTCCAGAGATTCACGAACTTTTTGAGTATCGAAATGACAAACCCAGCAAGTACCAAGTCCCAGTTCTGTTGCTCTTAAGGTCATGTGGTCGATGGCGATGGCAACATCAATGTCGCAGTGATCTTTGTCGTCATAAGATCGTTTCCATGATTGTTCATGATTGCCACAAGCCACAATTATTTGTGGGGCCTGTTTGAACCAGTCGCGGTCATACGCCTCTTTTACCTGGTCAATCACAGGTGACTCAGAAACGACAATAAAGCACCAGGGCTGACGGTTCGCTGCAGAGGGTGCCATGCGGCCGGCTTCGAGCACTTGAGTCATGAGTGCTTTGGAAACTTTTTGTGCTTTAAATTTTCTGACGGAATATCTTTCCTTTAAAAGCTGATTAAAATGCATGATAACTATTTTTGGTCTCTAAATTAATGAAGTGTTACAAATTTAATTTTTATCGGGACATTTTACCATAAACTGTAATTGAAATCATATGTTTTTTCTATTGTCTAAAGTTTTGGGGGTGATGGTATCTCCTTTTTTATGGATTTGTATCTTGTTACTTTGCCGGTTGTTTTTTCGGTCTTCAAAATGGAGGAATGTACTGCTTTTAATAGCTGTATTACTGTTTGTTATTTTTTCGAACCCTTTGTTGTTCCGATGGACAATAAATTCATGGGAAGCTGCACCGGAGAGTATGGAGGAAGTAACAAAAAAAGCAGATTATGTGGTTGTGTTGGGAGGTATGTCTACTTATTATGCCGAGGCTGAGAGGGTGCGTTTTTTTCAAAGTGCCGATCGTCTGTTTCAGGCTATTGACTTATATCAAAACGGTGGGGTGGAAAATATTATTATATCAGGAGGAACCTCTAAGATTCTGCATAAAGAAAAACCAGAGGCTATCTTTTTAAAAGATTATCTGATGAAAATAGGTGTGGCGGCCGATGCTATTGTGATTGATTCATTAAGTCGGAATACGCATGAAAATGCAGTTTGTACGCGACAGTTATTTGATGAAAATGGGTGGAAGCGAAAAATAGTATTAGTTACTTCCGCATTTCATATGCCCAGGGCCAGCAGGTGTTTTATAAAAGAAGGTTTCGAGGTGGTTTGTTACAACACGGATTTTTTAAGAAGTAGTTCGCCGATTAGTTTCTGTGAGAGTTTTATTCCTTCTGTATCTACGCTATCCACTTGGGAATTATTAATTAAAGAGTGGATTGGTCTATTTGTTTATGCTTTAAAAGGATATGTGTAATCCTTTTAAAGCATTTTATTTTTTAATCTTTAAATCTCTGTTAAATTTGCACCTCTTAATTATTACGGGGTAGTTAAATTTAACAACGGGTGTTAATGCACTTGGAAAGTAGTTACGCAGACAGAATTATTAAAGGGGATATTTCTGCTTTTGAAAAGTTTTACAAACTTTATTTTCAAAGGTTGAAGAATTTTGCCACAATGTTTTTGGATCAATCTGATCAGGCGGAAGATATTGTGCAGGAGTCTTTTTGTGCACTCTGGACAAGTCGGGACAAGATTAAGCCAGAACAGTCCTTGGAAGGATTTGTGTTTACTATGGTACGTAACCGTTGTTTGAATGTCATCAAGCAAAAAGACGTTCATGAGAAGTTTATTGATTTTGCCCTCCAATATGAATATATCTCACAGGCCTATCATACCGATTTTGATTTGAATGATTCAGATGAAAAACACGATTTGTTGGGTGAGATAAAGGACGCCATTGAGAAGCTTCCGGATAAGCGCAAGCGTGTCTTTACCTTAAGTCGTATTGATGGGCTTTCTAATAAGGAAATTGCTTCCGAAGTTGGGATTACTGTCAAAGGGGTTGAAAGACATATTACAAAGGCCCACGAATTTCTTCGTAAAGATCTTAAGCATCTGGCCCCGGTGATTCTTCAAATTTTCATGTTTCTGTAATTCATTGATTGATAATACTTGGTGCTTAATTTTATATTTTTTTAAAAAAAATTAAAAAATAAGGGTGGGGTTTTTAATATGAGATTGTAATTGTAGTGAGAAGTGAAAAAATGATAAGATTTTCAAAAAATATAAAAGAAGCAATTACACGTTACGTGCATGGATCATCTTCCGTAGATGAACTACAAGCGTTAGGTGAATGGTTGTCTTCTTCTGATGAAAATAAAGATAAGTTTAGGAAGCTTAGTATTGAAGCGGGTGATGAGTTGCTAAAAGAGAATGCGCCGGAAGTTGATGCCTGCTGGCAGAATTTTTACGCACAATATTTAGTGGAAGAAAAGAAACCGGCAAGGAAAATGTGGCTTACCCTACAGCGAGTGGCTGCTATTTTTGTAATTGCATTAACTGCCGGGATAGTGGGGTGGTATCAATTTTCTTTCAATAAGACATCTGAATATGAAAGCTTTTTAGCGAAAGATGTAGAGAACGTAGAGGATACCCGATTGATTTTTGAGGATGGGCAAGATTTTGCAATAGCTGATTCACATTCAGATATCGAAATAGCTGCCGATGGAAAATCAGTAGCGGTAAATGAGCAGGAAAGAATTGATAAAGGAGAAGCGAATCAAACCGATTCGGAGAAATTAACTCAGTTAATAGTGCCTTATGGAAAAACATCTAAGTTGGTTTTAGCAGATGGAACAAACGTTTGGTTAAATGCTGGAAGCCGGCTTATTTTTCCCATGTCATTTAAGAAAAAGAACCGGGAGGTTTATTTGGAAGGGGAGGCTTTTTTTGATGTGACTCACAATGAGAAACAGCCATTTGTTGTTAAAACATCTGATATGCATTTCAGAGTTTTGGGGACCTGTTTCAATATTAATTCCTTTTCTAAAAATAATAAGGTTGAAGCTGTTTTAGTGAAAGGGTCTTTGCAAGTGGAGAACAAAGCCTTTATAGATAAAAAGCAAGTGGTTCTGGTACCTGGACAAAAGAGTGAGTTTGTAAAAAGTGAGGAGCGTTTAACGGTGCATGAGGTGAATACCAAATATTATACTTCTTGGAAAGAAGGGTATCTGCTTATGAAAAAACGGAGCTTATCTGAAGTTGTCAGCAAGCTTGAAAATTATTATAATTTAAAGGTCGTTATGGACGAGGGGATTAGTGATGATGCAATATCTATATCGGGGAAGTTGGTGCTTTCAAAGAATATAGAAAAGGTGTTTGGTGCGTTGTGCGATTTATCTGACCTGAAATACTATACAGAAGGCGAGAAAATATATCTCAAAGAAGCAAAATAAGACAGGGTATGTCCGGCGAAAAACATACCCTGAACAAATAATGTGTAATTGTTAATAAAAATTAAACGAGGCAAATTTATGAAAAAAAATGAAATTTGGCCTTCTCTTTCAACAAAAGAGAGAAGTGGCCATGGCTTTCATTGGTTAAAAGCAGGGCTTGTATTTCTCTGTCTGCTTTCATTACCAGCCTTTGGTAGGAATCAGTTAGAGGAAAAAAAACTTAGTTTAAAGCTGAGTGACGTAACGCTTTCAGAGTTTTTTAACATTATTGAATCAAAAAGCGACTTTGTATTTATTTACAATGATGCGCAAATCGATCCAAATTCAACAATTTCGTTGAATGCGAGTGACGAAACAGTTGAAGAGATTTTAAAAGAGGTATTAGGAGATGTATCTTTTAAATTCTATGACAATCAAGTAGTAATTAAAAAGAATGAGACAGAGGAAGCGCTAACTCGTACTAATGAAGTAGAGCTTGACCTGTTGAGTCAGCAACAAACTAAAAAAGTAAGTGGTAACGTAACTGATAAATCAGGTTATGGTATCCCGGGTGTAAACGTTTCTGTAAAAGGAACAACAAACGGTACTATAACTAATATCGATGGTGCTTATACTTTAGAGGTAAATGATGACGCTATTTTGGTGTTCTCATTTATTGGATTTATTTCACAGGAAGTACCTGTGGTAAGCACATCCACAGTAAACGTTGTATTGGAAGAAGAAGTAATGTCTGTTGATGAGGTGGTAGTTACTGCCTTGGGTATCAAGAGAGAAAAGAAAGCTCTTGGATATGCGGCTGCAGAAGTTGGTGCTGAAGCATTTGATAATGCTAAAGATGCTAACGTAATGGGCGCTCTTTCAGGACGTTTAGCTGGTGTGCAGATTAATACTACAGGTCAGGGAGCCGGAGGTTCTTCAAGTGTAATTATCCGTGGATCTGCTGTATTGTCAAAATCAAATGAGCCATTGTATGTAGTTGATGGTGTACCTATTTCCAATACTCAATTTTCCAATGCGGATGATTCTGGTAATGGTGGTATTGATTCCGGTAATGGTTTGTCTGGTATCGCTGCCGATGATATTGAAAATGTATCCGTGTTGAAAGGACCTGCCGCTACTGCATTGTATGGATCTCGCGCTATTAATGGTGTAGTATTAGTTACTACTAAGTCAGGTAAAGGAGAAAAAGGAACCAGTGTAGAATTCAATTCTAACTTTACATTGGATATGGCCAATATTGCTTCTGACTGGCAAAGTGTATATGGTCAGGGCTTGCATGGAAAAGCTCCTCAGACTCAACCTGAAGGAGATGATAATACTTCTATGTGGGGAGCTAAATATTCAGATGTTGATACCTATATTAATTACCGCGGAGATAAAAAATCTTATAAGTTTTATGACAACGAAAAAGATTTTTATGACCTGGGTATGACATGGTCTAATTCCATTGCTGTAACTCACAACGGGGAAAATTCAAACGTTCGTTTGTCTTATTCAAATACCACTAATGACGGTATGGTTCCTCATACTTCCTATGATAGGAATACTTTGAATTTGGCAGGAGGAACAAAAGCTTTTGATGACAAATTGGAAATCAATGCTAAGATCTCCTATACAAAGGAAGAATCTACTAATGCCATGATGGGTTCAACACCTTTTAACCCAACATCTCAGTTGTTAGGTGTGCCAAATAACGTATCATTGGCTGATCTGAAAGATTATAAAGATGCTAAAACAGGCTTGCCTGTGGGATTAGGAAGTAATAATTCAAACCCATACTGGACATTGAATGAAATTGATCACGCTTATACAAAGAATCGGGTTATGACCTTGGTAAATGCCAAGTATAATTTCACTGATTATATAAGTGCTCAGGTACGTGGCGGTAGCGATATGACTTTCTATGGAAATGAATCTGTTTTCCCTATTGGAACACCATATTACGAAACAGGTCGTGCCAATATGACGAAAGCTGAAGAGACCGAGTCAAACTACGACTTCTTATTGACCTACGATAGGAATTTCACCGATATGATTGGAATTACTGTTAATGGTGGTGCTTCTCGCATGGATAGAGAGTATGAGTCTGTTTGTATTTTCTCTGATAATTTCTCGATTCCTACCCTTCAACGTCCTGGTTATGGTACTAACAATACTCAGGAAATTGATTACAGCAAGAAACGGATTAATTCTGTTTACGGAACGGCTCAATTCAGATATGGAAACTTTTGGTATGTAGATGTAACTGCTCGTAATGACTGGTCATCAACTTTACCATCAGATAATAACTCCTATTTCTATCCTTCAGTGAGCTCTTCTGTGATTATTTCTGATTTGGTAGAAATGCCATCATGGATGTCATTTGCAAAAGTGCGTGGTTCTTGGGCACAGGTTGGTTCTGATACTGATCCTTATGAGCTTGCATTGTTATATAATTTAGATAGCAATGCTCATCCGGGATGGGGAGGAAACAACATTATCGCTGGTGGTATTGATGGAGAAGTTATTCCTAATGCGGTTTTGAAGCCATCCATTATGACTTCTTACGAGCTTGGTGCTGACATGAAATTTTTCAATAATCGTGTTGGTATGGACATTACTTACTATAATTCTATTGCCGAGGATCAAATTATGCCGGTTACTGTTTCGTCCGCTTCCGGATACGGCCAGGCTATTGTGAATTCCGGATCTATTGAAAACAAAGGTTTTGAAGTTTCATTGTATGCTACTCCTTATAAGACCAGTGATTTTTCATGGAATACCACGGTTAATTTCTCTAAGAACAGCAACGAGGTAGTTTCATTAGCTGACGGTGTAAAGCAATTAGAATTATTATCCGGAGCTGGTGTTAATGTAATTGCTACTGTTGGTAAGGAGTATGGTACTATTATGGGATCTACTTATCAGCGTGATGAAAAGGGAGAGATCAAATTGGATGAAAATGGTCTTCCTATGCCTACAAATGAATACTCTGCGTTAGGTTGCGGATATCACGATATCATGTTGGGATGGGTAAACACATTCTCTTATAAAAACCTTACAATGAATATTGTATTGGATTCTAAATTTGGTGGCGAAGTTTATTCTGCTACTGAAGCCTCTGCTTACTCAATGGGTAAACACAAAAATACCCTTGAGCGTAAAGAGTATACAGAAGGAGGAACATGGTATCCAAGCGAGTTAGAAGGAAAAGGAACCACTGCAAAGCCTAATGAGTTTTATGGTGCTGTAGCTTCCATTGATGAAGAATTTATCTATGATGCTTCTTATGTTTCTTTCAAAGAATTGAGTGTGAGCTATCGATTCCCGGCTAAATTTTTCAAAGATTCTAAATATTTCAAAGGTGCCAGTATTGGAGCATTTGGTAAGAACTTAGGATACCTTTATACAGCAACCGATAATATCGATCCACAATCATCTTATTCTATCCATAACGGCGGTTCAGGAATTGAAATGGGTAACATGGCTTTACCTTCTAGCTTTGGATTTAATTTAAATGTGAAATTCTGATAAACAATGAAGAAGTTAAATATATTACTCCTCGCAGCATTAGTAGGGTTTTCCGCTGCATGTACGGATGAGTTCGAGGATATTAATAAAAACCCTAATAAAGTAGAAGAGTTGGCTCCGGGGTACCAGTTTGGTGGTCTCCAACTGAACTATGCGGGAAACGGGCACGAAGAATGGCGTGGAAACCTGATTATGACGGGTCCTTTGGCCGGGATTACACAGTGTGCCTACCGTAGTGGTGAATCTTTTGGGGTAGCCGATGGTTTTACTGAAGCTAAATGGTCTGCCTTGTATAAGAATAGTGTGAAGAATGGCATGGACATGTTGCGTAATTTAAATGCAGCAAATAAGGATGGTAACATGGATGCCAAAATTGCCGAAACTGAGATTTTCTTACAGCTTGTATTCCAACGTTTGACTGACCTTTATGGAGATATTCCTTACAGTGAAGCCGGACAGGGTTATAATGATTTAGTGTATTATCCGGTTTATGACTCTCAGAAGGATGTTTACAAAGGAATGGTTAGTAAATTGAAAACCTATCGTGATCAGTTATTAACTGTTAAAGGCGAAACTTTTGATGCCAGTGAAGATATTATCTATGGACATATGGATAATGATTCAAGGAAGAAAGCCTGGGCTAAATTAGCTAACTCAATGCTTTTGAGAATAGGAATGCGCGCCAGTACTGCCGATGCCGTATGGGCAAAGGAAGTAGTGGAAGAGGCTGCCAATAATGCAGCTGGATTCATTGATTCCTATGATAATACTGTTTCTGCCCTTGTTAAGCATTCTACTGTAGGTGGTCCATGGGGTATTCATGAAAATGGATCAGGTTCTGCAATTAACGGTAAAGCAGGTGGTTTTGCTTATTGTTTCCTTGGGGAAGAATACCTTCATATGGCGCAACAACGTAAAGACCCACGCTTATTTTATGTAGGGTGTCAGGTAATTTTCAAAGAAGGTGATTATTCAGCCTGGACCGGACAAACTTATTTTGATCCTTTTGATGAATGTGCTCGTCCGGGTGAACCTTGGAAACCAGTGGTATTTACTGCAGAGAAAGGTGGATCAACGGAATCTTTTTCAGTTCGTGGTATGATGACCGTGGATGGAGAAAGAGTATTCTGTAACTATCATTTGGATCAGAGTTTATTTGAGGATAAAACCTATACACCGGATTCTATTCAATTCTATACACTTTGTGGTGTTAACCCTAAAACAATTGGTAACAGGGAAGCTCCTACTATTGTATATGGTGCTGATGAAACCTATTATATTTTAGCTGAAGCTGCTGCTAAAGGATGGAATGTTCCGGGTGATGCAAAAGCTAACTTGGAAAAAGCGTTGCGTTTCACTTTCGCTAAATATCCAGGATTGTATCCATCTGATGGTTCTCCTGAGACTTATATGCAAAAGTATGAAGCTACCACTGGTAATAAAGCTGATTATAGTGCCATGACTGATGATTACATCTCAACAGTTGGTGCAGCTACAGTGGAGACCATCCAGTTAGAGCGTTGGAAGTCATTATTGATTAATAATTATGAGGCGTTTGCTTTATGGAATCGTACCGCATTGAGTGTGACTTCTGTGAAACGTCCTTATAACGATTCAGAAAATTTTGATGTCCCTGCTTATACAAAAGAAGACATGAAAGATATTAAGCCAGGTGTTGTTGTTCCTACGGATAAATATACATCAGAGCCATTCCATAATGGTGGTGATACAGGCGGTTATCGTCCACGTCGTTTGGATTATCCAAATGCTGAACGTAGCAACAACGCAACAAACGTTAAAAACGCTATCGCTATCCAGGAAAAAACTTACGGAAATTCAGGATCTAATTTCATCTCTGCTAAGATGTGGATTAGTAAATAATTCCCTTATTGCTCATAAATAAAAGGGCTGTTGAATCTTTTCAACAGCCCTTTTTTATTCAGTAGTTCGTTAAACTTTTGTAAGTAATTGAAAATAGTTTGTATTTATCCAATAGATAAAGTTGTTAATGGTCTAAAAAGTGAGAGTAATGTAAATCGGTCTAATGTCTATTATCTAAAATCTAACGATCTATTATTTCTACGTGTTATATTTCTACGCCAAATCCAATGCTTAAAAGAGGTTCCCAGGAAGTATAAGGGGAATTTTTATGCTGTAAGACATCGAATAGTACACGGAATGTCATAAAACTGCGTGGTGATAGCATTTGGCGGTATCCTCCGCCCAGGTACAAGAAAGGAACAAAGTCGCGTGTTTTAGTTTCATTTGTTACGTACCGTTCTAAACTCATGCCCGAAAATTCAGAATGGGCAAATAGTTGCGGAATAATGTTGTATTGAAGAAAGGCGCGGCCACCATATTGGTTGTAGGTGCGTTCTGTATTATATATTTTGTCTTTCGTATAGTTGTATTCAAAGCCTATTCCACTATATAGCTTTGGTGTCAATTTTAATCCAATGATCGGGGAGATAAGAATATTTGTGTAGCTTCCGAAACTCAATCCAATATTTCCGCCGGTATAGAGTCTCTCTTTGAACGATTTCTTTTCAGTTTCCTGGCTGAATGCGCTAAAAAATGAAAGAAATGTAAACAAAATGGCAAGGGTGATTTGATTTTTTTTCATGGTTATGGTGTTTGAGTTGTTTTAACTGATGCATCCGCAGATAAAGCCTTCTGATAAGCTATCGAGTGCCTTTATTTCTACCTCCTTCTCTTTTTTTGAGTTCATACATTCATGGCACACCGGGAGGTTGGTTTTTTTATTGCGGGTGAAATTATTTTCTTCATCGGCTTTTCCGCAGACGAAACATTGTTTGGGTAATCTCTTTTTCATATTTTTTGGTATGAGTTTTGATAGACTGTTAAACAAATTGTTAAATTAAAACACTGATCCTATGAAATCAATGCTTAATAGTATTTTAGTGATGGTCCTATTGCTTGTGACAATTGGCAACGTGAAAGGTCAGAAGAAAAAGTCGAAAAAGGAAATTCGCGCAGAAAAATTCATAGAGACACAAAAAATACTGGATGAGGGTATGTTTGAGTTTGATGTCGAACGTGCTTTTCCCCAGGGAGGACGTTCAATTGATCTCACCAATAATCCCGGTTTTGTCCGCGTTAAGGATGGAAACGCAGAGGGGGATTTACCCTTCTTTGGACGGGCTTATCGCGTTGACTATGGCGGGGATGCCGGAATAAATTTTGAGGGAAAGGTGGAAGAGCTTAAGAGTGTTAAAAATGATAAAAAGCAGCGAGTAACCTATTCGTTTAAGGTCAAGGATAAAGATGTCTATAATATTACAATGGAAGTAGGATATGATGGGAGTGGCTCACTTAGTGTTACTAGTAATGACCGTAGCTTTATTTCATATCATGGAAAGGTTTCAGAGATTATTAATGAAGAGGAGTAACAATAAGTTGGAAGAAAATATTAAGGAGTAGTTTTTGCTTTTATTCCGGGGTTCATTATTCTGTCCCCGGATTTTTTTTATCTAATGGATTGATTTGTCTGACCGGATAAAGGGGGTATTAATGTTTTGAATTGACAAAAGACCTGATCATGTGTTCCACCCGGTTTAATTACAGTGTGAAGTTATAAAATTAGTATCCGATAGTATAACGAAGACCCAATGCTATATCAAAAATAAAATCATCATGGCTGTTTATTAGTCCAATGCCAGGTCGTGTATCCAAACTTATTTGTATGGGAATTTCAGTGAAATTATATTCGATACCAATTTGCCCCGATATCCCGATATAAAAACCATCATCATCACCATTATATCCACTTTTCCAGCTCCATGATCCTAATTGGGCACCGGGTCCGGCATACCAGTTGAACCCTGCTTCAATGGGCCATATCCATTGATAGATACCGGCTAAATTGAAACCTGAATATTTTTTGTGTGTTTTTATTCCAAGATCTACCTCTAAACGATTTTGATCGGATAAACCACGTTGGTAGGAAATCTCTGTGCCAAAGGCGTTTCCTCCACCTAAACGTAAACCAATAGAATGAGGATTAATCTGGGCAAATATGCCGAAACTAAAAGTTAGAACCATTAGTGATAAAAGTGATTTTTTCATGTTGTTTATATTGTTGATTTAATTTCAGATAGTTGTAGAAATGTAATCAGAAAACAATAACAATACATCAGGAATCATTGTTCATTGTTTGAAGAGGGCAAAAGGAATAGAGTGAAAAGCTGTCAGGCTATATCTTGGAATTGAAGGTGCGGGCCATCCCTCAGGTGGTACGAGTGTTTTTTTAAGGGCACGAGCCGGGAGTGTTCTGGGGGACGCTCTGATTTATTTCTGCCGAACAGTTTTTGGAAGGAATATATTTAACATGTTGAATAAATATTCATGGCAGTACCTGAAAAAAGGTTTATTTTGGCTTATTGGTTCATTTAGGAGGGTGGTGCTGCAGTATTTTTTTAGTAAAGATTGCTAATTATCACTAGTGGAAACTGGTCTTTTTGTATTTTAGCACTTTGTTTTCTTTAAATAAGCTTATAGAATGGATAACCGCCAATATTCAGATTTAAAAGACAGAATATATGAAAATGATACTCTTGCACTAGAGCGGTTAGTAGATATGTTTTATGAAAGACTAACTACTTTTGCTAAGTCAATAATAAAATCAGAGGAGTTAGCGGATGAAGTGGTGATGGATGTGTTTCTGCGAGTTTGGCAAAACAGAAAGAATATAAAGAAGATAGATAAAATTGAAACCTACCTTTACGTCTCCGTTAAAAACATTGCCATAAACTATTTGAAGAAAGAGCGGAAAACGGAATTTGATGTATTGGATGAAGCTCATATTACTGTTGCCAGTTATGATCATACTCCCGAAGGGAGCATTATCTCGAAGGAAATGTTGAATGAAATTAATCAGGCCGTAGATTTGTTACCCTCTAAATGTAAATTAATCTTTAAGCTTATTCGGGAAGATGGTTTGAAACGGAGCGAAGTGGCCGAAATATTGGATTTGTCCGTTAAAACCATCGATAATCAGATAGCTATTGCCGTTAAAAAAATTGCTGAAACCTTAAGAATTGATCTGTCAGTACCATCTAATCGGTCTGGAATACAGCTCTTTTTACTCACTTTGTAAAAAAATATTAAAAAAAGATTAATTCTCTTTAGGGAGTTTTTAGATTTTCTTTGTCCTGTTAACGAAAAGAGATAGGACATGAAGAGAGATATGCATAAAATAGTTGGACGGTATTTATCGGGAGAAGCTAATTCTAACGATAAAGAAGTGGTAGAGGCGCGGCGGAAAGAATCTGGTGAATTTAATGATGGTATAGAAAGACTGAAGTGGTATTGGGAATTAAAGGAATCTGCACCAGTCAGCACTAGCTCTTTCAAAGAGAAGTTGAAAGTAAGAATGCGTTTATTGCCCGATTATCAAAGAGCTAATGTCCGGATGATCTGGTGGAAAGTAGCGGCTGTTTTTTTCTTATTACTTTCCTTAGGATCCCTGTTTTATACCTCTTTTTATGATGCACGTGATTTAGGTATGGCACAGGTGATCACACAAGCAGGCCAGCGTAGTCAGACGGTGCTTCCGGATGGAACTAAAGTATGGTTGAATCCTGGCACCCGATTAGCCTATGATTTAAATAAGTGGGGAGATACACGTGATATTCAATTATCCGGGGAGGCTTATTTTAACGTGACACATAATGAAAAAATGCCTTTTGTCGTCAATACCCAGGGAGTGGATATACAAGTGCTCGGGACGAGTTTTAATGTACGAAGCTATGAGGCTGAGAAACGAGTTGAAACAACTTTAGTAGAAGGACGGGTGCTTGTGTCCCTGCAAGAGGAAAATAAGGGAGTTATTTTAAAACCGGGAGAAAAGCTTGTTTATTCCACCCAAGATAAGGGCTTGGATAAGTCACGCATTGATCCGCAAGCGGTTTTGGCGTGGCGGGATGGGAAATTAGTTTTTAAGAGAACGCCTTTTAGCCAATTCGTCGAAAAATTAGAGCAGTATTATGATGTTACGATAGGATATAATCCTGAAGATTTTGTCGGTATTCATTATTCAGGCACTTTGGATAATCTGAAAATTGAACAGGTCTTTGAGGTAATTAATGTTACGATACCACTTAATTACCGGATAAATAATGATAGTATTCAAATTTCTGTGATAAAACGAAAAAATCAGTAATGCTTATGAGTGTGTAATATTAACTAAAACGGGAAATGCTGGAACATTTCCCGTTCAGACTGGCTATGGCTGGAACCATAGCCAAAAGACTAAATTTTATTAACTCAAATCTTTTGTAAAATTATGAAAAAAAATTGGTTTTTCATGAGGTGGAATACTCATGAATTAAAAAGAACTTTGCGGATTATGAGAATTACCATGTTATTGTTGGTATTTGGCTTTCTACAAGTATCAGCAAGTTCATTTTCTCAATCGAGAAAAGTGAGTGTCAGTTTAAAGAATGCTTCCATTGAGGAGCTTTTTGAAGTCATTGAGGAGCAATCATCTGTTACTTTCTTCTTTCAGGATGAACAAATGAATGAATCGAGTAATATTTCCATCAATGCTGAAAATAAGAATCTGGAGGAAGTTTTGTCCGAAGCATTTGAAAATACCGAGATGTCATTTCGAATCTTAGACAATCACGTCATAGTCTATAAGCGAGAGCAAAATGTGGCAGAGACAGAAATGGTTGATCAGCAGAAAAAATTCACTGTATCCGGTACGGTTGTTGATCCACAAGGCGAACCTTTACCAGGAGTAAATGTCTATGAAAAAGGAACAACCAATGGAGTAATTACAAGTATCGATGGGACTTACACCATCACCGTTAGTGATGAAAATGCAACGTTGGTATTTTCTTTTATAGGATTCGATTCCCAGGAAATTATTGCGGCTAATCATGAAACGCTTAATATTACCCTGGTAGAAGAGACCACCGGACTGGATGAAGTGGTAGTGGTTGGTTATGCGACTCAAAAGAAAGTTAACCTGACTGGATCGGTTGCTAAAGTAGAAGGCGATGCGATCTCTAAAATAGCAAATCCAAATACTTCTAAGGCATTGCAAGGTCTTTCTACCGGTGTTACCGTTATCGACCGTGGTGGTGCTCCGGGAGCGGATGATCCTGATATTTTCTTGCGTGGTGTGGGTACTACCGGCAATTCCAATCCCTTGGTTTTGGTGGATGGAGTAGAAATGAGTTTGAGTGATGTTCCTTCAAGTGACATTGAAAATATCTCCGTATTAAAAGATGCTGCTTCTGCTGCTATTTATGGTTCAAGGGCTGCTCATGGAGTAATTCTTGTTACTACCAAGCGGGGAAAAGAAGGCAAGATGCATGTTTCCTACGATGGTTATGTGGGTATTCAGGATCGTGCTATTAAGCCGGATGCTGTTGGTGCTCGTGAATATATGGAAATGGTTAATGAGGCAAGTATCAATAAAGGGAATTCGCCAATTTTTGCAGAAGAAGATATTGCCATGACGGAATCAGGCGCAAATCCCTATACCCATCCTTATGTGGTATATCCCGATGAAATTTATAATTCCACC
Source organism: Marinilabiliaceae bacterium JC017 (assembly GCA_004296775.1). Classification (GTDB taxonomy): domain Bacteria; phylum Bacteroidota; class Bacteroidia; order Bacteroidales; family Marinilabiliaceae; genus JC017. Next base: position 17,349 of record RHGE01000011.1, read on the forward strand.
TATATCACTGAACATACCTTGAAGATCAATGGCGGAACAGAGCAAGGTAAATACCTTCTGTCTTTAAATTACCTGGATCAGCCCGGTTTGACTGATAATACCAATTACAAGCGCTACAATATGCGCTTAAATACCGACTTTAAGGTTGGTGAACGTTTGAATGTTGGGGCTGACTTGCAATATCGTCATATTGATCGCGTGTGGCCTACTGGTTTGGGGGCTGCTCAAGCTAAAGCATGGTCAATGGTGCCAACGACTCCAATTCGTTATGAAAATGGAAATTATTCACTGGATGATCAGAATAGTAATCCGGTAGCCTCTTTGGATCCTTCCGTTACGGGTAATAATGATTACCAAAAAGACGAGGTGTATATGCAATTAAAAGCTAATTATGAGTTGTTTGATGGATTAAAATTGTCTGGTGTGGCAGCGCTTAACGGTGGTTGGTCCATGGAAAAGACGCATAATCGTACTCATAAGTTTTACGATGCTGATGATAACTATGTAAATACCTGGAATACACAAAACAGTGTATGGGATCGCAGAAGTAATAATTATCAAATTACTTTACGTGCCTTGGCTACTTATAACAAAACATTTAATGATTCGCATGCTTTGAGTGTTTTGGCAGGGGCTGAACAACTAAGTTATCGCAATTATTATTTAACCGGAAGCAGAAGTAATCTGATTTCGGATGAAATGCCTTATATCTCATTGGGAGATACTGAATTCCAGTATGCTTACAGTGATATGCATCGGGATGGTTATTATCCTATGCAATGGGGTATAAACTCCTTTTTTGGTCGTGTTAATTATGGCTACAAAGAAAGGTATTTGTTTGAAGCCAACGTGCGTAAAGATGGTTCTTCCCGATTTGCTGACGGAAATAAATGGGGGGTGTTTCCTTCTGTATCCGGAGCATGGCGTATATCGCAAGAGGCCTTTATGGAGAATGTAGACTTTATTTCCAATCTGAAGTTTCGGGCATCCTGGGGACAAATGGGTAACGAACGCATCGGAGAGTTTAAGTACTTACCTCAATATGCAGTGGAAGATAACGTGATGGACGGAAATTTAGTTACGGGAATTACCCAATACCAAATGGCCAACCGCGATATTAGTTGGGAAACTGTTGAGTTAACCAACGTAGGGTTGGATTTTTCTTTGTACAATGGGACGATCTTTGGAGAGTTCGAATACTATTGGAAAGATACTAAGGATATTTTGATGACCCTTGGAATTCCCCACTATATTGGTTTGGAAGCTCCTCAGCAAAATGCCGGAGCTGTTAGGAATAGCGGTTTTGAAACCTTGTTGGGATACCGTAAAAATAGCGGAGATTTTAAATTTACCACTACGTTGAATTTTTCCTACAACAAGAATGAGTGGATTGATCGTGCTGGAGATGATGGTAACATTAATGGTTGGAATATTCAGAAAGAGGGGAACGCCCTTGATGCCTATTATATTTTTCGCACAGATGGTTTGATTGCCAATGAGCAAGATTTGGCAAACTATAAGAAGCAATTTACTGAAGATCCACGGGGAATGAACGATCTTAAGCCGGGTGATATCAAATTTGTTGATGTAAATGGCGATTCAAAGATTGATAAAGATGACCGTGAAATTTTTCATCCAAACATTCCTAATTTTACTTTCGGGCTCAACTTCAATGCTGAATACAAAGGTTTTGATATGAGTGTTTTCTTCCAGGGAGCAACCGGGGCCAATACATATATTTATGGTGAATGGTATGAAGGACCTTCTTATGGAGCCTTTACCGGAGTGCATTTCCGTGACCGTTGGACACCGGAAAATGAGAATCCTAATGCATCTGTTCCAAGATTGGAAACAGCTACTGGTCGAAATTTTTCCAAATACAATGATTTCTTTCTTAAAAAGAACAATTATCTGCGTCTGAAAAATTTACAATTAGGCTACAACTTGCCAACGAGTCTTTTGCAGACAGTCGACATTGAAAAAGTACGTGTTTATGTGTCAGGAACCAACCTGTTTGCCGTCACTAGTCTGGATCAGGGACTTGATCCGGAAAGTTTTGATGGCCGTGTAAGGTCTTATCCTACGACTAAAATTATCTCTTTGGGTGTGAATGTTACTTTTTAATGGTGCTGAAAAAAACGAAGAAAAATGAGAAATACTAAATATTCCATACTGTTATTATTTATTGCCATTTTAGGGCTGCAGGGATGCAATGATAACATCAACTTGGATCCGGAAGGTATCATTACAGAGGATAACTATTTTGCCTCACCTTCCGATTTCGATAACGCACTGACGGCTGCATATGCCCGATGGAACTCTTCAGGTCTTTATCACTGGATGGAGGCTTCAACTGATAATGCAACAACAACGCATTCATGGAATCATGCCTATGAATTAGGCCATGGAACAGCATCAAGCTTTTCTAAATTGCCCAACACTAAATGGGATGAGTGTTATGAATCCATCCAACGAACCAATACAATTATTCAAAATATTGATAGTTACGATTGGGAAGCTAATGGTGAAGGAGCTGAAAAAGCACGTGTGCTTGCTGAAGCCCGAACCATGCGTGCATTCTATTATTATGAACTAGCAGGATTGTATGGTCGTCCCATGATGGTAATGAAGACGTATTCTACAGTGGAAGAAGCTGAAACTGTTAAACAGGCAGAAGGGCCGAAGGAGGTTTTCGATTTTATCTTAAAGGAGATGGAAGAGTCTATTCCTGCTTTACCTGATTACCCTAAGAACAAATCTATCATTGGTAAGGCTGCTGCACGTACTTTTCGTGCTCGTTTCGCTGCTTCGGCTGCCGGTTATCTCAATGACAATAAGTATTATGAGATTGTCAGGGATGAAACAGCTGAGATACTGAAAATGAAATACAGTCTTACTGGAAATTATGCCGATTTATTTACCGGTGGTAATGAAGATCTGAGCGAAACAATTTTGCTTCGCATGTATAATGTGGAGTTTAAAAACTGGTGGGGTGAATCATATCCTCAATCTACTTATGGATATAGTGTTACTGTTCCTACTAAAGCGCTGGTAGATGCTTATGAGTATATAGCTCCAGAAGTTGAAAACAGACCTTATGAAAATAAGGATCCACGTTTCAGAGCTTCCATTTATGCTCCTGGAATGGAGTTGCGAAGCGGATACTTTAATTCGATTCCCAATAATATTAAGAAAGGTGAGGATGGAAACTGGTATTTCCGTCCGGATGGGGATTATGCCGATTTGAGCGATCGTCCGGTTATTCAAGGTGATGCTTTAGGAGAAGGTGGAGGTGGAGAATGGAATAAAACACCTACCGGATTCAATACCAAGAAGAACTTCGCAGAGAATGATACGTGGGATACCTATAATAACCTGGTGTTAATTCGTCTGGCAGAGGTATATCTTCTAAGAGCAGAAGCTTTAACAGTTTTGGGTGAAGGTGAGCAGGAGGCTCGCAATCTGATCAAAATGATAAGAGATCGTGCTGGTAACACCAATGATATTGATGAAGTGGTTAATGTTCGTTACAATGGTAGCTTTTTGGAACTTATCCGTAACGAACAGCGTGTAGAGATGGCTATGGAAGGAATGCGTCCATATGATATTCGTCGTTGGGGGATTTTCAAAGAGGTAATGAAAACAGCCGTGCAAGGTATTGAGTACCGTAAGTTTGAAGATGAAAATGGGAAGCCTTTACCGAATCCTGAAAACGTAACTTATGAAGTTGTTTCTACAACTGCCAGGAAAAAGGTGGCTGAAGGTTATTTCTGGTGGCCAATTCCTCAAGCAGAGATTGACTTGAACGAAGGAAGAATTGATCAAAATACCGAATGGTAACAAGCGAAAATGTGTAAGTGAATTATATCCTCACAGAGTAGATTTATTCTACTCTGTGAGTAAAAACTTTTAGAAAACCTAAATCTGTTCTTTGCATTTATAATTGCGGGGATATTTAGTTTTTAATGTACTTTTTTTCTTGGTTATGTCCGGGAATTACTATTCAATAGGTCGTTAAATATTAGTAATTGGCTGAAGGATTGCTCCGGTATAATATGACCGAATTATTCTTTGGGGAGCTTCTGGTTTTATAGCTGCAAATGAATGGCAGGATTATTTTCTAAAATCTATCGATCTAGTGATTACTGAAAAGTGAAATTTTAATTATCATGAATTGCACCATGATAAAGGATTTTGATATACAAGCGGATTGTTTAATGCTGGTATTATTATTGCTAATCAGTTTTGATACTTATATCTTAAATTAAACAGATGAAAAATCTATCATTGTTACTAGGGCTAACCCTCTTATTTGGCGGGATTGTTAAAGCCCAAGAAAAAGTTTTTCCGGGGGCGGATGAAACAACCCCTTCAAAAGCACAATATTTCAGCTGGATTAATAATACCAATGAAGGTGCTACAGAAGCTCAAACATTAGTTAACCTTGAATTTTTTCAATGGTTACAGGATGAGTATGGCATGCAACTCGATATCTATGCTTTTGATGCCGGTGCAATTGATGGTAAAAGATTTTACGGGAGTATATATTCCGATCGATTTAAAGAACAGTTTCCCAATGGTTTTGATCCCATTTATGAGAAAGCTAAAAGCTTAGGGATACGCTTGGGCGTTTGGGGAGGACCTGACGGGTTTGGCAACACACCAGAAGAGGAGCAGGCCAGGATAGATCAGATGGTTAAACTGTGTCGTGATTACGACTTTGCATTGTTCAAGTTCGATGCGGTTTGTGGGCCACTTCCTATGGAAAAAGAGGATGCCTTTATTAAAATGATGAAAGAATGTCGTAAATATAGTCCCGATCTTATTTTATTGAATCATCGGTTAGGTCTCGATAAGGGAAAACCATATGCGACCACTTTTTTGTGGGAAGGAAACGAAACTTACATTGATGTTTTTATGACCAATCGGGTGACTGCTCCTCATCATAGAGCTGCAGCCATTTCCCGGGGATTAACACCGGAATTGAAGCGATTAACAGAAGATCATGGAGTGTGTTTATCGTCATGTCTTGATTATTGGGATGATGATTTAATTCTTCAGGCTTTCAACCGTTCACTTATCCTTGCTCCTGAATTGTATGGTAACCCCTGGTTACTTAATGATACTGAATTCTCGAAATTAGCCCGTATCTACAATCTGCATAAAAAATATGGTAAAATATTAGTCCACGGCATGGAATTACCTGAAAAGTACGGTCCGTCTGCTGTGGCAAGAGGAGATGAGTCTACACGTTTTGTTGCTTTGAGTAATTTGAACTGGGATAAAACGTCCTATAATGTTACTCTTAATGAAGAAATAGGACTGAAAACCAATGATGACGTAACCTTGATTCAATTGCACCCTGTGGAAAAGGTAATTGGTACTTATAAAGCCGGAACCTCTGTTGACGTACAGGTTGATCCATTTAGAGCGTGTCTGTTGGTGGCAACTACCGAAGGGTTTGATGAACCTGTTGTGACCGGAGGAGAGTACAGAGTGATTAAAAATGTAGAGGGGAAACCGGTAGAAATTGAATTGTTGGGAATGCCAGGTACTACTTCAACGTTTAATCTGCTTAATGCTGGTATTTATCAACAGGCTAGATTGGATAATAAAACCAATACCCGTATTACAAAAGGACAAAAAGTGAAGGTTAAATTCTCCGGTGAGAAATTGACTGAAGCTTATCATAGGAAATTAGGTGTATTAACTGAAACCGAGATTCCTGAAAATGTTGATGCGTTATATGAAGCCACTGTTTTTGCCGCTGATAATAATGCACTTGAAGTTCGTTCATTAAAGCGTTCCGGTGAAACAAAAATTCCTCAGGTAAAAGCTGCCCGTGATGCTTTCTTTAACCAGGAAGCATTCGTGGAAAGAGGTATCTGGGATAGGAACATATTTGATGGTGATCAGGCTACCGGATTTTGGCCTTCTGTGAAATATGGAATCAATCAAAGAGTTGAAGGAGGGTGTTTACGCCTTGATTTGGGTGAAGTAATGGATCTGGACAAAATTGTGATGTATGTTCCGGATGAATTTTCTTTGCAGCCACTCTTGATTGATGAAGGAAACTTTGTTGATGTATCTGCTGATTTATTAACAGGTGAGCGACTTACCTATATTGCAGGTAAGGAAATGACGATTGAACTTAATAAGCCGGTAAGATATTTGCGATTTCAGGAATTTCCTCAACGCATTGTTGAAATAGAAGGTTATAAGGATGGAAAATTAGTTGACCGCAGCAAATGGAGAGCCTCTAATTTGTTCGCACATCCATCCAGGAAAGTGGCGCAGAAAGTTTGGAAAACAACTGTTAAGTTGGAACAAATTCCGGAAGGATCTTACTTGTGTGTTGCTATTAACGGCAAGCACGGAGTAGAAGGCGCTTACGCTGCAGCTCGTATAGATGGTAAGCTGGTTGGTGCCCCTGATCGTGCGTCATCTTATAATTCAAATACCTGGGAGTTTGTGAATGCCTGGAAAGATAAAAACTATACCTACTACATTCCGGTTAATAAAGCTGACGAAGGAAAAGAGATTGAGGTATTTGTAATGGGGTATGACAAAGAAAATCTGGATTTAAAACCAGAAGTGTGGATTTCTGCTTATCCTGCTCCTTATAAAAAAGTTAAACTTGAACTTACAAGAAAATAAGAGGAATTAAATGATTTGCCTGGCCATTGATGCATTGCATAATTGTCAGGCTTTAATAAGAATATCTTTTTAACCCGTATCATAAATAGTCTGGTGAAGCCATGATAATTTGTTTTGCCAGACTATTAAAAGTTTCCGTTTGTAAATATTAAGCCGATAATTAGTTTTAATAAAAGAAACAAGCTGTTTTGAAGATTCATGATATGTCCTTACGATTATGTGATGGCAAGTTTCTGTTTGAAAAAATTAGTAAAAGAAAGGACCATGTTTAGATAATTATCAAAATATTCAGGAGGATGATTATATCAATATGGTAAGCTCTATCTGATCATAGATAAAAATAATAATAGATGAAACTATCATGATTAAGTTTAAAACACACAAGCGAATGATTAAAAAAGCTCAGTGCCTTTTTGTCTCTGTGTTTATCAGTCTTGTGTCTTGATACTTGAATCTTGATACTAAATTTTAACAAATGAAAAAAGTCATATTGCTGATGTTTTTTGCTTCGTTTGCCTTGCTGGCAGGAGCAAAGAGCAAAAAGTATACAGTAGCTTCACCTGATGGAAGAATAGAAGTTGCAGCTACTGTTTCTGATAAGTTGTTCTTTACTGTTTCTTTCGACGGTAAGGAAATTGTTGGTCCTTCCGAAATTGCAATGGAGTTGAGTGACCGTGTTTTGGGAGAAAAGGCGGTGGTGAAAAAAGCAATCAAGAATTCTATTGATGAAACCATCACGCCGGTTGTGAAAATTAAGGAAGCATCCATCACTAACCGTTGTAATGAATTGAGCCTTCAATTTAGTGGTGATTATGCATTAACCTTTAGGGTGTATAATGAAGGGATGGCCTATCGTTTTGAGACAATGATAGGTGATGAGATTGTTGTTAAAAGAGAAATTGGAGAATATGAATTTCCTGAGAATTACACTTGTTGGTTGGGCCGGGAGAAAAGGTTTCAGTCCAATAACCAGGTGTATTACGATTACTTGTCATTGCAGGAATTAGGAGAAAAGGATATGGGTAGTTTACCCCTGATTTTAAATCCTGCCAATGGGCCTAAAATTGTCATGGCTGAGACCGATCTCCGTGATTATCCCGGCATGTGGTTGAAAGGTAAAGAAGGCCTGGCATTAAGCAGTACGGCTGCACAGGTAGTTAAAAACTATGATGAATTAAGCGATCGCCGTTTACCTATCACCGAAAGAGAAGAATATATTGCAAAAACCAGTGGTACCAGAACGTTCCCATGGCGTGTTTTCGCCATTGCTGAAGATGATGGTGAATTGGTGCTAAATCAATTGACCTACATATTATCTACTGAAAATCAAATTGCCGATCCGTCGTGGATTCAACCAGGAAAAGTAGCCTGGGATTGGTGGAATGCCAACAATGTTTACAATGTTGATTTCAGAGCCGGAATTAATACTGAAACTTATAAGTATTACATCGATTTTGCGGCGAAATATGGCATTGAAAACGTCATGTTAGACGAAGGGTGGTATGAGCTTGGTGACCTTACCAAGATAATGCCTGGTATGGACATGGAAGAATTAACCCGTTATGCCAAAGAAAAAGGTGTTGGGCTTATTCTTTGGTGTGTGTGGAAAACGTTGGATGATCAGCTGGATGAAGCTTTTACTCAGTTCCAGAGATGGGGTGTTAAAGGTATTAAAGTTGATTTTATGGATCGTGATGATCAGGGGATGGTTAACTATTTCCATCGGATCGCCAAAAAGGCTGCCGAATATGAATTGATGGTCGATTTTCACGGATCCTATAAACCTGCCGGTTTGAGGAGAATGTATCCGAATGTGATGACCCGTGAAGGGGTGAACGGAGGTGAGCAATTCAAGTGGAGCATGCGCCAGACGCCTGAGCATGATTTGATATTGCCATTTGGTCGTATGTTGGCCGGACCAATGGATTACACCCCTGGAGCCATGAATAATGCCCAAAAGAAAGACTATGAGCCAATCTTTGATACGCCAATGAGTATGGGAACCCGTTGTCATCAGTTGGCTATGTTCGTGATTTATGAAAGTCCGTTACAGATGCTTTGCGATAGTCCTACCAACTATTACAAAGAAGAGGAGTGTATGAAGTTCCTTTCTGCTGTACCCGTTGTTTGGGATGAGTCGGTAGTGTTGGATGCTAAAGTGTCTGATTATCTTTTGATGGCCAGAAGAAACGGTGATAGCTGGTACGTGGGAGGAATGACTGATTGGGATGCCCGCGAATTTAAGCTTGATCTTTCTTTTCTTCCCCAAGGCAAGAAATTTAGAATGACCATGTACTCTGATGGCGTCAATGCTGATCGTTGTGGAAAAGATTATAAGATGCAGGAGATGGTGGTTGGTAGTGATTTTAATCAACTTATTAAGCTGGCCCCTGGTGGTGGTGTGGCAATTATGTTGAAACCCGTTAAGTAAAAAACCATATCCAGATAACAAGGAAGTGCATGTTGTATAGATGTTTTAATGATCTGATATTTCATGTACTTCCTTTTTTTATGCCTGAAGTGCATGTCATAGATTTGTTAATCTCTTGTAGGGATCTTTGGATAACTAGTGGACAAATAACAGTTGAAACTCTTTTAGTACTATGGCTGTATTAATGAAAATCAGTCTTAATTCTATTATCTAATGGTCTAATAAAAAAATGAACACATGAATAAATACCTATTCTTAATTAGCCTGGCTTTTTGGGCTTTCGCATTTTCGTCATGTGACAATAGTAGTGAGTCGGGAGAAAAAAGTGACTCAAGCCTGGTAACTTTAAAAATAGATGCGCCTGAAACAGGGTACATCTATATAAATGGAAAATATAGTGGTAAAAAAACACCTGGTGAAATTAAGGTGACGCCCGGAGATGTAACCGTTGGTATTGCATTGGAAAACTCAAGGCAGTATTTACGTCGGAGTATCAAAACTGAAGGTGAAACACAAGAAGTAAACTTCAATGAGTCAGATAAGCAAACGCCTAAGAAATGGAAAGCATTGTGGGTTGGAGTCCACGAAGTAAAAGGGCAAACTGCCAATGGGATTTGCAGCAGTCGTTTTACGAAAGAGCAATTGGATGCCGGCTATGATTTCTTTGAATGGTCTATTGAGAACCATTTTGAGAAGATGTCTTATGGTACCATGGATTGGGAAATCGAAAGAAAGGATGTGGATATCCCATTGATGCTTAAAAGATCAAGCGATGGCACCTGGTATACATTGGAGCAGGACGTTGTGACTGCCGCCATACCTGAGATTGAACCCGGTGCCTACGATTGTGTCTTCTTGTTTTGGCGTGAGAAGGAAGGAAGCTGTGATTTTACAAGTCCTTACTTTGGATTGGGCTGGTGCGATCCGTTGGGTGATCCCATTAAAACGGGTTTTGTAACCATTAAATTTAATGCTAAGGATGATATAAATAAGGCGATTCAGTATTATAAGGATAATGATCCGGGTGTGTATATGCACGAATGGTTACACACCGTAGGTGAAAAGTATTTCCAGAGTCGGGGGTACAGCCTGCCTGAGAAGGCTGATGATGGCTTTGTTGTCCATGCTGCTGAAAAATATAAATATACCTATCCATGGATGAATTGGTATGAGGATTTTGTTTCCGGTCGGGTAAAGGATTATAATGGCCGCTCCGTTTATTATGGAATTGGTCCTGATGCTTTTTTGGAGTGTTCATTGCGTGAGTCAGCTACCGGTGATTGTGATAACTAAAACATACTGTTGCAATGGTATATCACAGTATGGTGTTTTATTTTTTTTCTTCATAATAATAAATTAGCGTCCTAAATAATTAATTGTTAAAGTGAATAAAGTTAATGGTTACAGTGGATTAATGATGTTTTTGGAATATAGGGGTTTGATTGGATATTCCGCCTTCAAGAAATAACGTAAAGAAATTTAACGGATTGGAACGTTAAGAAAGAAAATCTGTTTGAAGCGGAGCGAGTTATTTTCTTTCAGTGGAAAGGAGTTAAATTTTAGTTATTTATTGTGAGCGGCGGCGTTTTTTGTTTACTTTTTTCCGCTGTAGCAAAAAAGTAAAAGCCCGTGCGGCTTGAGCACATTGGTTAATTCTAATTTATTTTGGACAATAGTGATAATAATAGGTGATTAATTCTTGATAACATGGCAGGCTAATTGAAGTCTGCCATGTTTGTTTTATAGCGGTAATGATACAATGAACCGCGCTCCTTCCTTATAAGCTGAATCTACCCATATCTTTCCTCCATGTGCTTCTATGGCTATCTTGCAAAAGCTTAATCCTATTCCGTTAGAATAAGCCAGTCCGCATTTTTTTGCTATTACCTGGGAATAGATATCGAAAATATTCTCATGGTACTCTGGGGGGACTCCTCTTCCCTGATCAGTGACAGAGAATAAGACATATTGTTTGTTGTCGGTTTGTGTTATTTCGCTTGTTAGGGTTATCGTACCGTTGTTAGGACTGAATTTTATGGCATTGGTCAGGAGATTGATAAATATCCGTTTAATAATTTGAGCATCGGCTGAGAGGGTATGGGAAGTCAGTTGGTTGATTATTGAAAGATTGGCATTGTTCAGATGAAATTCAACATCATGAATGGCTTCGTCTGACAGGGTTTTTAGATTTACGGGTTCTCGATGAAGTTGTATGTTTTGTTTTTCATATTTTCTGACGTCCAGAATGTTTTCCACCAGATTAAGCATTTGGTTACCGGTGCTGTAGATCGGTGCATCGTATTCGCTGGCTCCCAGAGACGATAAACACATAATTGTATTAAGCGGATTTTTCAAGTCATGCACAATCATGTTAATCAGTGCTTCTTTTGTATCCTCAAGTTTGGTGATTTCTTCCACCTGCGATTGCAGCTTGTCTCTCTGATTGGTAATTTTTTTCTGTTTTTGGTGTAAATGGGCTGTTTTTTCTTCTACCAGAAACCTTAGCTGTTGTTGTATTCTTTTTTGTTTTCGATTATGGATATGCCTTAGTAAAGCAAGAATAATCAATGTACTTAGAATGGCCGTTATAATGAATGTTGTGGAGTGCCACCAAGGTGTCATCTTAACTATCCGGATAGCTTTTCCTTTTTCATAAAGCGGCTGTCCGGTATAGGTGTCTATGGGAAAAATTCGAAGGTTATAAGTGCCGAAACGTAAATTGTGAAACGAGATATCCCCGGTTTCGGTATAGAGCTCAGGGGCTTCTGTTTTTTCTGATTCTATGGTGTAGGCGAATTTTAATTGATTGGTGTGCAGATAATCTATGATAACAGGCTTTAGTTTAAAGAAATTAATTTGAGAGGGGATACATATTTCAGTTAAAAAATCAGGATGGCGGGGTAGTATCTTCTGGTCATAATAACGTTGGTTTATTTGTGCTTTTTTATTCTGAATTTCAATATCCGAAATGAAGATTCGGGCATTGTTTTTGGTTTTAAATACACTTTGGGTGGTTATTACGTTATAGCCATTTATCCCTCCGGCAATAAATTGCTCATTATTTAATTTTAAAATGGCGCCAGGTTGGAATTCAGAGCTCTGGATGTTTTCTGCCGAAAGATGGTGCAGCAGGGTGGTAGTGAAATTGTAATTATAGATTCCCTGGTTGGTTGTAATCCACAGGTGTGATTTCCCCATATCGGTCATGGCATAAATTTCCAGGTCATTCAAGGCATTGTCCATGGGGATAAAATCATCCTTGGCGGATGACCAGATATATAATCCGCGGTTGGTCCCGGTCCAAAGATTGTTCTTGTTATCCAAAAAGGTGAAATAACAAATGGCAGAATTTAAACATTTGGAATATTTTTTGGTGCCGTTGTTTAGGTTCAGACAGATTGGCCCGTTTCCGGCGGTTGAAAGCCATACCGTTGCGCTATCTGTTTTGAGAGTATGAAAAAAATCAAATATTCCATCACCCAATCCACACGTAAGGGGGAATTGTTTTATTGTTTTCCAATCAAACAGGTGAATACCACCTTCAAGGGTTGCGATCAGGAGTGTATTACTGTCAATGGCGCTGATTGATTTAATGAAGTTAGATTCTAATCCGGAATTGTGCGTATTATAGTTTTTCAGGGTGTTGGTTCGAAAATCGATTTGGAAGAAGCCGTTTTGATAGGTACCCACAAATAAATTGTCTTTGATAAAGGAAAGTGAAGTAATTGGTTGCCGGCCAATTTGAGTGATTATTCTTTTTTGGAAAGCAGAGGGAATGCTCAGTTGTTGTTGGTGAGAATCATAAATAGCCAATCCCTTTTCGGTGCCAATCCATACTGTTGAATCATCAGTTAAAGCGAAGCAATTGATAATATTATTCGGCAGGCAGGGTTGGCAATTTTTGTGTTTGAATTCATGTATAATGCCATTGTTTTTTAAAAGGGATTTGCTTAATCCGCCTTTGTAATAACCTGCCCATAAAATATCGGAATCATCGATATAGAGTGTCTGAAGCTGGTCATTATTTGGTCTGGAATGATCCGGCATTTGGGTTTGGTCATAATGGATCAGGTTACCATTTTTGTATTCCAGTATCCCGTTGCCATCAGTGGCTATCAAAATCTCGTTATTTTTAGTCTTAATGAGTTTTCTAACGGGGACCGTTAAGTTTGTAGTCTGAGAAATATCGCTTTTCCTAATTGTTCTTTCTTTAAGATTGAATTTATAGATACCCTTGTTTTCGGTACCAATCAATAAATAATCACCGGTTTGTAATACGGTATTGACTCCTTGTATAAATTCAGGTATTTCAAATATTTTAGAATACTTGTAGGTATTGGTATTTAGCAGGATAAATTCGCCGAAATTGGTGAATAACAACAATTCGTGCTGATCGATCTGGACAATTTCTTTGATTGATGGTTCATTGTTTAGCGACAGGTCTTCAAAGGTAAATTGAATAAAATTGTCATCTTCGGTGAACAGGCTTAGCCCATATACTGTGCCGATCCATGTTTGATGGTCAGTTGATCGAAAGATGGTATTGACGTAATTGTCGGTGATGCTTTCGTTAGAGTCCCGCATGTTGAGGAATTGAACAACTTGCCCGTTTGGGGCATCATATGTAAAGAGGCCGTCCCCCCAGGTACCGATGATGAACTCTCCGTCTGCATTTTGGGTGATCGCCGTAATGATGGCGCTGTTCAGTTGATGTGCGTGGTTTGTAAATTCTTCTAAAGGAATAAAGGTGGTGCCGGTAAAGAGATTAAGGCCATGTTCGGTACCTACCCATAAGAGCTCGTTGGTGTCTTTATAGAGTGAAGTGACCAAGCTGTTGGTTAAACCTTGTTCCAGGCTGTAAGAGGAAAATTTAAGATGTAAGTCCGATGCTGTAACGGAAAACAGGTTATTTCCACATAATATGAATAGGAGAATCCTCCAAAAACGCAATTGCATATATTTTGTAAGTTAATAACTGTCAAAAAGAAATGAATAGAAGGCAGGTTTGTTATTAAAGCTAACGGAAAGTATTACGTGTGTATTTCTCGGGGGTTACTAATTTTTTTAAAATATTACGAGTTGACCAGGTAGGGAGCATCTTTCACCGAGTCACTCGGTGCGCCATTCAAATTTGACTCTTAATTAGATCTCGTGGTAATAGGTTGTATGTCTCTATTATAAATGCTTGTTATTTTTAGGTGAAGGATAAGTCGTACTGTTTTTTGATGGCATATAATCCGGTTTTTTTGCGTGGATTCATTATTTGGTTTCATGCTAAAACTTACTGTTTATATTTATAGAGGATCTTTAACAAATCATAACGTTTGTGTATAGTGTTTTGGCATGGAAATTGGCATATGCTTATTCGATATCAGAAATTTTTTCGTAGAATTGGATTTAGATTTAAAAAGGAACAGACAATGGTTTGTTCCTTTTTTATTAGGCCATGAACCTTTTAAGCAATCACTCCTTCAGGCGACAGTGACTGATGTTTACACTATCATTTCGGCGAAATGACATGTTTATAGAGCAAGGAATGTGTTTTGTGTACGACTCCGGCTGGAGTCGAATGTATATTCAACTGTTACTACTATAACTTTAGATGCCACCGGTATTCCAATATTTTGTTTTATCTCTTCCGTCAACAGACCAAGATTGTGTCTAGGATACCCGCGTAAATATTGACGATTTTTAACGAACCGTAACAAATGAAAATGACTTTCTGGCACAGGATTTGAAATATACCTATCAGATTTTTTTTCATAGATTTGGGTTAGATTAAAAAAAGGAACAGACAACGGTTTGTTCCTTTTTTTATTGGTACGATTATCAATCGGGTGTAAAACTTATTTGTATTACAGTAAATAGGTAATGAAAAAAGTACCTGTCGATGGTTAGCAATTCTCTACGCCCATTTTTTCAGCCAATTCGTTGGCTGTATTCCGATCCGTAAGGAGCGCCACCAGTTCCAGGGAGAATTTAAGTGCTGCACCAACACCTTTGCCGGTTACCATGTTATCCGCCACTTCTACCGGCTGGCCGGTTACTTCAGCGTCTTTTAAATGGGATTCGAAACCAGGGTAGCAGGTAGCTTTTTTATTCTTTAGGAGGCCCAATTGTCCCGGAACCATTGGTGCGGCACAAATAGCTCCAATGAGTTTGTTCTCTTTGGCAAAGCGCAACAATATATTTTTAACACCCTCGTGTTCATTCAGGTTTTTGGCACCGGGCATCCCGCCGGGAAGAACAACCATATTGGCTTTGTCAAAATCTGTTTCGGTAAATAGGGCATCGGCTTTGACCACGATCTGGTGAGCACCTGTGACATTTCGTGTTTCCTGGATGGAAACAGTGGAAACCTGAATGCCGGCTCTTCTTAACACATCAACAGGGGTAAGGGCTTCAATTTCTTCAAAGCCATCGGCCAGAAATATAATTACATGTTTGCTCATGGATATTTTGTATTGAAATTCTATGTAAAAATAGTGGAAATAGCTGCAAGGGTAAGGGGAAAGTTGAAAATATAACCCATCGGGAGTAATCCTGGCAGTTGACTTCCCAGGAGAACAGGGGTTTATCTGCCGACCCATGAAATAAGGCGACGAACATCCATAATCTTTCCGCGAGTCCGCGAAACCTTCTTGCGAGGTCGTTTGGCGTTTCCGCGAGCCCGCGAAATCTTCTCGCGAGGTCGTTTGGCGTTTCCGCGAACCCGCGAAACCTTCTCACGAGGTCGTTTGGTGTTTTCGCGAACGCGCGAAATGATCTCGCGAGGTCGTTTGACGTTTTCTGAGGCTCAGAAATGATCTCGCGAGGTCGTTTGGTGTTTTCTGAGGCTCAGAAATGTTCTCGCAGGGTCGTTTGGCGTTTTCTGAGCTTCAGAAATGTTCTCGCAAGGTTGTTTGGTGTTTTCTGAGGCTCAGAAATGATCTCGCAAGGTCGTTTGGTGTTTTCTGAGGCTCAGAAATGTTCTCGCGAGGTCGTTTGGTGTTTTCTGAACCTCAGAAATAGGGTATGTTCAATATTCTGTGTCACGGGCAAAATCTTGATACTTGATACTAATATCTTACTACTAGAGAATCTAGGGGTGAATGCCCATGATTCTGCCGGAAAGGGCAACAGCCTGCCGGATGCGGTCGGCCATACCAATACCATCTTTCAGATTTCCGCCGATGATCAAGCCGGGGTATTTCTCCTCAATGGCATCAATGGCCTTAAGTCGTTCATCCGTATTTGATTCATATTGGGGAATGGCGTAGCGGTAGCGGAATATTCTTATCAAATCCGGGTTGAATGATTTTAGGTTCATCATCTCTGTTACCTCTTGCTTGATAATCCGGCGTAGCTCTTCTTCCGGAGCCTCTACCACTTCCGGGTTTCGGGTACCTCCAAGGAACACACTCAATAGTGCTGCATTTTCCGGGGCTCGATTTGTCAGGAAAGATGACGGATAGAGAATGCCCAGTGATTTGCGGTTTTCACAGGTTGGCACTAACCCCCCGAAAGCATTGAGCGGTGCACCAGGCCATTTTGAAAAGCCCACGGCGCATTGAACCACCCCGGCATAGCGCAGGTTGGTAACGGGCGAAATATCTTCATCATGCAGGAAGGGTAGGAGCTCCTTCAGGGTGTAAGCGCCCGAGGTGGTCACGATGTGCTTTGCAACAAGCTTTACCTGCTGGTTATTCTGATTAAAAGCGATCTTGAAATTGTTGTCATCCGGACGAATGGTTGTTCCCTGGCAGTTAAGCAAAATATTTTCCTGACCAACGGCATTAGTCAAGGCGGTTATCAATTTCCCCAAACCACCCCGGGTGGAGAATACCTCGCGGGTTGCTTTTTTGTCGCGATCACTTTTGGGCGCTTTAGCCTTTTTGATGGCACCACCGATAAAGCTGCCATAGGTCTGCTCCAGGTTATATAGCTTGGGTAAGGCATGACGGGGAATCAGGCGTTCCGGGTCGCCGGCATAGATACCGGAGATAAATGGATCAATTGCATAATCCAGGAAACTCTCTCCTAAACGGCGCCTTACCAGATTGGCCAGTGTCTCGTTAGGATTGGTGCCTTTGGCCCGAAAAGGCTCACCCAACAGACGCAGTTTATCCTTAAAGGTGAAAAGGGGCGTGGTGATCCCTTGCAGCGGACCGGCGGGAAGGGCATGCCATTGGCCGGCTTTCCAGACCAGCCGTCTTTTGGCTTCGGGACGGGCTGGTTCCAGTTCTACACTTCCGGCCAGTTCATCGAAGAGTTCAGCCGCTTCAGGATGGGACAATACTCCGGTCGTGGGACCCGATTCGTAGGTGAATCCTTGTTCTTCCCTGGTTTGAATAACACCACCAGTCACCGCATTCTTTTCTATGATACGAAAATTGATGCCTGCTTTTTTCAGGTAATAAGCCGTTACCAATCCGGTAAGACCTCCTCCTATTATGATGGTGTGTATGTTTGATGTCATGGTTTTTAAATTTAGTATTATCAGTTATCAGTGAACAGTTATCAGTGAACAGTTATCAGTTACCAGTTACCAGTTATCAGTGAACAGTTACCAGTTTTGCTTACTGCTTACTGCTTACTGTTTACTGCTCCCTGTTTACTGTTCCCTGTTTACTGCTCCCTGTTTACTGTTCCCTGTTTACTGCTCCCTGTTTACTGTTCCCTGTTTACTGCTCCCTGTTTACTGTTCCCTGTTTACTGCTCCCTGTTTACTGTTCCCTGTTTACTGCTCCCTGCTTACTGTTCCCTGTTTACTGTTCCCTGCTCCCTGTATCAAATAGACCGGGAATACTGTTTATCGTTGTTTTTTTGTAACGGATCGAACAGGGCGGCCACGTTACGTACGAAGAACTTACCCATTTCAGTAAAAGAGAAACGGTAGGGTGCTTCAATGTTGATGATGCCATCCTTTTGGAATTCCCTGAGCGCTTCAGTGGGCCAGTTGGCTTCAAAGCTGGATTTATCCCAGCCTGCTTGCTGAGCCAGGTCTTCCAGGTGGAATTGTTTGTTACACATTATCTCATTAATCACCGTCCTGGTTTGTGTTTCCCGGGAGGATAAGCGGTAGAACTTCCCAACCGCCAGTTGTTTTTTATCCATTGCTGCCATATAGGCATCAATATCTTTAATGGTCTGGAAATAGACACCATGTAACTGGCTGATGGCTGATACGCCGAAGGCATAAACCTGGCCGGTGGTGCGCCGTGTGCAATAGCCCTGGAAATTACGGTGTAGCGCATTGTTGTTTTCTGCAATGGACAGCTCATCTTCCGGTCGTGCAAAATGGTCAATGCCAATGGCGGTAAAACCGTTTTGAGTCATGGTGTTGTAGGCTGTTTCAAACATCTCTACTTTCTGCGATGGCTCAGGCAGTCCGTGCTTTTCCAGGATACGTTGAGCCGGTTTCAGCTGTGGCAGGTGGGCATAAGAGAAAGTCACCAGTCTGTCGGGATTGAGAGCAATGGCCTGTTGCAGCATCTCTTTAATGGAGTGACTGGTTTGATAAGGCAAGCCATAGATGAAATCAAAATTCACCGCCATGGGGGTATCACTCTTGATGGCAGCCATTAATTCCGGTATGGGAATGGTGGGCACGTCCCGGTTCACGGTATCCAACACTTTGGTGCTGAAATCCTGAATGCCCAGACTAATGCGGTTGAAGCCCATCTGTTTCAATCGACTGATGAAAGCAGGAGTCAGCAGTGCCGGGTTACATTCCATGGCAATCTCCGGCTTGTCGATAAAGGTGAAATGGGAGTGAAACAGTGCCATGATTTCACTAATCTGATCGGCAGAAAGGTAGTTGGGGGTACCGCCTCCCCAGTGTATCTGGGAAACCTTGCGTTTTTTATCCAACATGGCCACCACCTGGTTAATTTCTTTCTTGAGCGCATCCAGGTATTGGCTTATCCGTTCCTGGTCTTTGCAGGTAACCGAGTTGCAGCCGCAGTAATGACAGATTTTCGAACAAAAGGGGATGTGTACGTAGAGCGAAATATTTTCAGGCTGCTGTTGGTTAGATGCCTCAATAGCCTCCTGTATTTCGTTTTGCTCAAATTCGCCGTGAAAGAAATTGGCCGGTGGATAACTGGTGTAGCGCGGCACCGGGCGATTATATTTTTCTATTAATGATCTGTTAATTTTCATACGTGTATATTTAGACAAGAGACAACAAAAGTAACCGCAGAGACGCTGAGTCGCAGAGAAAAAGAAGGGTTGTTGCCCGTAGATAAACCTGTAAGCGTCCGAAGGACCTGACAGCGTTAACGACCCCTGTTTTTATTTAGATAATAGAATCTAAACACTGAGTCACAGAGTCCTTTTTTTAATAATCCGTCTGTGTGTCATATTTCATTTCCATGGTTGTTTCTATCTGTTTCAACCTATTTCCATTTGTTTCCCTATTTCTTTCCATCTGTCTCTACCTATTTCCATTTGATTCAATGTATTTCCATCTATTTCTACCTGTTTCCAATTGTTTCCATGGTTGTTTCCAACTATTTCAAGGTATTTCAATTTTTCACCTTCCCAAATTCTCAGTTTCTCAAATTCTCAATTATCCCCTTCCTCCTCATACAAAAAAGGAACCAAAATAAGCACCATCATGCAGATACCGGCCTCAATCATGAACAGGGTTGAATAGGAAAAGGCGCCGGCAATTTTTCCACTCAGTACAGCCATAATCACACTGCTTAAATGGGTAATGACTATCTGAAGGGTGAAATCCGTTCCTTCACGTCCTTTTCTTACTTTGTCCATGGAGATGGTAAAGACGGCTACGGATGACATGCTGTAGGCACTCCACAGTATAGCGACGCCAACGTATATCATGGGGGTGGTTACCTCTGTTTGCGATATGATGGCAAAGAAAGAGGCAGCTATCAATCCGGCAATCACTGCCACCAGCAGGCCTGTTTTTCTTCCTTTTTGTTTTATGATATAACCGGCAACAAACGAGAAGCAAGCGCCAATAGCTGTTCCGAATACACCTGAAATGAAACCGATCTCTTTAATGGAATACCCCAGGTCAACCATATAGGGGCGTAACATGGCCAGGATACCAATGAGCCCGGAGTAGAATAATAGTAATAAAACGATGCGTTTAACGATTCCTTTCTGCCCGAAGAACCGGATGAGATCCATCATGGTGATGGGTGTTATCTTCCGTGGTTTAATGTCGTTGACACGTTTGCGGCTTGCCATAAGCGGCAGGAGTGCCAGGAGCACAAAGCCTGCCAGGGCCATCATCAGGTATTGCCAGCCCAGGGTGTGATAGATAATCAACATGACACCACTGCCCACCAGCGTGCCTAAGAAACTGCCGGAGGACTGAATGCTGTTGCCCATGCTGCGTTCTTTTTTGGAAAGTTGCAGGATGGCAAAGGCATCGGTGGCAATGTCCTGGGTGGCCGATGCAATAAAAGCAATCACCACGAGCACTATGATGGTGGTGAAATCGGTTTGCAGGTTGAAGAACCCCAGGCCAATGATGATAACGGCATAAAACAGCTCAGATGCCAGGATCCACCGGCGGTAATGGGCCGGCGTGTTGCCATTGCGATCTACCAGGGGCGCCCAAAGGAATTTGAATATCCAGGGGAGCTTGATCAGCTGAAGCATGCCGATGGATTCCAGGGAGTAGTTCTCCTGGCGCATGATAACCGGTACCACCGTCGAGAAAAAACTCATTGGGATAGACTGTGCCAGGTAGAGTCCCAGGAGGGTGATGTATTTGTTATTCAGTTTTTGATATAATTTAGACATGTATGCTGTTTAGCTGTTGTGTGGCTTTTCCTGATGAAAAGCGTCGTTAGTGCCGGCAAAATTAATAATGAAAGAGTGAAAATAAGGATTTCTCCTTATGAATCACTCTTTCCATCTGTGGGAAATCAGACAATAGATTTATAGATAAGAGATAATAGAGTGCGAATGCAGCTGTGCTGAGATGCAGTGTTTGTCTATTTACTCATTGACTATGTCGATTTTAAATATCTCATGTGTATTTATTCCAATTAATCATGGTTGTTGCACTTATTTAAGAAATCAGATTTTAACCTTAAGACTTGCCCCAAAAGTCAGGGGCCTTCCTGCCTGCACAAACCGGCTGGCTCCCATTGGGAAATAGTAGGCATTGTACGATTCATCCAACAGGTTTTTACCCCAGATGCCGATATCGAAACGGTGTCCGGTAAAGGTCAGCTTACCATTCAGAAGACCGTAATAGGATTGCTTGGCCACGTTGTCTTCATACCAGTAAATGTCACCAATGCCGTTATAGGTTACATCGATAATCATCGCATTGAATAGTTTACTTTTCAGGTCAATGGTGTAGTTGGCTCCGGTACTCAGGGTGTAACGCGGCACCAAAGGGATAAAATGGCCGCTGTAGTCCACGGACTCACTCTTTTTGTAATCGGTAAAAGTAGCTTCGGTGTACCCATAGTTGAAGAAGGTACGCAGCTTGTCAACGGGACGGTAGGAGAGCTCTATCTCCACCCCTTTGGATTCCGACTCACCGGCATTGGTTAATTTGGAACCTCTGCCCGTATCCAGCGTCTGGTATATTTGCTGATCACTCCAGTCAATATAGAAGAACGCCAGGTTAGCCATCAGGCGGTTATCCAGCCACGACGATTTTAAACCTACTTCATAGTTCCAGCTCGATTCAGGATCAAAGGTGCGTTCGTCTTCCCGGTCAAAGGAGGTGTTGAAGCCACCGGTTTTATAACCTTTGGTAATGGACCCGTAAATATTGGCATTTTTTGAAATAGTGTATTTCAATCCTATTTTGGGTGAAAAGGCAATAAAGTCAAGTTCATCATAGAACTTATTGAATTCAGTCATATTGCCCTCTTTTACCAGGTTGTGTAAATAATCCAGTGATGCCTTCTCGTAGTCCATGCGGATTCCAATGGTTAATGACAAACCATCTACAATGTAGTCATGGATAGTAGCCTGGTGGAATAGGGCAAATCCTTTGGTGACGAAATCATAATCCTTCACGTAGTCAGCGGGTGCTTTGGGATTCCCTTCAAAGAAAGAGCCAAAGTCCAGGGCCACCTGGCGGTCGTTTCCCTGCCTGAAAGCAAATGCGCCAAACAGCCAGTCTAAATCTTGCTGGCCAGGTGATTTCAGGGTAAGCTCCTGGGAAAACATGTTCTGGTCCTGGTCCTGAGTTACAAAATATTTATCTATAGGGGAGAAATCCTGGTCGATACCTTGCTTGTCATCGAAATATTGGTAGCTGGAGTTACTTTCCAAAATAAAGTGGTCGAACAGGAATTGCATGTACAGGTTATTGGCCAGCATATCGCGGTCGTAGGAACTGTAGCGGTTATAACTGATAGGCTGTGAAATGCCGGTCTCATCATCATAAGCCGCATAGGGATACCCACCTTGTGCAGAGTAATCATAGGAAGTGATAAACTCGGCTTTAAACCGTTTGCCCGGATTAAACATTAAGCGGGCGCGGCCGGTGGCTGCTTCCAGGTCATCCACCTGTTCATTCAGGTATTCATTGGTGAAATAGCCGCCCAGCGAGGTGTAACTACCCGACAGGTTCAGTGAAAAAGCATCCGACAGCGGCTGGTTGTGGTAAATGGATCCTTTGAAACGGTCATAATTACCGCCTTCAGCTGTCAGTTCCGTGATGCGTTGATCTTTGGGCGCCCTGGTGTAGATATTGATGATGCCGCCCATGGTGTTACGCCCGTAGAGGGTTCCCTGCGGGCCGCGCAATACCTCAATGGATTCCACGTCGATCAGGTCAATATCATAGGTTGACTTTTCAAAGTACGGCACATGATCCACGTAAAGTCCCACAGAGGGAGAATTGATCTTGGAGCCGATCCCTCTCAGGTAGATGGGAGAGGTCAGCTTAGAACCGTAATCGGGCATGTATAGGTTGGGCACAATGGCTGAAAGGGCCTTGGTGGAGGTCAGCTCTTTCTGTTGGATGGCGGTGGCATCAATGTGTGAAACTGCTGTCGGGAGGTCTTTGACTTTGACTTCCGATTTGGCCGATTTAACCACAAATTCCGGTAGCTCAATCACCGGTATCTCTGTGGTGTCCTGTAGCAGGCGTATGTGTTGAGCGGATGCCAGCGTGTTAACAAAAAGCATGGCGGCTATCAGATATGTTTTAAAAGTATTCGTTTGCATAACGTGTATGTCAATAATAAACGGGGTGTAGTTATTTAATAGATCGTTTGACTTTGGATGAAGGACAGGTGACAAAGAGATAAAACATTTAGGTGATAATGTTTCGATGCACAGTCGATCATGAACAGTCAGTTCGATTCTTATATAATAGTCTAGTGAACTATTGGTATAATGAAACAATAAGGTTCGGAACAGAGATTCACCCTTCTTATCAGGATGGGTGATGCGTTTATTTTTTGCTATCGGGCAAAAGGCAGCAGTTATCTATTCCTTAAGGATGATTTATCCTTTTTAAAATGAATGGTAGTTAGCAAACGGGAGGGGGGCGGAAAAAGAGGTTGTGAAACAGCGCGATGTCTTTTTCACCGGGGAAATAATAAGAAGCGTAATGTTTTAAAAGAGGTTTGCCCGGAGGCGTTGGTTTGGTTTTGCTGATTACACTTTCTTGCTGATGGTAATAGGCAATGTCATGGGTGGTAGCGTAGTGTGTAGTGTTGTGACAGGATACGGTGTTGTCAGAAAGGGGCAACGATGCAGGGATGGCTCCGTTTTTGGCAGCAGGAATACCCATGAGCATACACGAGAAGTAGACCACAAAAATGATCATGTATGCAGGAAGAGATGCCAGTGAGCCGATAAAAAACATGAGTTACTTTTTCTTTCTTTTAGGATTGGATGTAAACCATCCTTTGTTTACGCGTTGTTCCTGTTCAATTACTTCGGGAATGCCCCACCAGAAAACGAATGCAATGATACTAAAAATAGCCGAGAAGATAATGCTTGAAGTGAATAAAGCCAGACCTGCCATAATGATTCCGATGATCAGAAACAGGATCCATATCTTTTTCGTGAACAGATATTCGCCTTTGATACAGGCCCAACGTCCCAGCCAGATGCTCAGGATGGTGGAAAGACCAAGGATGATACCACTCAGGTTAAGGGTAAATGTGCCTATTTGTATGGTTAGTTCATTCATCGTAGTGCCTGTTTGGATTACGTTTGGCCCGGCCTTGTAGAACCCGTTTGTGTTGCATGAATATTTCCAGGGTACTCCACATTAGCCCGGCACCCAAAACACCGGCCAGGATCGACCAAAAGCTTGGGAGGAGGGTGGAGATCAGAATAAGGATCACACCGGGGAGTGCCAGCATCCACCATACTTTCTTTCCGAAATAATACTCCAGCTTGATAACCACCGGGTGAAACACCCCGATAATCACAAAGCAAATTAAACCGATGAGAATACCTTGTCCGTTCATGTGTTATAATTGACCGCAAATATACAGATTAAGATTTTTATAACCTCAGTGTCTTATTTGTGTGTTTCAGGTATTTTTGGGCAAAAGGTCACCTTCCTGTCTTACTACTCAGTATTCACCACTACTTTTCTGGTTGGTTCAGGTTAGGAATTATATTATGCCATGTTTAATTCGATGCATAAGGCCATGCTGTTGCAAAAATGACCCCTAATCCATTTAAACAAGTTTCGTAGTTACGACAGAATAAAGTAAAGAGAGTCGTTAAATTTTGTGATCTATCTAATAAAAAAAAAGGCCCCCTTAGAACAACCTTATCTTCCTTTTTTTAACCTTAGTAGCACAAGGCAATTTTCAGGCAGCAACCTTATTATCTTATTTATTCAGGAAGGGCAAGGTGCCTGATAAGATCCATTTGTTATTCTGCGATCATCCGATGCATAAGACCATGATGATACGAAATGTAAAATCCCCAATCCATTTGAACCAGTTCCGTAGTTACGACAGAAAAAAATACGTTTTGTGTGCAAGGAGGTGAAGTAGAAGAAAAAAATATCCCATCCGCTATTATCAACGAGTGGGATATGTAAAGTATTCAGGAAACGGGACTATTAACAGGCAATTACTCTGCAACCCACATACACATTTTCGAAATTCTTATAGTTGGTACGAATGGCCGTTACGTTAACTTTGCTGTTTTTGGTATAGGCAGCAGCCAGCACCATTAAGATAGCGATGTTGTCCAGTTCAATGTATAACAATTCTCCATTGGATAATGAAGCGGAAAGATATCCGGCATTGCCGGAAGCCGACGAAATGTTGGTAACGGTAACGTTTTTCCAGATTCGATTATCCGATTTCACTTGTACTTTTTCTTCTTTACTTTCTATAGTATTCATAGCTTTTTGTTTTAAATGGTTATTCAAATGTTTTCGTTTTGCTTCTGAATGCAGAAGCGCTTTAACTGTGCACTGGTTATTTGCAGTGACCAATTTCCGTAAATCCAAAAGCAATGCAAAGAGAAATGGTTGAAGGGGTGGATTTGATGAGTAGAGTACACAAAAAATTGAGTGTACAATAACAATTCAAAAGAATGATAATCGAAAACGTTACCGGAAGGAGTTTGGTGGCGGGGAGTAGAAGATGTGGTGAAGTTTAAAACATTATCATTAACCCGGTTGGCGTTATTTAATAGATGGAAAATTCACTCGTTCGAATACAAGCATTAAAAGAATATGTTATTTTAGCACCACTAATCCTTTTCCAAATCATGATGAAACATCTATCTACGCTGGTGCTTTTTTTTATTGCCTGCTTGCCGGTTACCCGGGCGTCAGAGGCTGACTCTACCCAACTGTTGTTTCAGGAGGCCGAAAGGGTGATGGCACTTCGTCATCAGATCAAGCAGGCTAAGGAGATGCATATAAAGGGGCTGGTTGATTCCTTGAAACAGTTGCAGGTGACCAGGGAAAAGAGCCAGATGTTTGATCTGTTAATGGATATTCAGCAGGAGTATGAATTCTTTGTGTACGATTCTGCTTTTCATTATTCCCAAAAAGCCATTGAACTGGCCTATGTGTTAAAGGATCCTTCAAAAATAGCCTTTGCCAAATCCAAGCTGGCTTTAAACCTGCTGTTAAAAGGATTGTATAATGATGCCGTGGATACCTTGAAAACCATTGATCCGCAGGTTTTATCACCTTCCCGGCGCATTGGTTTTTATAGTTACTTCTACCGGGCCTATTATGATCTATCTAATTATTCTCGTGATAAGTATTATTCTCCCCGTTATAAAGAACAAGGCCATGTTTACACCGAAAAAATATTTAAGGAGGCCAATGAAAATTCCTACCAATATTTGTTGGCTAAGGCTCTGAACCATCTGGCGCGAGGCAATCATGACCGCGCTATGGCTTTCTACAGTCAGCTTATTGATGAACATCCTTTGGATCATCACCAGTTGGCCATTTGTTATTTTGGGATGGGTTTTATTTACAGTGTTACCGGTGAAAATGAAAAGGCCAAGTGGTACCTGCTCAAATCAACCATTGAAGACATGCTTTCTGCCACCAAGGAGACGGCCGCCTCCAGGGTGTTGGCCGAGCTGCTCTTTAACGAAGGAAATATTGATGATGCCTATAAATTTATTCATCTGGCAAAGGAAGATGCTGACTTTTATGGGACGGAACAACGGAAGCTGGAAATCTCCTATGTGCTTCCCCGTATCGAAGGGGCCTGGCTCAACCGGGTGGAAGCACAAAAAAATGTTGCTCTGGATGTGTCCATAGGTATGTCTGTTTTGGCCATTATCATTATTATTTTCTCCCTGATTATTTACCGGCAGTTGAGTAAGCTTCGCAAGGCACGGAAAACTATCCTCGAATCCAATGAGAGTCTGAAGGAAGTCAACGAGATGTTGCGGGAAGCCAATAAAATAAAGGTGGAATACATTGGTTACTATTTTAATTTCAGTTCGCAATACATCGATAAACTGGATAATCTGAAGAAAGTCATATCTCATCAGTTACTCACCAAGAAATATGATGAGATCGCCAAAGAGTTGAAGGGGTATAACTCGAAAAAGGAACGGGAACAATTGTTTAATAATTTCGATCGTATTTTTTTGAAACTGTTTCCTGACTTTGTCGCACGGTTTAATGACCTGTTTAACGAAGAAGACCGGATTGTATTGAAAGATCCATATGCGCTGAATACCAATCTCAGGATTTTTGCGCTCATACGCTTGGGCGTTAGAGATAATGAGAAAATTGCCAGTGTTTTAGACTTTTCGGTGAACACCATTTATACCTATAAGACTCGGATAAAGAAAAAATCCATCGTTCCCAACGAAGAGTTCGAGGACCGGATTATGGATATCCGGTCGGTGTAGCTTTGTTCAAATCGGATGGAAATATATAAAGAGGTTAGAGGTCAGAAGTTAGAGGGGGAAATAAATAGAAATACATGGAAACAGATTGAAATAGACCGCACTTACCAATGTCAATCTCGAACAACAATCAGCATTAAGTAACATCCCTCAAAGAGGTTTTTTTTCAGGATTCTCCTGAAAAAACATAGTGTCTTACGGGTGATATTGGTGTATTTATTGGTAAAATATTTTGGCGAGCAGTAAATCATCTTGATACTTTTTACTTTTCTGAATTGTCCAGGTTAGGGAATTACAATCCCGGTTGTGTAATCTTAATTGTCTTATCCTGATACTTGATACTTTTATCTTGATACTTTTTGTGACACAATAAATCCCATCCGTGACAGGGAAAACCTTCTCCGTGACAGCCGGTACCCCTTCCGTGACATGACCTGAGGCCTTCCGTGACACGATGAACCCCTTCCGTGACAGCGAAAACCTGCTCCGCTCGTTTGTCCTGATACTTGATACTTTTTTCTTGATACTAACTTGGGGAATCATCCTTCGGGCATGGACATATGGATTGAGATGGTTCTGTCAGGGGGTAAAATCACCAAAAACCTCTCCAAATCGTGTCAGACCGCTTTGTATTCGATCTATATTTTTAACATTTATTAAGAGGTTTAAACAGAAGGTAACCAATGAATAGGGGATTTCATGGTTCTTTATATTTCTAGATTCTCTATAGGTAATTATTAAATCCGTTGCGCCTTCAATTTCTTTGCCTGTGTAAAGACAATACGTCATTTCTACCGATGATGTATTGGATAATAGAAGAGAGAATCTTGAATCAGTTAATACAATTTATGGAGAGTTTTATGAAAAAGTTACTAACGATGGTTAGTGCATTTTTACTCAGTATTGGGTTATATGCACAGACATTTGATGTCAAGGGAAAGGTGTGCGATGGCACCACCAATGAGCCATTGCCTGGCGTTTCCATTGTTGTTAAAGGTACAACAAACGGAACCACCAGTGATATTGATGGCAATTTCATGCTTAAAGTAAATAATGGAGAAGCATTAAGTTTCTCTTTTATTGGTTATGCAACTAAAGAAGTAGTAGTTACTTCCGATGTACCGCTTAATATTAATCTGGAGCCCGATGCACTTGACCTGGATCAGGTAGTGATAGTTGGTTATGGTATCCAGAAGAAGAAAGACAAAACAGGAGCCGTGATGCGTGTGGGTGCTGATGATTTGAACCAGGGGGTATTACAGGATCCTATCCAGGGTATCATGGGTAAAGTGGCTGGTGTTAACATCACCAAAAAAGGGGGTGACCCTAACGCAGGCTTTAATGTGCAGATTCGTGGGACAGCCGGATTTAAATCAGGTACTTCACCGCTGTATGTGGTTGACGGAGTGCCGGGAGTTGATCCTACTACCATTGCACCGGAAGATATTGAATCATTCAACATCCTGAAAGATGCCTCTTCAGCCGCTATTTACGGATCACGAGGTGCTACCGGTGTGATTATCATCACTACTAAAAAAGGAAAGTATCAGCAAAAAGGACAACTTACTTATAACGGTTACCTGTCTACTGATTTCGTCGCTAATCGTCTCGATCTTTTAAGTGCGAGTGATATCCGCAAATATGCCAAGGATAACAATTTGTCACTGGATGATGGCGGTGCCGACACCGATTGGCAGGATGAGGTTTTCAGAACAGGAACAACTCAGTCGCACAACCTGGCCATGTCTGGGGGATCAGAGCAAGGTACCTACCGGGCCAGTGTTAACTATGAAAACTTTGAAGGGGTTCTGAAAGGAACCGATAAGGAACGTGCTATCATGCGTTTGAATGCCACGCAAAAAGCCATTAACGACCGGTTAACCCTGAGCATGAATTTGTCGGGTACCTTTGAGCATAACAACTACGTTAAAACTGATGGAAATAACGGGGAAGCTGTGTTGTTTCAGACTTACTCCCGGAATCCGACCTATCCGGTTTACAACGAAGATGGTTCTTATTTTGAAGTAAATGACTTCGAGAACTCTAACCCGGTGGCGTTAATTGATCAGATGCAGAATAAACGCGAAGCAAAACGTTACCTGGCTAATGTGAAAGCTGATTTTGAAATTGTGGATGGCCTGGTGGCAGGCATTAATGCCAGTTACCGAAAAGATGATGAGGAAAAATGGTTTTTCCGTCCTTCTTACCAGATCACTACCAGTGATGGTGGTTATGCCAAACGTGAATATGCCAATGAGGACACCAAGTTGTTTGAAACCACTTTGAAGTATAATAAAACATTCAACAATTTCCATAACCTGAATTTATTGGGTGGTTACTCCTGGCAGGAAGACCGTAAGGACAGCTTCGGTGCCCAGGGACGTGGAATGTTATCAGATATAGTAGGGGCCGACAACCTGAAATTTGCCAACGATGTGTTGCCGCAGGATATCTGGTCGTGGAAAGAAAGAAACCGTTTGATCTCTTTCATTGGTCGTGCTGTTTATAATTTCGATTCGAAATATTACCTGACAGCTACTATTCGTCGTGACGGTTCTTCCCGTTTCGGTGCAAACCACGAATGGGGATGGTTCCCATCGTTCTCTACAGCCTGGGATATTTCTCGTGAAGCTTTCATGTCGGATGTTAACTGGCTGGAACAATTAAAACTGAGAGCTGGTTATGGTGTTACCGGTAACCAGGAAATTGGTAACTATCATGACATTGCCCGCATTCATGCCGATGGTCGTACGCTTGATCCTACTACAGGTGATAAAACGCTGATCATTAAACAGGCTAGTAATGCCAACCCGGATTTGAAATGGGAAGAGAATAAAGAGTGGAACTTTGGTGTTGACTTCTCGGTACTAAATAACAGGCTGACCGGTTCGGTTGATTACTATAATAAAACGACCACCGATTTGTTGGCTGAATACCAGGTGCCCGTTCCTCCAAATCGTTACGAGAATATCTATGCGAATGCCGGAGAGATCTCTAACAAGGGGTTGGAAATCAATTTGACGGGTAATGTTATCCGAAAAGGCGATTTGACCTGGAAATCAAATGTCTCTTTTGCTGCCAATAAACAAAAGGTAGAGTCATTATCTGATGATAACTACGACCTGGATAACATGCATGTATCCTGGATCAGTGCCCGTGGGATGGTTGGTGTATGGACACAACTAATTGAACCGGGTCGTGAATTGGGTACCTTCTATGGTTGGAAAAATGCCGGTATCGATCAGAATGGTCAATGGTTGTTCTACGATAAGGAAGGTAATATCACCAAGGAGCAAAAAGATGAGGATCGTCAGGTGATTGGTCATGCCTTACCTGATTTCACCATGGGATGGACCAACCAGTTCAACTACAAAAATTGGGATTTGAGTTTTGCCTTGAGAGCCGTAGTAGGTGGTGATGTATTAAATGTGACCCGCATGGTACTTGGAAATCCGGGTATGCTGCCTAACCGTAACGGGTTAACCGATGCCTTGAAGTTAGCTCCTGTGTTGAGCGATGGGCCTAAATATTCCGACTATTACGTGGAGGATGGTTCATTCCTTCGTTTGGATAACATCACGCTGGGGTATAATGTGAATGTGAGCAAGATTAACTGGTTGAGCAATTGTCGTTTTTATGTGAGCTCCAACAACCTGCTTACCCTGACCAAATATTCAGGTATTGATCCTGAGGCCAGCTATGGTGGCTATGAATACCTGGGACTGGATATGTATGATGTGTATCCTAAAACAAGGTCGTTCACCTTCGGAATGAAAATCGGATTTTAATTAATGGCTTAAAGAGAATATCATGAAGATTAAAATATATAACCTTTTACTTTTGGGTGGTTTGTTCGCCTCCTCATGTACTAATCTGGATGATCAGGTGTACAGCGAGATTACGGGCGATCAATATCCTGAAAACCAAATTCAGGCTCAGTTAATTACCAACAATGCTTATTCGCAGTTGCAAAACCATTGTGATCACGGGTGGTGGTTTGCCCAGGAAATAACCGGTGATTTAATCGTAGCCCCCACACGTGGTGGTGACTGGGACGATGGTGGTAAATGGCGTAAGCTACATCAGCACACCTGGGATAACAACATTGAAGCAGTCAATGATATGTGGCGTAACTTCTATAACGGGGTTACCGAATGTAACAAAGCCATTGAATACCTGGGAGATTCGGAGACAGCTAAAAATGCCGTGGCACAAATGAAAGTTTTGCGTGCTTACTACTATTACCTGTTGATCGATAACTATGGCGATGTGCCTTATATCACCTCTTTCTCCGAGGCACCTGAAAAGCCACAGAAGGAGACCCGGGCAAAGATTTTTGAAAATATCGTAATAGATATAAAAGCTTCTATTGATGATTTGGATGGTGTTTCCAAGAGTTCGGTGAATAAATACACCGCTTATGCATTACTGGCCAAATTGTATCTGAACGCAGAGGTTTTTACCGGAACAGCACAATGGCAGGAAGCCGAGAATTACTGTGATAAGGTAATGGAAGGGTCTTATGGATTGGAATCAAACCGATTGGCTCCTTTTTCAGCCGAGAATGAAAATTCATCAGAGAATATTTTCACCATTCCTTACGATGAGGATAACTACCAGGGCTTTCTGTTGCACAGACGGTCATTACACTATAACAGTACTGTTACTTTTGATGCCAATACCACTTTTTGGAATGGCTTCTGTACACAGGAAAAACTGGTAGATCTTTTTGAAGATGGTGACCAGCGTAAGAGTGGTTTGCTATTGGGAAAACAATATTCATCAACCGGCGAAGAGATCCTGGATGCCGGTGCTGGTAATGCGCCTTTGGTATTTACCAAGAATGTGCCTGCATTAAAAATGGATGCCTCCTATTCAGCACAGGAAATTAAGATGTCGGGTGCCCGCATGGTGAAATTTGAAGTGGAAAAAGGGGTGAAAGATCATATGAACAATGACTTCCCTATTTTCCGACTGGCTGACTTTAAACTGATGAAAGCCGAGTGTGAGTTGAGAAAAGCAGGCGGAAGCACCACTGAAGCTAAAACACTGATTAATGAGATTCGTACCATGGCCGGTGCTACACCTTGGAATGATGCAGATATTACATTGGATAACCTGTTGGATGAGCGTGGACGTGAATTGTGGTGTGAAGGACACCGTCGTCAGGATTTGGTTCGTTTTGACAAATTCAAAGACGGCTGGTGGGAGAAAGCACCGGACAGTGAAGCAAACTATATTTTCCCCATCCCGCAATGGGCCATTGATAGTAACCCGAACTTGAAATAGTAAGGCGTTAATTGGTACGAATAAAAAATGAAATGACAATGAATAAGATAACATTACTTTCTATAGCCATCTTGTCAAGCTTTTTTATCACTTCTTGTGATGATGAGGTGGATCTGCCTCCCGTATTGGAGATCTTTGACGGGTATTATATCCAGGGCGATGCAACCCCTTATGACGGGTTGGATAATAACGGACTAATGATTGATGGGAATGCCGAAGGTCAGGCCACTAAATACCTTAATCTTAAGAGTGGTTCCATAACCGTTACACGTGAGAAAAATTCCACCACGGAAAATCCTAATTCCACCACTTTTGGATTGAATGGTGAAGGTGAATTTGTGGAAGGTGGAAATGCGATTGCATGCACCCAAACACCTGGGTATTATTTTTTCCGCTCCGATGTAGAGGCTAAATCCATTGATTATGTGGCCATCAATTCCTGGGGTGTCATTGGAAGTGCCACACCAGGTGGCTGGGGTGAAGATACTGACATGGCCCTTGTGTCATCGGATAATGGTGTGTACGTTTATTCGGTTGATGTGGAGTTAAAAGGCGGTGAATGGTTAAAATTCAGAGCCAATGATCAGTGGGCACCTCAGTTTGGGGTGAAAGATGGTAAATTTGCGCTGCGTCTATATGAATCAGAGGACGATCCGGGTTCCATTAAGGTGGAAGAAACAGGTCTGTATACTGTTAAAATGACCCTTGGTGCGGCATTTGAATATGAATTAATAAAGAAATAACAGGAATATTGCTTTGATTGGTGATAGAGACTGTTAATTTTGAGCAAAACCAAGAAGATCCTTTAACGAAAGGATCGATTTACCAATAATTAAACATTCGAAATGTGGATATTCGCTCCTCGGAGAGGAATATTCACATTTTTTTATCCCCTCTTGAAGGAAAATATAGAAATAGCTGGAGATAGATAGAAACAGGGAAATAAGGCAAGACGGTAACAGTTTTTTCTCTGCGTCTTGGGTTGTTTGCAGTAAATGAAGCAGCTAGAAATACATAGAAATAAATTGAAACAGATAGTCAGGTCAGCAACCTGTCAGCGTCCGAAGGACCTGATAGCGTTAACTACCCAAATCAAGTCCTGCTGATGCTTACAGGTTCTTTTTTCTGCGTCCTGGCGCCTCTGCGGTAAATGGAAAACAGCTAGAAATACATAGAAATAAATTGAAACAGATAGTTAGGTCAGCAACCTGTCAGCGTCCAAAGGACCTGATAGCGTTAACTGCCGATAGAAACCCTGGAAATAAATTGAAATAGAGAAATAAAGCAGGGTGATAACAGTTTTTTTCTCTGCGTCTTACCACCTCTGCAGTTTTCTAAAAAAGAATAACTCTGTGCCTCAGTGTTTGCCGTCTATAAATCTATTGTCTCATGTCTAAAAGTCTATTGTCTAATAATCTATTATCTAAAAATCTCTTGTCTAAATATTATACACATGAATAAAAAACTAATACAAACGATCTGTATGGTACTTGCTTTGGCATTTGTTGCTTGCCAAAGTAAAAACCATAGTGTGACTTCACCCGATGGTGCCATCGGCATGGAAGTTTATTTGAAAGCCGGACAACCTTGTTACAAGGTTTCATATAACGGAAAACCCATTATTCTTGAATCGTCACTGGGATTCGACCTGAAAGATATGCCGGCCTTTAAAGACGGTTGGAAGATCATAAACAGCGAAACTTCTTCATCCAATTCCACCTGGGAAATGCCCTGGGGAGAGAAGCGCGAGGTGGTGGATAACTACAATGAGTTAAAGCTTTTCTTAAAGGAAGAAAAAGCGCCTTACCGCAAAATGAATCTGAACTTTAAGGTGTATAACGACGGGTTGGGTTTTCGTTATGAATTCCCCGAACAGGATGGCCTGAAAGAGCTTATTATTACCGATGAAAATACGCAGTTTAACCTCGCCGGTGATCATAAAGTGTGGTGGATACCGGGTGACTGGGATATCTACGAACACCTGTACAATACCACTTTGTTTTCAGGTATCGATGCCATAAGCAAAAGAAATCATTCCAACCTGGCACAATCGCACATTCCTGAAAATGCTGTTAATACCCCGGTAACCATGAAAACCAAGGAGGGCGTATACCTGAGTTTTCATGAGGCCAACCTGACTGATTATGCCGGTATGACATTGAAAGTAGAGAAGGATGAGTTGATGATGGAAAGTGAGCTGGTGGGATCTGATCGAACCGGCTATAAAGTGAAGCGTGCTTTGCCTTTCACCACGCCCTGGCGTACCATTCATATCTCTTCCACTGCCGGTGGTCTCATTGAATCCGACTTGATTGTTAACTTGAATGAGCCCAACAAGCTGGGCGATGTATCCTATTTCAAGCCCATGAAATACGTGGGTATCTGGTGGGATATGCACCTGGGAACAAAAGCATGGGATCTGGCCAGTGGTAAGCATGGTGCTACAACGGCCTACGCCAAAGAACTGATTGATTTCGCCGCCAAGAACAATATTGGTGGTTTATTGGTGGAAGGCTGGAACACTGGCTGGGAACACTGGATTGGCTTCGAAGACCGCGAAGGGGTCTTTGATTTTGTAACCCCTTATCCTGATTATGACCTGGCCGAAGTGGTGCGTTACGGGAAAGAAAAAGGGGTGGAGCTGATTATGCACCACGAGACCTCAGCGGCACCGCGTACCTACGACCAACAACTGGATACAGCCTACAACCTCATGCATTCACTGGGGATTCATGCCGTAAAAACAGGTTATGTGGGTAAGCTGATCCCTAAGGGGGAATACCACCATGGTCAGTGGATGGTCAACCATTACCGCCGCGCGCTGATGAAGGGCGCTCAAAACCAGGTTGCCGTTAATGCCCACGAACCCATTAAAGCCACCGGTTTGCGACGTACCTATCCCAATGCCATTGCACGGGAGGGGTTACGCGGACAGGAGTTTAATGCCTGGTCTTCCGATGGGGGTAATCCCGCCGAGCATCTGCCCATTGTGGCTTTCACCCGTATGTTGGCCGGACCTATTGATTACACGCCCGGGATTTTTAATATCAAGCTGGAACCATATAAGCCCGATAACCAGGTGAACACCACCCTGGCCCAACAGCTGGCATTGTATGTGGTGATAAACAGCCCTATTCAGATGGTACCTGATTTGTTATCGGCCTATAAAGGACATCCTGCTTTCCAATTTATCCGCGATGTGGCGGTTAACTGGGAACAAACAAAAGTGTTGAATGGAGAGGTAGGCGAATATGTTACCATTGCCCGCCAGGATCGTGCGTCCAACAACTGGTTCATTGGTGCCATTACCAACGAAGAAGCCCGGGAGATGCATATCAATCTTGAATTCCTGCCCGAAGGAAAGAAATACCAGGCTACCATTTATGAAGATGGAGATAATGCCCATTGGGATAAAAATCCTACCGATTATAAAATCGAAATCCTTGAGGTGAACGATGCGTCAGCATTGGATTTAAAACTGGCCGCCGGCGGTGGTGCTGCCATCAGCCTTATTGAGATAAAATAAAATTTCACACCCGACAGGTTTCTTAAAGCAATTTAAGCGTACTTGTCGGGTGTAAAAATACCGAACCGCACTTTATCAGCAAAGAGACGGTTCGATAGGGTATAACAAAACATAAAGAAAATTGATATGAGTGGTTTCATATCTGATTCATCTATATAACGTTTGAAGACGGGGATGCCCCTATTTGGAAATGCTTTTTATTTTATTCCCATCAGGTTTTATTCACCGCATGAGCGCCAAGACGCAAAGAAAAAATAACCTGTAAGCGTCCGCAGGACCTGACAGCGTTATTACATCACGCATCAAACGACATCTTTCACATCCAGTTTCTATCTATTTCCATTTATTTCTTTTATCTCTATGTATTTCTATCTGTTTCCAGTTGTTTCTATTTATTTCCAAGTATTTCCCTCTAACCAATAAGACATAGTTTTTTGATGTTTGCAGGATCAATAAAAAAAACAGAATAATGTAATATTTTTGATCACTGGAAAAAGTTCGGAATAGGTATAATAGTTAACCTTCGTCGGACATCAAAGAGAAGAATAAAATGATAAATCTATAGATTATGAGTGAATATCAATATTATGAATTTAAGGCGATTGATAAGCATTTATCTCAGGAAGACCGGGAGGAGATAGGTAGTTGGTCCAGCAGAACGAACCCATCAAGCACCAGTGCCGCTTTTACATATCATTACAGTGATTTCCCCCAAAGAGCTTTAGCAGTGGTTGAAAAGTATTTTGATGCCATGTTTTACATTTCCAATTGGGGGGTGGTGCGGTTGATCTTTAAGTTTCCTAATCATCTGATTAATATGAAGCGATTAAGACCATATTGCATGAACGAAGAGATACGTTTGCATGTAAAAACCGATGTTACCTTGCTGGATATTGAATTGAATAATGAAGATGGTGGAAATTGGATAGAAGGTGAAGGCTGGCTCGATTCGTTGGTGACCCTGAGAGAAGATATTCTGGCAGGCGATTTAAGGTGTCTGTATCTGTTTTCGATAAAAAATAGCATTGAAACAGCCTTGTATGACCCGGATTGTATCGATTTGGAAAGGATTGAACCGCCTGTGCCGGCGAATTTGAAAGCATTAAACGGGGCGTTGCTCGATTTTGCACAGCTATTTGAAATCAATCAAGATATTCTTGCTGTAGCAGCTGCCACCAGTCCTTCCCGGGAAGAGAAAAGTGATGATGGATATTTAAACTGTTTAACGCACTTGTCCGACACCGAAAAGAATGAGTGGCTTACCCGGCTTTTAAAGAATGAACCGTCCTTGCCGATTCTTTTAAAAAGACGATTGAAAGAATTTGCCGGGAAAAAGAAAGAGCCTGTTCTAATAAAGGGAAGAACCATTGGACAATTATTTCGTGCTGTGCAGGAGATGAAAGAGAACCGGCGGTTGGAAGAGAAGCGAAAGCAGGAGGAAAAGAAACTGGCCAAACTAACAAAGACCGGGCAGCAAGAAGAGGTGTTATGGACAAGGGTAGACCGGTTGATAAGCGAAAAGAAAACAAAATCATATGAGGAAGCCATTGAAATACTCAAGGACTTAAAAGAGCTCTCAATTCATAGGAAGCAAGGGAACGACTTTTATAGCAGAGTGGAACTTATCAGAAAGAAATATAGCCGGTTGTCAGGGTTGCAGTGGCGGATAAAAGAGGCCGGGTTAGTCCGGCCATAATATCTATCAGGTTTCCTGATAGGGAACATTTGGTTTCATCTGTTTCATCTGTTTCATGGTGGTTCAATTTGTTCCCTCTTACCTCCTCCCAAATCAGTTTCCATCTGTTTTTGGTTGTTTCTATTTATTTACAAGTATTTCCTTCTAACCGCAGAGGCGGAGAGACGCAAAGAGAAAGAACCAGTTAACCACCGCAGGCCTTGCTTTACTGTAAGCCGGTTATGGTTGTTGAAGGCCGTTAACGCTGGCTGGACCTTCGGACGCTGCCAGGTTGCTGATTGCTGATCTGTTTATTTCTACCTGTTTCCATCTATTTCTAAGTATTTCAATATGTTTTCCATTAACCGCAGAGGCGGAGAGACGCAAAGAAAAAGATCCGGTAAGCGTCCGAACGACATCTTTCACATCCTGTTTCCATTTATTTCTGTATTATTTCCCTGTTTCCAAGTATATCAATTTGTTTCCCTTCAACCGCAGAGAGCCGGAAGCAAAAATGCAGATTGAGGTGAGGTGTTAAATAGAATCTATATCTATTGTAACTTAAACAATGTGTTGTTGCGTCGTTTGTGTTTTGAGTAAATTGAAATATCTTTTTTATATTCGCACGAACAGTATGTTCATACAGTCTATTTAATTTAACCAATGCACTGAGATTTTTATGGGATATCAAACCTCAAATAACGAAGCTAATCCATTGCAGGATCCCGTAAAATTCAAATCCTTTTTTAACGAGTTCTTTCCTGTTTTGGTAGTTTTTGCCAGACGTTATGTCGTAGATGATGAGCCGGCACATGATATTGCCCAGGAGGCTTTTATCACGGCCTGGGAAAAAAGGTTGTCCATTAAAAACCTTGATGATGTGAGGTTTTACCTCTATACCATTGTGCGTAACAAATGTTTGAACTATCTAAAGCACATCAAGGTAAAAAGGGTGCACGAACAGGAGGTTTCAAAGGAGAATGATATCTATTTTGAAACAGTTACCATTGAACAGGAGACTTTCTTAATGTTGAAAAAAGCTATTGGTACCCTGGCGCCCAAAACACAGGAGATTATAAATCTATCACTGCAAGGTCTGGGTAATAATGATATTTCGGAACAATTGGATATATCTGTCAATACGGTTAAAACCATGAAGCGGCGGGCATTTAAGAAGTTGAGTCAACAGTTGAAGGATCATTTTTACCTCTTTTTTATCTAATCTTGTTTTGGGCTGGATGTATCTCTGTTTTGCCATTCAGGCGTTCCTGTAGAAAATTTGTTAATTTTTTTTTCGAGAGATGTCACCCTGGAAGCTTGTAAGATTGTTTTTCCTATACAAAGAGTAAAAACTTTGGCAAAAAAAGGTAAAGATGAATCGCAACCAAAATAGTAAGATCACCAAGCTTTTCGTGAAGCTTTTCGAGCAGAGTATTAGTTCAGAGGAGTTAAAAGTGCTGAATGATTGGGCGGGTTCCAATGCGTTTCGGCAACATCTTTTGCACAAGATGCGAAAACCAACTGCTTTTGAGGAATGGCATAAAGAGGTAATAGCTGTTCGAACAGAGGAATCATGGAAAGTGGTGGAGAAGGCCATCAAAGCCAACCGTGGACGACAGATCCGGATGGAGGTTATGCGTTATGCGGCCATTGCGATTATGACGTTGATGGTGGGCGCAGCTATTTATTATTTCTCTGCTAAAGAACCTGTTGCAGTACAGCCTCAGATGGCTAAGAACGTAATAGAGCCCGGTTCATCTAAAGCACGACTGTTTTTAGATGATGGGCAAGTGATTAACCTGGAAGAAAAACAGGCGGCGGATTACCTTGAGAAAGACAGTTCGAAAATCAGTGTTGCCAGTGGAGAAGTCACTTATTTAGCCTCCAGAGATACCAGGGAGGAGTTGATCTATAATACTATTCAGATACCTCGGGGAGGAACATATACCCTTGTGCTGGCTGATGGTACGCGTGTTTATATGAATTCAGAAACAGAGTTAAAATACCCGGTGCGGTTTTCTACCGGACAGCGTAAAGTGACCTTGAAAGGCGAGGCCTATTTTGAAGTGACCAAAGATCCTGAAGCACCTTTTATAGTTGAGGCCAATAATTCCCAGGTAGAGGTTTTAGGTACTGCGTTTAATGTGAAAGCCTATGCTGATGAGTCTGTCATAACCACCACCCTGGTAGAAGGAAGTGTGAAATTCTCTAATACACAGGAGACACTTATTCTTGAACCGAGTGATCAGACTGTTTTCAATACCTTATCAAATAAAGTGACAACTAATAAGGTTAATACGGACCTGTACACTGCCTGGAAAGATGGTTACTTTTGGTTTAAAAATGAGAGTCTTGAAGATGTGCTGACACGTATGTCCAGGTGGTATGATTTTGATGTCTTTTACAAAAACCAGGCAGTGAAAGAATTACGTTTTTCCGGGAAAGTTGAAGTATTTGAAGATGTGGATATATTAATCCGGATGATTGAGAAAACAACCGATATACAATTTGAAATCAGTGGAAGAGCTGTTATAGTTCAATAAAAACAGTAGCCGGAAAGCTCCTACCTTTTCCGGCTACCAAATCCAAATATTAAGCTTTAGTGAAACTTAACAATTCAAATTTATGAAAAAAAATCCACAGCTAAACAAGCTGTTGTGCTACTATAGGCACCGGCGGAAACAACTCTTTTTTATGAAGAATTTGTTCATTTTATTAATTATCGGACTTGTACAAGTGAATGCGACTACACTCTTTTCTCAAAAGAACAAAGTCAATATTCACCTTCAGAACAGTGAGTTCAGCAAGTTGATAGAGGCGATAGAGGCGCAAAGTGAGTTGGGCTTTATCTACAACGAAAACGAGGTTGAAAAGATAGGCATCATTAATGTGTCTGGTGAAAACAGGGCTGTAGATGAGATTCTGCAGGAAGTGCTGGAAGGTACCGGGTTAACCTGGGAAGTATTGAACAAGACCATTATCATTAAGCCTTTACCCTTTTCTGAAGATGATCTAAAGCAGGAAATGAAAAAGATTAAAGGAAAAATTGTGGATGGAGAAACGGGGGAACCATTGGTAGGTGTAAATGTTTATATCTCTGGTACCCCTGTGGGAACCATTTCTGATTCGGAAGGAAATTATGAGCTTCAATTACCGAAACCATACAAAGAGGCCTTGACCTTTTCATTTATTGGGTATGAAAACCAGGAGGTGGTAGTAGGAAACCAATCGGTCATTAATATTTCAATGCTACCCGTAGTTAGTCAGGTAGATGAGGTAGTTATTACCGGTTACCAAACCATTGAAGCCCATAAATCAACAAGTGCCGTAACAACCATCAAAAAAGAGGAGTTGAACCTGGCGGGTGCAGTCAGTGTAGATCAAATGCTGGAAGGCGTTGTGGCAGGGATGACCACAGTCAATAATAGTGGTACGGTTGGTGCCGCACCTAAGATCCGAATCCGGGGAACCTCTTCCATCATTGGTACCCGCGAACCGGTGTGGGTGATTGATGGGATTATGTATGAAGATCCGGTGAAGATCAGTGCTGAGGATTTGAATAATCTGGATAACCTGAACCTGATAGGTAATGCCATCTCAGGACTGAATCCGGAAGATATTGAGCGGATTGATGTGTTGAAAGATGCTTCTGCCACTGCCATCTACGGTGTTAGGGCCGCGAATGGCGTAATTGTGGTTACCACCAAGAAAGGTAAGGCCGGGAAAATGACTACCAATTATAGCAATAACTTTCAGGTGTCGTTGCGTCCATCCTATAGCCGCATGGATCTGATGAACTCGCAACAAAGAGTGGATGTG
The DNA here is from genome assembly GCA_004296775.1 of Marinilabiliaceae bacterium JC017. Classification (GTDB taxonomy): domain Bacteria; phylum Bacteroidota; class Bacteroidia; order Bacteroidales; family Marinilabiliaceae; genus JC017. The sequence continues at coordinate 59,046 of RHGE01000011.1, forward strand.
TCGAAAGAAATCCAGGAGAGAGGGCTGAGGTACCCAAATTACCCGTCGCCTGTTGGATACGAAGGCGTGTTACAGGATTTATATGCTCGCAGAATCTCCATTGAAGAGTTTGATCAGCAAGTGAGGAGATTGGAAACAATGAATACAGACTGGTATGACCTATTGTTTGATAACTCATTCAGTCAAACCCACAACCTTTCGCTGAGTGGGGGTGATGATAAAACAACCTACTATTTCTCAGGTAGTTTTAGTGATGCCAATGATGTGGAACGAGGTGTAGGGCTTAATAAATACACCGCTTTAATGCGCATCAACACCTGGTTTAATGATAAATTGGGGCTGGATGTGAAATTATCGGCTAACTATTCCAAAAAGAATTATAACCATAGCAGTCTTAATTTGTTTAAATATGGTTTTAATACAAGTCGTGCCATCCCTTTTGAGGAAGATGGAGAGCGTGTTTCTTATATAAAAGAACAAGGTTCGGTGTCATATCCCAAACACTTCAATATCCTTAACGAACTTGACAACACAGGCAGGGAAATTACAACCAAAGGGATTGATCTGATAGCCAACCTAAATTACCATATTTTGGAAGGATTGAAATATACCTCCACTCTTGGCGTCAATCTGATGGCCACCAATAATGAAGAGTATGCTACTGAACACTCCTATTATATTGCTGATATGAGAGGGTATGACTATGGGATTGAGGTAAGTGAATCTGCCAGGATGAAATCAACAGTGCCTTTTGGAGGAGAACTGAAAACTGGTAATACTAATTTGAATGCCTATACCTTCAGGAACCAATTGACCTATGGTAAAAGTGTGTTTGAGACTCATGACCTGAATGTGGTGGCAGGAACTGAATTGCGTTCTAAGAAATACAAAGGAACCAATACTGTAAAGTTGGGTTATCTTCCCGATCGTGGACATACTTTTGCCTATATTGATCCAAAAGAATATGAGCGGTACGCCACTTGGTTGAGGACCAATCCGGGACTGGTTGTAACGGACCAGGTATCTAATTTTGTTTCTTTCTACACGGCTGTTACTTATGACATTAATCGCAGGTATGTACTTAATTTCAACCTCCGGACGGATGGGTCCAATAACTTCGGACAGGATTCCAATGATCGTTTTTTACCGGTTTGGTCAGTTTCGGGAAAGTGGAATATTCACGAAGAGAAATTTTTAAAGAACTCCGAAAAGATTAATTTGTTATCGCTGCGTACCTCATATGGATTCCAGGGAAATGTTGTAGAGTCGGAAACACCCAACTTGATTGTTCGTCCTCAGGCTATTAATCCTATTACAAAGGAGTATTACTCCAATCTTACATCACTGCCCAATCCATACCTGAGATGGGAGAAAACCAAATCATATAATATTGGTTTGGACTATGGCTTTTTCAATAATATTCTTAGAGGATCAGTGGAGTATTATCAGAAAAATGGCGAAGATTTAATTATGAACCAACGAGTGTCCTCCGTTAATGGGGTCAGCACAGTGGTAATAAATGGAGCTAATATGAAAAATACCGGGCTGGAATTTTCTGTTACCGCCGATTGTATTCGCTCTTCCAACTGGAATTGGAGTAATACTTTTAACGTGGCGCACAATGAAAATAAAGTGGTTTCTGCTTTGGTGGGCCAAAAGGATTCGAACCCTTATAGGGATTACCTGGATGGAACCATTATAAAAGAAGGAACCAGTACAGATGATTTTTATGCGTACCAGTTTGCGGGGTTAAATGCACATGGATTACCTGCTTGGCATAACCTGACGATTGAAGAGGGTGAAAAACTCACCGAGGAAGAGTATTATAACAGGGCACTTAAAAACATGGGAAGCCGGTTGCCATTGATTTCTGGTGGCTTGGTGAATAATGTAAGATATAAAAACCTGAACCTGTCTATCTCCTGGAGTTACAGCCTGGGAAGTAAGCGACGCATGCCAAGTCTGTACAATTTGCAATTTCAGACTATTCCAACAGCGGATCAAAATATGTCGTCAGAGTACGTAAACCGTTGGCAACAACCAGGCGATGAAAATAAAACTGATATACCATCGTTATCGGATGAGATGCTTCTGGTACGTGGTGGAACTTTCGGTACTTTCTCTAAGTTTGATATAGCTGATAGCCAATGGCAAATGTACAACGATAGTGATATTAGGGTGGTGAGCGGTGATTTTCTCCGGTTGCGATCTATGACCTTATCCTATTCCATACCGCGGAATTGGATTGAGAAATATGGCATTCAGAATGCAAGTGTTCGGTTCCAGGCTCAGAATCTGTTTGTGATAAAGGATAAGGCATTAAAAAGCCTCGATCCAGAGCAAATAAGTGCCGATATGATGCCTGTTCCGACTACGTTTAATCTTGGATTTAATATTTCGTTTTAACAACAAGCACTGAATACTATGGATAAGAATAATATATTTTTCATGCTGACAGTATTAATGGGATTAATACTGGGATCATGTGACGATTATCTGTCAGAGGCATCAGGGGATCTGATTATTCCTCAAACTACCTCGGATTATGCCGAATTACTGCAGGGGGAAGGTTATATGAAGTTAAATAGTAACCAAAGATATTCCGATGCTTTTACCGACGATGTGAAGGAAGGAAGACCCGTTTTTGGGCTAGGCGATGTTGTAAAACAATACAGAGGTTATTATACCTGGCAACGTGAAATGGAAATTTCCCAAGATGGTAGTTTGGTGAAAGATGAGTCATGGGAACTGCTTTATAAGGTTATTATGACAGCTAATATTACATTGGATCAGATCAACGAATCTTCCGGAACTGAAGCAGAAAAGCAGTTTGTGTCTGGTGAAGCTTATTTCCTAAGAGCCTTTTGTTACTTTCAATTGGTCAATTTGTATGCGAAACCGTATGATGCAGCAACCGCAGCAACCGATCCTGGAGTCCCAATCAACCTGAATGCCAATCCTGAGAATCAGCTCTTTTACCGGGAATCTGTTCAGAAGGTGTATGATCAAGTTGAAGAGGATCTTTCAAAGGCACTGGATTTGTTTAATCAGGCTAACAAGGAGAGTACCATTTTTCATGCTAATGCTGATGCCTGTAATTTTCTGTTTTGCCGCATTGCCCTTTATAAAAAAGAGTGGGATGATGTGATTGCCTATGCTGATAAAGTGTTGGCTAACCATCCAAATCTATATGATATCGCTAAATACGATTTTACCAATAAAAAAGTGGTTAAGAACTTTGTGTTCTACAGTGAAGAAAATAGTGAAATCATCTTTAATTATAGTACTACAAATGTTAACGCTTATTCACTTTATGATGGAAAGAATTGGCGTTATCTGGCAGTGTCCGATGGGTTGATGGACTTATATGGCAATAACGATAATCGCAAGTTTGCTTATGTGACTGGGAAAGCATCCAGTGGTCCTCCGCCACCGCCTTTCGGAACAGCAAAACCAGGACCATTCCCTCCTTCGAGCTCAGATGTAGCACAAAACAAGATGAATAGCAAAAGTGGAATTTATCACAGTGCTTTCAGGGTGGCAGAGTTATATCTGAACCGTGCCGAAGCAAATGCCGAAATGACCAAAAATGAGGAAGCATTAAAAGATATCAAGTATTTACGGAGACATCGCATTAAAGGACCCGATTTTATTATGCCCGGTGATGTAAAGCAACTGATTAGGGAAGAGCGGAGACGCGAGTTGTGTTTTGAATCTCATCGGTGGTTTGACCTAAGACGTTGGGATCAGCCAAGGATTGAGCATGTGTTTACGGAGTATGGCGATAAGGGAGAAGAGATTAAGATTAAATATGTGCTCGAACAAAATGATCCGGCCTACACCTTGCAGATTCCCTATCATGAGCGGGAATTCAATCCCGGAATGAAAATAAACGAAAGACCCGACAGGGAAGCAATTAACTAAAACCGATTGTTATGAAGAAACTATTATATGTGTTTGCAACCCTGTTGATATTGATAGGGTGCAACAAGGAAGAAGCAATAACCCCTAAAGGAGGGGAGGATAAATACATTCCTAAATTCAGTGATACGGAATGGGGAGGCATGATTTATCAGTTGTACAAAGATTATGGTGTGTCCTTTGTTTATGAGTTCGAGCGAACCATCTATGATTGGGATATGGTATCAGACACTAAAGAAAAGGATACTCTGAAGTATGTTCAGAATGAAACTGTTCTGCCTACCCGTATCACCTTTTTAAAAGAGCAGTGGTTGTCTTCCTATACCGATAAATTTATTAAAGAGAAATTTCCCTATCGTGTATTGTTGGTTGATTCTCTTACAAGGATAACTAAAGTTTCAACGACCGATTTTTTATCAATGGCAGGGTTAAATCATGTCACTATTACAAGGATGGGCGATTCTTTCGAAGCGACGGATAAGAAAGCTTTATTGAATAGTGTGAATACTTCGCTATTGGCAGATTACTTGTTTGCCAAAGGATTTCTTGTTATGCCGGAGGCTTTCTATATGGTATCAGGAATTGAACTTTATGGAACGCCAACCAACAATCCTAGTGGAGATCCTTCTGTGTTTTACAACAATGGGTTTTTTCCAATATATAACAGTTGGAATAATTATAAATATTTAAGTGGTAAATATCCAACCAAAGAGGAAGATGTGCATGCTTTTGTGGAGTTTTATGTCTCTACGCCAGCCGATGAGGTGGAGGCAGCCATTGGTATGTACCCCAAGATGATGGAGAAATATGAAATTCTTCATGCCTATTTGCAGCCGTTAGGAGTTAATTTACACTAACGGTGTAGTATGGGCTTAAACCTGGATTGGTCAATTTTATTTTATCCAGATCCGTGACTTCCAGGTTTAGCTTTAAATACGATTGAACCCTTGCATTGCATCAACGCTTTGCATTAGCAATGCAAGGGTTTTTATTGGTCTTAACGATAGATCTAATCGTTTGTTAAATGGTTACTTTTCATTGAGATAAGGATGAAGGGAAATTAAATAGCCGGAATGCTTCTCCGCGAAGTTGGGCGATCCTGTATCTCAACACACTTATCGCAACATTAAAATTGTAAAAATATGAAAGCAAGTATTAAGCGCTACCTAATTGTAGCAGCATTGCTTCTGACTAGTTTGAGTATAGTGAAATCAGAAGAGGCTAAGTTCAAACTTACAGTAAACAGTAAAGAATTAAAGACTGGTGTAATCAAGTTGACGGATATCGCAATGATGGGACCGGGCAAAACTATTACAGAGGGAGAGTTAGTCGATGGAAAATGCGTGCTGGAAGGTAGCGTCAACGACATTCAGGAAGCCTTTGTTGAACTTTGGCCCACCCGTGATAACCTTCAAAAAGCCGGTCCCATGGGAATGGGTGTTCCCCGCTATTTTGTTTTCATAGAAAACAAGGCCATAACACTTCAAACAACCTCTGAAGATGCCAATGGATATGTGGTAATTGGTTCGCAAAGCACTTCTGATTTAATGACATTCAGAAAAGAACTGGGTTTTGAAGCCAAAATGGATCAGGCACGAAAGCAAGCCAACGGAAATCAGGAACTCTTTGCCAAGAGCATGAAAGAGATCCATAAAGATTACCAGGTGCAATTGAAGGAATTGGTTAAAAAGAACCCTCAAAGTACAGCTGCCTGCTATCTGGCTTATAGCTACTTCAGGAAGCAACGCAAGAAAGATTATACCTATTGGGAAGAGTTATTAGGCTATTTTAATAATAACATACATGCGGTCAGGTATTACAAGGAAATGAATAATGAAGTAGCGACAGCTTCTTTTATGAAAGTGGGCAACCAGGCTCCTGCGTTTATATTAAAAGATGTGAATGGGTTAACGGTTTCGTTAAAAGATTTCAGAGGAAAGATCGTATTAGTTGATTTTTGGGCTACCTGGTGTGCTCCTTGCTGTAAGGAGATTCCTTATGTAGCTGAACTCTATAATAAGTATAAAGGTGAAAACTTTGAAGTAGTAGCTATTTCGTTGGATAGAAACATTGCTAAATGGAAAGCATTCATTGAGAAGAATAAGCTCACATGGGTTAATCTGTTAGGGGAGGAAAATGGTAAACATGTGGTGGCTGATGATTATAACGTAAAAGGCGTTCCTTACAATGTTCTAATTGATGCACAAGGAAACATTATAGCGCTCAATTTGCATGAAGAAAAGCTGGCAGCTCGCCTTGAAGAGTTGTTTGGAAAAAATAAGAATTAAGTTTTTTTGGTGTTCATAACGACTTCCCCCCTCTCTTTTTTTTAAAACTCTGATAAGCTATAAAAGCGGTTAAGGGAGGGGGTAAGGGTTATTATAAGGCATAATTCTACAATAGAAATTAAAGTCTTCGATATAAAATTAATAAGGATGAGAAATACGGTATTATTAGTATTAGTAATGGTTTTGTTTTCTTTCTGTACCCAGAAGGAATCAGGTGAGTTTACCCTTCAGGGAAGTGGATTTGAACAGTATGAAGGAATGGAAGTGGTTTTTCAATTCTTAAACGTGGAGGATGTTAAAAGTCCCTTTACTAAACAGGGCGGAAAAATAGAAAAAGGAGGATTCATTTTTGCCGATACGATTAACGAACCACAGGAAGCCATTTTTATTATTAAAAATGAGACAGGCAGATTCCAGTTTCTGGGAAAGTTTTTAGTTGAACCGGGAAAACTTCAGATGGAGTACCAACCCGACTATAATGATGTGAAAGTGACAGGCGATGTGTATAACAAGGTTTTTAATGAGTGGTTCTGGTCAACTGAATTCATGGCTATGAATGATGAAATACGTAGCCTTTATAAAGAAGGGATGACGCAGGAAGAACTGCAGGCAGTGCAGAGGCAAGCCCAAGAATTGGGAATGAAGATTAACGAAAAAGTTGTTGAGAAAATGCAACAGATCATTGATCACAACAGTGACCCCTATATGCGTGCCATTGCCTTGAATCGAGGTGGTTTTCTTCGACAGGACCGGGAGTATGCCTTAAAGGTATTGGCTGAGATTGAGAAAGAACATGGTGCTAATATTACCACTACTCTTTTGCGCAATACCGATGAAAAGTGGCAAAATCAAAAAGTTGCGGAAGCAGTACTCAAAGTGGGGGAACAAATTAAATCTTTTTCAGCCAACGGCATTGATGGTAAAACATATCATCTTGGGGAGATGCTAAAGGCAAATAAATATACGCTGGTTGAGTTCTGGGCTTCCTGGTGTGGCCCCTGTCGAAATGAAATACCTCATATGAAAAAGGCTTTTGAGAACTATAAAGACAAAGGGTTTGGGATATTCTCTTTTTCCATTGATACTAAAAAAGAAAAGTGGGAAAAGGCCACCCGGGAGGATGAGATACCATGGATTAATACCTCCGACTTAAAAGCAAGCAAAAGTCCGGTGGTGAAGCAGTTTGGTATCAATGGAATACCCAAGAACTACCTGGTGGATGAAGCCGGAAAAATTATTGCCATTGATTTACGCGGAAGTAAGCTGGAAGAGAAGCTGGCTGAGCTTTTACAATAGACGTTTATATCTCATGTTAGACCTTTTATAACGTTGAAAAAGAGGGTGTCTGAAATTGAATCTGTAAGATGCATAAACTTACAGACTGTAGGTATTAGACTTTATAGTTTTTTTATTTATAAATCACCTCAAACTTCTCCTACAAGGAGATGACGTGCACATCTTTTATGGTTACAGGCAATGGTATAAGCCATCTAGCCCAGAAGTGCTCTGTTCCTTCTTCGAGGAGATGGTTAGTGTCTTACGGGTGATATTGGTGTATTTATTGGCAAAATATTTTGGCGAGCAGTAAATCATCTTGATACTTTGTACTTGATACTTTTTACTTTTCTGGCTTGTCCAGGTTAGGATGAGGCGTTTTAAAACAATAAAGGATTCATATTATTTCAGGCACCCTCACTTTGTGAATAAACTGGCTTTAACGAAATTAATTTCCAATTTATTGGTTGCACCAATCTTGATTTCTCAATACTTAAAATCATGCTTATGAAACGACCGTGCAGATTCAATTATTTAATGTACACCAGGGGTAATGATTGAGTTTATGTGGGAATTCCATATGGCCTTAGAAAATAAATTTAATCAGATGAAACACCCATGATTAATTGGGCTAAATACACAGGAGGATGATTAATAAAGAAAAACTCTGCGTCTCAGTGTCTCTGTGTTCGCAATCTATTATCTCATATCTATCAATCTCTTGTCTAATTTTAAACAGGTGAAACACCCATGATTAATTGGGCTAAATACACAGGAGGATGATTAAAAGGAAAACTCTGCGTCTCAGTGTTTCTGTGTTCGCAATCTATTATCTCATATCTATCAATCTCTTGTCTAATTTTAAACAGGTGAAACACCCATGATTAATTGGGCTAAATACACAGAAGGATGATTAATAAAGAAAAACTCTGCGTCTCAGTGTCTCTGTGTTCGCAATCTATTATCTCATATCTATCAATCTCTTGTCTAATTTTAAAAAGATGAAAAAAATATTTGGACTTTTAGTAGTCACTGTGATAGTGGTAATGGGGTGTCAAACCCCTTCTTCTACCCAATCTTCCACGGATATTCCACTGGACCCTGCCATACGCCATGGAAAGCTCGATAACGGGATGACCTATTACATCCGGCATAATGTTGAACCCAAAGAGCGGGCAAGCTTTTATTTTGTGCAAAATGTGGGAGCTATTTTGGAAGAAGATCACCAAAATGGATTAGCTCACTTTCTGGAACATATGTCCTTTAATGGAACCCAACATTTTAAAGGAAAAGGGATCATTAATTTCCTGGAAAAACACGGCGTGGGGTTTGGCGGCGATATTAATGCCTACACGGCTCAGGATGAAACGGTTTATAATCTGTCCAATGTGCCTGTTAACAAGAATGGGTTGATGGATTCATGCTTATTGGTATTACACGACTGGTCGGGTTACTTATCCCTGGAGGAAGAGGAGATCGATGCTGAGCGGGGCGTGATCCGTGAGGAGTGGCGCACGCGCCGGAATGCTTCCTTTCGCTTGCGAAGCCAAACCAATCCGGTGATGTATAAAGGATCGAAATATGCCGTGCGGGATGTGATCGGTGATTTGGATGTGATCAATAATTTCGAGTATCAAGCTTTGCGTGATTATTACCAAACATGGTATCGGCCCGATCAGCAAGCCGTCGTGGTGGTTGGTGATGTGGATGTGCAGGAGATGGAGCAGAAGATCATCGAATTGTTTTCTAAAATACCTTTGAGAGAGAATTTACCCGAGCGAGAGTATTATAATATTCCCGATAATAAGGCGCCGTTATATGTGCAGGCCAAAGATAAAGAAGCACAGGCGGTATCCATTACCATGTTGTGCAAAAAAGATGTGCCTGCCGTTAAAGGGGAAGCGTTTCTGAAACAGCAATTGGTGCAATCGATCTACCGCACCATGATGAGTAACCGTTTCCAGGAGAAGTTACAGAAAAGCACTTGTGCCAGTATGAGCATGGACGCAGGTTTCTTTCCCATGGCGCGTACGAAAGATGCTTTTTACTTGAGCGTTACCCCTAAAAGGCAACAAGAGTTGGAAGCTTTTAGGCAACTGATGGTTGAAGTAGAACGTGTTAATCAGCATGGTTTTACTCAAACGGAATTGGAGCGTACTCAAAAGCAGTTGCTAAGAGATTATGAGAATTATTATAAAGACCGGGATCGTATTACCAATGATAATTGGGCCAAACAATTGGCCGATCACTTTTTGAAAGCAACACCAATGCCATCGCTCGAGTGGGAGTATCAGTTTGCTTCTACTAGCATTAAAGCAACTTCCCTGGAGGAGGTTAATGGGTTTGCCAAAAGCCTGATAACAGATGAGAACCATGTTTATATGGTGACCGGTCCCGATAAAGAAGGTGTCAACCTGCCATCGGAGCAAGAGCTGCTGCTCACCATTAGTGAGGTTAATAACAAGAGCATAGAGCCCTACCAGGATAATGCCGGCGATGAACCTTTACTTAATAAGTCATTGGCAGGAAAAAAGGTGGTGCAACAATTTGATGTGGCAGGAATGGATGCTAAAGGCTATGTGTTGGAAAACAACGCCCGGGTAATTATTCTGCCCACCGATTTTAGTAAAGATGAAGTGCTCTTCTCGGCGTTTAGTCATGGCGGTACTTCCTTGGTAAAGCAAGAAGATCTGGTTTCGGCCAACCTGGCCGGTGCCCTTTACCAGGTGTCAGGAATTGGTGAATTTAGTGCCACTGATCTGCAAAAGAAACTGTCTGGTAAGTTGGTGAAGTTAGCTCCCGGTTTGGATGAATATTCGGAGGGATGGAATGGTTCGGCCTCACCAGAGGATCTGGAAACACTGCTTCAGCTAATTTATATGAGTTTCGAATCCCCTCGGTTCGATGCAGAAGCCTTTGCTAACCAGGTGAGCATGATGCGAAACAACCTGGTTTATGCCAATGCGGATAATGGCAAGGCTTTTCAAGACTCCATAAAAGCGACCACTACCAATCATCATCAAAGGGCGCTCTTCTTTAACGAGGCGTTTGTAAACAGCATCAATTATTCAAAGGTGGTGGAGGCTTATAAAGACCGATTCAACGATGCTGCTGATTTCACTTTTGTGTTTGTTGGCAACATTAACCTGGAAAAAGACTTGCCTTTAATTACCAAATACCTGGGAAATATCTCTTCAACTAACAGAAACGAACAATGGATTGATCACAACATGCGTCCCCCACACGGAACGGTTACCAATCATTTGTCGCGCATCATGCAGGTGCCCAAATCGTCGGTATATGTTGGATTTACCGGGGAAATCGTGTATAACCTTGAAAGCAGGATGTATGTGCGTATTATCTCTGATCTCTTGGATAAAAGATACCTTGAAACCATACGCGAAACAGAAGGTGGTAGTTATGGGGTGCGTGTTAGTCCTGTTATTAACAAGGTGCCGTATGAACATTTTCAGATGAATATCATGTTTGATTGTGATCCCGATAAGCAAGAAAAATTAACAACCATAGTACAGCAAGAGATTAAAAAGTTGATTAAAGAGGGACCTGTTGCGGCTGATTTGCAAAAAATCAAAGAGAATTACCTGAAGATGCGCGCGGAGAGCGATGTGAAAAATGCATTCTGGTTGTCGGGTATTCAGCATAGTGTGAAAATGGAGGAAGATTTTGTGCCAACCGAAGGCTATATGACACTTATTAATGGCATCACGGCAAAAAGCATACAGCAGTTTGCTCAAAAGATGTTCAAGAAAGCCGACCAGGTTGAAGTAGTAATGAATCCGATCGATTAAGTTTACGGATTAGTCTGTTGAAAGCCGGGCTGGCCATGTGATTTGTTTAGGCCAGCCCATTTTTACAGAAGGATATCTCAAAGAAGTAAGAGTTTATCTCCATATGTTGCGATGATAGCCGCCCTGTAGTAATGTAAGGTTATTGAGGGCGGCTTTTTTATTTCAAGCCTGACTATTTCTACCTATTTCCATCTATTACAATTTAACCGCAGAGACGGAGAGACGCAAAGGGAAACTAACCAGTAAGCCTCCGCAGGACCTGACAGCGTTATAACATCACGCACCAAGCGATCTCTTTCACATCTTGTTTCTATTTGTTTCCAGGTATTTCTATTTATTCCCCTCTATTTCATAATAGTTCAATTTGTTCCCTCTTACCTATCCCCAATCAGTTTCCAAGTATCTCCCTCTGTTTCCAGTTATTTCTATTTATTTCCATCTATCTCCATTTATTTCAAGTATTCCCCCTCTAAATCTCCAACCACTCCCTGATCGCCTCCACGTCAATGGAACCATTATGAGCTTCATTAAAGTGGCCAGTATGATTAAACCACTCCATGGCTTGCCGGCGTTTCAGTTTCGAGGGTTTGTGGCTCAAAAAAGTTAAATAACTACTCCAGCCATATTCCAGTGGATGTCCGCAATAACCATGGTGCACCGGGTTGTTGTGGATGTATAGTAATACCTGTTTGAGATATTGGGCATCGTGTATAGGTTTTCGTTTAAACGGTCGTTCGAAAAGAGCCCCGTGGCGATGGTGGTATTTGTTAAAGGCCTTGGTATAGGCATTAAATAAATTGGAGAAATATTGGTGCGGCGGCTTCTTCAAACCTGTCGGGTTTACAGTATGATTTGGTAAACCTGACAGGTCTGGAAGAAGGCTTTTTATCCGCACCAAAAAATGAAAGTGAGTAGGCATTAGCACCCCTGCATAGGTGTCAGCAACCGGTGTAATGTATTTATCATACAATCCCAGGAAATACCGGTAATTCTCCTCGTCGGCAAATAGCTTGCAACTGTTGATGCCGCGGTTGTAAATGTGGTAAAAGGTGCCGGGCTGGAGGGGGTCTGTGTATGTCATGTTTTTTTTTTAGACCTGACTGGTTTCTTAAAAGCGTTTTATTAAACCAGTCAGGTCTTATAAAAAAAACCAACAACCCTTCGATTGTCGGTTCTTTAAGAATCCAGATGGTTAAGTTTATTGTTTATTCTACTTCAAATTTTAATTCGGTCAAAGCTTTTTTAAGCTCCTGGCCGGGGGTGAAAATTATCCGGGCATTTTTTACTTTATTGGCGTTAAACTCTTCCGGCGTTTCAGTGCCTTCTGTGCTAATGCTTAGGCGGAAGCTGCCGAAGCCATCGAGTTTAACCGACATTCCGTCCGACAGATACTTGGGAATCTGTAGCACCAGGTTGTCCAATACGTTGCCCGTGTCGCCCCGACTCAGGGATGAAATATCAGCAATGTCCTGGGCGATGGCTCTCTGTGTTTTAACGCCTTTAACAACGGCCTGGCCGTATGTTTTTGGACTCTCCTCACGGTTTTGAGGATTCTGGCGTTCTATTTTTTTAATTTTTATACTCATGGGTTATTTATATTATCCTGGATTCGTGACATTGAAATTATCATTATTTTATATTCAGCCGAATATTCTTTGGCGAAAGTAAAATATTTGTAGGTGAACAATAGGAAGTTTGTGATGAATGGCACAAATTAGCGGCTGCCAGGCAGTAACGCATTTTTAAGAGAGATAAAACATGTGTTTTTGCAGGAAGTAAGCATTTGAAATGGAATTCGGAAAGTAAACGAAAAGGTAATACGGTTGTGAGTTGAGTGCGTAAGTATGGAGATATTGTATCACCATAGAGGAACGATACAAACAGCCCGGAGTGATAAAACAGGCACACGGAAGAATGCATCCCGGGTACAGGGAGAAGGAAAACATTCATAGGGATGAAACAATCAAAGCACACGTATGAAATAATCCCTCCACACGTACCGTGTAAAAACACGGTACGTGTGGAAGGAAACAACCACCCGCATGAAAAGATTAAAGCATACGGGAGAAATCAAACGGGCATCCATATTTTAGTGAAAAGGAGGAGTAAAAAGGGTTGGATACCTTCTATTTAACGGTATGTATCAGTGGAGGTTTGAATTTTTATCCCCGGGTCTTATATAGGCGGGAATAGTAGGTTTAAAATTTTGAGAAGGTGAGAATTTATGACACATCTCAGCGATAATCACTTTTTTAATTCAGCGCCTCAGTGTTCGCATCCCCGCCCAATAAGAGAAAGAGCCGTCTAAAGTACACACTTGTCATTTGTTTTGTTAATTTTGGGGTGATAGTATGATAAGTAAAGACATGAACAAAAATGCCGCACCATAAGATGAATGAAAAACCGAGAAGGAGAGAATTTGAGAAACGGTAGAAATAAATAGAAACAGATGGAAGCAAATAGAAATAGATAGAAATAATCAGTAACCTATCAGCGTCCAAAGGACCTGATAGCGTTAACAGCCATTTGTGCCTACGTGTTCTTATTGAAATAAATAGAAACAGATGGAAATAAGGAAATAAAGGCGAACGGTTACCGGATCATTCCTCCGCGCCTTCGTGCCTCTGTGTTTTTATTAAAACAAATAGACAGGTCAGCAACCAGCAACCTGTCAGTGTTCGAAGGACCTGCCAGCGTTAACAGCCCTGGAAGATAACATGTCCTTTCCTCCGCGCCTTCGTGCCTCCGCGGTTACCATTTTTTAAACTCCGTGTCTCCGTGTCTCCGTGTCTCTGTGTTTTTATTAAACCAAATAGACAGGTCAGCTACCAGCCACCTGTCAGCGTCCGAAGGACCTGCCAGCGTTAACAGCCCTGGAAGATAACATGTCCTTTCCTCCGCGCCTTCGTGTCTCCGCGGTTACCATTTTTTAAACTCTGTGTCTCCGTGCCTCTGTGTTTTTATTAAACCAAATCTTTTTATAAAGTATCCCCCATGTATTAAAGCCAGATAGGTATCGCAACCTCCCTAGTATTTTTAACTATTTTCAAACCTCAAAATAAAAAGCTAATTTCGGTCAGTAGGCCTCTTTATTAAGAAGGAGGCCTTTGTTTCAATAGTGTATATTCAGGTCTGTTATCTATCATTTAACGATCTATTGCTTTTTAATTCGGGCTTAAACAATGGTAGTTATTAGTATGTACAGAGGTATTTCAGTTTTATTATTTTGCTTTATTCTACATACGTTGTTGGGTAACAACGCGGCATATGTGAAATATTTTTCCAAAGAGAACTATAAGGGATACAGTAAAAACTGGAGTATCACGCACAACGACGATGGCGTTATGTACATTGGCAATGATGCCGGCCTGCTGCGCTTTAACGGCATCGACTGGCAGTTGCATCACCTGCCCCATAATAAAACCGTGCGTTCGGTAAAGATCGGTGTCGACGGCAAAATATATACCGGGTCGTATGAGGAGTTTGGTTACTGGCAGGCAGATCAGGCCGGGCAGTTGTCTTACGTCTCATTAAGTGATTCCCTCCGTGGCTTTAGTTTTAATAATGAGGAGATTTGGAAGATTGTTGAAGATTCAAAGGGCAATATCCTGTTTCAATCTTTTTCAGTGGTATTCAAGTACGATGGTCAAAGGGTGGAGCCCATCAAACTGAAGGAGTCCATTATCTTTTTATTGGAAGCGCGGAACAAAATGATTGCCCAAACCTTGAACAAAGGGCTGGTGGAGTACCGCAACGGCAAAGAGGTGCTCATCCCCGGCAGTGAGCTGTTCCGGGGGGCCAATGTAAAGGTGTTTCTGCCCTTTGGGGATAATAAATACCTGCTGGGCGAGCGCGACAGGGGCTTGTTCATTTGGGACGATGCCGGTTTCAGGGAGTGGCAATGTCCGGCCCAAAAATTATTGCGAAACAAAGAGATTGATAACGGCATCTTCGACGGGCAATACTATTACCTGGGCACCCACCGCGACGGTATTTTTGTGGTGGACCAAGAGGGACATGTTGTTTCCCACCTGAACACCGAATACCGGTTGAAAAGTAATACCATCTATTGCCTGGATATTGATCAGAGCGGAAGGCTCTGGGTGGGGCAGAACAAGGGGCTCTGCTATGTGGAGTTTAACTATCCCTTTTCTTTTATTACCCGGGAGGATAACCCCATCGGATTTGTCCATACGGCTGCTTACTATAATGAATGCCTCTACCTGGGCACCAATCAAGGCGTTTTTATGGCAAGGGTACAGGATGAGGATTTCGAGGCGTTATCCCTGGATGATTTTCAACTGGTGCAAGGTACCCTGGGGCAAACCTGGGAGTTGAAAGTGATCGATAACCAGCTGCTGTGCGGGCACACCAACGGCACATACCGGCTGGAAGGAACAAAGGCCGTTAAGCTGTCGGATTACAACGGCTCCATGGTCTTTCAGAAGGTAAAGGACAAAGAGAAGGAGCTGGTGGTTCAAAGCACCTTTAACACCCTGGTGTTGCTCGATAAAGATGAGCAGGGACAATGGCAGTTCTTATCGGAAGTGCCGGGATTCAATAATGTGGTGAGCTCTATTGAAAATGATTTTTACGAAAACCTGTGGATCTGCCATTTCCAGAAGAAAGGTATTTTCAAGATGCGGATGCATGACATTCATGAGGGGCCGGCCTTCATCATGGCCTATGGCAAAGACAAAGGGTTGCCCGATGACTTTGGCAACGGGGTGTACAATGTGGATAATAAAATCGTCTTTGCCACCGGAAATGGTTTCTATGCCTATGAGGCGTTACGTGATACCATTTTTAACTACGTACAGTTAAACCGGCAGCTGGGCGACTTTGCCGATTCTAAAAAGGTGGTGAAGGGCTTCGATGAGACCTATTGGTTTATAAAATCCCCGTCAGTGGCGCTGTATAAAAAAGAGGACGAAACCTTTCATCAAGTTATCCAATACGCGTTTAACTATGGCGGGGTGAGTTTGGTTGAACAATTCGAAAACGTGGTAGCCCTCAATAAGTATGTATCACTGATCTGCCTGGAAAACGGGTTTGCCATTTACCGTCACGACAACACATCGCTTATCAATAGAATTGACCGGGAAAAGGTGTTTGTGGAGCAGGTACAAGCGGAGGACGGCCGTGAAGCCATCACCCTATTGCCCTTAAGCAGGCCAGGGAGTGTTGAAATACCTTTTCCGGTGAAGCGGCTGGCGTTTAAATTCGGGGCCAATCTCACGCCGGGCGAAAAGAAGGTCTTCCACACTCGGTTGAAAGGTCAGGCCAACTGGGTTGCTTCTTCTTCCAATACCAGGGAGTTTTTACTGTTACCTTGGGGGAGTTATGAGATGCAGGTATTTGTGACCGATAAATTCGGGCGGCAGTCCGACATCACTACCTATTCCTTTATTATTACACCACCCTGGTATGCTACCAAACGGGTAGTGATATCTTTCATCTTGGGCGCCCTGTTGTTGATTGGGGGTATCACCTGGCTGATTCAACTCTACTGGAAGGGCCATATAAGACGGTTGAAGCTCGAACAGATAAAGATAATTCGGGAAAAGCACCGCAAGGAGCTGATGCAGCTGGAGAAAAACATCATGAAGCTGAAGAATGAAAACCTGGAGAAAGAGGTGATTCATAAGAGCAGTGACCTGGCCAACTCTGCCATGGCCATCATCCGGAAGAATGAAGCATTCAGTAAGCTGAAGGAAGAGATATTGATTGCCGATACCTCCATCCGAAGTGCCGAAGCGCACCGTCAGGTGAAGAAGATCATCAAGATCATTGAGAATAACATGGATGCAGAAGGAGACTGGCGCATCTTTGAAAACCACTTCGACCGGGCACACGTTGATTTCTTTAAGCGGTTAAAAGAAAACTATCCGGCCTTAACACCAAAGGACCTGCGTCTTTGTGCCTACCTGAAAATGAATCTGTCATCGAAGGAAATTTCCCCCTTATTGAATATCTCCACCCGTAGTGTAGAAGTACACCGCTACCGGGTACGTAAGAAAATAGCGTTGTCACCTGATCAGAGCCTGACTGAATTCATGATTAAGTTTTAAGCCTTGCATTTTGTCACGCAGAGTTCCACAGAGACATCTTATATCATGTACCTAAAACCCAGAACCTAAAACTCACAACCCAGAACCCCAAAAGGTAACGCAGAGGTTCACAGAGACATCTTATATCATGTACCTAAAACCCAGAACCCAAAACCCAAAACCCCAGAGTTCCAAAGAGACGCCATAAACCATGCACCTTACACCCTAAACCCAGAACTAACAACCACAAATCCATCTTAAACCTTCTACCTTTTCCCCTTTACCTTCTACCTTTTAACTTTTGACTTTCCCCTTTCCCCTTTTTCCTTTTAACTTTCCTTCCCCCTTTCACCTGAATTTTTACTTTTACTCACCTATACTGTGTCAATGAAATATATCTTAAAAAGAGTGTAAATATTATTTTTAAGCAGGAAAGGTGAGTTTTGTAAGAAGCAGAAAAACAAGCAAAAAGGAGTAGTTGTATAGGTGTTATTGAGGTGGGGTTTTAAGAAAAATTAACAAATTGAGATTGTATTGAGGTGCTTTTTTTTCATTCGGTTTAGGGTCGCCATAGATTTGTCACAGGTAAAAACAAAATCCATTATTTATGAAAAGGATAATTTCTTTAGTCTTTCTTGGGATTTTCTGTTTGTCAACCATCATTGCCCAACAGAGCATTGATATTAGAGGTACAGTTGTTGACGCAGAATCAAACGAGCCCATACCCGGGGTTAACGTGAGTGTCAAGGGCACCACAACGGGAACCATCACAGATATTGATGGTAACTATATACTATCTGCTCCTTCCGATGCCATTTTGATGTTTAGTTTTATTGGCATGACCACCCAGGAGGTAGCGGTTGCCGGCCGGCAGCAGATTGATATCTCGCTGCGGAGTGATACAAAAAGTATCGATGAAGTGGTGGTAGTGGGTTATGGAACCGCCACTAAAAAGGATATCACCGGTTCGGTAGTGGGTGTTAAAGGCGATGAGCTGGCTAAGCAGTCGCAGTTATCCGCCACGCAGGCCTTGCAGGGAAAAGTAGCCGGTTTGCGTGTGGTTGATAGTGGTGCGCCGGGTGAGAAACCATTGGTACGTGTGCGAGGAACCGGAACGATCCTGGGAGGTGCCGATCCGCTTTATGTGGTAGACGGAATCATCACCCATGACATTCGTAATATCAACAACGCCGATATCCTGTCCATCGACCTTTTGAAGGACGCTTCCAGTGCGGCCATCTATGGTGTACGTGGTGCCAATGGTGTAATCATCATTACCACCAAAGCCGGCTCCAAGGGTAAAACCAAAGTTTCTTACGATGGTTACGTTGGGGTGAATGTGCAGGCCAAAGATGTTGATATGGCCAATTCAAGGTTATTTAAGGAATATGCCAATGAGGCGTTGGTGTATGATGGAAAAGAGCCGGTATATGATGAATCGGTGAATGATCCAACTACCAACTGGATGGATGAAATAACCCGCGTGGGGATGAAGCAGGATCACAATATCTCCATCAATGGAGGGGGTGATGCCGCAACCTATTATTTTAGCGCCGGTTATTACAAGGATGAGGGAATTCTTGATAAAAATAACTATGAACGTTTCACTGTCAGAACAAACAATACCTATCAGATCAGTTCCTTCCTGGAGGTAGGTAATAACATTGGCATTTCCCGCTATGATGCCGATAATGTTAACAAAGAGAACTTTACCAATGCCTATCGCCAGGCGCCGCATATTCCTGTTTTCAATGAGGATGGTACCTATGGATACAGTCCTAATAATAATGTGGCCAACCCGCGGGCAGCCATTGATTATTCTAACGATCGCAGTTGGGGAGCCCGGGTGCAGGGATCTGCTTATGCCGATCTTTCACTAGGGGAGCATTTGTCGTTCCGAACCTCTTTCGGCCTTGATTGGGAGAATAATAAGGGACGGGTGTATACACCTACCTATTGGGTTAGCCCGAGTCAAAAAGTCGAAAACTCTTCATTGCGCCGTACTACCAATGAAGCCACGCGTTGGGTGTGGGATAATATTTTGCAGTATGAAAATAAATTCGACTTACATGCCATAAAAGTGATGGCTGGTACCACTGCCGAAGAGTATCATTTTGACGACCTGGGAGCAGAGCGTTTGAATGTGCCTGCTTCAGATAATTACTGGTACCTGAATTTGGGTGATGTAGCTACCGCGAAGAACAATGGTACCGGCAGAAAAGAAACACGCAAATCGTTTATTGGCCGTGTGAACTATGCCTATGCTGATAAATACCTGTTTACAGGAACCATCCGGCGTGATGGCTCATCAAAATTCCCTAAAGGAAACCGCAATGTAGTATTTCCTGCTTTTGGTTTGGGTTGGCGGATGTCCGAGGAGGCGTTTATGCAAGGCATTTCGTGGCTGGATAATCTGAAATTACGGGCCAGTTGGGGTCAAATGGGGAATGATGCCATTAGTCCCAATGCGTTTATTTATACCATTTCTCCGGGGCTTGATTATGTATTGGCCTCCACCCAGGAGCTGGTGACAGGTGCCACCATTCAGGATGTGAAAGATCCTGATTTGCAATGGGAGGTGACCACAGAAAGTAACCTGGGACTAGAGTTTAACCTGTTGCACAATAAACTGTCGGGTGAGTTTGATTATTATCACAAAAAAACTACAGATGCTTTGATTGAAGCACCCATTGATGCCATCTATGGAGACCCCGATGGTAAGTTTCTTACCAATAAAGCGGATATTTTGAACAAAGGTTTTGAAGTGGTTTTAAACTGGGATGACAAGTTAGGAGCCGATATGAGTTACCATATTGGTGCTACCATCTCCCGAAACTCGAATAAAATAGATAATGTGCGGGATGGTATTCCTATTGTTTCAGGTGATCTTCAAAATGGTCAGGTGGTTACCAGAACAGAGGTGGGTCAACCCATCGGTGCTTTCTGGATTTACGAGACCGACGGTATTTTCAATACCCAGGAGGAATTGGATGCTTATGTCAATGCAGAAGGGAACCCCATTCAGCCCGATGCCAGACCAGGGGATCTTAAAATTGTTGATAACAATGGCGATGGAAAGATTGATGATGACGACCGGGCCTATTGCGGTTCTTACAACCCCAAATTAATGTTGGGCCTTAACCTGGGATTCACCTATAAGAACCTGGATTTCTCCTTAGATGGTTATGGTAACTTTGGTAATAAGATCTATAACGGTAAGAAAGCCCAGGTATGGGGCGGTGAGAATATAGAAGCTTCGTTGGCTGGTCGCTGGACCCCTGAGAATACCTCTTCCAATACCCCAAGGGCTTCGAATAATGTGCCGGTTGCTTCCGATTACTACCTGGAAGATGGCAACTATTTCCGTATTAATAATATTACTGTTGGTTATACACTACCACAACAATGGTTGGAAACCATACGTATTGAACGATGCCGGGTTTATTTCTCTGCTCGTAATGCCATTACCTGGATGAGTTATAGTGGTTATACACCTGAATTACCTAACGGTAGTCTGGATTCAGGTATTGAGTTGGGTGCGTACCCGCAGACTGCTTCCTATTTCATCGGGTTGAACGTGAATTTCTAAAATGATTGTGGATAACAGTAAAATCGATTAATTATGAAAAAATATATAATAAAAGGACTGGCCTTTACAATGCTTACCCTGGGCTTTGCCTGTTCAGATGATTTTCTGGATGTGCCCCCGCACGGCGAAATGCTGCCCCCCGACTATTTCTCCAAGGATGAAAATGTGCCGGTGGAATTGGTGAATGCCATTTATAACAAAATGCTTGGTTGGGGTCAACACTCATTCTCGTGGCTTGGCGTTTCAAGTATCACCTCTGATAATGCTGATAAAGGAAGTGATCCGGGCGATACCGGAAACGATAAGAAGCAATTGGATGATTGGACTTTTAATGCCGATGCCATTTCATTCGAAGAGTTATGGGAGAATAATTACGGAGGTATTGCACGTGCCAATCAGGCTTTGAATATTATTCCCGATATGACC
Source organism: Marinilabiliaceae bacterium JC017 (assembly GCA_004296775.1). Lineage (GTDB taxonomy): Bacteria > Bacteroidota > Bacteroidia > Bacteroidales > Marinilabiliaceae > JC017. The sequence goes on from RHGE01000011.1 coordinate 80,404, forward strand.
GTGGAAGAAAATCTTAAGAAACGGTTGGAAGGTGAATCACGCTTTTTGCGCGCTTATTTCTATTGGAACCTGGTACGGATGTTTGGTGGCGTTCCCAAAATTGACAAGGTGCCCGATCCGTCCAATGAGGAGGATGTAATTAACGGCCGAACACGAGCTACTGCTGAAGAAATTTATGATTTGATCATAAGCGATCTGAAGGTGGCCTATGAAGCATTACCGGTGGCTTATTCATCTGATGCCGACCTGGGACGTGCTACTAAAGGCGCTGCCGCTACCTTCCTGGCTAAGGTTTACCTCTACCAAAAGAATTTTAGTGAAGTAAAGCGTTTAACCGATGAGGTTATGGGCTTTGGTTATGACCTGGTAGATGATTATGCCACCATCTGGCGAGAGGTTGGCGAGAACAGTATAGAATCTATTTTTGAAGTGCAGGCCAGGGGTATCACACCATTCAAAGGGATTGAAGGGTATGCGGTTAGTCAAATGGTGCGTAACCAGCTTGGATGGGGTTTTAACACGCCTTCTCAATCGTTGGCCGATGTATACGAATCAGGTGATGTGCGTCGGGAAGCTACCATCATTTTCCCGGGTGAAACCATGTGGGATGGTTTGCAGATTATTTCCAACCCGCCTAATCCCATGTACAACGAGAAAGCTTATTTCAGTAAGACACATGAGACGTTTGAAGGTGATTGGGAAACCAATAAGAACCTGCGCATTTTCCGGTTTGCAGAGGTGTTATTAATGAAAGCAGAAGCAGAGAATGAACTAAATAACCCGGAAGCCGCCCTGAAAGCCCTTAATAGAGTAAGGAAACGGGCCAAATTGGGTGATATAGAGGAGGAAGGTAAGGATGCCCTGCGTCTTATTATCTGGAAAGAGCGCCGTGTGGAGCTGGCTTTTGAACACGATCGTACCTTCGACCTGCGTCGTCAGGGACGTGCCGGAGAAGTTATGCGGGCACATGGTAAAAATTACGTTGACGGGAAACATGATCTGTTTCCGATTCCTCAACGACAAATTGAACTTAGTGGCGGATTGCTGACGCAAAATCCAATGTACTAACATACCTATTACGGAGGCTGGATTTTGTCCGGCCTCCTGTTTCGTTTTCAACCATTGAGCTGTTATGACAAACGTAAAATACTTCTTTAGCCTGGTTTTATTGTTTATTCTTCCTTCATTGATCATTATACTTTCAGGCTGTAAGGATGATGAGGAGAACGCAGATATTCCTCCTGAAGGACCCGGGACGATTGATTCCACTTACTTTCCTGAAAATACACTGCCACTTTTAACCGATCTGCAAAAAAGAACTGTGGATTATTTTTGGAATGAAGGATCGGATGGTGGTGTGGATCCCAATACAGGTATGGCCTTTGAAGGTGCCGACCGCAGGGGAGTTGTCACATCTGGAGGAACAGGTTTTGGTGTGATGGCGGTTATATCTGGTGTGGAACGCGGTTGGATTGCCAGGGACGATGCGGCTGACCGTATGGTTAAGCTAGTGCGTTTCCTGGGAAAAGCTGAACGGTTCCATGGTGCCTGGTCGCATTGGATGAATCCGGCCACCGGAGCTGCTTTACCCTGGGGTGGATCAATTGGTGGTGACCTGGTGGAAACCTGTTTGCTGATGCAAGGCCTGTTAACAGCTCGTGCCTATTACAACGGCTCCGGGGCTGCCGAAACAGAAGTACGCGACTCGATTACCAGTTTCTGGGAAACCATTGAATTTGACTGGTTCACCAATGGACAAGACTATCTGCATTGGTCGTGGTACCCCGCTCAAAACGGGCAGGATGAGGTGTTTCAGTTGCCGGTGCGTGGTTACAATGAAGCACAAATAACCTATATCCTGGCGTTGGCATCGCCCCATCACGGCATATCATCCCAGGTATATCAATCCGGCTGGTTGAAAAACGGTGACATACAGAATTCTCAAAGCCATTATGGGTATAACCTGGAAATGGGTCCGGTCAAAGGAGGTCCCATGTTTTTATCCCATTATTCCATGTTAGGGATGAATCCTTGTAAAATGGCGGATCAATACACGAACTATTGGGATCATGTGGTTAATCATGTCATGATCAACCGGCACTATTGTGTGCATGCAGCACCCGCCTCACATCGATATGGACGGGGTGTTTGGGGGCTCACCGCTTGTTATGGGCCGCCGGAGTACGGATACAGTGCCCGGAATCCCAATAACGATGATGGTACCATTGCTCCGACAGCGGCCCTGGCATCGTTTCCGTTTACACCTTTTTATTCCATGGAATTCATGATGCATATGTCAAAGAATCACAGACGCATGTATGGGAAATACGGTTTTTTCGATGCCTTTAATATTGGCTTTAACTGGGATGATAACAGGTATCTGGCCATTGATCAGGGACCTATTGCAGTTATGATTGAAAACTATCGGTCCGGATTGTTTTGGGATCTTTTAATGGTTACCCCAGAAGTGCAGTTGGGATTGCAAAAGGCTGGTATTTCATTGCCTGATTATGAAACCGGGTTTCATCTGGCCGTTGCTGATACGGAATCAGGCTGTTATGACCTCATGATGCATCCGGATAAAAAGGCGTACAATATTGATTTTTATTTGAAGGAAGCTGATGATGTGGCCTTTAATTTAGTTCCTGTTGATGATGGTGAATCCATTGAAATAGCGGCACTGAAGAACTATTCGGCCGGCCCTCATGTGCTGGCGTTTGAGTTGGGTGACATCATTCCGAATGAAACTTACAACCTGGTAATGACACACACCAGGTCTGATATTATTCTTAAAATAAAATTTCATTAGACATTACTTACCGGAATAATTCGGGTTGCTTCGTTATTATTAATCTGAATTAGTCTGGCAAAAAATCAAAAAATATGAAACGATTAATTCCTGTAATACTGTTTGTAATGACTCTTGTGAGCTCATGTCAGCATACCGATCCTGGTAGAGAAACAGATATGGATGCAAAGATCAATGCATTGATGTCTCAGATGACTCTGGAGGAAAAGATCGGTCAGTTAAACCTGGTAGCAGTGGGATTTGATGTTACCGGACCGATTGTCAGCGAGAATGTGGATGAAAAAATTAAGCAAGGATATGTGGGAGGCGTATTTAATACTTTTACGCCTGATGTGGTAAAGAAAATGCAGAAAAGAGCTCTTACCGAATCGCGTCTTGGTATCCCATTGATCTTTGGCTATGATGTTATTCACGGACATCGTACCATTTTCCCCATTCCATTGGGTTTAGCTTCCAGCTGGGATATGGAGGCCATAGAGAAAAGTGCGTACATCTCTGCACAGGAGGCTTCTGCCGATGGTCTTAACTGGGTGTTTTCACCCATGGTGGATATATCTCGTGATCCGCGTTGGGGCCGTGTTTCCGAATGCCCCGGCGAAGATACATGGTACGGTTGCCAGGTGGCCAAAGCGATGGTGCGGGGCTACCAGGGCGATGATCTTGGCAAGGACAACACCGTGATGGCGTGCGTGAAGCATTTTGCATTGTATGGTGCTGCTGAAGCCGGTCGTGACTATAATACTACCGATATGAGCCGGCTGAGTATGTTTCAGGATTATTTTCCCCCTTACAAAGCAGGATTGGATGCCGGCGCAGGGAGTGTGATGACGTCTTTCAATGAAATAAATGGTATTCCGGCCACCGGAAATAAATGGCTCATGACTGAATTGCTGCGTGATCAGTGGGGCTTTGATGGCTTTGTGGTGACCGATTATACCGCCATCAATGAAATGGTACCCCATGGTATTGGTGCCGACGAATACGAAGTGGGTGCTCAGGCTTTAGAAGCCGGGGTGGATATGGACATGGTTGGTGAGGTATTTCTCAATAACCTGAAAAAGGCAGTAGAAGATGGAAAAGTGAGTGAGAAGACGGTAGATATTGCATGTCGGCGTATTCTTGAAGCGAAATACAAACTTGGACTGTTTGAAGATCCTTACAGATATGTTGATGCAGAAAGGGCTGAGAAAACGATAATGAGCCAGGAACATATAGATGCAGCACGTGACATAGCTTGTAAGAGTATGGTGTTGTTGAAAAATGATTCACAGGTATTGCCCCTGAAAGAGAAGGGGGCCATTGCATTGATAGGACCATTGGCCACAAATCAGCGTGACATGATTGGTAACTGGAGTGGTGCCGGTGACTGGAAAAAAGCCGTTTCGGTAGAGCAAGGCATTCGAAATGTGGCAGGTGACAAGGTGAAGGTGCTCTATGCCAAAGGGGCCAATATTGCCGACGATGAACAGATGATACAACGGTTGAATGCGCATGGTGGAAACCTGGATATCGATTCACGTTCTTCTGCCGAAATGATTGCTGAAGCAGTTAGAGTAGCAAGTAAAGCCGATGTGATTGTGGCAGTGGTTGGTGAGTCACAAGGTATGTCGGGTGAGGCCGCCAGCCGTACTGATATCACCCTGCCGGGGCAACAGCAAGCCCTCCTGAAAGCATTGAAGAAAACAGGCAAGCCAATGGTGTTGGTATTGATGAACGGGCGTCCTTTGGCATTGAAATGGGAAGAAGAACATGCCGATGCTATTCTGGAGACCTGGTTTGCGGGTACACAGGCTGGTAATGCTATTGCCGATGTGTTATTCGGGCATCATAATCCATCGGGTAAGCTGACAGCTACCTTCCCGCAAGTGGTTGGGCAGGTACCTATTTATTATAACCATAAAAATACCGGCCGGCCTTTTGGCGGTGACCTGTTTGATAAGTACAAGACGCGTTACCTGGATGTGACCAATGAACCCTTGTATCCTTTTGGTTTTGGGTTAAGCTATACCACTTTTGATTACTCTGCACCTGTATTATCAACCACCCAATTAAAAAAGGGTGAATCAATGAAGATTTCTGTGACCGTTTCAAACACCGGTAACTATGATGGTGAAGAGGTCGTTCAGTTATACATCAGGGATTTGGTGGGCAGCGTTACCCGTCCGGTAAAAGAGCTGAAAGGATTTAAAAAGGTATTCATTGCCAAAGGAGAATCGAAGAAAGTGGAATTTGAATTGACCACTGATGATCTGGCTTTTTATCACAGCGATTTAACCTATGCCTATGAACCCGGTGCTTTTCATCTGTTTATCGGAACCAATTCCAGGGATGTAAAGCCCATACCATTTGAAGTGGTTGAATAACGAAATAGAATAGGGAACTGAACAGGCAACACTTCTGTGGAGGTGTTGCTTGTCTAAAATGAGAAATTGAAAAGGGGAAATAGTCATGCAAATTCAATTTAATCAGAAGAAGACGATTAAAAAGAAGAACTCTGTGCCTCCGTGTCTCAGTGTTCGCCGTCTATTATCTAAATTAGAATATATGAAACAAATAAAACTCAATATGGCCTTGTTGTTCATCTGTGTCTTCTCCATCAGCAACAGCATGGCCCAAACAATCCAATCGTTTAGTGCGGAAGGATACGACAGTCATGTGGAGCTTAACTGGAAGCTGAGTGAAGCATCCAATCCTGTGGAGGTGTTTGCTTCTGTTGATGGAGGTAAACACTACACCAAAAGAGGTGAAACATCAGAGGAGTATTTTCTGGATTTTGTAACTGATATGGGGCGTAACCTGGAGTTAACCTATTACATACGGGTGAAGAATGGTAAAAAATCAGATGTTATTTCGGCAACTGTGCGCGATTTTACCGATGAAGAACTGCTGGAAATGGTGCAGCAATATACCTTTCGCTATTTCTATGACTATGCCGAAGGTAAGACAGGTATGGCGCGCGAACGTTCCGATTCTTCCCGGGGAGACATTGTGACATCCGGTGGTTCCGGCTTTGGGGTGATGGCTATCATTGTAGGGGTAGAACGAGGCTATATTACAAGGGAGAAGGGAGTGCAACACCTTTTGAAATTAACCTCCTTTCTGGCGAAAACCGACCGGTTTCATGGCATGTGGGCCCATTGGTATGCGGGTGAAACGCAAAAAAGCTATCCCTTTAGTCAATATGATGACGGAGGCGATGTGGTGGAATCAGCTTTTATGGCACAAGGCCTGTTGACTGCCCGCCAGTATTTCGATGCCGCTAAAAAGGATGAAAAGAAACTGCGGGATAATATTACCCGTCTTTGGGAATCCATGGAATGGGATTTCTATACCCGGGGACAGGAAGCACTCTATTGGCATTGGTCTAAAAACCACGGATGGAAAATGAACCATGCCATCACCGGTTACAACGAGTGTTTGATTGCCTTTGTTCTGGCGGCAGCGTCACCTACCCATTCGATCAAACCAGGGGTGTATCACAATGGCTGGGCCAGTCCAAAGTCTACGGTTTATAACTACAAAACCTATTACAATATGAGCCTTCCCATGGGTAATCCCGATCATTTCGGCGGCCCCCTGTTTTTTGCTCACTACTCTTTCTTGGGGCTCGATCCAAGAGGATTGTCTGATCGTTATGCCAACTACTGGGAACAGAACCGCCGGCACACCCTGATCAACCGGGCCTACTGCATCGATAACCCCAAGGGATACGTCGGTTACGGAGAGGATTTCTGGGGCTTAACTGCCAGTGATAAGGTACCGGAAGGGTATATGGCTCATGCCCCGGGCGGTCAGCGAGATGTGGGAACCATCACCCCAACGGCAGCACTTTCATCCATGCCATATGCGCCAGAGGAAGCCATGAAGGTATTGAAGAACCTTTACCGCAATCATGGGAAAGAAGTTTGGGGGCCTTACGGTTTCTATGATGCCATCAATCTGTCGCTCGATCTTCCCGCTGACAAGCAGGTACGTCAAAATTACCTGGCCATTGATCAGGGCCCTATTCTGATAATGATTGAGAATTACCGGTCGGGATTGTTGTGGAAATATTTCATGAAAAACCAGGAAGTACGTAACGGTTTAAAGAAGCTGGGATTTAAAATTCATGGTCAGGAGATACAATGAATCAAGTAGCATATATAATATCTCATGTTATCCTTTATAAATAAAAGGATATAGAAAGAATACAACACACTTCCAGGAATGAAAGCGATCAACCAGGATATTTACCGGGATGGTCGCTGTTTTAATATATCCATCTCCAACCTCTGAAAGCGCTAATCAAGTTTAATTCCGTGTAGGAATCAACCATTCAACCTCCTAAGATTAGGGGGATAAAGGGGGTGTGAAAAGCGTTTTTTCTCCAACCACCTTGAAGCCAGTTTTTTCTTTCTTTACATTAAGGTTAAAAAGTTAGAATGACCTACCCAGAAATAAAAGCATTAGCAGCCAAGTTGCGATATAATCCGACCCCATCAGAGATATTAATCTGGCGATATCTTCAAAATAGGAGATTAGCAGGCCGGAAATTCTTAAGACAACATCCAATCATTTATCAGACGACCGGGAATATTTTAGCATTCTATATTCCAGATTTCTACTGTGCCGAAGAGAAACTTGTTGTTGAGATCGATGGTAAAATTCATCTAAAAAACAAGAGAAAGAGATAAATTCAGAGATGAGATCTTAGAAAACTTAGGCTTGACCGTTTTACGATTTACAAATGAAGAGTTGGTGGATATGGAAAGAGTATTGGAAGAGATTCAAAACACCTTCTCCGATTATTGAAAACATTAGTCATTATCTATTTCTTACTTCTTGTTTGATCATGAGCTAATACCCACTATCTCCAGCAGGCAAGAACCCATCTTTAAGTGTTAATAACGTGTGGAAATGAACTATTCAGCCCCCTAAGCTTAGGGGGATAAAGGGGGTATGAAACACTTTCATCAAAAAATAAAAAAGCGATCAACCAGGGTATCCACCGGGATGGTCGCTTTTTTAATATATCCATCTCCAACCTTCGAGAGCCCTAATCAAGTTTAATACCGTGTAGGAATCAACAATTCCGCCCCCTAAGATTAGGGGAACAAAGGGGGTATGAAACACTCAGCAAGCAATAAAAAAGCGATCAACCAAGGTATCCACCAGGATGGTCGCTTTTTTAATATATCCATCTCCAACCTTCGAGAGCCCTAATCAAGTTTAATACCGTGTAGGAATCAACAATTCAGCCCCCTAAGCTTAGGGGGATAAAGGGGGTATGAAAAAATAAAAGAATCTCTTAGGGATAGAGAATAAGGAAGTGCCTTATTCAGGAAGTAAATCAAACAATTCCCAATCAAATTTTGATCAATGCCTTCGCACGCCAGCATAACCCTTGCATCAGTTGCGTCCGGGGCTTCCCACACCTTCATAACCCTTGCATCAGTTGTGTCCGGGGCTTCGTATACCTGCATTGTCCTTGCATCAGTTGTGTCCGGGGCTTTGTATACCTGCATTGTCCTTGCATCAGTTGTGTCCGGGGCTTTGTATACCTGCATTGCCCTTGCACCAGTTGCATCCGGGGTTTCGCACACCTTCATAACCCTTGCACCAGTTGTATCTGGGGTTTTGTTCATCGTACGACCCTGATGTTCAAAGTTTGATAGTACCATACATGGAGATAATCCATCTTCTTAAGAGTAAAACGGATTCTGAGACATCACTTACCATTATCGCAATTAAGTTTTTCGAGAAGAAAACCATCTGATTGCCTATGAAAAGGCATAAAGGCAGGTAAAATTCTTGATAAGTTTTCTGCACCAAAAGAGAATGTCCTTTTGTCTTACCGGTAACTATGTCCTGGTATTTTACTTTTCAGGCAGGAAGGCACTCCAATCAGGTTGTGCCTGATTTTTAATGACAGCTAAATCGCTGATGTTTTTATGTCTTATCATTAGTGTCCTAAATAATTAAGGGTTATAACGAATCATGTTAACAGTTACAACGGCTCGCCCGATCCATTTAAGATCGGGCGAGTTTTTAAACATGAACCAGCCGTTGCTGATGTTTGATGAAAGCATTACAGTTGTTTTTCATCAGAATGACATATTTGATGCGATGAATGCCAGAATGGCTGTCAGCATCAGACCATACAGCACCAAAGCGCCCATCTGATTGTATCTACGCTTTTCCATTGTTTGAATTTATGCGTTTGGAAATGTCTTTTCGATAGCCTAATAAGAGTTTGAAACTTGCGCCCACCGGGCAAAAATAGTGGCAGAAAAAATCGGAAATAAAGATCGATCCGATCAGGGCCACCGGTAAAATATACCATTGAATTCCTACGCCTTCCAGCGAGAAAAATATGGCAAAGGGTTCATAGGAGGCCAGCGTTGGATTCCTGGATATCAATATTAAAATCAGTGACAGCCACAGTAAAAATTTAGGGGTTTTAATCAGGTATTTGCTCAGTTTCGGGGGCATTTTCAAATTCATGCCGGATATTTTGTGCAGTAAAATCTGCCCGGCATGGAATGGACAGGCGGCATGGCAGTAAATATTTCTTCCCCAAATAACGATCACCAGGAGGTTTCCAAACATGAGTAGCCACCATACAAAGTGTTGTCTGATATCAGGAATATACCCCAAAAGAACACGGCCGATATGAGAGAGCGATATTGAAGCATTAAGCATGAATCCTAAAACCACAAAAGAACTGAAAAGAGCTACGTATCGCAGCGTCTTTTTTTTCAGGTAAGCTGCTAAAAAAGCTATGATGAATATACCAATTGCCAAAAGCTCCATGAGGCCAATATGCCAGGATATGCCTACATCAGGCAAAGATAAGGCAAACACCCTGCACGCTATTTGCCAGGCTGCTTTCCTGCTCGCCAGGGCAATGGCATTGGAGCTTACTGTGGCCCCCGATACTGCATCAATATCCTCATGGATCAAGTATTTATCATTGGTCCTTTTCCTTTCGTATTGATCAAAGTAGCGTTTGTTCTTTAGTTTCGTTATGTAAGCATGTGTCTCCGTATTGTGGATCAGGTCCACATCTATCACCGCTCCCGTGGAATCGGCCAAGACGGCTACTTCCAATGGCCCGCCATATCCTTGCGATGTCCCGGTGGAGATATATCCCACTAAATCATCGTTGCTATAGGCTTTTAAAACATCATCTTTTTCGCAAATCCTGGTTATGTGGTACGTTTCAAACAGGTTGGAATGGGATAGCTGGTTGATTTGTTTATTACTTGATTGACCAATATAGAAAGCAATAAACAGGCTCATGATAGCGAGCCCGTTTATTATTTTTTTACTTCTTTTTTTATGCGGCATCTACTTCTTTTTTATCGCCATGCGGCGTCCCAATAACAATAACACAATAGAGGGGATTCCAAATACCACCATCCCCATGGAGGAGGCACGGGGCACACCTTCCAGCACGGAACTAACCGACCAGGCAATGCAAAAGAGAGCCAGGGAGCCTCCCGTGATGAGGGTGATCCAACTCCATTTGTCGAAGTTCAATTCTTTGTTGTATTTCACTAATGCTACTATGAATAGAGCCGTTAAAAGGCCCAATGTGAAAAACAATATCTCGATACCTGTAAAAATCATTTCGTCAAATTTTAAGAATTACTTACCATTATAACTTCTTCCTTTGGGATTAAAGAACCTATCGATTTTCTCAGGATTGTCAACATCCCCATAACCAAAGGCAATATCCATTTCGCGCATGAAGTCGTGCACCGGGCCCGGCATTGCGGCAGTGATTTTATCCACCAGGCGGTGGTGCCAGAAATCGGGTTTGTTGTAAGGACAGGAGGCCATGCACGAGCCGCAGTCGGTACCGAATTCGCCCCAGGTGTGGAAGCATTTCTTGGCATCCATGTAGTATTTCTTCACACCTTTTGCGTTGTACCAGTTGGCTCCTTCATAGGTGGGTTCAAAGGTGGGTTCTTTGTCAAATGAGATGGCTTTTCCCGGACAAGCTTCTGCACAACGCATACAGTTTTTACAGAACTCCATGGCGCCAAACTCAATGGGCTTGTCATATTCTACGAAATCAAAGTCTGTGTATACCTTGGCCAGTCGAACTCGCGGACCGTATTTGTAGGTAATCAAATTGCCCATTCTTGATCCTTCACCCAATCCTGCAGCAATGACATAAGGGATGCTCAGTCCGGTATCATTTCCGCACGGCACAGCCTGGTATCCCAGTTGTTTTAAGAAGATGGATAACTGGTAGGCCACCTTGGTCATTTGAGAATACATGGTTCCGGCCGCAGCTCCTTCTACGTCAGTTGGCGCGGTGGCGATCCCTTCATAATCCATTTCGAAGGCCATTACAATTACCGATTTGGGCTCAAACGGAAAACGTTCCCAGCCATAAACGGCATCTTCTTTTCGTCCCTCCATAATGGCATGGGGATCTATAAAATCCCGGTAATCCCACCGCTTGTCCCGGTGGGTGATTCCTACCAGGTCGGCGCCATATAGTCTGGCGGCTCGTTTAATGCAGTCAGCTGCCTCTTTTTTGTTGTTGAATTGGTATTGATGCTCATTAATCCAATCGTGGTTAGGACGGAACTCTCCTTCCTTTTTTCTGCTTTGTTCCCATTTAAATATTCCTTCTTGTGAAATACCCTGTGAACTCATGGGAGTAACGGCGTTATGTAACGACCAAGCCCCTGCATTCAAAGCTTTAGCTAGTTGGTCAAAGCCTTTCTTCTCTTCAAAATGCATATAGGTTTTAGCCGAAAATGCCCGGCCGGACTGCTTGATGTCTTCTTCCGGGTGAAATCCCCAGAAAGCACCGGAAAAAACGATGTCTTTGTTAGAATGGGGTTGGTAGTCATCTCTTACCTCATAAGGAAAATCGTCATGTGTTTTGATGAAATCACCGGCTGTTTTTTCATCAATCTTATTGGCTAAGTTTTCCCTGGCTTTGGAAGGTATGGTAACTGCTCCAAGAGCTGCTCCGGCGGCTCCGAGCTTTAGAAAGTTCCTTCTGTTTAAAGCGTTTGATTTGTCTAATTCTTTTTTTTCCATCAGTGATTGGTTTATGTTTGATGTAATATTCAGCTCAGGGTATTAGTTATTATGGGGTTATTCTTATCTCTTTTTCATGGTAATTGCTAAATGGTTTATAATATTTGCATGTGTTTCACGCCTTTTTAAATCAATCATTATTTGCTTGGTGTTGTCGTGAGGCACAGGTATTCCACAAATTCGCTCAAATAATCTTGGATAATTATATGCGCCAACTAAAAAATACCTTCCAGTAGGTAATTCAAGTGGATCGAAAGAGTTACCGGTTTTTATTGCCTTATTTACTTCACCAAATTTCATCATTCCCCTCTTCTCCTTTTTTTATAGTAATGAGTTGTTAGATGTCATCTTTCGTCTTGCTCTTTACCCTATCATGATATTTCATTTTGAGCCTAAAGCAATCCTTTTAGATCTTCTGCATTATGCCTGCACCTAGTTTTTCGTTAGGCCCCAGATGGAAAAATGTTAGCAATTAATTACAGAAGTATGATACCTGCTGGTGCACTTTTATTGATTGGATGTTTAACCTTTATGTGTTTATGAATGGCTCCAATCACGAGGAATACAAGTTCCAGACTAGCCCATAAATTAAGGAGCGAAATTTGAGTACCAACGATTCCCATTATTTCCAAAGTTCCCACAATAAGGATGAACAGGTTGGGCAGTACAAATTTGTCAAATTGCTCCTGTAATGGTTGTGCTATGAATAGTATTTGCAATACCACTAATCAGGAATATTTTTAAAAATGGCATATTTAATGCAAAACCCATGAAAATTTGTTTTCATGGCAAAATTATGCACCTTTGTTCATGGCCAATAGAACAATTTGGTAAATGCATGGTATAATCCTGCCATGGAAAGAAACGAGATAAATTTTTTACAATATGTTACCTACAGTAGCCTTTGAGAGTAGACTGCACTTTAAGGAGTTGGATGTAGATTCTATTGAGAGTTTGATAGAGCGAGCTGGAGATATATTTTATAAGCCGCATAAAAGCGATTTTTATAAGGTCATCTATGTCCGGAGTGGTTCGGCTACATTTTATATTGATTTTGTTCGATATGAGATCTCATCCGGTAAGATCTTGTATATATCCAAAGAGCCAGTATATTGGTTTGAAAAGATAAAGGACTTGAAAGGGACGGCAATATTGTTCTCGGCAGATCTTATTTATCAATTGAATAATCTTTTTATGCCCTATCTTATTTGGGACTTAAACGGTTGTAAATGGTGGAATTCTATTAAAACGTTAATCGAGTTAATACTTGTTGAGTACAAGAGTAAAGAACCCGATTCCATTCAGGTACAGGAATATCTTTTGAATTCATTATTAATGTACCTGAAGAGGAGTCAGGTAGCTACCGATATCACCAATCAACACGATTATCAATTATTTTTTAGGTTCAGAGACTTTGTTGAGAAGTTGTATAAAGAGAAAAAGTTGATTTCGGATTACAGTGCCCTGTTGGCTATTTCCGAACGTAATCTGCATCGGATAACTCTAAAGTTTGCCGGAAAATCACCAGGGAAAATCATTGAAGAGCGGGTTATTCTTGAAGCCAAACGATTATTGTCCTACACGAAGTTGAGAAACAAGGAGGTTTCAGAACAACTGGGGTTTAATGATGACTCATACTTCATTAAATTCTTCAGGAAACATGTACAGATGACTCCCAAAGCCTTTCAAAGCCAGTTACAGGAGGTGTCGTCAAATAGTGAGGAAAAAGGATATGCTGAATATTTAAGTTGAATCGATAAGTACCGATTATATGGAAAGAATTCCTGATATCACATTCAGGCAAAAGAAATCAAATGAGTTGGGGTTTGAAATCATGACCTTTCAAAGTTTGTTGGAACGGGTGGATTCACTTGAAACCGGGATCAATATTTTGCATAGAATCCATTTTCATTTTCTCATGCTGATCACCAAAGGGAAGGGAACTCATGTGGTCGACTTTGAACGATATGAACTTTCAGTGGGTGATCTGCTTTTTATAGCCAAGGAACAGGTGCATGCTTTTGGTGATAATAACGGGATGGAAGGCTATATAATTCTTTTTACCGACCAATTTCTCAATAAAAACCTGTCACAGGGTGACTATTTGGCCTTCTATCGGTTCTTTACCTTTAGTCAATATCCACCCATAATTGGATTCGCTGATCCGGAAGTAATAGACCTGTTACCTATCATCTCCGGGATGCAACACGAATTTAATCGTGAAAATGATTTTGCCAGGCCCGAGATCATCAGGAGTTTGCTGAAGATATTGTTGCTTCATGCTGAAAGAACCGGGAGGCGCACCATGCAGCATCCTCAATCCACCGAATTTAAGGCCTTCGCTTCTTTTCAGCAGTTGTTGTCAAAGGAATATACCCAGACCAGAGATGCGAAGAAATATGCTTCTCTTTTAAATTTCAGTTACAGGTATTTAAATGATGTCTGTAAAGAATTTACCCAAAAAACAGTCAAGGCCGTTATTGATGGTTATGTCATCCTTGAAGCCAAAAGACAACTGTCACAAGTAGCGTTGCCGATTAAAGAGATCTCTTATGCGCTGGGCTTTGATGAACCCACTAACTTTGTCAAATACTTTAAAAAACAAACGGGTGTTTCCCCTAAAGTTTTCCGGGAACAAATCACAGAATAAATCATTCAAAACACACATTTACCATTTTGAGGCTTTAATTCACCTTTATTCACCCCCGTGGTGGATATAGTTTTGCAGCACAATAATTCGAATAATTAAAGCATCTTAAAATGAAAACAGTATTACTAGCATTAGGTTTGTTTATAAGCGTGACGGCTTGCAGTTCATCCGATGATGATGAGGGAAATACTCCGGTATTAAGCAATAAAGAAAAAGCGGTGGCAGTGCTTAACAGTATTGAAACCGGGGATCAGACAGCTGTCGCTTACATCAATCCTGAAAACTACAAACAACACAACCTGGGGATTGCCGATGGATTGGCCGGATTTGGAAAGGCATTGCAACAATTACCAAAGGGAAGTGCGAAAGTAAATGTTATCCGGGCCTTTGAAGACGGTGAATATGTTTTTTTCCATACTCAATACAATTTCTTTGGACCGAAAGCGGGATTCGATATCTTCCGGTTTGAAGAGGGGAAAATAGTAGAGCATTGGGATAACCTGGCGGCCATTACAGCTCCTAATCCCAGTGGCAGGACGCAATTCGACGGTTCCACCCAAAGCAGTAACATCGATCAAACTGAAGCCAACAAAAAATTAGTGGAGGATTTTGTCAATACCATTTTGGTAAAAGGACAAATGGATCAATTGGGGAATTATTTCGATGGTGACAAGTACTTACAACACAATTCAACCATTGCCGATGGGTTATCCGGTTTGGGAAAAGCCATGGAGGAACTGGGCAAAATGGGAATTGCCATGGTTTATGATAAGGTGCATATGGTACTGGGCGAAGGAAACTTTGTACTGGTTGTGAGTGAGGGCAAGTTTGGTGATAAACACACTTCTTATTACGACCTGTTCAGGGTGGAGAATGGTAAGATTGCAGAGCACTGGGATGTGATTGAATCCATTTTGCCGGAATCAGAATGGAAGAACTATAACGGGAAATATTAAACTTTTAAGATTTTTCCTACCCGGGGCGATCGAAAAAAGCGATCAGCCCCGTTTTCATAGATGAGTTATTTCTGTTAACGAATCATACCAAACCTATTTCAATATGACCTTGGTATGATGCCGATAGATGCTGGACGTAAGGACAGTCCCGTAAAACGGGGATTAAAGACCAATAACAAGCATTGCGCACTGGGAGGTTATTTTAATCACTAATCGGTATAATTCTTTGGCGCAATAGATGATTGAAAAAATGGAACCGGGTTATCTGTCTTTGCTCCCCGTTGTAGTGGTGTTTGTCATGGCCTTTGCCACCAAAAAAGTGCTTTGGGCGTTATTTTCAGGTATAATCGTGGGGGTTGCTATTCTGACTTTTGGGGAAGGGACTCTGTCTGTGGAAATCAAATGTGTGACGGATGTGTTATCCAATGATTGGTCCCTGAAATCGATTCTGTTCTGCTTCTTTATTGGTGCTTTTGTGTTTGTCCTGGAGGCATCGGGGGGAGTAGAAGGTTTGGTGAATTACCTTACAATAAGAAAGCGTTGGGTAACATCAGGACTGTCTGCTCAACTGCTGGCTTATATCATCGGACTATTGTTATTCATCGATGGCGTTAGTTCCATAGTGGTGGCCGGTGTGGCCGGACGTCCGCTCTTTGATAAGTTGCATGTTCCCCGGCACAGGCTGGCTTATATCATTGATTCCACTGCTTCGCCTGTGGCTTGGTTATTTCCGGTAAATGCAGCAGGCGCCTTTCTGATGGTCATGATCAGTGGTCAAATCTCTGCTGGCTTGATTCAAGACGAACCATTTGCGTGTTTGCTTTCAGTCATTCCTTTTCAGATTTATGGCATTGCTTCGCTTTTAACTGTAGGATTAAGCATTTTTTTCGGGAGGGAAATGGGCGTGATGAAAAGGGACAGATCTGGCCTGAATATTGTCAATCAAAAATCCATAGGTTACAAAACAGATTTATCCTCAGAAGGGAAAACTCAGGCAGCAAGCATGGTGATCCCATTAATGCTTCTCGCTGCTTTCAATTTCATTGTACTGTTTATTACTGGTAACGGTGATATTTTTAAAGGTGATGGTTCAACAGCATTAGTTGTAAGTGTTGTTATTACCCTGCTTGTTACCGGTCTTTATTACCAAAGTCGAAGAATTGTGGCATTCAAAAAGTACCTCACCTGGTGCCTGAAGGGAGCCTCTGGCTTTTTTGAGATTGTCATTATCCTTGCGCTAGCCTTTATAATGAGTAATGTGATTAATGAACTGGGAACAGGAGCTTACATTGCTACTCTTTGTGGCGGTGTGGATGTGACCCTGCTACCTGTAATTGTCTTTCTGGTGGGGGTGCTCATCTCATTTACTACCGGAACCAGTGGCGGAACGGTGGCCATACTTATTCCTATCACTATTCCTTTAGCAGCCAATCTGGATGCGCATATTCCCTTGATTTTGGGTGCCATTATTTCAAGTGCTGTATTTGGCGATCACTGTTCGCCCATTTCAGATTCCACAATTCTCTCTTCCATGATGGCTGAAATTCCGGTAATGGAGCATGTGAAAACGCAAATGCCCTATGCGCTGTTTTGTGGGACTCTGTCGGCAATGAGCTTTTTGGTGTTAGGGTTTTGGATGTAAGAGAGGAGATAGTAAAGACGACATATTATGGGAATGTGCCATGTGACCATTGAAAAATAAATATAAACGGATGAAACAACCATATAAATTTAACAAATACACAGGATGATGATTAAAACAAAGAACTCTGTGCCTCAGTGTTAGTAGTTTATTATCTCTTATCTAAAAGTCTATTGTCTAAATATAAACACATGAATAAATACTTGGAATTTTTACGAAATATTAAATCGGTAGCCTTTGCCACTACTGATGGGAAAAATCCGCATGTACGCATCGCTGATGTGATGTTGGTTGAGGATGATAAGTTGTATTTCCTCGTACCAAGGGGAAAGCCCTTTTATAAGCAACTAAAGAAAAATCCGCGTTTGGCGCTTGTGGGCATGGATAAGACATACAAATCGGTGCGAGTAACTGGAAATGTTGAATTTGTGGAGCGTTTCTGGCTGGATAAAATTTATGAAGCTAATCCCATGATGAATGATCTTTATGCGGGGGAAAAAAGAGATATTCTGGAAGCTTACTGTATGAAAAGTGGGGTGGGGGAATTTTTTGACCTGTCGGTGACGCCCCCGATTCGTGAGCGATTTACATTTGGTGATGAAAAGGTTGAGGCGGTTGGATATCACATTAATGACAATTGTGTGGGTTGTGGGGAATGTGCTGAGGCTTGTCCGGAAAAATGCATCATTGAGGGAGAATCGTATTCAATAAACGGTACTCGTTGTTTGGAATGTGGCAGATGTGTGGAGTTTTGTAATTATAATGCTATAGATGCTTCGAAAGCATTTGATAAAGTAGAATAAACTTTAGGCGATTAATGAAGGAAACGTTCTATTGTTACAATAGATTGTTTGTCTATGAGTTTGTAGGTTTGAGGCTAATTCACAACTGATTTCAGATAAAGAAATACAATGAATCAGTGTGTGATTGAAATCTTAGCATCTTTCTTTACCTTTGAAAATCGAAAGAGTAAGGATTGTGAAAGATGATATAAATAAAATGAAAGTGTTAGAAGGAGGGGAGCGTAAGCTCCCCTTGTTGCGTTAAGTTGAGGTAGGTGGGATTATTTATACAGCATTCTTTTTTAGCAATAGTTCGTCAAACTTTTGTAAGTAATTGAAAAACAATTTGTATCTAATCAATAGATAAAGTTGTTAATGGTATAAAAATGAGAGTAATGTAAATCAGTCTAATTTCTTTTATCTAATATCTAACGATCTATTGTTTCAGTGAAGATGATTTTTAATACAATAATACGTTTCCAAATAAATTTAGCATTATGAAACAACACACGACTATCTTTTTTTGTTGCTTGTTGATGTTTTTCTCGTTGTCTTGCAGTACAAATAAAACGACTGATGGACAGGAGGAGCAAAAAAGTACTTCCGCTAGCATGGCAGCGTGGCAGAATCATAAATTCTCCATGTTTATTCATTGGGGGCTTTATTCAATCCCGGCAGGTGTTTGGAACGGAGAGCAAATAACCGGCTACAGTGAGCAAATACAGGGACATGCCCGCATTTCAAAGGATGAATACACATTATTGGCACAAAGGTTTAATCCGGTTAACTGGAATGCTGATTCGGTAGCTTTATTAGCTAAGCAGGCGGGAATGAAAGCGATTGTCATCACGGCGAAGCATCATGATGGTTTCAATATGTATGATACCAAATATTCCGATTACAATGTGGTGGATGCCACACCATACAAACGAGATGTTATTAAAGAGCTATCGGAAGCCTGTAAAAGGCATGACCTTAAATTGGGGCTTTATTTTTCACTAATAGACTGGAATTACCCGGGGGCTAAGCCGTTTACCTCAGTGCGGAATTCCGATTCCATTCCTGCGGCACATCATCAATATAACTTGCACCAGATAGAAGAGCTACTGACCAATTATGGTGCGATTTCCGAGCTTTGGTTCGACATGAGTTCTCCCACCTGTGAGCAAAGTAAAGAGATGGCCCGGTTGGTCAAGCGGCTTCAGCCGGACTGCTTAATCAGTGGCCGCATTTGGAATGATCAGGGTGATTTTGCCGTGATGGGCGATAATAAGTCTCCGGAATTTCAGATGGGAACACCCTGGCAAACACCGGCTTCAATGTTTGATGAAACATGGGGCTACCGGAGTTGGCAGAAAAGAGGTGACGTGAAGGTGAAAGCAAAAGATAAAATCCGCGACCTGGTGAATATTGTCAGCATGGGAGGAAACTACTTACTTAATATCGGCCCTACCGGTGATGGGAAAGTGATTCCTTTTGAGAAACAGGTTTTAACGGAAATGGGAAAATGGTTGAAAGTGAATGGCGAGGCAGTCTATGGTACTTCCGTATCGCCCGTACCAAGTCAGGAGTGGGGTGTGATCACTGCCAAACCTGGAAAATTATACCTGCATGTTAATGTGATTTCGGATAATAAGAAGTTGGTGTTAAAAGGATTTAATTCTAAGATAAAGCGAATATATCCGTTAGCTAATCCATCCATTCGATTAAATGGTACACAAGATGGAGACAACCTCGTTATTGATTTAAGTGATATTAATGCAAGTGAGTTTGTCACTGTTTTTGTCATAGAATATGCAGGTGATTTGCAGTATACACCTGAACGTGTCGTACGTGATAATAAAGCGGAATTTATTTTGACTGCTGAAAATGGTACAAGCTACCACAGTTACAGCGGACACGATTATTATTCTCTTCATCCCACAGTGGTTAAAATAGGATGGTACCTGCCAAAAACAGATAAGTCAGAGTACATGCTTGAATTGAGTTACACGAAGGCGCATCTCAACAAAGAGCTGAGAATAGATATCAATGGACAGGAATATTTTATTACACCAGATGAGAATAATTACCTGCCCAATGAACAATGTTATCGCAAACAACTTGGTAGCGTGAAATTAGGCGATGCTGCTTTTAATTTGATTGAATTAAATTTCAAGGATCAAAGTAATCCACATAAGGATTTGAATGCTGAGGGATTAACGTTGAGGTTAACTGTCAGGAGATAGAATAAAACTTGCATTAATAATTCTGAATGCTTAGCGAACTGTGGTTCGGTAAACAAAACCCGAACTATGGTGCCGGTTCTGAAAATTAATGAATTGAGAATTTAATAAAATCATGTAGTAAAAAGGTTGCCGTATTCGGCAACCTTTTTTTGTAGGGTTTGCTATATAAGAGATTCAAGCTATAAAATGAAACTAAAAAATCGATAGTTGTTGATTTAGTTTGAGATTTTTATAATGTAATATCATCGTTTTTTTATGTCCATTTGTGAAATTTAGTTTTAAATCCGGATAACATGTTTTGAATGCGTTCGGGTCTGGCACGGAAACAAACTCACTCAAGCCACACTCTTAAATTATGCAGGAGTGTGGCTTGAGTATATAGATATATCAGCTTTATAATGGTATGCAACCAAAGTGTACCCTTCGTCCGCAAGAGGGTGTATCAGTCTTTTTAATAAAGTTTATTAATAAGCCGGATGATCTTTTTAAACTCCCTGGGATTGGTGCTTTCAGCCATTTCGAAATGCATGTCGGAAATGGCCAGGTGCAACTCTTTGCGCAATTGATTGGCTTGGGTTGCAACCTCCACGAGTTGTTCTTTAGTGGTTTGATAAGAGAAGATGATAGAATTAGTGTTGGTAATGTAAGCGTTGTAGGAGTCGATGATGCTAAAAAATGACTCTTTTAACCGGTTGGATGCAGCCAATGCTCTTTGTCGTTTGATTTCATCTTTAATGGATTGGCGGATGGTGCTGTTAAGGTTTTGAAATATATTCTCCTGTCTCTTTTTCTCTTTCTTCTGCTGTTTGATGACTTTAGCAATATCCTTTTGTGCGGCGGCAATGATCGCTTTCCATTCCCCTACGGTGATGTAGTTGGTAGAGGCCAGCTTCGTTTGGGCATCGCTTTGCTGAAGGCGCTTTCGTTGGATCATTATATCGGTGAAAAGAACTTCAAATTCTTCCCGCGTGGTGGTTCGGGAAACATTCTGCGTTTTAAATTCTTTGATAAATCCCTGATGGGCTCTGTGGAAGGTCTTTTTCTGTTTGTAGTTGTCTTTTAAAAGCGATTGAAACTTTTTTATTTCTGCTCTATTCTCCACATGGTTTTTCATGTGTTTGTCGAAATTTGGTACCAGGTAAAGAGAGTTGTT
The DNA here is from genome assembly GCA_004296775.1 of Marinilabiliaceae bacterium JC017. Lineage (GTDB taxonomy): Bacteria > Bacteroidota > Bacteroidia > Bacteroidales > Marinilabiliaceae > JC017. The sequence goes on from RHGE01000011.1 coordinate 101,669, forward strand.
TCCTGCGAAAATGAGAATAAAAAGTAGGACCCAGATCATTTTTACATGTTTTTAAAATGAGGCGGCGAAAGTAAGGAAATCTTTTTGCTTGTGGAGGTGTGAGATGAGTCAAGTGATCTATTTCAACATCCAGGCGTTATATTGTTATGCATAAACAGGAAGGTGGTTTGTTTGAACGATTGGATGAGGTAGGGAAAAACAACAATTGGCACAAATATCTGTGGATTCTTTATAAATGAGAAATCCAATCTATTTAGGACAGTTGCGTTTTTTTATTCTTAATAAAGCGTTTTAATGAGTTGGATTTTTTTTTAAGACTCCTCTTTTATAATTATACTCATGTAAAAGGCTCAGCTTTATATGTGAAAAAGTGAAAATTCTAAAGTATTAAAAGAGCCAGTATATAAAAGGATTTTAGGCTTGTGTATCGAGAAAGCTATATTAATCTATTACAAGAAAAAGTTGTAGTTTAGGGATTGAATAAATCATCAATTTAATATGTTTAGAGCAGCAGATTTAGTTTGTAATTGTATTCCAGCATTAAAAAGTTCTGATACAGGATTAGATGCTTTAAATTGGATGGAAGTTTTCAGAATTAGTCATTTGCCAATTGTTGATAAAGGACTATACTTAGGGTTAATTAGCGATTTGGAAATATATGATTTAAATATGGCAAATAATCCTATTATAAAGTCTTTAGTCTTTCCAAAGTTGACAAAAGTTTTCGTAGATCCTAGCGAAACAGATTTTTACAAAGTAATAAGTGATTTGAATGATAATAAACTGACTATCATTCCTGTTGTAGATAAGGATTATAGATATGTTGGAATGATTACTTTGCAAGAAGTTTTAAAACATTTAACGCAATATCCAAATGAATCATTTATACTTCCTCTTCAGGAAGAGCTTGTTACTTGTTTTAAGCAGTACCTTACCTTTTTTAATGATTATATAAAAATATCAAAAGGTAAAAGCTATCGAATTGAATTAGAGGAGGTTCATGGGGGAATTAAAGTAAAGACAAATGTAAATTCTAGGATTTTATTCGAAGAAGTAAAACTACTGTTAGGTGAATTTTTGAATTATTTAAAAACGAATATTTCTGAGTTAAAAATTAATGTTGAAACGTAAGCATTCGGTGAACCCCGTATAGAAAAATGACATGTCAGTTCATAAGTTTGGGGCAAATAAAAATCGAATGACATGTTAAATATGAAAAAGTTTCGGGAGATCTACGATGCTTACCTGAACTCAGGGTTAAGCGTAAAGGA
>RHGE01000101.1 GCA_004296775.1 Marinilabiliaceae bacterium JC017
AACGTATGGGATAACTTATTAAATCGACTCATAGACTTTCTTTTTAGTTGTGGGGACAACTCTTAAAAGATAGTCTTGATTCGATTTATGGCAAAGCCTTTTGTCTCTGACCACGCCCAGAGGACGTGGTTTTTCACTTTAAAATAAAGCATTTATTGGAATTGTTGCTATGTTGCTTTGATATGCATTGGAACAAAAACTACAGACAGAGTCACAACACCAAAATCACCATATTAACAACAATAGTTAACAGTAATAAAGCAAAACTCCACAACCGGTGTTTCTTCAATCCATAAATACTCCGGAGGCCCCATTGGGTTTTCGCCTTCCATTGAAACGGTTCATGAGGACGCCACAGGGGCCGGGAAATGTCTTTAATGAATAGGTTTAGCTTTACGATACAGCTATTTGTAGTCGCGATATAGCCAAAGGATATCTTCCACGAATCAGCTGTCTTTTTACATCGGTCATCACATTTCACCTCTTTTTGCCCATTTGGTTTTACTAGTTTCAGGTTAACCAGGTCCATTCATTCCAGTAGATATGAAGCAATATCATCCCAACTTTCCGGCCATCAATAATACATCCCCAAAACTTTCGTTCTTATAATATTTACAGATATTTATAACAAAATAAGAAACGATTTTTACTTTCATTAGCACTTTTAAAACCAATCAATAAAAACCAGTACTTCATGTTCCAAAAGCTAAAAAACATTAACATTCTGGGGTGGGTAGAAAGAGCCGGCAACAAACTTCCCCACCCGGCGACTCTTTTTGCATTGTTTGCCTTTTCGGCCGTTATTTTATCCTGGATCACCCACCTATTAGGTGTGGAAGCCGTCCATCCGGCCACGGGGGAAATTATCAAACCCTTCAACCTCATTTCCAAAACAGGTATCCATCGCATCCTGGAAGAGATGGTTGATAATTTCACCGGATTTGCTCCCCTGGGGATTGTAATCGTGGCCATGCTGGGCATTGGCATTGCCGAAAGTTCAGGTTTAATCGGAGCAGTTATCAGAGTACTGGTTATTAAATCACCTAAAAAGATTATCACCTTCGTACTGGTTTTTTCAGGTGTTCTGTCAAATATGGCCAGTGATATTGGCTATGTCCTTTTAATCCCTTTAGCAGGGGCTATCTTTCACTCCTTTGGCCGTCACCCTATCGCCGGTATGGCAGCTGCATTTTCCGGTGTTTCGGGAGGTTTTAGTGCCAACCTTTTACTGGGAACGATCGATCCGCTTCTTGCCGGATTATCCACTGAAGCAGCCCATATACTGGATCCTGCTTATGCCGTTAATCCCACTGCCAACTATTATTTCATGGTAGTTTCAACCTTCCTGATTGCCGGCGTTGGCACCTGGATCACAGAACGCATCGTAGAGCCGCGGTTAGGTGTTTATAAAGGAGATGTAGAATCGGAACCCATTGAGCGACTTTCAAAAAAAGAGAAAAAAGGCATTCTTTATGCCCTGGCTGTATTTGCCATTTCCGTTGTAATTATTTTAATCGGTATCGTACCAACCAATGGTTTTCTTTTGAATCCCGGCGGCTCCCTGTTGGATTCCCCCTTATTACATGCCATTATCTCCTTCCTGTTCCTGATAGCAGGCGGTATGGGCATTGCCTATGGATTTGGCTGCGGGAAATACAATAATGATGCCGACATCATGAATGGCATGGGACACGCCATAAAAGGACTGGCAGGATACATTGTTTTAGTCTTTTTTGCCGCCCAATTTGTGGCTTATTTTAAGTGGTCAAACCTGGGGGTTATTCTTGCTGTAAAGGGAGCCGGCCTTTTAACGACGGCCAACCTGGGATCTATCCCTTTGATGTTACTCTTTGTTCTGCTTTCCGCCAGTATCAATATGCTTATGGGAAGTGCCTCCGCCAAATGGGCTATTCTGGCGCCCGTGTTTATTCCCATGTTCATGCTACTGGGCTATTCCCCGGAACTTTCGCAGGTTATATATCGTATTGGCGATTCGGTGACCAATATCATCTCACCCATGATGAGCTTTTTCGCCCTGATCATTGCTTTTATGCAGAAATACAACAGTAAAACGGGTATTGGTACCATTATTGCTACCATGCTTCCCTATAGCATTGGTTTTTTCATTGCCTGGAGTCTTTTGCTGGTCTGCTGGTACCTGTTGGGTTTGCCTTTGGGCCCGGACGCTGGCGTTTATTATCAATTACCAAAATAGAAGCATAAAAAAGGTAAATGGGAGAATAGCAAAAGATAAAAGTGGAGCATGAATTATAGAAAACATCAAAGAAATCCCATATCTCCTTCTATAATCTAAACTCATCAGCTATTATAAATCAAAAAGCGAGCTTAATCAGTTGATTAAGCTCGCTTTTTATAAATTATTTATTAACTACTTATCAAGCAAAGCAATTAACGATGGAATCTACAATCGTATTAAAAGTAGCACTTGGACGCATTGCTTTAGTCACCAATTCAACATCAGGCAGATAATAACACCCGATATTTACCGGCTTACCTTGTGCAGCATTCAATTCATCTACAATTTTTGACTCATTAGCAGTAAGTTCTTTCGCTACATTCTCAAAGGCGGCTTTCAACTCAGCATCTTTTGTCTGGTTAGCCAAAGCTTCTGCCCAATACATGGTGAGGTAGAAATGACTACCACGGTTATCCAACTCATTCACCTTACGTGAAGGAGATTTTCTATTCTCAAGAAACTTCTCAGTGGCCTGATCCAATGCTTCAGCCAATACTTTTGCTTTAGCATTATTGGTAACATTACTTAAATGCTCCAATGAAACAGCCAATGCCAGGAATTCACCTAAGGAATCCCAACGCAAGTGCCCTTCCTGCAGAAACTGTTGAACATGTTTGGGAGCAGAACCACCGGCACCAGTTTCAAACATACCACCACCACTCATCAATGGTACAATAGAAAGCATCTTGGCACTGGTACCTACTTCCATAATCGGGAACAAATCAGTTAGATAATCACGTAATACATTACCTGTTACTGAAATGGTATCTTTACCCTCTTTAAGACGTTCCAATGAGAAATGAGTCGCTTCCACCGGCGTCATGATACGAATATCAAGACCGGTTGTATCGTGAGTTGGCAGGTACTTATTCACTTTCTCAATGATTTGAGCATCGTGAGCCCGCTCTTTATCTAACCAAAAAACAGCTGGTGATCCAGTTGCTTTGGCCCTGTTAACAGCCAACTTAACCCAATCCTGAACAGGCGCATCTTTAGCCTGACACATCCGCCAGATATCACCAGCTTCCACTGTGTGTTCGATCAACACCTTACCATTATTATCCACTACGCGCACAGAACCATCTGCCGGTACCAGGAATGTTTTATCGTGTGATCCGTATTCTTCGGCCTTTTGAGCCATCAAACCTACATTAGAAACACTTCCCATGGTGGTAGGATCAAAAGCGCCGTTTTTCTTACAGAAATCAATGGTTTCCTGATATACTCCGGCATAAGCACGATCCGGAATAACCATTTTAGTATCTTTTGGATTACCATCGGGTCCCCACATCTGACCTGATGTGCGGATAGCTGCCGGCATAGAAGCATCAATAATGACATCACTAGGCACATGCAGGTTGGTAATACCTTTATCGGAATTCACCATTGCCAGTTCCGGACGTTTCTTATAACAAGCAGTAATATCGGCTTCTATCTCGGCCTTTTGAGCTTCCGGAAGTGTCTGAATCTTGTTATAGACATCACCTAAACCGTTATTGGCATCAATACCCAGTTCTTCAAAAAGAGCAGCATGTTTCTCAAATACATCTTTATAGTATACCTTCACCACATGGCCAAACATGATCGGATCCGAAACCTTCATCATGGTTGCTTTCAGGTGAACGGAAAACAGTACATCTTGTTTTTTAGCATCTTCAATTTCTGCTTCAACAAAACGGCTCAATGCTTTATGGCTCATCACCGTAGCATCAATTATCTCACCAGGAAGCAAAGCTGTTTTTTCCTTTAAGACAGTAATATTTCCAGCTTTGTCAACTAATTCAATTTTTACCTCTCCGGCCTGCTCGACTGTAACAGACTTTTCGCTACCAAAAAAATCGCCTTCAGACATACTGGCTACATGCGTTTTAGAATCCGATTTCCATGCACCCATGGAGTGTGGATTTTTCTTCGCATAATTTTTAACCGCCTTAGGTGCCCTGCGGTCCGAGTTACCTTCACGCAATACCGGATTTACAGCACTTCCCTTAATTTTATCGTAACGTGCTTTGATCAACTTCTCTTCATCACTTTGAGGCTCCTCCGGATAATCCGGTAAGTTATAGCCTTGATTCTGAAGATCCTTAATAGCAGCTTTCATCTGCGGAATAGATGCACTGATATTAGGCAATTTTATAATATTGGCCTCCGGTGTCTTAGCCAATGTTCCCAGTTCTGCCAACGCATCCGGCATACGTTGCTCTTCTGTCAGATAATCAGGGAAATTTGCAATAATTCGTCCAGCCAGTGAAATGTCTCTTGTTTCAACAGTCACGCCAGCTGGTTTTGTGAAAGCCTTAATAATAGGCAACAACGAATAAGTAGCCAAAACAGGAGCTTCGTCCGTTTTAGTGTAAATGATTTTTGATTTTAGTGTTCCCATGTTTTCCAAGTTTTCTTAAATGAATCACTTGATTAGATATATCTTGTTAGATTTTGCAAAACATCTTTTCTTGCACTATTAATATTCTTTTTTGTTCTTCTAAAGTTTAAAAACAAAGGACAAATTTAACTGAATATTTGAATTCTGTACCCTTTGTTGAAATAAACCAGTCAACGATTTTACAATTTTATACATCAACAACAAGTGACTTATATCATCAATACCTTAAGTGTTTGTATAGTAATTATATAGAATTGATAATTTCTGAAAAAATTGTAAGTGGATTTTTAAATAATGCCTTTTTTGAGGTTTTAGTGATTTGTTTTTGCCCCAAAATTCCCCATCTACCTATATAAAATTCAATAAAAAAATGGTGCATTTCCGTAAAACCTAATTTAAAAATATCTGGATTTTGAGATAAAACACCATGATAAATACTATTTACACTTATCTATCAACAGCTCGTTAACCTTCTGTAAGTAATTGAAGAACAGTTTATGTTTATCCAATAGACAAAATTGTTAATGATATAAAAATGAGAGTAATGTAAATCAGTCTAAAATCTAACGATCTATTGTCTATATTAAATCAACTTAAATACTATTCTAATTTCCAAGATCTTTAACACTGACAATCCCATAAAAATAAGACTGTCAGTAGCACAAAAGAAGAGTTGGTTAATCTGTTATACACCCTCAAAATAGATTGTACCAATTTTCATGAGGCTAATAACCCTCAATCCATAATTCTTCCCTATCACCTAAAAATTTAGAATTCATCAGGACCTGATTAAAAAAACATCTAACACTGGAAAAATGAATATTTGTTATTCCAGATCAAGGGCAAATTTTTGTTTCAGGGCTAAAAGTGCCGGATTCTTCTCCATCATTGCCTTCATCTTATCCGATGCCGTATAAGCCCGGTGATTGTCCTTTTCATCAGGAACCACCTCTAGCTGAAGATTAATTTGTGCATTTTTCAAACCCGTCTTAAGAAAAGACAACAATTCTCTTTTCTCCTGCTGCATTTCTGTTTCCTGCGTTTTATTCTTAAGCTTCAATAATAACTCATTGTCAGCTTTAATCACCGGTTGGTGATTATCCATAATGGAGTAAAGTCTGGGATTTACATTCTTACACTTCTGAGAATAACGAATCCACGCCTTTTTTAGTTGTTCTTCTGTAAAGGATTCACTCCAAGTGGGATCCACAGGAGTTTTCTGATCTTTCTTTTCATATTGTTTTTTGGACTGAATGGCAGGTTCATTCACCCTAGCAACCAACTCTTTGAGAGAAATAGATTTGGGAACACCATGACCATGTCCATTATTAGCAGACCCGGAGACTACCGCCTTTTTGGTATTGGGAACACTAACAGATACTGTGGCTACAGGAGCCTGAACCGGAGTGTTTTTCTTTGTCGCAACAGTGGGTTTAGGCGACGTAACTATTTTTTTTTTTCAGCCAATATACGGCTCATGCTTATCAGTGCAAACTCAACATGGAGTCGTTTGTTCTTAGCCAATCTGTATTGAAAGTCACACTCCGTGGCAATCTTTAATGTCTCATAAAGAAAATCAACCTGACACTGTTTAGCTTGCGAAGCATATCGCTCTTTAATGGTTGCTCCTACCTCCAACAAACCTACCGTAGCACCATCCTGACATACTAATAAGTCACGAAAATGACTACATAACCCGGATATGAAATATTGGGGCTCAAATCCTTTTTTAATGATATCATCAAATATCAGCAACGCTTGTTTATGATCCTCTTTCAGAAAAGCTTCCGTTAACCTGAAATAATAATCGTAATCCAGCACATTAAGATTTTCTATCACATGCTGATAAGTGATCTTTTTACCTGAAAAAGCCACAACCTGGTCGAAAATTGATAATGCATCCCGCATGGCCCCATCAGACTTATGCGCAATCACATTTAACCCCTCTTCTTCCACCTCTACATTTTCACTTGATGCCACATATTTTAAATGATCAACTGCATCCTGAACGGTAATACGGTTGAAATCAAAGATCTGACAACGTGATAAAATGGTTGGCAAAATTTTATGCTTCTCAGTAGTAGCAAGAATAAAAATCGCATGCTTAGGAGGCTCTTCCAAGGTCTTTAAGAAGGCATTGAAGGCCGCCTGTGACAACATATGAACCTCGTCAATAATATAAACCGAGTAATTTCCCATTTGTGGCGGGACCCGCACCTTATCAATCAGGCTTCGGATATCCTCCACTGAGTTGTTACTGGCTGCATCCAGTTCATGAATGTTGTATGAACGGTTTTCATTAAAGGATCGACATGATTCACATTCATTACAAGCCTCAAATGAGTCAGATATATTGCTACAGTTGATGGTTTTTGCAAAAATTCGTGCACAGGTGGTTTTCCCTACTCCCCGCGGCCCGCAAAACAGATAGGCGTGAGCCAACTGCTTGCTTTTTATAGCATTTTTTAGTGTTGTAGTAATATTTACTTGCCCTACTACAGAAACAAAAGTAGAGGGACGATATTTCCTGGCCGAAACAATGTATTCCATAATTTTATAATAGCGGATACTGATGGGCAAATATAAAATTATTCACGGGATGCACCAACCGGGGGATTATGAAGTTTTCAACATGCCCTTATTCCCCCTGTTGGAGGGTATCTTCCTCTTCCAGTAACACAATACGGCCAAAATTCGTGGCACGACTATTAACAACCCTCAAAAGATTAATCAGTTCCATGTGGGCTTTACTGGATCCAACCGTAGCTTCTGCCCCTGAAAAAAGGCGCTTATAATGCTGTACTTCCAAATCAAACGCCATATAGGCATATTTCCGGTATTTCTTTTTTAAGCGCATGGCCTTGCCCGGATCCCAGCTTTCAATTAAATGGAAGGCTCTGTTCAACTGTTTGAGGGTCCGCATATGGTATTCCTTAAGTTCATTCTCGCCTTGTTCTGAAAAATGCATATCCCCCTTTAACCACTCTTCTGCCTGGTGCATAATATTGACCGAAACAATGTCAGCAATCTGCTCCAGTTCATTCATTACATGCAACAATCGAAAGGATTCATCGGACCAACTATCTATTTGGATATTTTCGTGACTTTTCACCAAAAAACGATTAATCTCCTCCCTGTATTTATCCACCTTAGCCTCTTCTTTATGAATTTTAACGATGGCTCGCTCATCTTTGGAAAGGAAAGGGATCAAACAAAGATCAACCATATTATAGACCATTCGTCCCATGGCTAAAACCTCTTTTTTTAGTATCGGCATCAGCATGTCGCCCAAGGCAATTGCTTCCACATTGAGGTATTGTAAATGACGGGGTTGATACTCTCTTTTCCGGGCTACCATAACAGATACCCATCGAGCCACCATACCAGTAAAAGGAAATAGAATCACCAACATCCCAATATTAAATATGGTATGCGCATTGGCCATTAATCGTGCCGGATCACTTCCACTTAATGTGCCGGTAAGTTGTTCCCAAGGTCCCAGAAGAAAAACAAAAACAACAGCTGCAATAATCCGAAAAAAACTATTCACAAAAGCAACCTGCCGCGCCTTACCAGAAGCATTTATTGAAGCGATTAATGCCGTAACAGTTGTTCCAATGTTAGTTCCAATTATCAAGGGTAAAGAACTTTCAAACGACAGTATGCCTGCTTGCCCTAGAGTTATTAAGATACCAATAAAAGCAGCACTACTCTGGATCATGGCCGTGATCAACATACCCGCCAATACCCCTAATAACGGGTTTTCCAGTTGGGTTATAAGATCAGCAACCCGTGGATTATCCTTTAAAGGAGCCATGGCAGTGGTCATTATTTGCATGCCGTAAAAAATCAATCCGAGACCCAATAAGGTGTTACCTGCTGATTTCACCCATCCTTTACCAAAGGAACCAGCGAAAAAACCCAAACCTACCCCCAACAATGCAAATTTTCCAATATTAAAAGAGATGAGCTGGGCCGTTATTGTGGTACCAACGCCTGTTCCCAACAAAATAGGCACCGTCTGTTTAATGGTAAGCAACCCGGCATCAATAAAACCGACTAAAACCACAGATGCAGCACTACTACTCTGAAAAAGGATGGTGAAAATAATCCCCATTATCACGGCTACCCCCTTTTTCCTGGTCATGCGTTGCAGCCAAATTCGAATACGGTGACCGGCCCAGTTACGTACCGAATTACTCATGCGTTCCATGCCCAAAAGAAAGAGGCCAAGTCCCCCAAAGAGCATCAAATAAGGCATTAATGATATATGGTCAATCATTATTTTTCTATTAATTAGCTTACCATTGAAAGTCTTTACAACTCGTTATCCCTATTTTAATTCACAAAACCTTCCTGTCAAGACTATATGAATCATTAAAATCCTGAATTCCTCGTATTGTTTGTATCAGGTCATCAATATACCTTAAACAAAGCCACATAAAAACAACTATTTGCTTTATCTGAAACGAGCCATAAGAAACCAATTTCACACAGGAGAATGACCAAATTGGCAAATCCCAAGTGACAACTGAAAAATAAATTTAAACACATGAAATTAAATCCCTGTCCTTCCACAACACTTGCAGCCTGGATCACGCATAATATCTACCTCCATGAATTGCATATCAAGGCTGTTATATAACAAAAGACGCTTTGAGAGAGGTTTCCCAATGCCCGTTATCAGCTTGATCGCTTCCGTGGCCTGGATGGAACCAATAACACCTGGCAATACACCCAGGACGCCAACCTTACTGGCAGGCGGCACTTCATCCGGAGCAGGAGGTTCAGGATAAAGACAACAATAACAAGGGCCACCCTGCCAATTAAATACGGATACCTGTCCATCATATTTAAATATGGAACCTGAAATCCATGGTTTATTCAGCTCCACACAAGCCTTGTTAATGATATAACGCGACTGAAAATTATCTGTTCCATCCACAACCAAATCATAGGCAGAGATGATTCTTTGAGCATTTTCAGCTATAAGACGTTCATTACCGACAGCTATTTTGATTAAAGGATTTAAGGCCACCAGACGTCTTTTTGCCGACACCACCTTTGGTTGATCGATCATTGATGTATCATGAATCACCTGCCGCTGAAGATTGGAAGCAGCTACCACATCATCATCCACAATGCCAATTTGACCAACTCCAGCCGCTGCCAGATACAACGCCACAGGCGAACCCAATCCTCCGGTTCCAACAATTAAAACACGAGCATTTTTTAACTTTCCCTGCCCCTCTTCACCAAATCCATCCAACAGGAAATGACGGGCATATCGTTCTTTTTCTTCTTCGGTAAAGAAATTATTCATGTATCTTTTATGATAAATTATTAGATTTTAGTCCTTCGATGCCCTTTGACCATATTGAAGGCTTAAAAACATTGTAAACTGACTAAATAATTGATGCTTACAAACCAAGACCAGCTGAACCAGCCAAAATGAACTGTTCCTTCTCCTTTGAGGGAGTCTGCAAACCTGATGTTTTTGCTCATAATGCTTGAGTATAACGGAAGCTTGTTATATAACTGGTGTTTTCCATATCTTATAAAACACTAAATTTTAAGTATATACAAAAAACACTAGAAAAGCACTGGTTGATTATGTGTAAATTACATGTACTATTGTTTTAAACACGAATTACACTAATTAAACGAATTTTAAACCACTACGTGGTTTTTGAGCTTTTCATCGAAAAGCAATTCGTATAATTCGATAAATTCGCGGTTGGCAAAATGCTTGCAAAGCAAGCTTTACAGGCTATAAATACATATGGGAAATGTCAGTTATATAATAGAATTAAGACTGATTTACACCTAAGTCATTTGTAGGACCATAGAGTACCAAGCATTAACAAAAGCACAAAGCACTATTGAGAAACGAAACAACTACAAAATCTAACGATCTATTAATGCATAAGATATGTGGTAAAAGGTCTATTTCAGACTAACTGTCATTTACATATCTATCTCTTATTCTCTAATAAATCACTTGATTCCGGAAGTAATGATCAATAAACCAATCATCCTTTTCTGCTTCCCACAAAATAATCCTCCTTCTCTGCGAACAACACATTAAAGGTGGTTAAGCTACCATAAGCCCTTGTAATATACTGCTGCAAATGCACCTTTTCCTCGTCGGTTAAAGAGTTGTGTGAATTAATGTTTTGCTCCAACACACGTAACCGATCCCGCACCATTACAATCTTGTGAAAAAAGACATCAATAGGAATCTCTTTAGGCTGAAGGTCTTCATTTCCGGAATGTAATACCACTTTTCCTCCGTCCCACTTTTTTCCAAGCTCAACAACAGCAGGCAAAACGCCATATTGATCTAAAACCATTCCAACCGCCTTTTTCAACTCATCCAGAGAAATACCCGTTCTATCTTCACCTTCTTCAGCCTCTTCCAAAACTTCAAGATCCGTATTGTTTTTTAGTATCTCCATTTTCCCTCCATGCTCAAAAAATATTTCATAAGCAGTTAATGATACGCGAGAAATGATACCTTCGCCATACCTTGGGTGATCTACCCGGGTTCCTATTGTAAGATTATTTGCACTCATAAGTTAGAATATTTACCTTGGGTTAATTCTGACACAATTTTTATTCGAAAATACCAAACAAATGTAAAAACCTGGCAACATGAAAAGATTTTTTATTGTAATAGTAGTAATCGCATCTTCTTTAATCAGTTGTAAATCTACCAAAAGCACCACTACCAATCAAAAATACCCTAATCCACTTGAATTATTAACTAAAGCGAACCGCTGGCAACTAACTTCTTTCAATGATCTTACGCTCACTGAAGCAGGTTTTAATGACAGGACACCCTGGGTGATTATCAATGCTGCAGAAGGAAAAATAAGCGGGTTCAATGGATGCAATTCATTCTCAGGTGATGCTGAAATATCGGATAAACACATCAAAACAGGCATGATGCTATCAACAAAAGCCTTCTGTCAAGGTGTTCCAGAGGCCGAGTTCTTTGATATTCTTGAAAAAGCTACCTCCTATGAAATAAAAAATGAACAACTGATTTTCCTAAAAGAAAAAAAACCGGTAATGGTATTCGACCTCTCACACGAAAAAAAATAATTCAATAACAGCTTTGGTTCATTTTATAGCTTTCATTAATCATTCTTGAATCTTCAAATATCTTCTATAAATGGAGTTTATTTTTACCTTTATAATAGTTAGTGATGCGGCATCAAAGAAGTGCCATTAACCACGGGAGGAGGGACACGGATGGCTGTATAGAAGCGTATCACTATTCAATCCCGAAAAAAGGAAATGATTCATTCATTTCCTTTTTTTATGGGCAAATCCGTTCAGAATCTCATTGTAAATATATACGCGGTAATCGAAAACCAAATTTTAATCCTGAAAATAGTTCCGTAATAGCTATATAACCACTCTATCGAAACAATTCAGCGAATACAACTAATCCCTTCATAAAGAGACCAGCAACATGAAATAATGAACACAAAAAAAGCAGCCATTAAGCTGCTTTTTTCATATGAGTGTATTTACACTATTATATTTCGTTTGAAAACTAGTTATTCAACACTTCCAAACAAGTCATAATCCTCAGCATCCAGAATACGCACATTGTAAAAATCACCAATCTGCAGCTCTTTTTCATCCACCCGGATTAATACTTCCTGATCAACCTCCGGTGAATCATACTCCGTACGACCAATATAATAATCGCCCTCTGCCCTGTCGATTATTACCTTTAATGTTTTATTGATCTTTTCCTGATTTAATTGAGCACTTATGGTATTTTGCAAGGCCATAACAGCATCTGCCCGCTCCTGCTTCACGTCATCCGGAACATCATCAGTATATTTCTTATAAGCATAGGTATCTTCTTCATGAGAATAAGGAAACACCCCTAACCTTTCAAAACGAGCATCCTCAACAAATTGCAGCAACTCTTTAAAGTCAGCCTCCGTTTCTCCTGGATGGCCAGTTATCAGTGTGGTTCGCAAATGAATTCCTGGCACCATTCTTCTCATTTCTTCAATGAGCTGATAAGTCTGGCTCTTGGTTACTCTCCTACGCATTAACTTTAGCATATTATCACTAATATGCTGCAAGGCAATATCTAAATAATTACAAACCTTTGGATTATCATTCATCACCTTGAGAACATCCATAGGAAAACCTGCCGGATAGGCATAATGAAGCCGAATCCATTCAATTCCATCTATCTTTGACAACTCATCTACCAACTTGGGTAATTGATATGATTTATCCAGGTCATAACCATAAAAAGAGAGATCCTGTGCAATTAACTGCAGTTCTTTCACTCCCTGATCACGCAAATAACGAGCTTCATTCAAAAGATCACTCATCGATTTGCTTTTATGTTTTCCCGTAATCAATGGAATGGCACAATAAGAACAAGTCCGGTTACAGCCCTCTGAAATTTTCAGGTAAGCGTAATGATCCGGTGTCGTTAAAGAACGCTCATTCATCAGGTCTCGCCTGTAGGTAGCACCAATTTCTTCCACCAGATTCGGCCAGTCAAACTTCCCGTAAAACTTATCCACTTCCGGCAATTCCTGATTCAACTGATTAAAATAACGCTCTGATAAACATCCCATCACATAGAGCTGTTTTATATCACCACGTTTTTTTGCTTCCACAAAAGAAAGAATTGTATTTATAGACTCCTCCTTGGCATCCCCGATAAAACCACATGTATTTATTATGGCAATCTCACCCTCAGGCTCACTCGCATCGTGTGCTACTTTTATGCCATTTGCCTCAAATTGCTTGATCAAAAACTCACTATCCACCAGATTTTTGGAACACCCCAGTGTCACAATATCAACTTTTTTCCCTTTCCCCTTCGTCATGTCCGCTAATTAAGTACTGTATTGTTTAAATACAGTAAAAAAATAAGACTGTTTTAACAATAAAACAGTCTGCATTACTTTATATTTTACTTAAACAGAGAATCTACAAACTGATCTCTATCAAACAATTGTAGATCATCAATACCTTCACCAATACCAATGTACTTTACGGGCACACTAAACTGATCAGACACCCCAATCACAACACCACCTTTAGCCGTTCCATCTAATTTGGTTATGGCTAACGCGTTTACTTCAGTGGCTTTCGTAAACTGTTTGGCTTGCTCAAAAGCATTCTGCCCTGTTGATCCATCCAAAATCAAAAGAACCTCATGAGGAGCATCCGGTACCACCTTTTGCATTACTCTTTTAATCTTCGACAGTTCGTTCATCAAATTGATCTTATTGTGCAAACGGCCGGCTGTATCAATAATAACAACATCTGCCCCTTGATTTTTAGCTGCAGATAATGTATCAAAAGCCACACTGGCAGGATCAGATCCCATCTGTTGCTTTATTAATGGCACTTGTACCCGATCAGCCCAAATTCCTAACTGATCAATGGCTGCTGCACGAAAAGTATCTGCAGCACCTAATACCACTGATTTTCCAGCTTGTCTGAATTTATTTGCCAGTTTGCCAATGGTTGTTGTTTTCCCAACCCCATTGACACCAACCACCATGATCACATACGGATCTGCTGATTTCGGTAATTCAAAATCAGCTACTGTGTTATTGTGGTTCTCAGCCAGTAAGTCAACGATTTCTTCGCGCAAGATACGATTCAGTTCCGAAGCATTCAGAAATTTATCTTTGGCGACGCGTTCCTCGATCCGATCAATGATTTTCAAGGTAGTATCTACCCCTACATCCGAGCTGATCAAAATCTCTTCCAAATCATCCAAAATAGAATCATCTACTTTAGATTTTCCAACCACCACCCGGGTGAGTTTTTTCAGAACGCTCTCTTTTGTTTTAGCAAGGCCTTTGTCTAAACTCTCCTTCTTGGCCTTTGTAAAGCTACCAAATAAGCCCATGTTTATTATTTTACCGGATCAAAGAAACAGAAAATTGCGTGAATTAAAAAGCGTATAACAAAAAAGCCCCCTTTATCAGGAAGCTTTTTTTTATACCGGTTATACCAGATGCATTATTTTCTATTGAAAAATTCTTTTGCCATTTCGTTAGGTACAATCTCCTCCCGAAATGTATAAGCACCGGTTTTAGGAGACTTTACCATTTTGATCACTTTAGTGTGACCTTTACCGGCTCCTTTTTGCAATGATGCTACTGCTTTCTTAGCCATGGTTTATAATTTTATTTGATTTCGCGATGAACCGTACTACGTTTCAAAATCGGATTGTATTTCTTTAATTCCATTCTATCAGGAGTATTCTTCCTGTTTTTCACGGTAATGTACCTGGATGTCCCTGGCATTCCGCTCTCCTTGTGCTCGGTGCACTCCAAGATTACCTGAACGCGGTTACCTTTGCCTTTTTTAGCCATTTGTACTCCCTATTAAAATTTAGTTATAAATCCCTTTTCTTTCGCATTCTTTAATGCGGCGCTTAAACCTAACTTATTGATCATACGCAGACCAGATGCGCTTACACGTAAGCTTACCCAACGGTCTTCTTCAGGAAGATAGAACTTCTTTGCGAAAAGATTGATATTAAACCTTCTCTTAGTTCTTCTTTTAGAGTGGGATACATTATTACCCACCATAAATCTTTTTCCAGTTATTTGACAAACTCTTGACATCGCTTCTACAGATTTTTTCGGATACGTTTTTCAAACAGAGCGCAAAATACGGCATTTTATTCTAAAAAACCAAATTAGCAGACAAGAAATCTACTGAATTTTGTTTTTTTAATCTGATTTGCTCTCATTTTATGCTGCTCTTTTTCAGAATTATTTGCAATATTACATTAAATAAACCAAATAACCTACTATAATTGTGATATTTGAGCAATCGTAAGACCTTCCAGATGTTTGACAAGCATTATAAGTGCTGTTTCTGCACTTCGTTGAACATTACGTTCACGAATTGTCCCAAACTGAAATTGCTTACTCCATACTCCTTCAGGTGAAGCCATTGCCAGCCATACGGTTCCCACTGGTTTATCAGCTGTTCCTCCCGCAGGCCCGGCAATACCTGATGTGGCAAGCGCGTAATCGGTTCCCAGCAGCGTCTTGGCTCCCAAAGCCATTTGTTCTACGACCGCCTGACTCACGGCTCCCTGCTCATCTAAATCTACTGCCTTGACGTTTAATACTTTTTCTTTAATATCATTAGCATAAGCAATTACACCTCCTTTAAAATAATTTGAACTTCCCGGAACAGAAGTGATCAAATGCCCCATCATTCCGCCAGTGCAACTTTCAGCCACCGCTAATGTCTGTCCTTTTTTCTTTAACAAGTCGCCCAATATTTCCTGCACCTGAACATCGTCATAACTAAAGATGTTCTGCCCGATGATTGGTTCAAGCCCGGCTGTGACTGTATCCAACTTACTCCTGACCTCCGTCTCGTTATTGCCACGCCCTGTTATTCTCAACCTTATTTTACCAGGAGCAGGCAAATAAGCTACCGACAAATCAGCCGGCAATTGCTCTTCCCATTCGGTCAACATTTCAGCTAAAACAGCTTCCGGAATATTAAAAACCAAAACCGTTTGGTGCAAAATCACCTTAGTCCTGAATTTCTGCTTTAGCCGCGGAATGATCTCATGCTCCATAGTGGTCTTCATCTCTGAAGGCACACCCGGCATGGACACAATCACCGCTCCTTCATAATCAAACCACATTATTGGCGCTGTACCCACCGGATTGGGAATAGGGATACATGTCTCGGGGACCATGGCCTGCCCCCGGTTTAACTCATTGATATTTTTAACACGCCCCTTTAAAAATGACTTTACATCCTCCAAAATCCGTTCATTAAAAACCAATTTTGTTCCAAACAACTCACATAACGTATGTTTGGTAATATCATCTTTAGTGGGTCCCAATCCACCTGTTAAAAGGATGATTTTCGCCCTTCCCATGGCTTCCCGGATGGCATCCTTAATCGCTTCACCGGAATCGTGAATAGAGGTGGCCCGGTTCACTTCAAACCCCGCATCATCCAATTTTTGAGACATCCAGGCCGAATTGGTATCGACCACCTGACCAATAAGCAATTCATCGCCTATGGTTATTATTTCTGCTTGCATAAAATTTGATTTACATGTCAATAGTTGAAACATAAAGCTTTTCCTGACTAAAGGAACACATCCATAGTAGCTCACCCCTGTTTCAGGATACCTCATATGAATGAATCAATGACCACTATGCATAATGTTTCAAATTACCGACTATAAAATGAAGAGCAAATGTATTAAGTATTGGCTATTACCAAAAGCAATGTCTCGTATTTTAATCGATAGCCATGGAGAAAATAGATGGAAATACATAGAAACAAACGCTAATCTCATCCTGCATTAAAAACTGGCATCTTTACCCTAATAGATCGTTAGATTTTAGATAATAGTCAATGATGGCCGTTGTCCATATTGACGACTGTATAACCGGATCCTACCTTTAGTTTTGACACCTCCAATACAAATCAACAGAATAACGCAAAAATCCAATCGACGAGATGGACCGTGATGATCCGAAGCGCGTGAGCACGTCATACCGATTAGTAATTAAAATGCCCACTTAATGCGCTTCGCTTTTAATTGGCCTTTAATTATCTATCGGCATTACACCAAGTTCATTCTTAAATAGGTTTGGTGTAAAATAAGCGGGCCGGCGCAGGCGCGACGCAGATGAATGCGGGAATTCCGGCCAGTGGGTTAGCAAAAATTCATCAAGGAGGCGGGCGGAAGCGTTTATTTGACTAGAGTTTTTTGGTTCCTTTTTGGRGCGATGCCAAAAAGGGACTAGGGTCCGGGACAACGT
>RHGE01000102.1 GCA_004296775.1 Marinilabiliaceae bacterium JC017
ATACAAACAGACGCTTGATGTAGGGGAAATGGTCGAATTTTTTTGTGTGGATGAGGAAAATGACCGTGTGATTGGTTACTTTCCCAACAGGGAACATCAAATTGGGTATTTTAATTTAAATACGAAATAAGTATGTTCAAAAATAGATTGTTTGTTTTTCTGGGTTTGATTATACTGTCATCATGTTTATATAAATCTGCCAAAATAGACCAGGCGAATAGGGAGGATACATTACTTTCAAAGAAAATTAGGTTTCCTGCTGAATTACTGGAGCTTCAAGGAGAGCGTTTTTTGAAAATAGACACTTTTGTTAATGAAATTAAGGGTAAGAATATGATGATTTCAATCGTGGATGGAACTTGGAACTACTCAGCATCTTTTCAAAATCAATAATTAATGAAATTTCCCTGCGTCATAAGCCTAATAAAAGACTGCTGGTATATTATTCTTTTTTCAGTACTTTAAGATTTTAAAATCATCATTAATCCTGCTAATGAATAGCAAGCTCTTTGTTTGTAACCTCGTGGTTTGCAGTCTGTAATTAAGTTTTACCAATTCTTTACTGCATCTTTGTTGTAAGTAATTCCGGTTGATGATAAAATGTGAAACATTAGAGCCTCTGAAAAAGGATGATATCATAAATATATTTGTGGAATTCTCCATCTTCGAAAGGTGTTGTCTTTAGTTGATTGTTTGGACAGTATAATTGATCGTTAGATTATTAGATAATAGACCTAACCTGGACAATCCAGAAAAGTACACAGATATGAGTATCAAGATATTTACATGACCGACGTTGCAATATCCTGCCAAAAAATACACAGACATTACTGATAAGACACTAATTATACCTGGCTTATTGGTATACTCATAACAACTTGAGTTATGTAATAATCATAAAATGATTCTCGAATAATTACTAAAGCTTAGCGATCTATTAACAGCATAGGTAACAATCCAATTTGAACAACATGTAGGTAAAAGTCGCTCCTTAAGCGCTTGTGATAAATTCTGATAGCTTCTAAAAGTATTATTTAATGAGGTAATTATAGATATGGAATATCTGATATGTATAATGTCATATTAAGTATCATATTTATAGTGTATATTTGAAAGCATAATCAAATCTAAATCAATAGCGTTTTTGATAAGAGCTTTGTTTTTAAATTCCATTGTTTGTCAATCATATATGGGAAGTTTGTTGAAAGGTAGAAGAGATTTAGATGCATTGCCATCTGAATACTCCATTTTCCTGAAAAAGCAATTTACACAATCGGATATGCGGGTGAAGCCTGATCGGAGCAAACTGGTTCTTGCCTATCATTTTTTCGATTTGATTGAAATATATTCCAAGGATGGGACTTTGATAAAAGCCGTTAAAGGGCCTATGGATATTTCACCTGATTATCGTTTGGTAGAAGGGGATGGTGAAACTCATATGTTAGTAACGGATGATACAAAAATATGTTTTTGCAATATATTCACAACTGATAAATACATCTATGCCTCCTTTTCCGGAAATTCCTATGAGAGCGAGAGTTTAGATGGATGGCAATGTGAGAATTTATTCGTCTATGATTGGGAAGGGGAGCCTGTTAAGAGGTTTAAGTTAAACCATCTGATTCACTCATTTTGTGTTGATGAAGAAAGCGGATTTATCTACTCCTATTCTTTGGATACCGGCGAATTAATAAGAGGTCAAATTGAAATATGATGGCGTCTGTGAGTATTGTAAAGCATGTGTGGAAGAAAAAGAATTGGTATTGATAAAATATTTCCTAGGAATCGTTCGTTAAGTTTATGTAATTATTTAAGAGATTAGCTTTTGATTATTATGTAGTGGAAAAATAGAGTCTTATATATCAGCTATGCCTATCAGTCTTGTAGTCTATTATCTAAATTCTAATGATCTATTGTCATAAATAACTGTCTTTTTAAATGAAAAATCTATTCTTAGTACCTATTATCATTTTAATCCTCTCCCTGGTTTTTTATCGATGCGCAACCAAGTCACAGGCAGGTAACCCCGAGGATGAGATAGCCAAAAAATCTTTTGTAGAGAAACAGGCTGTAAAAGTCAAGGTGGATAAAGTACGTCTTGGTGCTTTTTCTCGTGAATTAATGAGCAACGGCAAGCTGAAGGCTGGGGAAAAGGCATTGGTGCCTTTCCTGGTGCAGGAGCAGATTTCTGCGGTAGAGGTAAAAAACGGACAACGGGTTCACAAAGGGGAATTGCTGGCGCAAGTGGAACCGTTTAAATATAAAAAAGAGTTGGAGGATAGTCGTGATCACTACGAAAAGGCCCGGATTGACCTGGAAGATCAGTTGCTGGGTTATGGTTATGTACTCAAAGACTCAGCTGGTATTCCGGCTAATATATTAAAGATGGCGAGGATACGTAGCGGTTATAATCAGGCATTGAGTAACCTGCAGGAGGCGGAGCGTAATTTTACCCATACTTCGGTGTTGGCTCCTATTAGTGGTGTGGTAGCCAACCTTGAAGCACAGGCAAATAATCCATCCTCTACCTATAAGCGTTGTTGTGAAGTGATTGATGATGCTGTGATGCAGGTTGAATTTTCTGTGTTAGAAGGGGAGATGAACCGCGTAAAAAGCGGACAGAAGGTGGAGGTCACACCCTTTGCCTTGCAGGCGAAATCTTTTCCGGGTATCGTCACTGCCATTAATCCCACCGTTGATGAGCATGGGATGATTACCGTTCAAGCAGAAGTGAAAAATCCTAGCGGTGAGCTGATGGATGGGATGAATGCCAAAATATTGGTAAAAAATGAACAGCAGGGATGTATTATCATTCCGAAAACAGCTGTGTTGTATCGCCAAAACCGCAAAGTAGTGTTCATTCATGATGACGGCATCGCCAAGTGGGTGTATGTGGAGATCGGCCAGGAAAACTCTTCAGAAGTCACCATCACCGATAATAGCCTGAAACCGGGACAGGAGGTGATTGTAAGTAATAATCTGAATCTGGCGCATGAGACGAAAGTTACTATTTACAGTGATCAGTGATCAGTTAACAGTGATCAGTTAACAGAGAACAGTGAATAGTAGACAGAGATCAATTGATAGTGATAAGTAGTTGTTAAATTATGACGGTTCATAAGTAAATAAAAATGATGTATGGAAAGAAGTATAGCTTACCAAAAAGCTTTTCGTTTAGCCGTGAAAATCGTTACATATTGTCGATTGTTAAGAGATGATAGCAAAGAATATGAATTGGCTCGTCAGCTGTTAAAAAGTGGTACTTCGATTGGGGCCAATCTTGCTGAAGCAAATGGAGCTATTTCAAAAGCTGATTTTTCCAATAAGGTTAGTATATCCTATAAAGAAACATTAGAAACCAAGTTTTGGCTTGAGCTCTTGCAAGAAGTAAATCTGATTGAAGATTCATTATATCAGGAGATATATTCAGATAGTGATGAAATAGCTAAAATTCTATTTTCCATACTAAAAACAACAAGAATTAATAAGACTTAACTACTTATATAAGCATAAGTAAATTATGGAAATGAAGTTTACTGCTTATTGTTCGTTGTTCCATGAAGCCTGTACCCTGTTCCTTTTATACTGCAAACTGATCGCTGTTTACTGCTGACTGCAAACTGATCACTGTTTACTGTTGACTGCAAACTGATTTTTGCTGACTGTTTACTGTTAATTGTTCTTTGTTCACTGATGACTGTAAAAAATTCCTTCTCTATAAACACCATATTCCTAGTTCTAACCATTATAGGCCTCAGTCTGATACCACTGCTGAGTGTGCAGTTGCATCCATCCACCGAAGGTAATCAGCTGTATGTCTCCTATTCCTGGAATGAGATATCGTCAGAGATACTGGAAAAGGAGGTGACATCGCCACTGGAGGGAGTGTTGTCGTCCATAAAAGGACTGGAGGAGATCGCTTCCTCTTCGTCCAAGGGATATGGGTATATCACATTGACCTTTAAGAAGGGCACCGACATGGATGCTGTCCGTTTTGAGGTGGGATCGCTTCTGCGTTATGTCTATCACAAGCTGCCTGACGGTGTTAGTCCGCCTTATGTAAGTACCCAGAATCGTCATGCGGGCGAGCGAAAGCTTTTAATGACTTATACGCTCAACGGAGAAGGATCTAGTGTTGCCTTGCAGCAATATGCCAACGATCACATCGTGCCTGCTCTCAGTCTTCTTCAGCAGGTAGATCAGGTGGAAGCAACCGGGGCTACGCCGCTGGAATGGGAATTGAGCTATGATGCCCACCGGTTACAGGCCCTTAATGTGTCGGTTGATGATTTACAGTCGGCCATTCGAAAGCATCTGCAGCGGGAAGAGTTGGGCGGGGGATCTTATAAAACAGCCGGCGATAGTACCTATTTATTCCTGTCATTTAAGGGGCAGCCTGGTGATTCACTCCATTGGGACCAGGTTACCGTTGATAACCATCATGGACGCTTGTTACACCTGACAGACCTGGTGAAAGTACGTCTGAAAGAGCAACGGGCCAGATCCTATTTTCGCATAAACGGACTTAATACCATCTACCTTAATGTCTACACGGCCAAGGGGGCTAACCAGCTGAAGGTGGCAAAGCAAATACAGCAGGAGGTAGCTCGACTGAAGGCCGGCTTTCCTGAGAATCTTTCCTTGTTGGTGAGTTACGATGCCTCAGAACGGTTGCAGGAAGAGATTAGTAAAATACTGTTTCGTTCCGGGTTAGCCATTGTTATTTTGTTGTTGTTTGTGCTGGCGATTAGTCGGCAATGGCGCTATCTCACAGTTATTGGTTTGAGCCTGTTGGCTAACCTGGCAATTGCGGTAATCTTTTACTATTGGTTTCAGATTGAGATACACCTTTATTCATTGGCCGGCATCACCGTGTCGTTGGGTATCATCATAGACAATACCATTGTGATGGCCGATCACATTCGATACCATCGGAATAAGCAGGCTTTTCTGGCTATCCTGGCTGCTACGTTAACCACGATGGGGGCTTTGTCTATCATCTTTTTCCTGAATGAGCAGCAGCGTGTCAACCTGGTGGATTTTGCCATGGTGATGCTGGTAAACCTGGGTGTTTCCTTGCTAATAGCACTATTTTTCATCCCTTCCCTGATTGATAAAATTCCATTACCATTAAAAATCGGGCACCGTCATGTGCGTCGCAAAAGGCGTATTGTGAGGATGACGGCACGATATGAAAAGTTTATCCGTTTTGCCTGTCGTTTTAAGTGGGCTTTTTTCGTAGTTGGCATATGGGGATTTGGGTTACCTCTTTTCTTGCTGCCTGACCAATGGGAGGATGAGAATAAGGAGGCAAGTGAGTGGTATCACCGATGGTATAATAACACCCTTGGGCATCCCTCTTTTGTGAGTGATGTGAAGCCCTGGGTCAATAAGATATTTGGAGGTAGTCTGTATTATTTTACCTCTTACATGGAGGAGCAGGATTTTGATTGGGATCAGCAACAAACAAAATTAACGGTGCATGTGAGCATGCCCGATGGGGCCACTTTGGAGCAGATGAATAAACTTTTCCTGGATTTGGAGAATTACCTGGCAAGTTTTGATGAGATCGACCGTTTTGTCTCCCGGATAACCAGTATTGAACGCTCCAGTATTGAGATAACCTTTAAGCGGGAGGCCGAAAAATCTTCCTTCCCCTATTTTCTGAAACAAAGGATGGAAACGAAGGCGGTGGAGACCGGGGGGGCTGATTTCGGGATATTTGGGGTAGGCCGTGGTTTCAGCAATAAACTATACGATGGGTTCCATAACAGCTCCATTGCTTTGTATGGGTACAACTTTGATGAGCTAATGGCTCATGCCCGCTATCTGAAACAGGAGCTGTTAAAGCATAAACGTATCAAAGAGGTTTTCATTCGTACTGATAACTCCTGGTGGGGCAAGCCACGCTATGAGTTTGTGGCGGATGTTGACCTGAAGCAACTGGCTTTCAATGGTACTTCACTGGGGCATCTGTTTGGGGAGCTCAGTCAATTGACGCAAGGAGAGATGAAAGCCGGTTATGTGCCCAATAAAAAAGATTTGTTGCCTGTGGTGCTGCGACCTGTAAGCCGGGAAAATGCCGGGATCTGGAACCTGATGAATTACCCGTTGAAAGGAATGCATGGACAGGCGCTACGTTTGAATAAAGTAGCGACCATCAGTAAGGAGCGGTCCGACGGCTTCATCAATAAAACCAATCAGCAATATAAGGTGTCTGTGACCTATGATTTTATTGGGCCATACCAGTTGTCGGAGCGTGTGTTGAAGCGTAATGTGGAGATGATTAATAACTACCTGCCATTGGGTTTCAAGGCTGAATTCGGGGGTAGTAACTGGTCGTGGGATCAAAAAGAGAAGACACAATACTGGCTGCTTTTCATTGTCATAGGAATCATCTATCTGATTTGTGCTGTCCTGCTGGAGTCTTTATTGCAACCACTGGCGGTGATAGCAACCATCCCTTTATCCTTCATCGGTGTCTTTTTGACGTTTGGTGTGTTTAAATTTCCTTTTGATCAGGGAGGCTATGCCTCATTGGTCTTGCTTTGTGGTTTGACAGTCAATTCAGCCTTATACATTATCAATGATTATAACAACAATCGCCGGTCCGGGTGGAATGGTATGAAGATGCGCCACTATTTGAAGGGATTCAATCATAAGATTATTCCCATTCTTTTGACCATCCTTTCAACCTCCTTGGGGTTAATACCATTTTTAATCGGCGGCAAAGCTGAAGGATTCTGGTTCTCCCTGGCGGTGGGTGCCATTGGAGGATTGGTGTTTAGCTTGGTGGCTTTGGTGGTTTGGTTGCCTTTGATGATTGTGACAAAAGTAGATTAAGATATTACATGTAATAGGAGGAAAGTCATGCCAATAAGTTGACTTATTATTTTAATATTTTTATTACATGAAATTTAAAGTTATTACAGTAATTTTTGCTTCCATTAATTCAGATAAAAGGCAAGATCAATTGTCTATTTTATCAGAAAGCATTGAATCTTGTGCTGTGTCATATGGATAAGATTTCACATATTCTTGCAACATGCTAAATGTTGGGTATGTGATAAATATGAAAATTGCTTTGGTGAAGTTGCTAATTGTGCCAGTTGGAACTAATAGGTGTAATATGAATAGGAATTAATTTTATAAACAAAATAATAAATGAGACTACATGTATATTTGATGGTATTTGTAATTTTTTCTGCCATTTCTTGTAATAATAATAAAATTAAGCTAGTGAAAAATTTGAAGCAATTTGATCATTTTTCTCAGCAAAGCAGTGTAAAATTTTCAAAAATAAAAGATTTTACATATGGAGAAATTAGAGAAATGATTGCTGCTGATAGTTTTTTAGTCGTATCTATATTTAATCGCAATGGTGGTAATATGCTCTACAATCTTGATTTAAAAACAGGCGATTTTTCGGAAGGTTATTTGCAGAGAGGCAAAGGACCAGAGGAAGTTCTGTCAGTATTCTCAATGGGGCATTTGGCAAATAACTTTTGGACGTTCGACTATGTAAAGCAACGGTTAACTACAATAAAATATAATAAAAACATAATGCAGCCAGATTCTTTTAGTATTACAATGCATAAAATCAATGGGGAGAGGTTAGTTAATGTTAGTTTTTTGGGTGAAGGTCAAATTGTAGGTCAAATACAAAATAATAAATTTAAGTCTGCAATAGTTGACTATAAATCGGATTTAAACTATAAATACGTAAATAAATGGTTTGAATTACCAACTAATAAGGAGGCATATGTGCAAGTTGCGAATCATCAATTACGTGTTAAGCCAAGTGGTGACAAGATCGCTTATCTTTATTTATTAACAGATGTATTGGAGATTTATGATATCAAAAAACAATCTTCTTTTGCGTGTCAAGGGCCCGAGTGTTTTGATATTGCATATAAAAGTAAACCAAGTAAAGGTGATTTTGCGCCAAAATATGAAATTCTTAATGAGGCTCGGTCGTCATTTTTAAGTTCTTGTGCGACAGATAAATATATATATGCTGTTTATTCTGGAGAATTATTATTGAAAAGCAAAAATGCAAAACGAGGTTATGGAAATTGTATTTTTGTATATGATTGGAATGGTAATCCTGTTCGTAAATTAGATTTAGACAGATATATAAGAAGTATTGCTGTATCTAATGATGATTCTATACTATATGCATATGATGTAAATGAAGGTACCATTGTAAAATCCGATTTATTTTGAAAGTATGATTAAGAAACAAATTTCTTTGTGTATCAAAAAAATACTACTGAACGGTAGTAACAACATATAGGCCAGATTGTATTAAATATGGTATAATTTCTAATTCATCGTCCCATCGCCGTCATTATAACGTTTGTTGCCATTGCTGATTGTATCAAAAATAGATATTGATGATATGCAGGTAATTGGTTTTTGCATTTGGCGAATCAGGAAGTGGAGATGAATACCATTTTGATACATGTTGGAGAATATATAGGGGAGGAAAAAAGGGCATTGTAATCGAAATGGTACTATGTGCGGAAGACAATAATATTAAGAAATGTAATGAGTAAAAAATGAAAATATATAGTTTGATTGTGCTATTGCTTTTAACTGCTTGTTCGTTTGAAAATAAGCAATGTGAATATACACATGATTTACATTTGAGTGATAAATTATTGACTTACAAGACTGGTTCGGAGGTGCATCCGGTTTGCAAACGAGTCTACTGTTTTGAAGTCAATGGAACTGAAGTTTTATCATATCTGGATCGATCTCATCATTTACTGTTTTTTAATGCAAATAATGGTAACATGATTCATGAGGTGAACTATGAAAAATATGGCCCCAATGCTGTTTCTAATATTGGTGGGATGTATATTGAAAATTTTGATTCAATATATGTGCTAACAGCTGATGAGAGATGTGTTATTTTGACTGATTCATATGGTTTGGTAAAGGAAAGAGTTGATTTGTCGAATTTTAAAAATGGAAAGTTTCCGGTCTACCTGTTTCCAATTATTCATCAAATAAATAATCCTGTTGTTAGAATTGGTAATGAATTGGATTTTGCAACCAGATGTCCCGATTGTATCAAAGAAAATGAAATTGCTGGTCTTTCAATGAGCTTAAGATTTAATAGGGAGACGAAAAAATGCGGGTTGACTACGCTTAATTTTCCAGAAGTGGAAAATGGACTGAATTATGTGGAAAATAATGTTTTTTCAAGGGAGTATGATGGAAAAAAATGGGTTTATTCTTTTCTCTTTAGCAATCATCTTTTTGTGTATACTAAGGATGGTAATTATGAAAGGATATCCTGCAAGAGCCGATATGCTAAGGAAGAACTGGATTTACCAAATGATAATGTTGTCAATCCCATTGTGGAAGGATTGAAACCAAGATATTTAAGTTTAATATATGATCAATGGCGAAATGTTTTTTATAGGTTGTATTTACATGAAACAAAGGTTTCAAACAAAATGTCAGATGACGAACTGTTTTCTTTGATTGATAATCCCGAAAGGTTCTCTGTAGTTATCCTGGATGAGAATTTGAAGATTATTGGGGAAACTGTCATGCCTGAAAATATGTATCATCCCGAAATGTTTTTTGTAAATAAGGATGGTTTAAACTTTGCGCTTCATATCGACCATCCTGAGTTTAATCCTGATTATTTGAAGTTTGCCTCTTTTAAATTACATCCCATTAAATAGCATAATTATAGAATGTTTAGTTCTTCTAATGTTTTGAGCCTTTTAGGATATCTATGTCGGGTTAAATACTGTTCTCTGAATTATCGGAGTATAACGTTAATTTTCCGCGGCTCTTTGTGAATCTCTGCGTAACAAGTATAACCATGGTAAAATTTCTAATTCATCGTCCCATTGCCGTCATTATGACGTTTGTTGCCATCCTGCTGTTGGGAGGGGTGGCTGCCGGCTTGTTACCGGTTTCTTTAATGCCTGATGTGGATATTCCTGAGATCACCGTTCAGGTGGAACGGCCCGGTGTATCGGTCAGGGAACTGGAGAATACAGTGATTCGCTCTTTGCGGCAGTCGCTGATGCAGGTAGCGCACCTGGATGATATCTCCAGTGAAACCAAGGAGGGGCGAGGCCTGGTACGTTTGCGCTTTAATTATGGAACGGACATCAATTATGCCTTTATCGATGTGAATGAGAAGGTGGATGCCGTGATGCGATACCTGCCGCGCGACGTGGACCGGCCGGCCATTGTCAAGGCAAGTGCTACTGATCTGCCGGTCTTTTATATCAATGTGAAATCTGCCAAAAGCGAGGAAGGAACAGCCCGTTTTATGGAGTTGTGCGAATTTACCGATGCGGTGATTCGCAAACGACTGGAACAATTACCCCAGGTGGCCATGGTGGATATGACCGGGCAGTTGACACCGGAGCTCTATATCTTGCCCGATGCCGATAAGATGAAGTCCCTGGGATTGGGGCAGGATCAGATTCAGTCGGTGCTGGAAGAAAATAATATTACCCTTGGTTCCCTGCAGGTTATCGATGGACAGTATCAGTATAACATACGTTTCTTTAATGCTCTCCGCGGGGTGGCCGATGTGCAGCATTTGTATATTAAGGCAAATGGCCGGATTCTTCAGATAAAAGACATTGCTGAAGTGGGGCTGAGACCACGCAGCCGGAAAGGGCTGTTTATGCAGGACCGGCAACAGGCGGTTTCGCTGGCTGTTATAAAGCAGAGTGATGCCCGGATGGAAGATTTGAAGGAAGAGGTTGTTAAGCTGTTGGATATTTTTCAGCGCGATTTTCCCGAATTGGAACTCTCGCTGGTACGTGACCAGACAGGCATCCTGCAGTTTGCCATTTCAAACCTGAAGCAAAGCCTGATACTGGGTGGATTGCTGGCTTTCTTCATCATGTTCTTCTTTTTGAAAGATCTGAAAACGCCTTGGTTGATTGGGTTTAGTATTCCTGTTTCCCTGGTGATTAGTTTATTGTGTTTCTATCTGCTGGGATTGTCATTGAATATTATCTCCTTGTCGGGACTTATTCTGGGCGTGGGTATGATGATCGATAATTCCATCATTGTGATTGATAACATCACTCAACGCATGGATCGGGGTGAAAAGCTGGCGGAGGCATGTATACGTGGCACCAATGAAGTGATTCGACCGTTGATCTCTTCGGTGTTAACCACCTGTGCCGTGTTTTTGCCCTTACTGTTCATCAGTGGGATTTCCGGTGCCCTGTTTTACGATCAGGCCATTGCCGTTACTATTGGGTTATTTGTGTCATTGATCGTCTCTATTACCCTGTTGCCAACACTCTATCGGCTGTTTTGGCTGAGGAGTGAACGAAAAGGGAAAAGCCGGGATAACCTTATTGCCCGCTGGTTAAAACAGATGAATATCCTTCAGGCAGAAGATATCTATGAGCAGGGATGGCACTGGGTGTTTCGTCATCGGCGCTGGATGTTTCCTTTGTTCTTCCTTTTGTTGGTGCTGGGTGGTTTCCTGGGATGGCACCTGACTAAGCAACGGTTTCCATCATTTAGTCAGCAGGAGTTGGTGGTACAAGCCGATTGGAACGAGCGGATTAATGTTGCGGAGAATCAAAAACGGGTGGAAGCCTTATTGGCGCTGGTTGAACCATCTATAGAACTGTCCAATGCCTTTATCGGAAGTCAGCAATATGTGCTTCATAAAGACATGGATTTGTCACCCACGGAAGCCATCATCTACCTGAAGCTAAATGATGAAGGATCGGTGAAAAAAGTAGAAAAACAGTTACAGTCCTGGATTGATGCAAATCATCCCGGTGCAAAAGTCACGTTTCGATTTCCGGAGACCATTTTTGAACGTCTGTTTGCCGACCGGGAACCGCTGTTTGTAGCGCGTATCAGCAGTCAAAAAACGAAAGGTGTACCACCTGTTGATGAAATGGATGAGGTGTTGAATGACTTGGAGGGACACTATCAGGATTATGGCATTAGTCGTTTCCCCACCGAGCAATACATGGAGGTGAGAGCCATGCCCGATCGGTTGGCGTTGTATGAAGTGGATCAGGCGCATTTATATACCCAATTGAAAGCAGCCCTTAACGAATACCAGATTGGTGTTCTTCGTTCAAAGACGATTTATGTACCCATTGTGATTAGTGATAAGCGCAACAGCATTAATGACATATTGAAGAAATTGAAAGTGCGTAATCGGGACGGGATTGATATTTCAGTCAATCAGTTGGTGACGTTACAAAGTAAGGTTGATTACAAAGTACTTCATGGCGGCAAAGACGGGGAATATGTGCCCGTGTCATTTAATCGGATGTCTAATGTTCCGGGAGCTTTGGTGAAATCAGTGAAGAATATTTTACAGAATCAACATGATTTAAATGTCTCCTTTTCGGGCAAGCTTTTTTCATCGCGTCAATTGTTGAAAGAACTGTTTATAGTGATGTTGATTGCCCTGGCATTGCTCTATTTTATTTTGGCGGCCCAGTTCGAAAGTCTGGTTCAACCCCTGATTGTATTATTGGAGGTCCCCATGGATATCGCCGGGGCATTGGGCCTGCTGTATCTCTTTGGTGGTACCATTAACCTGATGGCGATGATTGGTATTATTGTGATGAGTGGTATCATCATTAATGATTCCATCCTGAAGATTGATACCATTAACCAGTTAAGACGGCAGGGGATGACCCTGATGGATGCCATAGAGACAGGAGGCCGACGGCGGCTGAAGCCCATTCTGATGACCAGTCTCACCACCATATTGGCCCTGGTACCTTTCCTGGTGGCACACGATATGGGTAGTGAATTGCAGCAACCCCTGGCGCTTACTGTCATCGGTGGCATGACATTGGGCACATTGGTGAGTCTCTATTTTATTCCCTTGTGCTATTATTATTTGTATCGGAGATCATAGAAGCAATTAAATAGCATTAAAGATTCAGCATTTTATTTATAGACATAAAAGTACACTGATATGAGTATTAAGTATCAAGATTTGCATGACCGGCAGATGATTAAAAACTCATTACATCCATTTCCCAGTCTTGTGTCTTGATACTAAATATTAAATGGATAAAACGATCTTGATTAAGCTTTAAATAACAGAAGGATGATAAAAAAATTCCGTGCCTCCGTGTTTCTCTGTTCAAAGTCTTGTGTCTTGCTACTTGAATCTTGTTACTAAATTTAAAACGTATGAAACAACCATGCAAATTCAATTTCCACTCCGGAAGACGATTAAAATAAAGAACTCCGTGCCTCCGTGTCTCAGTGTTCAAAGTCTATTATCTCTTATCTAGAATTCTCTTGTCTAATTATAAAAACAAATGAAACAATTTCTCATTCTTCTATTGGCATCAATTAGTTTGACAGTGTTTTCCCAACAGAAAATGCAAATCAATCTGCAGGATGCCATCCGATTGGCGCAGAGCCAGTCGTTACAAGCCTTTTTATTGAAGAACAATTACCTGGCTGAATATTGGAATTACCGGAGTTTCAAAGCAGATTACTTGCCGTCTCTTTATCTGAACTCCGACTTATTGTCGTATTCCAATGCCAATAAATTAAGGTATAATTCCATTACCCAGACCGATGAATTTGTCCGCACCGAAACCTTAGGTTCGCAGGCCGCTCTGTCGCTTCAGCAGAATGTGGGAGCCATCGGGGGTACTTTCTTTGTTCAATCAAGCCTTAACCGGCAGGAGAATTTTGGAGATAAGGGATTTGTACAATACTCTTCGGCACCCGTCAGTATTGGCTACCGGCAAGAGCTTTTTGGATATAATAAGTTCAAGTGGGAACGGCAGTTGAAGCCGCGGGAGTATGAGAAGGCGAAAAAGGAGTATCTCCATCAGCTGGAGGAGATGAATCAATTGACTACCCGTTATTTTTTTGATTTTGCCCGTGCCAGGGTGAGTTACGACATTGCCAGCTATAATTATACTTCCACTGACACCCTATTGCAGGTGGCAAGAAAGCGCTTTAATCTGGGAACGGTACAGCGTGACGAATTACTTAAATTGGAGTTGAACCTTAATAATGCCTCTATAGCCGTGGAGGAAGCTACTTTAAATCTTAGAAAGAGCAAGGATGCATTGGTCTCTTTTTTACGGTTGCCCCCGGGAGTAGAACCGGAGCTTCAGCTACCGGAGATACGTTTGTTTAAGGTGCCGGAGCAAAAGGCAATGGATTTGGCGATGGAACGAAATGCAGAGATGATCAGGCAACAGATCGATCTCCTGCAAGCTGAGAGTGATGTGGCACGAACCAAGGCCGAGAGCAGGTTTCAGGCTAATCTGAATGTGTCTTATGGTATCAATAAGGCCGATGGATACTATGATTATGAAAATAATAAACCCGTGAACGGGCAGATTGATAATGTTTTTAAGCCCGATTTTGACGATTACCAACAGCTAAATGTGGGAGTGGGTATTCCCATCCTGGATTGGGGAAAAAGAAGAGGGCAATACAAAATGGCCAAATCCCGCCAGGAAGCCACATGTTTGTCGGTAGAGCAGGCGATTGAACGGTTTCAACAGGAAGTTGTGACCAAAGCGATGGAGTTTAATATTCAGCAAAGCCGGGTTAATTCGGCCGGGCGTGCCGATGAACTGGCCATGGACAGTTATGAGTTAACCAAAGTGCGTTTCCAGAAAGGCAATGCCTCGGTGCTGGAATTAAATGACTCCCAGGAGCGGAAAGATAATGCCCGCGTTCAATTTATTCAGTCATTAAGTAATTTCTGGATAAGTTATTATGAAATCAGGCGAATAACCCTTTATGATTTTGAAACCAATACTTCCCTCGAAGCCGATTTGGAGGTGTTGCTGGAAGAAATGATCAAATAGAATCCTATAACTGACATTTCTCATAGGTGCTTAAAACTTGTAAAGCTTGCTAGATTTCTTTTCCCGGTATTATAGCTTTATTCTTTTGAGGGCTTTTAGTAGAAACAATTTTGTAATGGTATCCCGTTTTAAAGGGAAGAAGCTTGCAGTTTTGTTGCTTAGTTGTGTTTTAACGGGAATAGGCTCGCAATTCTGCGCGGGTATTTCGTCTCAACGGAAAGGGAGAAACAATTCTGCACGGACAATTCCGTTCCAACGGAAAGGGAGAAACAGTTCTGCGCGGACATTCCGTTCCAACGGAAAGAGAAAAACAGTTCTGCTCGGGCATTCTATTCCAACGGAAAGGGAGAAACAGTTCTGCGCGGACATTCCATTCCAACGGAAAGGGAGAAACAGTTCTGCGCGGGCATTCCGTTCCAACGGAAAGGGAGAAACAATTCTGCGCCGGCATTCCGCTTCAACGGAAAGGGAGAAATAATTCTGCGCGGACATTTCGTTCCAGCGGAATGGGAGAAACAGTTCTGCTCCGGCATTCCATTTCAACGGAAAGGGAGATGCCGTTTTTACCAGTGATTCCAATTTAAAAAAGCTTAATAAATCAGTTATAAACTAATTATATCATAATGAAAAGAAATACTGCACTTGTCTTTTTGGCGTTGATCTGTTTAAGTGGTTGTTCTCACCACGATAAAAAGAAAACAAACCAGGGAATAGTATCAAAAACCGCTGTTGGTAAAAGGGTGTGCCCCGATGTTTTTTTGGCAATGCCCAATTTTATGAAATACCTGGATGATGTTTTGATTATTCAGGATGCCAAAAACGAATGTTGGATGAAATTGGTGGATCTTAAAACCCAACAAAGTGTGGATTTCGGCCAGAAAGGAAACGGGCCTGATGAGGTTTTAATGCCTCGTTCAATATTGAATAAGAAAAAAGGTGAAATAGAGCTTTATGGAGTCAATCAGCATAAAATGTTGGTTTTTAATCTGGATAGTATTAAGGAGAATAAAATAAGTCCCTATAAAGTACAATCCGGGGTAGAATTTCAGGATCTATTTGCCACCATCTCATTGGGCAGGGATAAATATTTGGCTCACCTGTGCGATTTGGAAGGTAACAAGCGGTATGCTGTATTAGATGAGAACTTTAAAATGATAACAAAAGGGGGAAGCTTTCCTGACTATGAAAAATTGAATTCTTGCGAAAATATCACAAAAGCCATGGTGTTTCAAGGGTACCTGGTGTTTGATGAGGGAATGAATCGGGGCTTTACGTTTTATGTATTTTGTGATGGTTTTGAATTGTTTCAACTGAAAGAGACGGGAGAATTTAATGTGCTAAAAAGAGAATTAAAAACAATGCCACAGTTTTTTGTGGATGGGGGACCTGGAATGATAAGTTATGATAAGAATAATAAGTATGGGTATTGGGATGTGGACAAAACCAAGGAATTTGCCTATGCTCTTTATTCCGGAAAGTCGTGCAATGATGTGAATGATAGTATAGATAAGCTTTTTCACAGTGATCTCATTCATGTATTTAACTGGGAAGGAGAAAAAGTATCAGAAATAAAACTGGATAGGCCCATAAATAAACTCTGTTGTAAAAATGACTCCGTTTTTTATGGCATCAACTCGATGGAAGAACCGGCTATTTATGAGTTTGTGATTCAGTAAACTTGATTGATGTGATCTAATACTGCATGGGCGGTCATTAAAAAAGGGTATCAATCAACATTAAAGGTTCGTTAAACTTTTGTAATCCTTCAATTAGTTATTTCCCTCCTCTACGATGTTTTGTGTTATCAGGAAATTGGGTATTACTGGATGAAATTTGATTGGAGGCTAAATTCACCTCTGTTTTTCTCTTTAGAGGCTTAAAAAAGCCCTGTTGATCCTTGGTTTTTGGGTCTGACACCTCATTGTTTCTATGCAAAACATTTTCATTAGGGGTAGACACCCTCAATTTTGTGTTGGAGACACCAGTGTTTCTATCTGAACTGCTTTGTTGCAGATATCTGTGGAGGAAATGTTGAGGGTAGAGGATAGCAAATTGCTCTCCTCAGACCCTATTGTTGCGGTTTACGATAGCAAATTGGGGGTGTCTCACATCTAAATTTGATGTATCCCTACCTCTCGGAGTATGTTCGAAGGGGAAATATTGAGGTCTGCGACAGAAAATTTGATCTTTCCCGATAGCAAATTGATATTGATACCCTTCAAAATTGATTGCTTACAGAAGTTATAGATACTTCTTATATCTTTTCATCCCAGCTGGATGATAAGTTTATAGTCAAGGAATTGTGGTTTAAGTATGACTCCGGCCAGAGTCGAATGTATGCTAAATTGATGTTGCTACAAACATAGGATACCTCCGTTATCCCACTATTCTCACAACCCGATACAATAAGTTATCAACAGACTACCTGGTTATGTATGAGTCTTATGATAGGATGAACACGATTAAGAGATTCCGACAAATCTGGAGAGGTAAGGTGTAGTAAAGCCAGTATCAGAAGGTAAACTCCGAAGGAGTGCCTGTAACAGCACAGGGTTTTAACCCTGTGTTTTCATCCAGGTAATCAAGAAGGCTGAAAGTCTGAATGTATTAAACCTTACCATTTCAA
>RHGE01000103.1 GCA_004296775.1 Marinilabiliaceae bacterium JC017
ATGAATTTTTGCTAACCCACATGCCAGAATTCCCGCATTCATCTTCGTCGCGCCATCGCCGGCCCGCTTATTTGACTGGCTCCCACGCTTCCCAACATCATGGCCTTTTTCGTATTTGTTGAGTAAATGCGAGCTTGTTATATGATAGTTATTAATAGGCAGTTAGAAAAGCCTCCAGGTTTTGGCCTGTATCCAAATTTAATTTCTTCCTTAACCGCGAACGGGCTACTTTAATACTATCAGGATTCTGATACAAAACAGAAGCAATATCTTTAATACTCAACCCCATTCTCACAAAGGAACAGAGTTTTATCTCAGCGGCAGTAAGTTCCGGAAAGTGGTTTAACAAGTTTTTATTAAAATGGGGATACACCGATTGAAAAGCAAGATGGAACCGTTGATGACTATCCGATTTCGCCTTAACCGCCATCTCATTAATAATCACATCCAACAACTCCTTCTCCTCTCTATGTAAATTCACAACATCAGCAAACTCCTGAAGCTTCTTTGATATATCAAGGTTAAATTCATTACTCTTCACCAGAAACAAAGCATTTTCAGCTAACTCTTTATTCTTCATTTCTATGTTTCTTTTATGATAGGAGGCAATCATCAACGCCGAATGAATACGAGCAGTCAACTCAACCGGTTCAATGGGTTTTCGGATATAATCCACCGCTCCGGCCTCGAGGGCCAACTTCAGGTCATCTGATGTGAGCATCACACCAGTAGCCATAATAACCGGTATATTACAAGTTGTCTCTTCTTTCTTTAATGCTCTGATCAATTCAATACCATTCATTTCAGGCATGTCCCAATCTGTAATAACCAAATCAGGTTGGGTCTTTTTCGCAATTTCAAGCGCATTAATGCTCGATTTTGATTGATATATGGTATAGGAAGGATTGGCTTTTTTAATATACAACACCATGATTTGCAGATTCGACACTAAATCATCTACAACCAAAATTTTAAACCCATTCATAAATTTAATTTCTTCAAAAGCTCCTGGTAAAGCTGCTCATCACAACAAGCAACCGCGTTTTCCAGCTCACAAATAAAATCAGATAATTTTGATGGTGCAACTATTTTTAGTTGTTCCAATAAAGCACCAATTTCACTTACCTGATACACTTCAAATTGCTTAAAAGTTAAAAAATATGGTTCCAGAGCTTGCCATTCATCCAGAGATAGCATGGCCTGCAATGGTTGTTCTTCGCCATGCCCCCCTTCTTCATATGCCTTAGCAATAAAAGTCGAATAATTTAAAGAGAACCAAAAAGAGGCTCCCTGCATGGGCACAGAATTCACTCCAATCACTCCCTTGTGAGCTTCAATAGCCATTTTACAAAAAGCCAGCCCCAGACCTGTGGACTTATTGTAATAATCCTGCTGATCCAAACGAGTATAAGGATTAAATATCAGCTCTTGTTGTTCTTTCCTCACGCCAGGCCCTTCATCCTTCACAACCACTTTAACTATTTTATCTATTTCCCCGAAAACTGAAATTTCTATTTGCGCTTTTACCGGAGAAAACTTTATCGCATTGAGCAGCAAATTAACAATCACTCTTCGTATCAGAGCCGGATCTATTTCTGTCTCAAACTCACCCTCCATATTTAATCTTAGAACTAACGATCTTTGAGCAGCCATAAAGCTTACATCCCCAATAGCATCCTTGATTAAGTGCACCAGGTTGGTATTTTGAGGCTTTGGTTTCAGTGCAGCCACCTTATGTCGATTCACATCCAGGATATTCATGACAAGGTTAAGCATTTGCCGCCCGGCCAGCTGAATATGCGCCTCCTTATCGGGCACATCCGCCATTGGTGCTATATTAATGATGGTATTCAAGGGATTCTTTAAGTCATGCACAATCATGGAGGTCATACTTTCCTTAAAGCGGTTCAATTCCGTTAACTGTTCATTCACCTTACTCAGATTCAGAGCTTGTTGCTGGATTTCTTCTTTTTGTGAAACTATTTCCCGGGTTCTGTCAGCTACTTTTTGTTCCAGTTCCTGGTTATATTTATCCAACTTTACCGTTAACAATTCTACCTGGTTAAAGGCATTTGTCACCCGCCGCGATAAGGCAAAAGCATTTGAAAACAACAACACAAATAATCCATGTGGAATCAGGTAAGAAGTTGTAATCACCCTATTATAATAAAGGATATCATTGGCCACAATGAGAAAGAAAAACACATAACCGGTTAAAAACACAAATGAATCGGCTCTTTTTTTCACAGCTACTTTCACAAGTACATACAAAACATAAACAGCCACCACTGCCGGCACAAATTGATAAACAATGGGACTGTAAGTAAAAAATGCAGGAGGCGTTACCAACGGCACAAGAGCAAACAAACCTCCCAATAAAAACACCACCTTGACAAAATGCTTTGATACATCCTCCGGATAAAAAGAATGAATAAACGCAAGAAACAAGGGAACGGCGAACGCATATGATACATATTCAATTCGAATGGCCACATACCAACTCAAGGAAGGAAACAGATCAAGAATAATCTTTTCACCAGTGGTAAGCAGCCGAAAAATTATAGCAAAACACAACAGACTAAATAGAATGACAAAACGCTCCTTTGACCTGAAAAAGTATACACCCAGATGATAAATAGCCATAATCAGCAAACATCCCAACAGAAAAAAGCCGACGGCAATTTGCTGATTTTTATACCCAATAACATCCCGGCTTTTTCCCAATAGCATGACATCCTCGGCTCCCCCTTTCCAATGGTGAAAGTTGGCTACCTGCAGGACAACATCAAGGGTTTTATTCACCGATAAAGCATTAACCTCTTCCCGTTTCCAGCTTGGAATGGTTTGTTCTTTAGAGGCCCCTACCTGCCCCACCGACACCTTTTCACCATTAAACCAAAGGTTATAGGCACAATCAAATTCCTTAATCTTTAATCCATACCAACCGTCTTCCGGCACTTTTATTTTAAATCGATACGTGGCATAGCCACTTCCGCCAATAATCGTATCCGGCATTTCATAACCATTCCAGATACCAGGTACTTTTATGTAACCATCATGACAAACCTCGTTGTCATTATTAAAATCCTGTAGTGTTAATAGTTTTTCCCAATAAAACTCTACATCTCCATGCAGATGAATCAACTGAATTTTATTAAAATCGAAATCACTTAAATCCAATACACCCCTGTGGATGGCTGGAGAAGTTCTCAGGCCAAGTCCTTCATAGGAAAAACCAAAGAAAACCGTAGTTAATGTAGCTAACCCGATTAAGATTATAAATAAAAAGGTTGATCGTTTAATGGACATCTATATTGAAATTTTATAGGCTATTCGTAAGTACATTCTATTTACTGCTGTTTCCCCTGTTTTATAAAACACTAAAATTAACAATAGATCGTTAGATTTTAGATAATAGACTTTAGACTGATTTACATTACTCTCATTTTTGAACCATTAACAACTTTGCCTATTGGATAAATACAAACTGTTTTCCATTACTTACAAAAGTTTAACGAACTATTGATTTAAAGCATATGCAAAGAAATACTGGTTGATTATATGCAGATTACACTTTACTATTATTTTAACCGCGAATTAAACGAATTTTAAACCACTACGTGGTTTTATGGGCTTTTCATCGAAAAGTAATTCGCATAATTCGATAGCAAAATGATTGCAAAGCAAGCTTTATTGGCTCTAAACACATATGGAAAATATCAGTTATTTATTAAAATCGTACAGCCTTCAACATCATACTCATTGCATATCATCTCCTCACGCACTTTGGAACAAAACAATACATTGATAAGAAACTCACCGTTTCACCTTTTATTGTTATTGGCCCCCTTCATAATTTCCTGTTTTCTCCGGTACTAATTAACCCTGTCCAAAATAAGAATGTACTTTACTTATATATTTAAATTTCATTTGGACAATTGTGATCCAACCTGAAATTTTCAATCACTGAATATAGTTTAAATTTTCAATTATTCATTATTGCCTTCTTCCTGACGAACTATATCTTTTTTACTAATTTTGCGACAAACAATCAAAGATCATGAGTAGCGAAAAAGATACTATCTGTGCCATATCTACTGCACAAGGAATGGGAGCCATTGCAGTAATCCGTCTTTCCGGTGATGAAGCCATTACCATCTGTGAAAAAATATTCCGACCTGCCACTAAAGGAAAATCACTGCTGAAGCAAAAGGCAAACACCATTCATTTTGGTTCAATCGCTGACGGGGACAAAGATATTGATGAAGTGCTGATCAGCCTGTTCAAAGGACCTCACTCCTTCACCGGAGAAGACATTGCTGAGATATCCTGTCATGGTGCCCCCTACATACAACAGCAAATTCTTCAGCTACTCATTCGCCAGGGAGCCCGCCTGGCCAACCCGGGAGAATTCACGCAACGTGCCTTTTTAAGCGGTAAGATGGACCTTTCACAGGCTGAAGCGGTGGCAGACCTGATTGCCTCCCGCTCTGAAGCGGCCCGAAAGGTAGCCTTGCAACAAATGCGCGGCGGATTCTCCTCTGAGCTGGTCAATTTGCGCACACAACTGCTGCATTTCATCTCTCTTGTGGAGCTGGAGCTGGATTTTAGTGAAGAAGAAGTGGAATTTGCCGACCGCTCAGAGCTAAAAAAGCTGGTGTGCAACATCGAAACACTGCTAAGTAAACTGGTTAATTCATTCTCCCTGGGCAACGCCATAAAAAATGGTATCCCTGTCGCCATTGTAGGGCATACCAATGCCGGGAAGTCAACATTACTGAATACCCTCTTACAGGAAGAACGGGCTATTGTCTCCGACATACACGGAACCACCCGTGATGTAATTGAAGACACCATGAACATCGAAGGTATCACCTTCCGGTTCATTGATACGGCAGGTATTCGCACCACCAAAGATAAAATTGAGAACCTGGGCATTGAACTTACCTATAGCAAGATCAGCAAAGCTGCTATTGTAATGCTTCTGTTGGATGTAAACGATCCCCATGACAAAATTCACGCCGCCATTACCGATGTAAAAAACCGGATGGATGATCATACACAACAACTCATTGTACTGATCAATAAAACCGACCTGATTGACAAAGAGGTGATGAAGGCCCGTTTCAGCAAGAAGGAGTTTCGTGAGCTAACCGGTACCGATGCCATCGTGCCC
The DNA here is from genome assembly GCA_004296775.1 of Marinilabiliaceae bacterium JC017. Lineage (GTDB taxonomy): Bacteria > Bacteroidota > Bacteroidia > Bacteroidales > Marinilabiliaceae > JC017. Next base: position 5,177 of record RHGE01000103.1, read on the forward strand.
GTTTCAGCCAAACGGAAAATAAACATAGAGGCACTCACCAACGAGCTGCTAAAAACGGTGAACATGCAGGCCATCCACAACGATGAAGTGATTGTTACCAACGCCCGGCATTACGAGGCACTGAAAAAATCACACGAAGCCATCCTGCGCGTCCTTGACGGCCTGAACAGCCAAATATCCGGCGACTTCCTGGCCCAGGACATTCGTGAAGTGCTCTATTACCTGGGTGAGATCACCGGCCAAATCTCCACCGATGAGATATTAGGTAACATCTTTAAGAATTTCTGCATCGGGAAGTAAAAAACAATCAAAACGAAACGCAAAAAAGATGTAACAGCTAATTTGTTACATCTTTTTTTCAATCATCAAGATGAAAAATCTACGGTTTGATTTGCTTCACAACCTTATGCGGGCAAATTCGGAAATTGAATTTGAAATACCGTTAGCTTTACCTGGAAAGACACTACTTTTGCAGCTGAAAACTGAATAATACACGATGCAAACCTTCGATTATACTAATCAAAATCATATAATTTTTCTGTTGCTGACATTGATTATTGTCGCTTTAGCCTACTTAATCATCAAGCATCAGGTGAAGACCTACTTTCAGGAAAGGAAAGTGCGTAAACGTATAGAGCGCGGTAATCGATTAGAGCTAAAGGCCAAAAACTTTCTTAAAAGTAAAGGCTATAGCATTATTGATTACCAAAGTACCTACCAGCATAAATACATGGAGGATGGTAAGGTGCAATTTGCCGATATTCAGCCCGACTACATTGTTAAGAAAAATGGCAAAAAATATATTGTTGAGGTAAAATCCGGTACCCAGGCCATTAGTGCCCGCAACCAAAGCACCCGCCGCCAGTTGTTGGAGTATGATTATGCGGTGGAGAATGATGGTATTTTCCTGTTGGATATGGAAAACCGTCAGTTAAAACTGATTCAGTTTAAATCAAAAATGGAGAAACGCTCCGGCCGACTATTAAAAGCAGTTATTATAGCCGCTATCATTGGTATGGCTATTCCTTATTGGCCAGTTAAATTAGCTATTGGATTGATACTGGCTGTTTTGTTTTTTGTAGAAAACAGGTTTTGATTTAAGGTTCATTTCTGCCAATGGTAATTTAGCTATTCTGTCTCGGTAAATACCCCACCCACATACAACAAAAAATCCCGGCTTAAAACCGGGATTTTTTATATCAACAAGCAAGCTAAAAGATTATATCACGGGCATTTTAAATTGATAATAAAGGCATTTGAATCGATTTGAAACTATTTCACCACGATACCCACCTCCTCGAGTTTCTGACGTTCGGAACCCTGGTAAAAGAGATTGAGGCATTCGCGCAAATCAGAACAATAGTTTTTAAGTTCGCTAAAAGCCTCCTGTTTCTTTTGTGAGGTCTGCTGGGCTTCCCTATCTTCTTTTTCAGCGGTAAGGCGTAGCTGTTCAATTATAGAAATATGCCCCAGCCATTCGGCTACCTTTTCAGGGGTTATTCCCACCAGCGTTAACTTCTGCCCTAAATCATCATTGCCCTGAATAGCCTTAAAAGTGATTTCGGCTAATGCTTTCCACTGACCATAGTTGGCTGGCAGCTTTGGAAACAAGTGCGCAGCCTTACCCGGAGGTGAAAGTGGCGCCTTTAGTGGCGACTGAAGATTAGGTGAAGGTTGGGTGGGTTTTTTGAATATTAACGATGACAGGTCCTGAAAGAGGAGGCTGCCGGGTTGTTTGGGTTTGGGAATGAAGGCATTAATTACCTGTCAGCACTTTTTGTTGTTTAGCGAAAACAAAAATAGGAGATTGGATTCTTAGGAAATATTAGTAATCCTCTCCTATTTCGTATTATCAACGCCATTGAAGAATCATTACTCTTTAACAATTTTAACTTGTTTCGTAAACTCTTTACCCTCTATCTCAATAATGTAAACACCGGTATTAAAAGAAGAAATATCTAAATTATAATGCTCATTCACCCATAGGCCATTTACTTTTTCTACCTTCAATGCTTGACCTCGGAAATCAATTAGCTTGATCGTGTAATCACTTGGCAAATCTACCGTAGTGACAATATACAGTTTATCTGCAGTCGGATTAGGGTAGATGATGATATTGTCGGTTACTTTTAATTCATTTGACCATGTATCTATTCCAAACACATGAAGACTAAATTGATCAGTCCAGCTACCTTCATCTGATGTAATTATCAAGCTAAACAACACATCCTTTTCCGGGCAATCGGCAGCTACATTGAAATCATAATCTGAATGCTCATCAATAGCTCCTGTCGGAAATAAATCCCATATTAAATCATCGTCCGTAATTGATATATAAGGATCTGTTGTTGATAAAAACGCACGCACATTATGTGCATCACTAGTTCCGTTATTTATCAACGAAACAGGCATTTCAATAGACTCACCAGGTTCAACCAGTCCGTTGTTATTGCCGTTACTTGTGTTATTATCATCATCAATGCGATAACTATAAAACTCAAGATTAGGTGAACCGATAGGAGGATATATATGAACAAGTAACTGATCCGTCCAGGTACCTTCATCTGAAGTTATTGTCAAACTAAACAACACATCCCTTTCAGGACAATTAGAAGCTACGTCAAAATCAAAATCAGCTTCCCATTCTGTTGTTCCGGCAGGAATATCGCCCCAGTTTTCACTTCTATCTGTTATGTTTATGTAAGGATCATCGGTGGATAATTCAGCCTGCACATTATGCGCATCGCCTGTACCAGTGTTGCGCAACTCAACTTCTAAATCAATTTCTTCTCCAGCATTGGCTTTACTATCTCCATTGCCAACACCATCACCATTAATCCCATCATAAACCCTACTATTACTATATATTAAATTAGGAGGACATTGTAATGTATAATCAATAAAAGAAAATGGAGGATAGCCACCATCATCATCGTGAGCCAAAATAGTCGTATGATCCTTATCATATAAAAAAAGCTGCGTATCTGTTACGCCGTTAGACAAACGCGTTTCTATATAAATATCAGAACCATCAAAGTAAACTTCAAAACCATAAGCTCCTTCGGTTGACTCAGAAATACCTTTTACTTTTATATAGTAGACTTTATTGCAATATGTAAATTTAAACCAGTCTTCATCCTGTTGAAATAATGTCAAATTATAATTACTATACGTAAAACCTGAGGATAATTCCCCTAAATCGCAAGCTTTAATATAGGTATTATTTGGCTCCATTTGATCTATAACTCCTGGAGGGGATATATTAATAATTGCCAATTGATAACCACTAAAATCATTTTCATAAGGAGGATCTCCTGGTGTAAGGTCGTGCAAATGGAAATATCCATCATGCAAACCGTACCATCCCCAATTAAAGTAAAACTTACCCAAATCATCATAACCTTCACAAACAAATGCATGCCTTCCAGTTCCTTGTCCATCATAATAAATCGGTCGTTTATTATCCAACTCATTCTTTAAAAGATTCTCCCAATTATTCGGATGCCAAAACCTTCTAATTAGCTCACACTCTGCCGAGTACTTAAAATAGTCAACTAAAGCATTGTCTACATCGATGGAATAAGCTCCAGAACCATACGGCCCATAATTCATTTTAACAGCAACTCCACAATGACATAAGAGTTCTGATACTGCATCAATTTGAACATTACTACTTCCATCAATTAATGCATCTGGCATTTCGTTCCAGTTGTAATAGGTTTCTTCAACACTTGATATTGGGCCATAATCAGAACCGGGAATTGGATTACTATCATCATCTTCGTTAATATCGTCATTATAACCAGGAATAAAATCATTGCTTCCAGGGTATCCCCAATAATTCATGATCTGTCCCATAGCTACAGCTACACAACCGACAGGTACATTACCTATATTATTTTGACAATATCTGTTATAATAGCCGCGCTGCCCCCATTCTGTAGTTAATTCTAGTTCAACAGCAATAATTGCTTTTAATCGACTACTCTTTAATGCTGATTTGTAAGTTCCCCATTGACTTTCTATTCGCTGATCAGCTAATATTTGATTTTCTTTTATATAAATAATCTGCTCTTCGTAATGTTTCATCCATTCTATAAATGCTGGCGGCTGATTTGTTTTTGAATATGCTCCATTATCAGAATATCCCAATATTGGAACTGTATTATCTTCGGCAGATACAATCACAAAGCCCCTATTGTTATCAACATTAAAAACATAGTACACGGATTCTTCTCTAATTTCGCTTATTATTCCTTTGCAATCATATACTAGTTTAAGCCCAATTGATTTTAGACCTGTTTGATCAACCCTTGACAAATAAAAATTAGTGGCAACAATTTTAGCTGTAGTTGTATCTACTGGCTCTGCTTTTGAATACAAACAGCTTAACAACAAACCGATAATCATGCTTATTCTTTTCATAATTAAATTTTATTAGAGAATTTATGATGCTACTAATTAAAACAGCATGCTGTAAATTACCTCTAACCAGCTCCAAATCCATACCCATCCATGGCTATTTTTAATACCAACAAATAGTTGTCAATAAGATCAATCGATATATGAAGTCATCCAAAGAGACAGAGATGACCATAAATGAGGGCATATATTTAAATCAAGAAGAAACATAGATGTATATTCAGGAATACAATCTGCCTCCCTGCCCATTTCTTCCAGGGTAGCTTTTAAGAATGCCAATTAATTCAGAAGAAGAGCAACAACCGCATTTTTCCAATATATGCTTACGGTGTAAGTCAACGGTGTATTTACTCAAAAAAAGGATGTCAGCAATTTGCTTACTGGTTTTTCCTTGAGCTACTAGTTTCAGCACCTGCTTTTCACGGCCGCTCAAATGCCAGTTACAAGGTATATGTATAGTATCTTTTCTCTGCATATAACGATTAAGAGCACACCGAAGTTCCACCACATCAATGGGTTTCACGAGATAATCAAAGGCTTCATTACGTAGGGCTTTAATAGCATATTGACTATCTGTAGATACAAAAATAATAGTAGTCATACATCCATCATCTCTCAACTGTCTAACAACGTCAAAACCTGTCATTTTCGGCATTATAATATCTAGGAATACAATATGGGGTTTTAGTTGTCTTATCTCTTTAACACCACACTCCGGACAACTTTTTCGCCCAACAACTTCAAATCCGGTTTGCATTTTCAGCAATTTCTCCAAATTATCATTATCCAATATGGCATCATCCAACAAATAACAAGTAATCGTTTCCATAAGTACTTAAACTACATTTAATCAACAATATTCAACACCTCAGTTCCAAAACTATTAATTGTCATAAACAGTCATTTTCCCGGAAAGATCAACATAACAACTAAACACAATTTTGTCAACAAAATACAACTTACACTTTGACCTATAGAAGTAAAACATTGATAAACTTTTTATTGAAAAACCTCCCTAAAACCTATGAAAACATAATGGTTTTTATAAAACCGCTATTTTCAATAGCCGAGGTGATCTTCACACTCTTATAAAAAGGAATTATATGTCGTAACACAAGCCCTTTTATATTTGCAATTTCGTTTACATTACATCCCCATTTCTCCATTCATCCATTTCACCCTCCACTCTCCCCTTGCATTTCATCCCATTCATCCATATCCAGTAAAACCACTATTTTAGTCATATCCTCTCCTCATTACATCCATACATTTAACAGCCTTATCATCCATCCCGGGCCCAAATGGTACCTTTGCCCTCCTTTGGCAATAAAAAGTCACTCATTAGCGGCATTGCCAACTCCGGGCAAAGTCCATTTAAGCCCTTTAACCATCCATAAACTCAAACGCCATACAGAAAGCAAGCGTGTCGCCGGAAATCCCTAATCAATTAAACATCCCTACATATCCCTAAAACCATCCTTCAGCCTCACTCCGCCACACCCTTGCACTTCAAACAACAAATCCCATATTTCCTATGAACGCGCCCTACTACTTGCCCAACCCAAAGCACAACGTCAAATTGACTATCCCATTTAATAAGCCGGGCACAAATGCCCTTGCCTCCCCTTATTCTTTATGATTAACAGATACTAATTATTGACTTTCCTTTACAATCGGCAGTATCTTTGTAATAGAAATCCACTTATCATGTCCTGGTTAACAATACAATTGGAAGGAAATTCATCTGAAGAATTTGTCATTACCTTTGCCAGTGCTTTCCTGTTGTTACTCATTATATTCCTGATCGATGGATTGCGCCGTCATAACTCATTTTTTACGCTAAGCCTGGTTCTCTTGAGCTTAATCGTCTTCTTTTTTGTAGGCATGAAGATCGGAGCAGCTGGTTCTATTTCTGAGACAGGAAACTTTCTTATTCATCCCCCATCCCAACCATTAGCCGGAAAAAATGGAGCCATGGGGATGTTCTTCGCCATTCCTTTTCTACTGCTGGCTCTCTATTGGCTCAGGCTTCCTCTTCGTTTACTTGACCCTTTTGCCTTTGCATTTCCCATTGCCACAATCATACAACGGATAGGTTGTTTATGGTACGGTTGCTGCCATGGCTGCCCTACTCAATTACCCATGGCCGTTCAATACGGACAGAACAGTCCGGCATGGAATTATCACCTTTCACAAGGATGGATTGACGAATCAGCTCATCTTAGCATAGCAGTTCATCCTGTACCATTCTACTACATAATTTCTGGCCTTATCACCATAATAATCTTGGTGATTATGAGAAAAAAAGTAAAGGCCGGCGGTAATCTGGTTTTGTTATCCCTTCTTTCTTTGATATCCTGTCGTTTCTTTATCGAGTTTTTCCGCGAAGGCTATACCAATGGTTTTTCTGGCCAACCGTTCGCCGGTATCAAACAATTGCAATGGTTCTTTCTTCTTCTGTTGATAATTGGTTTCATCACGTTCTATTTTCGTGAAAACTCTACCCAAAAATCTATTAACCTAGCTGTAAAACCCTCATTATATCGTTCTGTCATATGGTACGCCGGATCACTGCTTTTAATCTATCATCTCCACAATGCCTTTACACCGGTTGAAAAGGGAATCCTGCTCCTGTTTTTTTGCCTGACTGGTTACCAGTTATTCATACATATCACCCGTCGACTAATTCAATTACGGTTAAAATACCTTTACCTTTCATTGGCTTCCATATTCTTTATCGCTATAGGACAAAGTCCTGAAGAAGCACCAACAAAACCTAAACGATCCATTATAGAGAAATTCACAACCCTGGACCTAAACGCAGGTTGGGGTAACCTAGACTATACTTATTATGTAGGCGGTACTGAAGGTTGCATGGGCGATCCAGGCACTCCTATGAGAAGTCAATCCTCATTTACTGGGATCGGTATAAGCACCAATTTTCATACTTTATATAAAGGGGATCGCCGCAATGTTTGGATGCTTCAGGGCTATTTCATGCCTGGTCAAGAGATATTAAATGGAAATAATGAAAGTGTTTTTTTCTATTCTCTTTCTGGAGGAGGCCGTTATCACTGGCGAAATGTCGGCTTAGGCTATGGAATAACTGCTGGTCAAGCTCAAACAGACGAAGGAGTAACCTTCGGTGGCATGCCATATCTGACTCTGCGATTAGGCCCTCAACGTATTTGTTACCTGGATGCAGGTGTTGGTGATTTCACACTGAATCCCTTTCCTCTATCCACACCAACTGTCAACCTTGGAATCGGCTCGCATTTTGGTCGAACAGATGATGCAGGCCTCCGCCTGGGGTTTTATCAAAAAGGGCACTATGGTCTAGCACACATTCCAGTTAGTCGAAATCTAACATTCAATTTTCAGTACCATTACTTTCCGGTTGACATCATTGATGATGCGAAATTCTACAAGGTTGGCTTAACCTACCGATTTTCTGATAAAAAGAAAAGATAATATGTTTCAAATAATCACTAACCAACCTGTCACACCTCAAACAACAAATCCGCCATTTCCTATGGATTCTACCTTCTACAAGCCAATCCCAACATTCACATCCATATAGCCTATCCCTATTTCATAAACCATGCACAAATACACTTACCTCCATTCCAATACGTGTCTATTCTGACTCATGAACCATTACTGTGAAGTAAATTCAAGCCTTCCTTCACTATTAACCTGGCTCTACACACAAAGCAAGCGTGCCACCGGGCAACTTTGAACTAATTAATCATTGACCATTAATAATTTGTACGTCCAGCCCGCCACACCCTTATGTTTCAAACAGCTAACTCCACAGCACATTGCTCTATCAACTTAATAATTGGCCTCCAAAAGGTACACCAGCCTGGTAAAAGATAAAGGCCAGGCCCTCCGGGTTTTGACCGATTTCATTTGATAACATGTGTATCCTTTGGCATCAAAACAAATTACCCAAAAACCTTTACTTCTTTTGCCAGATCTAATAAAAAGGATGTTTACACCAATTAGAAAGCCCAAGTATCAATCGAAACCAGACAAATTCAACAACTACCGAAATAGCCCATCCCAATTAATGCCCATCGCACAATAACAACCAATCCCATAAGCACTGCATCAAGACTCAACCCAGAGCCCTATCAATTATTCACCTAATTTCTCAACCAAATACAGCAATACGATGCAATTCCAGGCATAGTAACCCGAATAATTACAAACACATACTACTTGACATATATTCCTAAAATACAAGAACAAAACCGGAACAAACGATTTGCGAGTATAGCGATGAGGAATTTAGCGACAAAACTACCACAACCTGATTCTCATAAGTCATTGCAATCACTACAACCCTCATAGACAGCTGCTATTTGAAAGACACATTAAACAACCATCTCTTTAATGCTATGATCAATGCACCATTAATCTCTGTCGTCGGTAATGCAACTACTAATTTCATCAATTAGATACTGATGTTTTTCATGTCTTATAAAAGACTAAATTTTATGCGTATATCAAAAATACCAGAGAAGTTGTAATTGATTATGAACAAATTACATTTACTATTGTTTTAACCGCGAATTATACTAATTGAACGAATTTTAAACCACTGCGTCGTTTCATGAGCTTTTAATCGAAAAGCAATTCGTATAATTCGATAAAATTAACGGTTGGCTAAATGCTTGCATAGCAAGCTTTATTGTCTTAAACAACTATAAGAAACGTCAATTAGATATAATTCTCTTCCGCTCCTCTAAACAATAAAAACCCGCCATCACTACTGATATCATCACCTAAAAAACTAAGTTCTCCATACTTTCCTCCCACTGGAAAAAATTCATGATTACTTGAGGCGGGGACTCAAAATTATTTTTTATCATTATCATGAGGGAATTTCAAGTGAACACTCTAAAAATACTGGACTTTCAGTATTTGTGGAACAATCCTTTTTTTGTGAATTATTCAGGGTAAAATTCTCAATCGTTCCAATATGGAATTGAAAGAAGGTTATAAACACAAACTAACATTCATAGTAACTATCTCCAAGAAGGCCATTTTTTGATTTAATGAAATGATCCCTAACCAATCTGTTACAACTAAATATCCAGCCTCCATAATATTTTCATCTATGACTACACTGATAATGCAAAGGGACAAAAAACAGTCTTTAGCGCTGTATTTTCAGACTAAAGTCACAGATGATACATAATTAATACGAACTATTTATATATATTTTTGAATTTACCTTGACAATCATCTAAGGAGACTCTTAGTGGTTTACGGGTAAATACTACAGAAGACAGCTATTTGCATGCACCCAATCCTTCTTTAAAACAGGATCATTATCGAATGTTTTGTGATTATAGGGGATTAATTAGACATTCCACCCTCAAGAATTGTCAAATCGACAAAATCAAATATCGTTTTTAAAAAAAATACGCTTGAGTCCAGCCAGTTATTTTCTACTACATAACTCCTTTTCAATTAATCATATTTTCAAATGGTGACAAATTTTCAGTGATAATTCTTATCCCTTGCAAAAAAATAAGTTATCTCCCCCTTTGTTCCGTTTTCATGCAGTGAAAACTTTTAGTAGAAAGGAGTTGAATTTTAGTTAATTATTGTAAGTAGCGGCACTTTTTGTTTTCTCTTGACCCTGTATTTCCCTGGTGCTTTTTGCATTCACTTAAAATTTAGTATTAAGACAGTGAAAACAGCGGTTATTAATAAATGCAAAACTCAGGTTTATCCATTTACATTTTCTCTCTCCTGCTGGCATACCCCCTTTGTCCCCCTAATCCTAGGGGGTTGAATAGTGGATTTACAAACGTTAGGGGGTATGTACGATTGAATATTATCATCATACCTCATGTGCTCAAGCCACACGGGCTTTTACTTTTTTGTTCACTCTTTGTTTAATTTCATTGGTGTTCACGATTTGCGCTTCGCTCCAATTCTGTCTTCACATCAACTGCAGGAAGGAAGTCCCGAACTACGTTGCTGATGTCGGAGTTGGTGCGCTTTGGGTGGTTCATGACAAAACATCGTTTTTACCAATATGATAATGGCTCACTAAAATGGTATAATTCCCAATTCCTATCCCCTGCCGAACAAATCTATATTGTATTGAGCGATTTATTTATTCAAGCAAAAATGAAATCATATAATTGAATCCTAAATCCATGTAATCACTCTTTTTAAAGCCATATATAAAAAGTGCCGATTCAAGTTCCTCCGGGGCAATTCTATATTCGATGGGAGGACCAAAAAGCATCTCTTCCTTTTTGCATTCAATAATTACCAAACGCCCGCCCGGCTTGAGTACGCGTCGAACCTCACGAAACAAAACATTTGCTTTCTCAATCACATTTTCGGCATGAAGCACCGTTGCCAGCATACAAACATCAACACTTTGGTCTTTTATTGCGATCGGTTTGAATACATCTGCAACCATAGTATGAATACAATTTATACCTGAATTTAAAGCTTCATCACTAAGCCTTTCCAGCATTTCTCCTCCGATATCCAGCGCATACACACTACCAGATTCACACACGAGTTTTGCAGCATAAAGGGAATAATCTCCTGCGCCACAACCAAGATCGAGAAACACATCACCTTCCTTTAGATTTAAACGTTCAAATGCCTGTTCTGAGTCGTGCATACCAAAACTACTTGGTCCCCTTTTTCCATGATGATGATTGCTATAACATGGTTTACTTTTATTCATGATACAATAGATTGTTAGATTTTAGATATTAGTCAGAGATGGCCGTTGGCCATATTGACGCCAAGATAACAACTTAACAAGAGGGTTAATTGATATATAAGTTTTAGTTCTTCAGGAATAGTTTTATTGGGACGTTGTCCCAAACCCTACTTCATTTTTGGCATTGCCCCAAAAACGAAGCAAAAAACGCTAG
>RHGE01000104.1 GCA_004296775.1 Marinilabiliaceae bacterium JC017
GATTTAACCAGGCCACATGTTCCTTTTGCCTCGCCACCTTACATTTTTATCATACCACGCAATGATTTGGTGATTTTGTGTAAGCACTTAGTCATTCTGACTTATCAACTGTTAAGCCACAAGACGATTTAACCAGGCCACATGTTCCTTTTGCCTCGCCACCTTACATTTTTATCATACCACGCAATGATTTGGTGATTTTGTGTAAGCACTTAGTCATTCTGACTTATCAACTGTTAAGCCACAAGACGATTTAACCAGGCCACATGTTCATTTTGCCATGCCACCTTGCATTTTTATCATACCACGCAATGATTTAGTGATTTTATGTAAGCATTTAGTCACGCCAGCTTATAGTCTGTTACACCAGAAGGTGATTTAGCCAGGCCAGATGATCATTTTGCCTCACCAGATGTTGATTTGGTCAGGCCACCTTACATTTTTATCAGGCCACACAATGATTTGGTGATTTTGTGTAAGTATTTAGTCACGCCAGCTTACAGTCTGTTACACCAGAAAAGGATTTGGCCAGGCCAGATGAAAAGGGGTTTTAATGAAAAGACAAGGCCTGCTCGAAAGTGGGTATTTGTTTCAACATGGAATAATCCTCCTTTGCGGCATCCAGGGCGGCACAATAATGCTGCAACCCGTTTGTCACCACCAGCAATGATGTTTGGAGGCGCATATTGTAGCGTGCCGCCTGGTCGAATACACGCCGGGTAATGTTTACGGAAGGCGCCTTGCATTCCACCACCATCATGGGCTGTCCTTTCCGATTAAACAATACGATATCGGCACGCTGTTTCAACCCATTTATTGTCACCGGCATTTCCACGGAGATTAATCCCCGGGGATACTTTAAGTGTACCAATAAATAGTTTATAAAATGTTGACGTACCCACTCCTCAGGCGTTAGGGCGACAAATTTCTTTCGCACCATATCGAATATTTGATACTTCTCTCTTTCGCCTTTTATCCTAAACTGAGCAGTGGGCAAATTCAGTGGTTGCATGCCTTAAATTTTGGGACAAAATAAATCAAAATCGACAGAAAAAGTTACCTTAGCACCATTATTCACGCCAGAAAAACAGCATTTTCAATCGGCGCATTGTTCAACACAGAATTGAGACGCAATCATTGAAAGGTTCATTTCACAATCAATGATTTACTCATTTGAAATCAGTTCTCACGTATGAAGACAAAGGAAGAAATTGTAACCAACTGGCTACCGCGCTATACGGGCAGAAAGCTGGAAGATTTTGATAAGCACATTATACTCACCAATTTTAATCACTATGTGGAGCTGTTTGCCCAATGGTTTGACGCCCCCATTATTGGTGTGGACAACAACATGCCCAATTGCAGTGCCCATGGCATCACCATTATAAACTTTGGCATGGGGAGTCCCAATGCCGCCACCATCATGGATCTGTTAAGTGCCATCGACCCCCAGGCTGTGCTGTTCCTGGGAAAATGCGGCGGACTGAAAAAGAAAAACAAACTGGGGGACCTGATTCTTCCCATTGCCGCCATCCGCAATGAAGGTACTTCAGATGATTACCTGCCGCCGGAAGTGCCGGCACTACCGGCTTTTAGCCTGCAACGGGCCGTATCATCATCCATTCGCGACAGCGGCAGAGATTACTGGACCGGTACTGTTTTTACCACCAACAAACGGGTATGGGAGTATGATGAACGCTTCAAAAAATACCTGGAGAAAACACGGGCCATGGCCATTGACATGGAAACAGCGACGATTTTTACCGTTGGATTTTACAATGAGATCCCCAGTGGCGCGTTGTTATTGGTATCTGACCAACCCATGATTTCAACAGGCATAAAAACGGCGGCCAGCGATAAAAAAGTAACCCAGGAATATGTAGAGGCCCATTTACGCATTGGCATCAAGGCCCTGGAGGAGCTTATTCACAAAGGTAAATCGGTTAAACACCTATTATTTGACAATTAATTCTGTAGCGTTTGTCGTATGACATTTGATCAAATCATTCAAAATCTTAAAAAGGGCCAATACAGCCCTATCTATTTACTGATGGGTGATGAGCCCTATTTCATTGATGTAATCACAGATTACATAGTGAAAAACGCACTTAGCGAAGAAGAGAAAGGGTTTAACCAAACGATTCTTTACGGAAAAGACCTCGACCCCACCAACATCATTCATGCCGCACGGCAGTATCCCATGGGGGCCCAACGCCAGGTAATTGTGGTAAAAGAAGCCCAGAATATCCGTGACATTGAAAAGCTGGCGATCTATGCAGAAGCGCCCATGCCATCGACCATCCTGGTGATCAACTACAAATACAAAACACTGGATAAACGAAAAAAACTGGCCAAGCTGGCAAATAAAACCGGTGTACTTTACGAATCCAAGAAACTTTACGACAACCAGGTTCCTACCTGGATCGGCCATTTCATCAAAGGCAAAGGCCTTACTATGGAAACCAAGGCCGGCGTTTTGCTCACCGAATTTTTGGGCAGTAACCTGTCGAAAATAGCCCATGAAATAGAAAAGCTGCAGATAGCCCTGGGCCCGGAGGTGAAGCACATCACCTCGGAACACATTGAACACAACATTGGAGTTAGTAAGGATTACAACAACTTTGAGCTACAGAAAGCAATCCTGACCAAAGACGTTATCAAAGCCAACAAGATAATCCTTGCCTTTGGAAAGAATAACAAGGATCATCCGATACAGGTAACCATAGCGACTTTATTCAACTATTTTCAAAAGCTGTTGGCCTATTATTACCTGCCGGACAAGTCAAAACAATCGGTGGCATCAGCACTGAAGATAAACCCGTTTTTTGTATCCGATTATCAAACCGGTGCCAAATACTACCCGGCCCGGAAAGTGGTTCAGGTCATCAGCCTTTTGCGTGAATTCGATATGAAATCAAAAGGCTACAAAACAGCAGCCATCGACAATGGCGAACTGCTAAAAGAAATGATTTTCAAAATTATGCATTAGAAATGAATATTGTTGTCATTATAATCCTCGTCATTGGAGCCATCAGTATGGCCGGCTTCAGCCAGCCAGAACTCATGGAGAAATACCAATTCAATGCCTGGCGCATCCTTAAAAACAAAGAATACATCCGCCTGTTATCGCATGGCTTTTTCCATGGCAGCTGGATGCATCTGTTTATAAACATGTTTGTTCTTTACTCTTTCGGGAAAGCTGTGATCCATTACTTCAGCCACTCCATTGCGATGAATAGTAACCTGTTGTTCCTGATATTCTTTATTTCAGCAATTATCATCTCAAGCCTCTATTCGCTGTCAAAAGAGAAGAACAACCCCTATTACAATGCCCTGGGGGCCTCGGGCGCTGTTTCGGCTGTGGTGTTTGCCACTATTTTTTATGCGCCGTACCAACCCATTTATCTTTTTGCGATAATTAAAATACCAGGCATCATCTTAGGCGTTGTCTTTTTGGTGTATTCGCGCATCATGGCTCAAAAAAACAATGATAACATCGGACATGATGCCCATTTTTGGGGTGCCGTGTATGGCTTCATCTTTCCGGCAGTTTTAAACACCGACCTCATCGCTGTATTCTTTAAAAAATTATTGTTCCTATAACACACATGAAACACAAGGCCGTTTTTCTTGATCGTGATGGTGTAATCAATGATGACACCGGTCACTATTACATATACAAACCAGAAGATTTTAAAATTAACACCGGAATAATTGACGGGCTGAAGCTGCTTACCCAACACGGGTTCAAACTGGTGGTAGTAACCAACCAGGGCGGGGTAGCCAAAGGTATTTACACCGAAGCCGATGTTAATAAAGTGCATAACCATTTCAAAAAAGAGCTGGAAAAGCACCATATCACCCTTGATGCCATCTACTATTGTCCACATCACACTGAAGTGATGGCCTGCGATTGCCGCAAGCCCAAACCTGGCATGATACTAAAGGCACTTAGTGATTTATCCATTGATGCCTCCCGGTCCTATTTAATCGGTGATTCGGTTCGCGACATCGAAGCAGGAGAAAATGCCGGCTTAAAGCAATGTTTTAAAATTGAAAAGAACACCAGCATCATCACTGTTTGTCAACAGATAATTGAAAAAGAGTAAAGATGGCCTTTCACTGTTTAAACGGTAAATTTATTCATTCCACCGAACACATTTTTTCGGCTGAAAACAGGGCTTTCCGGTATGGCGATGCCCTGTTTGAAACCATCCGTTGCCACCATACGGTTCCGGCCTTTTTCAAAGCGCACTACCGGCGTCTGATTCGCGGCATGGCCCTGTTGCATATGAACATTGGGTCATTACCAACCGAGGATCAGTTAAGACAACACATTGAGCAATTAATTCAGAAGAATTACATTGTCAACCATTCACGGCTGCGGCTTACGGTGTTCAGAAACAATGGCGGCCTGTATACCCCGGCGGATAACAATGTTTCCTTCTTAATGGAGGTATCACCGCTTCCGCAAAATGGCTACGCGTTAAACGCAAAGGGCTTGATGGTCGGTATTTTTGAAGAACAGCTAAAACCGATTAATGCACTTGCCAGTTTTAAATCAGCCAACGCACTATTTTATGTCATGGCAGGCATACACCGAAAAGAGCATTTATGGGATGACTGTTTACTCGTCAACCAGAATAATAAAATTATTGAAGGGCTTTCTTCTAACCTCTTTTGGATTAAAAACAGTCACGTCTACACGCCGTATGTTTCTTCAGGATGTGTGGATGGCATTATGCGCCAACAAGTAATCGCCATTATAAAGGAGAGTGGTCTTTCTCTTCATGAAGTTCCCGGCACCACCAAACCTAAACTTCTGGAAGCAGATGAAATATTTTTAACAAATGCCATCCAGGGGATACAATGGGTTGTTGGCCTTGATTACCGCCGCTATTACAGCAAATACGTCAAACAGCTAAGTTTGGCATTAAACCAACATCCAATTAATTAAAAGTGGGATTCTGGGGAAAGTTAGACCATGTTTTATAAACATCACCCATGCTTTCCATGGTCTTCTTCCAGATGTTTTCCAGGTCGTATGACAAAATCACCTCATCAGGCACGGAAGCAACTATCCAGGAGTTTTCTGCGATTTCTTCTTCCAGTTGTCCTGGCGACCACCCCGAATAGCCGGCAAAAAACTTCACCGATTGATTATCCGCTTTTCCTTCGTTAATCAATTCCTTTACCGTTTCGAAATCGCCCCCCCAATAAATCGTATCGGTCACTTTCATGGAACCCGGCACCTGATCACCTAAGGTATGGATAAAGTGAAGGGTATTGGAAGAAACCGGCCCGCCCAGGAATAACTCACCCTTAAAACTATACAGGTCATCAATCACTTCATCGGGATAAAGCTCTGAAGATTTATTCAAGACAAAACCTACTGCCCCGTCTTTTCCATATTCGGTGAGAAAAACAATGGAACGTCCAAAATAAGGTCCCTGTAAAAATGGCTCGGCAATTAGAATCCGTCCTTTGGCAGGACTGAGTTTTGGATGCGAGGTATCAAATAAG
Organism: Marinilabiliaceae bacterium JC017; assembly: GCA_004296775.1. Taxonomy (GTDB): domain Bacteria; phylum Bacteroidota; class Bacteroidia; order Bacteroidales; family Marinilabiliaceae; genus JC017. Next base: position 5,524 of record RHGE01000104.1, read on the forward strand.
TTAAATTTAAAATTCTTCATTGGTTAGCGTTTGATTATTACAAAATAAAGAAAACTTAATACATACGAAAATAAACAGCTTTCAAATACTGCCATTCCCAATATTTTGCAAGAAATAGCACTACATAACCTGGACAAGCCAGAAAAGTACACAGATATGAGTATCAAGTATCAAGATATTACCATGACCAACATTGCAATATCCTGCAAAAAAACACACAAACATTACTGATAAGACACTATGTTTTTTTCAGGAGAATCCTGAAAAAAAAACCTCTTCGTGGGATATTACCTTTAGTTTGTTGTTTTAACAAGATTCATTATACACCGCGGAGGCACTAAGACGCAGATATTTTTTATCAATTGGGAGTTGAGATTGGTCTTTGGTAAGTACGGTTTGGTTCAAAATATTTCTACCTGTTTCAATGTATCACCCTTTATCTCTAAGTATTTGCATCAGTTTCAATATATCTCCCTTTATTTCTAAATGTTTCCATCAATTTCAATATATCTCCATTTATTTCTACGTATTTCCATCAGTTTCAATATATCTCCATTTATCGCTAAGTATTTCCATATATCTCCCTTTATTTCTTTCCATCTATTTCCCCTTCTAACTTCTGGCCTCTATCCTCTCTATCTATATATTTTCATCCAATGTTGAACAACATATTGGTAAAAGTTACGACCTAAGCACCTACTCTATGATTACAATTTACGAACACTACAAGGGCTTTTATCAAATAATATACTCAACCAAAGTGATTTCAAAAAAATGGCTCTATTTTTAGTTAGATTTGTGTTACACCAAACCTCATACCATGAAAAAGATAATACCAAGCCTTATTATTATCTTCTCTCTTTTCGGATGTCGAAACAACCAAAACCTGATGTATCTGAAAAATATTGAATCCTACGGTTACGATCAGGTTTATGAAAAATCCGCACAACTCTACACCATTCAACCTCATGACATTCTCTACATCCGTATTTTAAGCAGCAACCGGGAAATCGCAGATTTGTACAACAACCTTCCCACTAAAGGGATCAGCACCACTATGAGTTCAGAAGCCGACCAGTATGTCAATGGCTTCTCGGTAAACAAAGATGGTGCTATTCATTTGCCGGTATTAGGGCCGTTAAAGGTTATTGACTTAAATCTGCAGGAGATATATGAACTGATTCAAGCCAAAGCCAATGAATACCTGATTGATGCCACTGTTATTGTTCGACTATTGAATTATAAAGTCACCGTATTAGGCGAAGTAAAACGTCCCGGGGTATATTTCAATTACAACGACCAGCTCACTGTTATGGAAGCCATTGGACGGGCAGCAGATGTCACAGAATTTGGCAACAAAGAAAACGTGCTGGTCATTCGCCCCACCAAAGAGGGAACCACCACTTTTGAATTGGACCTGACCGACATAAACGTACTTACCAAACAAGGGTATTACTTAATGCCCAACGATATTGTTTACATCAAGCCGGCCAAGAACAAGGCTTTCAGGATCAATCTGCCCGGCTGGCATTTGCTGCTGTCGTCAGTAACCACACTAATTGTTCTTTTGCAATACTTTGACAAATAATTTTTGAATTATGAGACCACAAACACGAAACGATGATTTTAGCCAGGGAGGAACGGTAGATTTAAGAAAACACCTTCACAAATTCCTCTCTCATTGGTATCTGTTCGTCATCTTTATTGCTTTAGCATCCGGATCAGCCTTCCTCATCAATCGCTTTTCTGCCCCTGTCTATAGTGCCTCCACCACCCTGCTCATCCGCAATGATAAGAAACAAGCTATCGGGGCCGAAAGCCTGATTCAAAATTTCTCTTTTAGTATGAGAAACAACATCCAAAATGAAATCGGCATGTTAAAATCATACAACCTAACCCATCGCACCCTACAATCCCTTAACCTCGGCATCAGCTATTATAAAAGACCGGGTTGGCTGACCCAACTCCCCTTTGATTTTTTATCCAGGCGACTTTATAAAGAATGCCCCATAATAGTAGAGCTGGATTCCCTGGCAAATATGATTTACAACGTCCCTTTCACCGTGACCATTTTATCCCCCAAAAAATATCATCTTCTCCTAGAGGTTACGATTGACGAACAGGATATTATCATTGATGATGAATTCTTTTTTGATGAACACCTGAAAACTGACTACTTCAATTTTTCCGTTTCACTGGCGAATAAATATTCACCCTTATTAGATAACCCGGAATCAGAAATCTATACGCATAACTATATTTTCAGAGCCACCCTGCCCACTGATCTGACCAACCAGTTCCGCTCGGCATTAAAGGTTGATTTCTTCTTTAAAGACGCCAATATTCTGGAGTTAACACTCAAAGGGGAACATCCTCAAATCATTTCCGACTACCTAAACCGGTTAACCTCAACTTATTTAATTTCCGGTTTAGAAGAGAAGAATAAAATTGCCAACAACACCATTGAATTCATCGACCTTCAAATTAGTGGCATCTCCGATTCACTACAAATGGCCGAAAGTAATTTTCAACAATTCAGGACCTCCAATAATGTGATAAACATTAGCACCGAAGGCGACCTGGTGATGCAGAAAATGGAAACCCTGGTGACTGAAAAAGGGGACCTGGAACGCATGGCCAAATACTACGATTACCTGTTTGATTACATTGAAGGCAAAAATGATTTTAAAGATGTGATTGTGCCCTCCACCATGGGTGTGGATGATGCCATGTTGAACAGCCTGGTGTCAAAAATCAGTGAGTTATACTCCCGGCGAGCCCTGTTATTGATGAGTGCCCGCGAAAAAAGTCCACAGATCAAACAACTCAATCACGAAATAGAGAACACACGAAACGCCTTACTGGAAAATATTCGCAATATTATAAAGTCGACGAACATTTCCATAAGCGAGATTAACCGTCAGCTGAGAACGGTGGAACAGGATATTAAACTGCTTCCCAAGACCGAACGGGAACTCATTACCTTCCAGCGCAATTTTAAACTGAACGACAACATCTACACGTTTCTTCTGCAAAAACGATCAGAAGCAGGGATCGCCCTGGCTTCAAATATATCGGACCACAAAGTGCTGGATGACGCCAAACTGGAGAATACCACCATTATCTCTCCCCGCAAAACACAAAACCACATCATCGGACTGCTGCTAGGATTTCTTATCCCCGTAATCATCATTGTACTCAAGGATACGCTCAACAACAAAATAACCAACACTTATTCCATACAAGATCATGCCGAGATAAACATCCTGGGATTCATCAATCACCTGAAATCAACCAAAAAAAGCACCATCTATGCCTCCCCTCGCTCCTCCCTCGCCGAATCCTTCCGGGTATTGCGCACCAACCTGCAATTTATCATTCCTGAAGAGACGGAAAAACCGGTGATTGGCGTTACTTCAACCATAGCAGGAGAAGGAAAAACATTTTGTGCCAGCAACCTGGCTACCATTTTATCGATGGTTAATAAACGCGTTTTGGTGGTAGGCATGGATTTGCGTAAACCACAAACGCACAATTTTTTCAGCAATGACAATTCAAAAGGACTCAGCAATTACCTGATTGATCGTATCTGCTGGAAAGACGTGGTAACGCCTACTGACATACCCAACCTTTACCTGACACCGGCCGGCCCCATCCCCCCCAATCCGGCCGAATTAATTGAATCGGAAAAAATGGAGAAATTCTTTCAGGCGGCCAAACGCGAATTCGATGTCATTATTCTGGACACACCCCCGGTAGCCCTGGTCACTGATGCCATGATCATTGCCCGCCATACCGATGCCATGATCTACGTGGTGAGACAAAACTACTCCAACAAACAATCGGTTCAATATGCCAATGACCTCAGCCGACAAAAAAAATTCAACAACTTAAACCTGCTGGTTAACGATGTACGCCTGGCAGCCTTTGATGGCAACTACAATTACAACTACGGCTATGGGTATGGTAATGGCGGCGGCTATTACGAAGATTAGACCCGGGGAAAGGGGAAGAGAAAGGTTAAAGGGGAAAGGTAAAAGTTTAAAGGAGGAAGTACACAAAGGTTAAAGTTAAAAGGTAGAAGGAGAAAGTAAAAAGGTTCAAGGGGAACGATTTATCATCTATTATCAAAAATCTATTCCGGAGGTTAATTCATGAAATGTTATCAGCTTATAATCACAGCCATCCTCATTTTCACCCTGCACGAGGTGAGGGCTATCACTCAATCACCCCAAATAGAGCTAACACCGGCCATTGTCAGGAATGTGGAAACCACCATTCAAATAAATGCAGGGTACACCCTTACGGAAATAAACCAGCCCCTTGTGTTGGTAAACGGCATACCCATTGATTTATCCTTTAAAAACGGCTCTGCCCGGTTTAACTATACCTTTACGGCCATCTCTGAAATAAAGGTGATCACCCACCGCGAGATAATCACCCAAAAAATTGACCCCATCCCGTTATGGCTCAGCATCCTGCCACCGCTCATCGCCATCCTCATGGCCTTGCTCACCAAAGAGGTCTTTTCATCGCTGTTTATCGGCATTCTCATTGGTACCGTCACCATATTCAGGTACAATGGCTTTGACTACCTCACCAGCCTGTTTAAAGGCGCCTTTGCCATTGTGGACACCTACCTGCTGGCGGCCCTCAACAACACCGATCATCTGTCCATCATTATTTTCTCCATGCTGATAGGCGGCATGGTGGCCCTGATCACCATCAACGGGGGGATGAAAGGGATTGTTAACATCTTGTCGCGCTATGCCCATTCGCGAAGAAGCGGCCAGTTTATCACCTGGCTCATGGGCTTGCTCATCTTTTTTGATGATTACGCCAACACGCTGGTAGTGGGTAACACCATGCGCCCGGTGACCGACCGCCTGCGTATATCCCGGGAAAAACTGGCTTACCTGGTCGATTCAACCTCTGCGCCCATTGCTGCCCTGGCGTTTATCACCACCTGGATTGGCGCCGAACTGAGTTACATCCAGGAGGGTCTGAAGGTAACCGGTATCGACAGCACGCCTTACACGGTTTTCTTCAACTCACTCCCCTATTCATTTTACCCGTTTCTCACCCTAATCTTCGTGGTGGTGCTCATCTGGATGAAACGTGATTTTGGCCCCATGCTGAAAGCTGAAAAATCTTTTATCGCCGATCCGGATAAGGCACTGGAAACACACCAACAGCGGCGCCCCCAGATCTTTCACGAACTGGATGTACCGGGGAAAACCAAAGGCCGGTGGTACAATGCCGCCTTACCGGTGACGACGGTTATTCTAGGCACCCTGGCAGGTCTTTTTTATACCGGCTGGTCTGCGGCTACCTGGTCCAATGCCAGCCTCTCCTTCTTCACCAAACTATCCATCACAATAGGTGCGGCAGACACTTTTAAAGCCTTGCTGTGGTCGTCGCTGGCGGGGGTGCTGATGGCGCTGGTATTAACCACGGCCCAACGGGTATTAAACCTGAAAGAGAGCATTGAAACCTTAACCAACGGTTTTAAAACCATGTTTAACGCCGTATTGATTTTAACCCTGGCGTGGGCTCTGGCCCTGCTGACCCAACACCTGCACACCGCCGAATTCATTACCGGCAGTATTCGCGACATAGCCATCAGTCCCAAACTGCTACCGGCCATCACCTTTGTGGCGTCGGCTGTTATCGCCTTTAGCACCGGCTCCAGCTGGGGCACCATGGCCATTATCTACCCGATTATTTTACCGGCTACCTGGAAAATATGTGTGGACACCGGCCTGAATCCCGACCATTCCATGTTCATATTTCACAATGTGGTTTCCACCGTATTGGCTGGCTCGGTGTGGGGCGATCACTGCTCTCCCATCTCCGACACAACCATCCTCAGCTCCCTGGCCAGTTCCTGCCACCACATTAATCATGTGCGAACACAAATGCCCTATGCCCTGATTGTGGGTGCCATCTCTGTTTTGTGCGGCACATTGCCCGTGGGCTATGGTTTCCCCATCTGGATGGCCTACCCCATTGCCATCACCTTGATTGTCCTGGTTATTCGTATTCGGGGAAAGAAGGTTAGTGAGGTTTAATATGCTTGTTACTATGGATAGGTTCACTTCTGTAGGACTTGTTGGGGGATGTTTTCTTCTTTGTTGAAAGCGTTAATTAATTTGTAGGATGGAATGAGGGGGTGGGCACAAAAGTACTTGTTCAGAGAAGCTTGAAAGGCCTGGATGGATATAGTTCAACCGGGACTCCACGTTTGGCGTGCCGGCCGCTCAAAGTCCTATTTATTGTTGCCAGTTTCTTATTTATCACCACTTAATCTCGTCATAATTTACATCATCATCATTGATTTCCATGTCATTTATATCACACTCAAGTCTTTTTGCATCATTCTCTAAAAAAGTCTTGTAATTATTATACTCCTCTGTATAAAATATTCCCTTTTTCAATAATTCAGGTAATTTCCTAAAAGCTCTTTTCCCTCCACCAAGTAAGAAATAATCAAGATTAATGCTTCTCATGTAGTGATATATATACTCATTTGCGCCATATAATCCATCTTCTATAAATCCAAGCAATTTTTTTGTTCCAATTTCGTCATAACTATTCATTGCTTTTTCCAGCCAGAACTCAATTTGCAAAAACATAGATATATCATATTTAGTAGTCTCCGAATACCGCATATTGAATTTTAATGCAGTCAGTGAGAAAAGGAAATGTACCCATGAGATTTGAGCTCCAAAATATTCAACTTCTTCAAAAGAAAAATGACTACATTTTCTTTTGAGTCGACTTCCTTCATAAGCCTTCCTAACCTCATATGAAAATCCACTAATCAGTTTATCGCGATTCTCAAATCCTTTGAAATTAAGTTTGTTTTCGTCATTCCAAAATTTACCTATAACCTCATAAAAATTTTTTAAATCTTCATAATCTCCCCATAATTCAACTCCCATTCCTCTTTTCGTTGGTACAATATAAATCATAATCAAGCTATTTACATATTATCATCTCAAGATAGTATCAATTGAAGCTTTATCGACTCGAACAGCTTCTAAAATAAATCGTGCCAATTCTTAATATTTCCGTTTCGCTTTATCAAATGTATCCATTAGACCAGTCACAAATAAACCGTTCGTTGACTGTCATACCACCAAGTCTACATCTACATTTTATTTTTATAAAATCTATTCCATGGTCATGTTTATCAATTTGACGTTCGCTTCTTAAAATTGTCTACAATCGAGATAGAATGGCAGATTACTCTGCCTACCCCCTCGCAGAAACGGACGTACAGATTGCCCGTATCCTGCTCCTCTGCTATTACGTTTTGCTATCTGTCAGCGTAAATTTATACATTATTATAAATAATCATCGATCTGGTTCAATATACCCAACGCGTAGCCATCAACCGGACGTTGAACAGTTGAAGCGAAAAGTTCAGACCGAAACACCCTAGTGGATACACCCCAAACTCAAAGTTTTTTAACTGAAATGATCTGAAAGAAGCTTTGACACGACACAAAAAACTAACAAAACCTCCTTTTATGTCTTGCCACTCTTCAGGCTGACAACCAATTTTTAAACTTAAAACAAAAAGCCCCGATAGGTACATGGGGACTCTGCTCCGGATGCATATAGTTCAAACGAGACTCCACATTTGGCCGTACCGACGCTCAGAGTCCTATTTATTAGCCACTGGCATTATTTCATTATTATTGTTAATCTATTCTTTTCTTTTTTAGTTTCGACATTTAGCCAACCATTAAAATTATCAGCTTTTAGAAGTAATTTATTGAAATCCAATTCCGAGTCTGATTTATTTTCAATAATCATCATGTTTGTTGAGAAGCTTAGATTTAAATTTTCCATGATATAATCATCCGAATGACTACTTGTAAATATTTTAATTGGATCAATTGTGTCAACGACACCTAATAAGTACAATAAGGGATAATGTTTTAAAGAAATCGGTTTTAAATTGATTAATGATTTCATTTCAAATTTAATGTAATCGCATGCAGTTTCATCATTAGGAAACCAAATGTTATGAGTTGCAATTGTTGCGGCAACAAGAGCATACTGTTTTTCAAGTTTCTTGCCCCAAAACAATTCATTATTTCGAACCTTTTCCTTTTCTATCCTATTTTTAATTAGTCTATCGTAAAAATACAAACCAGCACAAATGCCGTGGTCTATTCTTTTATGAATGATTCTTCTGTAAGTGAAATACTGTCGAATATGAGAAAATAGTACCTTTTCAATTCCTGCTATTTTCCTATTTAATAAACAATGATCAATCTTGAGGTGACTTTTAAGGTTATCTAAATCATAAATCTTATTCAATAAATCAATATCTGATTCATGTGCAACTCCAAAATCATGAAACAAGCATGTTAGAAACCAAATAAATGGAAATTCCTTATAACCAGAAGGGTTTAATTCTTTAAAGTATTCTTTTTTTACCTCTGTATTTTTATGCAACAAAATACCCAAGAAAAAAATAGAATTTGTATGATTTGCTTTATGAATCTCTTCTTTTTTGATATTGATCAAATTTAAAACAATTTCTTTTCCAGAACGTTTGAAATATTTTTCAATAAATTCAGAATGTGAAGTTTGATCTTGAAATGGATTGGACAAAGGATTCGTTGAGAAGTCAGTGTAATAATCCCAATCAGATTGATCTAATTCAATTATATGTTGTTTAATGCTCTTCATTTTTTATGCTTGTGGCTAACTTATAAGTATTTTATCCTTCGTTTTTACGAAAGTAATAAAAAGTTGGGTTATTACCGTTAAATACAGGAATTAAAATAACGATTGATTAATGAAGGATAAAATAAAGTTGGACGATGGCGCCAGCCTGCACTATAGGGTTCTTTCTCAATCCTTGAGTCCTAAGAAAGAGGGGTGAGTGTTTTTTATTGCTGTAGCAGGTGGAATAACACGAGATTGTTGTCATAATCATGAAAAATAGATGATAATACGACATAATGATGCCATGATAGTTATTTTCACTATTTGCTTTTGGTTCAATAAAAAAAGAACGTTGCTGTTATAGTAACTCCTACTCTAACTTCTGACCTCTCTATTTAATTTCCATCCAATTTGAACAACATGTTGATAAAAGTGGCTACCTAAGCGCCTGAGTAAAGCCCTTACCTTCCTCATACCAGCACCTTGAACAGATATTTGCCTGATTGAATTCACGCTTAATTTTTCCATTGTTTCTGTCATTTAGGGGTGAATAATAGTTAATCAAATTTCAAAGCCAATGTAGCTCGGCAGATAATGAAAAAAAATAACGGTAAAATTACCGTTACTTTTTGGGTGGCATAAATCACAGTTTATCAACCACAAGACATTTTGGGTGTTTGAAAAACATGGAAAACATATACACGTAAGTGTTAATGTTTTTTAAGACTTATGCATGAAAAAGGGTGAAAATGGAGCAAAAATGAAGGGATTTGGCCTTAAATTGGGTCAGATAAGTACCAGAAACGTGTCATTATCGGTGTTTGTTTGGTCGTTTATTGGTCCTATAGGAACCGACCAGTGACCGATGCAATACCAAACAATTACCGATGCTGGTACGATGCAATCCCGAACAAAACTCTTATCAGGTCCAATAGACAATGGATAAAGGAGTAGTATTGACCAAAGGTATTAGGTTGGAAGATGAAGATTAGAGGATAGAAGCTAGAGGCTATAGGGTGGTTTTGGGTTTGGAGTGTTATCTTTTTGGTTTTTCAAATTATCAATTTTCCAACTTCTCACATTAAGCCTTACCCCCTTCTCAACGCCTCCCCATCTTTGCTGTTGTTCAATTTCTCAAATTCTCGGTTGGATTTTTGAGTTCTGGGTTCTGTGTTAACGTTAGCTCTGCGGATCTTCGCATTTTCTCTTCGTTACAACTTCGTTAATCCCTACTTCATTTTTGGCTTAGCCCCAAAAAAGAAGTTAGTTTGATTTCACTATTCACTGCTCATTATTTACCACCTCCTCGATGAATTTTTTCCAACCCACAAGCCAGAATCCCCGCATTCATTTTCGTCGCGCCCCCGCCGGCCTTTCTGATATAATTTGACAGGATTAACAAGATTTATATGATTGGGTCTTCTTGTTGGTTGTGTAGTGTGTAAGGCAAATTCTGTGTTTCTTTATTATTTGTTTATTCTCACTGGTTATATTACAATCAAACCACCCCGATTTTCATTGTTTACTCAATGAAAATCACCCCTCCTAAATCTTTTAGGAGGGGAAAGGAGTGACCGGGCGAAAAGCAAAATGATTTACGAGTATTTGAATCCTTTTAGTAGATGTTTAGAACAATTCTCTCTGCATCCCTTTGGATCTGCGGAAATCTGAATGATACCAAAGGTACTGGTAGCGTCAATTTAGAGTTATCTTACCTTTTGTTAGGATGTCAAGCCTTGAAAACTCTGTGTTTTTATGGAGAAGTTATTGCAAACATCACTTACTTCTGTCGTACCTACGGTACTTGTTGGGTTTATTTGTTAATATCTACCATACGGTCGTGCCGATGACACTGGATGATACAACTTCGTTATCATTTCTCTGTGTTTTCTACGGGACGTTGTCCCGAACCCTAGTCCCTTTTTGGCATCGCCCCAAAAAGGAACCAAAAAATTCTAGTCAAATAAAAGCTTCAACCCACCTCCTCGATGAATTTTTTCCAACCCACATGCCGGAATTCCCGCATTCATCTTCGTCGCGCCTGCGCCGGCCCGCTTATTTGACCGGCCCCCCGCTTCCCAACATCATGGCCTGACTCGTCA
>RHGE01000105.1 GCA_004296775.1 Marinilabiliaceae bacterium JC017
CATTGCCCCAAAAACGAAGCAAAAAACGCTAGTCAAATAAAAGCTTCCACCCACCTCCTTGATGAATTTTTGCTAACCCACATGCCAGAATTCCCGCATTCATCTTCGTCGCGCCTACGCCGGCCCGCTTATTTGTCCGGCTCACGCGCTTCCCAACATCATGGTCCGACTCGTCATTTGGCTTTTTGTGTTATAGTGTCGATATATTCAAGGGCGACTTCGCGTTTGCACCTGCTAGCATCGATTTGCAATCGGTACCTTGTTATATGATAGATGATAGACGTTAGACTGATTTACATCTCGTTCAAGTGATAGACTCCAAGAGTTTTCGCTATTATTCAGACCTTAAGGTTTTAGAAACCTTAAGGTCTTTACCACCTGTAACTCGTTTCACTTACGGATTATCAGTTTTTGCTGCACCTTGGCATCCGGTGTTTTTAAAGTAAGTATGTACATGCCATTGGACAGTCCGCAGAGATCGAGTTCGGCACCATCTGCCAATCGGATACCATTTTTGCTATACACCTGCTGCCCGTCGAGTGCTGTTACTACCACATTCACCTCTTTTCCGGCCAACTGGTCCGATTGAATAGTTACCCGCCCGGTGGTAGGATTCGGGAATACCTTTATTGCCTGCGCCCACTCTGCTTCAATAACCGGATTACTGTTTTCCGGTTTAAACACACACACTACTCCCCCGCTGGCTTGCATGGAAGTGAATAGTCCCTTGTCGGTAACCATTCCTTCAGTCTTCAGTTGCTCCAGGGTAACCCGCCGCCTGTTTATGGTTTCCGGCTCCTTATCGCTATAGATGGTCACCTTATATTTTGTAGCCGCATCCAGGAAATCAAGCGGTATATAGATATCCCGGGCGGTATTATCACTAATGGCGGCTAAATACCAGTTATCCCCTTTTTTCCGTGCCATTGAAAAATAGTGACCCATTTCAGCTGTCGTGACTTTAAAATCATCCCATACGGTGGGCAGCTGTTTAAACATTTCTATTTCCACGGGGGTTTGGTAGATGTAGGGGGCTCCATACCAAAAGATGTGTTGCAACGGACTATAAAAAAGAACACTCAGCGCCAGCTGGTGCGCCCGGCTGGTTTTCATTAACCTGGGCTTTCTATTATAATCCGGATCATTCCCTTTATAGCAAATGGTGTAATCCCCTGCGCCGGTTAAATAGCGGGTAAAGGGCAGCAAGGTGGTGTGATCTCCGGTATTTTCAATGTGTTCATTTCCCCTTATCCCTTCAGCCGTCATGAGATTGGGATGCTTAAGCGTTAATCCCGTAGGCCGGAGATTATCGTGCACATTCACCACCATTTTCCGGCGGGCCGCCTCATCAATAATGGTATATATCTTTTTGTTACCATAGGAAGAATAACCATCCATAAACCCAAGTTTCACTCCCTTGATGCCCCAACTCTCATACAAATCGAACATCGCCTGGTTATCATACCGATCCCAACCCACTTTATTAATATAGAGGATAACCCCTACTCCCTTCTCTGTGGCATAACGGGTGATCTCCATCATATCAAGGCCATCGATGACATCCATGGGGTCGGATAACGGATCGCGTTCCCGGGACTGCCCATAGCCCAAACCATACCAGCCGGCATCAAACATCATGTATTGAATATTCATGACATGACAAAAATCGATGGCATCCTTTCCGCCTTGAGTGGTCAATACCAGGCTACGAAATACCTTTCCCGGTTTCAGCCAGCTCCAATCCTTTTCGTTGAATTGATATTTGTTCAATCCGTATATCATCTCCTTTTTATAGATAAGATCTACCGGATCATCACCAATAACCAAATAGCGCCAGGGTAATGCGTAGGGTAAGGAATAAGAAGATGGAGAGCCCAGGAAGGAACTCTGAAGCGTGTTATTACTAATCCCTCTCAGGCAGATGCGGGCATAATCATCATTTCCTGCCTCATTAATGCAAATACTGGATTGCGTGCCTTTCAGCGTTAAAGGGATAAGCGTTTTATAAACATTATTCAATGATTTTTGTGTATACCCATTCTCATTACCAGCTTCCACATAAGCGGTATAGGTATCTGAAAAAGCAAACTGCGTAATTTCGTTTTTCACCTCCACTCTCTGCAACGTATTGGTTTCAGGAAATGAAAACCGGAAAGCTACCCCTTCGTTATACGCCCGGAAACAAACATGAAAGGATTCATTGCGACCATTTCGGCAATGCAACACCACTTCCTTATAATTATTCGAGACCTCTTGCTTTTCACCATAGGGCAGATGAATATTTTCATTCACCTCATTCCGCTCTGTCTCTTCACAAATAATCCCTTTGGTCAGGTCGCCACCAGCTAACTGTAAATTCAAAACGGACGGCGTCACCATGGGGACATCCCTTTTAGAAATTGAATAGGTTAGCTGATCAGTGGTAAGCTCAATATTTACTTTGATGCTGTTATCAGGCGACGAAACTGCATAAGCATCTAATGTTGCCTGCGCGTCTTTAAGCAGATACGGTGAGAATTCAGCGTGACGGTACTCAATACTATCAACCTGTGGTTGGTCCATTTCATGATCATAGGTAGCTTCCAGGTATTGTAACACTTCCTGCTTGGTTACCTGGCTGAACCCATTCACCATAAAACTAAAAAGAAAAAAAGAGAGTAAGATGAGTGATTTACGGATATATGCCTGCATAATTTTAAAATAGATTATTAAGGTTAGATGATTGACATGAGATTTATAATCGAATAATTCAAATTGTTCATGGTTTTAAACGACAAAACATGCTTCATATTTCACGGAAACATAAGGTTGACAGAAAATAATACCAATACGTGGTTAACCTAACCTGGACAAGCCAGAAAAGTACACAGATATGAGTATCAAGATATTTACATGACCGACATTGCAATATCCTGCTAAAAAATACACAGACATTACTGATAAGACACTAACCCCTGATTTCCGGGAACGTATTTTTGAATTTGAAACGCACGCCCGCATTATACCAAACCAATTTTCTGGCTCACATGGCATAATATCAGCTGATTTTTAACTTCAATTAAGAAAGCTTCAAATGTAGTATAATTATTAATTTTTCAATTCCCTTGATTCCGATAAACCAAAAAAGCCCGGAAAAACCGGGCTTTTTTTTTATTAAAATACAAGGTATTGTTTCATCCAAATACCATCATTCCCTTGAGTATTTCTCAGACCTTAAGGTTTAATGACTAGATTTTGAAAAGCTAGATAATAGACCTTAGACTGATTTACATCTCGTTTAATTGATGCGCATCTAAAAATATTGCCCTCATTTCCTTGGGTATTTTCCAGACCTTAAGGTTTAATGACTAGATTTTGAGAAACTAGATAATAGACGTTATTCCGATATGCATCTCGTTTAATTGATGCGCATCTAAAGGTTTCGCTATTATTCAGACCTTAAGGTCTAATGGCACAACTTGCTGCCGGTGTCCGCACTCAAGACACGAATAATATCGATATAATTTGTGTGTTCTTAGCATCTCTCAATTTATACGACACTCACTATTAGAAATGCCTTAATGATTTCGTCTTTTTCTTCAGGAAACCATCAAAATCATAACTAATCATGATCTCATGACTACCATGATTATAACCAGCCAGACGGGACACGGAAAAATCATAGGAATAACCAACAATCAATTGTTTGTTGATTTGAATATCCGCCAAAAAAGCAACAGCATCACCCACACGGTAGGTGGCCCCTAACCAGTAAGTATCCTTGTAAATCATTTGAGCGGTGATATCGGTGGAGGGCGGCGCACCTTCCACCATCTTATTAATAAGAGACGACTTTAGCTTAAACTCATGATTGAGATCAAACACATACCCCCCCATAATGAAATAGTGTCGTTTCAACTCTCCAAGCACCGATGTCCCACTTTTCACTTCGTTCCCGATATCGGTTTGAATTAACTTGGGCACTGAAACCCCCACATAAAATTTATCGGTATACAAATAAAGACCGGCGCCCACATTAGGTTGTAAACGTTTCTCCAGATCACCGGCAAAGGCCGGGTCTCCGTTCTCATTCAGCGGAATATCATTCAGACCAACATAGTAATTGTAGATACCCCCTTTTATCCCCATAGAAAGGATCATCTTATCCGTCAGGTTCACCCTGTAGGCATAATTCAAGTTGATGTAATAGTTGTTTACCGGCCCGATCTTATCAGAGACCACCGAGAACCCCACCCCCATATTATAGTTGTTCAACGGGGAGTGCATGGAAAACGTATTGGTTTTAGGCGCCCCGTCCAATCCCGACCACTGCAGGCGTGACAGGAACAGTAGATTCATAGCATCACGTGTGCCGGCATAGGCAGGGTTGACTGATACCGTATTAAACATGTATTGGGTGTACAAAGGTTCCTGCTGGGCCAGCACATTGTGCATGCTGCCTGCCATAAATAAAAGCATAGCTACCCCTGCAAACCGTCTCTTTCCCTGCAGTCTGCTTTTTATATATCTTACCAATTGATTCAGCTTCATTTTCTAATTCTTTAGAAGGTTAAAAACGGAACAGCCAACCGGTAATGATAACCGGCCGGCGCTCTGTTTCCCCTATCGATTCAAATAAATATAGCCTGTTAACTTTTCATTCGTATCATGGATAACAATGACATAGAAGTAAGTGGCAACCGGCAGTTTATCCCCAATGCTCATACCTACATTAGACATACCATCCCACTTATTCGCATACCTGTCTTCTTTGAATACCACATTCCCCCAGCGGTTGAATACTTCAATGCTCACATGAGAATATTGATCCAACTCAGGTATAATATAGTAATCATTGATACCATCGCCATTGGGTGAGAATCCTTTCGCTACTTTAACTTTCTCGACACACTGATCCGGATCCAGGCGGTTAATGATACCATCGTTATCACAATCCCCTTCTTCCTCTTCAGCATCCGGAATCTTATCATTATCGGAATCCAGATCAATGTAGTTGGCTTTGCCATCTAGGTCGGTATCAATATTACCTTCTATTTCATCGGAGATATCATCACCGTCCGAATCACTGTCCCGGTAGTTGGAGTCACCATCCCCGTCAATATCCATGAGGCCTTCTTCCTTATCGCTGATACCATCCCCATCCGAGTCGGTGTCTCTATAATCCGACGTACCATCCTGGTCTGTATCAACGACACCTTCTTCCCAATCAGGCAAACCATCATTATCAGAATCACCATCAACATAATCCGACACGCCATCTTTGTCAGTATCCACGGTGCCTTCCACCTCATCACTGATCTCATCACCATCCGAATCGGTATCAATATAATCGGGCTTTTTATCGCCATCGCTATCCACATTACCTTCTACCTTATCGGTAATATTATCACTATCGGAATCGGTGTCTTTGTAATCGGATTTTCCATCTCCATCACTATCCACGGTACCTTCTATCTTGTCACTGATACCATCATCATCGGAATCAGTATCCAGGAAATCGGGAATGCCATCATTATCCGTATCACCAGTTCCTTCTATTTCGGTTGGAATGCCGTCGCCATCTTCATCTGTCGAACAAACGTCTTTATCCAACCGGTCCACAACACCATCATTATCACAGTCACCGTTACTCTCTTCTGAATCAGGAATACCATCATCATCGGAATCGGTATCTTTGTAATCCGATGCCCCGTCATTATCCGTATCTACAGCTCCTTCTACCTTATCACTGATGCCGTCTTCATCGGAGTCGGTGTCTTTGTAATCAGAGGTACCATCATTATCGGTATCTACAACACCCTCCACCTGATCGCTGATGCCATCATCATCGGAGTCGGTGTCTTGGTAATCAGGGGTGCCATCATTATCGGTATCCACATCACCTTCTACTTCGGTTGGTATTCCATCACCGTCTTCATCAAATGCCGTAACAATAATGGTTACCACGGCTGTGCTGCACGCAGAAGGTGAGCCGTTATCACAAACCCTGTAGGTGAAACGATCCGTTCCGAAGAAGCCATCATTTGGCGTGTAGGTATAAGCGCCATCCGGCTCAATTACCACAGTACCATTCGTTGGGCCGGTAACCGGTTTCAGTTCAATGGTCAGAACATCGCCATCTGCATCCCGGTCATTATCCAACACATTACCTTTTGCTTCGCCTCCTTCAATGATCTCGGCAGTATCATCTTCAGCAACAGGAGCCGTATTTGGTAAATCATTGTCTTCATTCATCACAGCTACATCAACGACATCAAAACCATTGTAATTACCATCTGCACTTGCTGCTGCATCCAGTATAATCGAGTAATTAATATCGCCATCATCCACGTCGTCATCCACACCAGTAACAGTAACCGTTTGAACCTTGTTCCAATCTACTGCTGTAAAGGTTAACGTTTTTCGACTCTCCGCTATCTCCCCTTCTGAAGCATCACTTGTCCGAAGTTTCAACGTCACATCACTCTCCGGTTGAGAATTTAACTTAACCGTAAATGTGGCTGTTGATCCGGCTTCGGATGTATTCCCGGAAATGGCAGAAACAGTAATACCTGCAACATCATTATCGGTAATGGTGCCGATGGCTTTAGTACCAACGTTCACTAAATCATTGTCTGTATCAAGATTAACCGTAAAGGTTTCATTAGCCTCTACCTTATCATCCTCATTCAGTTTCACGGTAATCGTTTGAACTTCTCCAGCCTTACCGGTGAAGGTTAATGACCCGCCTGTATTATTAAAATCTGTACTTCCGGTTGCTGTACCATCAGTAAAATGATAATTAACAACTACCCCTTCCTGTACGACCTTATCCAGTGTCACTTGAAACTGCAAATCGCCTCCCTCAACTCCGGAAGCTTCTTCAATGCTCACAGTGGCAGGCCCATCATTATCGGTGATTAATCCTTTGGCGGTATCATCGGCACCAACCAATTTATTACTACTGGTCAGGCTGACAGTAAAAAACTCTTCATATTCCACCACTGCATCATCCGGGATACTGACATCAAATGTGTGGGTTTCACCTGCTGTTCCCACGAAATTGATTGTCTTCTCAGAATTCGTAAAATCGCTACCTGCTATGGCAGAACCATCAGCTAAATGATAAGTCACGTCTACGCCACCAACCACGACCTTGTTCAAGGTAATGGTAAAGGTAGCCGTTTCACCTTCGGTTACTTTTACATCTTCAATCGTCACATTAGCGGCATCTTCGTCTATTATGGTTCCCTTAGCCGTAGCATCTGTATTGACCAGCAAGCTGGAACTATTCAGATTCACCGTGAATGATTCACTTCCTTCTACCAGGTCATCTTTGATACCTGCCACATTAAAGGTTTGCTGTTCACCTGCTTCTCCGGCAAAAATTAATTTACCCGGCGTATTAACAAAGTCAGTCCCTCCTATGGCAGTACCATCGGTAAAGGTATAGTCAATTGCGAATCCTCCTTCAACTGCTTTATCCACTGAAACAGTAAAAATATTTGCCCCATCTTCATCGACAGACACATCTGCAATAGTCACTGTTGCCGGCCCATCAAGATCCAGGATAGTAACGGTGGCCTGATCATCGGCATTCACCAAATCATTTGTGGTATTCAGGTTAACGGTGAATGTCTCTTTGCTTTCTACAACGGCATCATCAGCTAAATTCACGGTAAACGTTTTTACCTCTCCGGCGTCCCCTTCAAAGCTTAATAAACCTGATACATCTTCATAGTCATCAATTGCCGTGGCTGTTCCCTTGGAAAGGCCATAAGTTACTTCCACACCCCCCTGAACAGCATTGCTAAGTTTGGCAGAAAAAGTAATGGACTCCCCTTCGTTGCCACTCATATTTTCTATAGTAACTTCAGACCTACCATCATTATCAGTGATTACTCCTTTAGCAGTATCATCTGCTCCCACCAATTTATTGCTACTAGCCAGACTAACCGTGAAGTATTCCTCCTGCTCAACAACTTCGTCATCAATAATAAAAACATCAAAAGTATGTGTTTCACCTTCTGTACCATTGAAACTGATAATACTACCAGAATCAATAAAGTCACTTTCGGCGACAGCAGAACCATCTGCAAAACGATAGGTAACAACCAAGCCACCAACAACCGCTTTGTTCAGACTCACCGAAAAAGTGGCCTTTTGACCTTCAGTCACTTTCACATCTTCAATCATCACACTCGCTGCATCATCGTCTATAATTGTTCCTTTCGCCGTAGCATCTGTATTAATCAGTAAACAGGAACTACTCAGATTCACCGTAAATACTTCACTTCCTTCTACCAGGTCATCATTGATACCCGCCACATTAAAGGTTTGCTGTTCTCCGGCTTCACCGGCAAAAATTAATTTACCCGGCGTATTAACAAAGTCAGTCCCTCTTATGGCAGTACCATCAGTAAAGGTGTAGTCAATTGCGAATCCTCCTTCAACTGCTTTATCCACTGAAACGGTAAAAATATTTAACCCGTCTTCATCAACAGACACATCTGCAATAGTCACTGTTGCCGGCCCGTCAAGATCCAGAATAGTACCGGTAGCCTCATCATCAGCCATTACCAAAGCATGAGTGGTATTCAAACCAACCTTAAACGTCTCTTTGCTTTCGACAACCGCATCATCATTCAGGAGCACGGTAAAGGTTTTCACCTCTCCGGCATTCCCGTCGAAATTTAACGGGCCAGATACATCTTCATAATCGTCAACCACGGTAGCTTTTCCATTGGATAACCCGTAAGTTACTTCCACTCCTCCCTGAACAGCTTTATTAAGTTTAACAGAGAAAGTAATGGTCTCTCCTTCGTTGCCACTCACATTTTCTACAGTAACTTCAGCAGTACCATCATTATCTTTAATAGTAGCAATAGCTGTATCATCAGCACCCACAAGCGGATTATTACTTGCCAGGTTCACCGTAAAAGATTCATCGCCTTCAACGATAAAATCTTCATTAACCACAACTGTAAATGCTTGAATTTCGTTAGCAGTACCATTGAAATAGACTTTACCGGTGGTAGCATCAAAGTCACTTCCTCCGGTAGCAGAACCATTTGTGAAGCTATAGCTGATATCCGCCCCACCCACAATGGCTCTATTGAGCTTTATGGTAAATTTAGCGATTGCGCCTTCGGTAACTTCCACATTTTCGATTGTTACATTAGCCGCATCGTCATCGATTACTGTTCCTTTAGCCGTGGCGCTTGCATTTACTTTTGCATGAGTAGAAGACAAACTAACATAAAACACTTCACTACCTTCAACTATATCGTCATTGATACCAGCTACAGTAAAAAGTTTACTCTCCCCGGCTGTTCCTGAAAAATGCAACGTATGAGAAGTATTGTCATAATCTTTCCCGCCTAAAGCAGAATCATCACTGAAATTATACCTGACATCAAAACCACCTTCAACCGCCTTATCAACCGTAATGGTAAATTGACCAGACCCATTTTCATCAATGGTCATATCTGCCATAGACAGAATAGCCGGCCCGTCATTATCTGTAATACTACCGGTAGCTATATCGTTATCATCCACTAAAGCATTGCTGCTGGTGATTTTAATGGTAAAGGATTCTTCACTCTCCACCACCTCATCATCAACAATAGCTATGTCTATGGATTTTGTTTCACCTGCGTACCCTTCAAAACTAACCGTTCCTGAAGCATTTGTATAGTCTGCTGCATTGGTGGATACATTCTCAATACTCCAGGTAACAGTGGTTCCCCCCTGCACAGCATTATCCAGCTTGATCATAAAGGAAGCCTTACCATCTGTTTCAAAAACCTGAGCATTTTCTACCGTCAAGCGGGAATTATCATCATCACGAATAATAGCTTTCGCCTCACTCGTTACGATGGTTGCAGCAATTGGATTGCACAATTGAACCTTAAAGGATTCATCGGCTTCATCTATCTGATCACCTTTAACCGGCACTACAATGTCGAACTTGTTTTCACCTGCTGACAAAATAGCCGTTCCACTCTTTAGCAGATAGTCAGATCCTGCAGTTGCCGTACCATCTACTGTGGTGTAATCTACTTTTACTGTATTGGCAACTGGCACATTCGTGGTAATAGAAAATGAAATTGACGAAGATCCCACATTGCCTTCATTCACATTATCACCTGAAACGGAAAGTGTCACATCACTATCAGTATTTATAACCTTTATGGTAATATTCGCAACAGATTCGTTAGTGCCATCACTGGCTTTCACATTCAGGTTATAGTTTGATGTAGTTTCGTAATCTAATTCAACGCCACCCTTCACCTTTATCTCACCTGTACTACTGTCAATTACGAATATTCCGACCCCGGTTCCGCCAGTTATAGAATAATTTATCGCATCATTATCCAGGTCGGTATCATTCTTGGTATTGTCGTCGTCTAGATTATGTACAACCCCACTATATGCATCTTCTGCCACATTAACCGACGCATCTAGAATTACCGGTTTGTTATCATCATCTGTAATGGTACCTATCGCTGATGCATCAACTAGTGTTCCTGCTGTGTTACCACTCAATGTAATGGTAAACGTTTCATCATTCTCATCTTTCTGATCATCTACTACCATGATCTGCACAGACGCCTGATCACTTCCTGCAGGAATGGTCACGGAACTCTTACTGTTTGTAAAATCATCCCCTAAAGTGGCAGACCCGCAGACAACGTTATAATTAATAGTTAAATCAGAAGCCACACTCACATTACTCCTAACAACAAAATTGAGTGATTTTGATCCGGCTTCGCTTTCAGACAAAGTACCATTATCAATGTTTAACCTAACATCATTGTCGGTATTCGCGATATTCACAGTAACCGTGGCTGTTAATTCATTGGTACCATCGCTGGCTTTTACCAACAAATCATATTTGGTAACAGATTCAAAATTTATCTGAGCGGCGTTAGCCACAAAAACTTCTCCGGTAGAGGAGTTGATCCCAAAAGTACCCGCTTCATTTCCTCCTGTGAAACTGTATTCTATTGCATCACCATCACCATCGGAATCATTCCCGGTAATGTCGTCGTTTAAATTATGTACAGTTTGATTATTTGCAGCATCTTCACTGATTTCCTTAATGCTATTAGAAATAACCGGACTTTTGTCATCATTGGTTATAACTCCTTTTGCAATGGCATCACCGAGTGTACCTGCAGAATTGTCACTGATGGTAAAAGTTACATCCTCGTTTGCTTCTGTTTCATTATCCCCTTTTACCTCTACAGTAATGTCACTACTACTTTGACCGGCAGATATTGTAGCTGTTCCGGATTTAGTGACATAATCAGAACCAGCTTTTGCAGTTCCATTAGAAGTAGCATATTTAATAGTGATATTTTCAGCAACCGGATGATTACTACCAATTCGGAACGTCAGAAAAACAGAGCCTGCGTCTCCTTCATCCAAAGCAATAGCATCGGCTACTGATAAGATGATATCGTTGTCGGTGTTAAGCACATTGATGGTCACATCAGCAACATCACTATTCGTTTTTCCATCAACCGCCTGGATGTGCAATACATGTTGTTGGGTAGTTTCATAATCCAGTTTGGTCTCATCCTTGACAGATATCTCCCCAGTAGCGCTGTTAATAGCAAAAACACCTGCTTCATTTCCTGATAAGATACTATAAGTGATAGCATCCAAGTCACCATCCCTGTCATCACGCGGGCTAACCTCATCGCTTATATTATGCACAACTTTACCATTAGCAGCATCTTCTGAAACGGAAGTTACCACATCTTCAATCACAGGAGAATGATCATCATCCTCAATGGTACCTGTTGCATTGGCATCAGTGATTGTTCCTGCCGAATTATTGCTTAATGTGAAAGTTAATGACTCATTGTCCTCATCTAACTCATCGCCCTTAACCGTAATAAGGACGGAAGTGGTTTTATTGCCTTTATTTATAGTAGCAATTCCATTACTTCCTGAATAATCTATTCCTTTAGTAGCTGTTACATCTTTTAGAGAATAATCAACTGTCAGATCAGTTGCCGTTGCCACATTACTATTGATGGTGAATTGCATATTCACATCACCGTTATCGCCTTCTGTCACATTCACATCCTCGACAGTTAAACTGACATCACTATCCGTATTACGAATATTTACAGTGATTGTGGCAGATGTACCATTAGTACCATCACTTGCAGATACTACTAAATCATACTTCTGAATAGTTTCGAAATCTAATTTTTCAGAAGCTAATACCGTTATTTTACCTGAAGCTGAATTCAAAGCAAAAACACCGGTTTCATTCCCACTCACAATGCTATAGGTTATGGCATCGTTATCCGGATCTGTATCATTGCCAGTATTATCATCGTTCACATCATAAACCTCAAAGTCCTTGGAAACATCCTCGGCGAGCTCGATGGTATTGGCTGAAATAACAGGCGTTTCATCATCATCCTGGATAACCACATCCACATCATTGCCATCTTTCCCACTATAATTTACATCTCCACTCGTAACTGCATGTGTGATAATAGTGAAAGATTGGTCCTCTTCGTCCAATTCATCATTCACCGGAATAACCTCAATGACCTTGGCAACATTCCAGTTGGCAGAGGTAAATGTCACACTCGGCACCTTGGGTTGACCTTCATTAATATTATTCGAAGATAATGCGATTGTAACATCATGCGTTGGTTGAGAATTCAACACAATGGAAAAGGTGGCTTTTTGACCATTCTCATTGATTGTATTTGATATGGCAGAAACAGTAATACCAGCAGCATCATTATCCGAAATGGTCACACTTTTTTGTTGAGTGCCTACCTCCTTTGCATTTACTACAGAGGCAACGTCAACAATTACCGTCTCAGATTCTTCAACCAGATCATCATCCACTGAAGTCACCGTCACTGTTCCCGCTAGCTGACCAGCCGGAATAACAATCGTTGAAGCATTGGATGCATTAGCACCTTTGACGGCAGTATAATCCTTTCCACTGCCCAGAGCAGAACCCGAATAGGCAAGGTTCACTGTCACATCCTGATAAGTAGTCCTGTTCAAGGAAGCAGTGAAAGTAGCTACTTGTATATCTTCAGTAAGAATAGCCTTATCAAGCGATAATGTAACACGAGGTACATTTTGCCGCCAGTCTCTATCGTTACCCGGGTCATCCACATCGGGATAATCCGTCGCCAACTCACCACCATCGGTGGGATCATTACCATTTACAGCATCAAAATTATCATCTATTCCATCATTGTCACTATCTGATCCGGCAGGCGCTGTATCAGCCACACCATCCTCATTAGTATCATATGCTTCAATCCAATCAGACTCATTATCTGCATCGGAATTAGTATCCAGGAAATCAGGTTCCGCATCCCCATCAATATTAACCGGCACCAGGTAAGTTCCCCCATTGGAAGGATCATAGGCATTATCCAGCCCATCTTTATCGGCATCTATTCCGGAAGGAGCTACATAACCAACAGTAGGTTGTCCTTCAATATTGTCAATGATTCCGTCTCCATCGGCATCTAAATCATGAAAATCAAATAATCCATCGGTATCGGAGTTTTTAGGTTTTGAGGCATCATCAATCCAGTCCCCATCACTATCTGCACCAAATGTTTTATCCACATCAAATGCGTCATCGATACCATCCGCATCCGCATCAACACCCTTAGGAGCTACCCCGGCAGTTTCATAGAAATCTGTAATGCCATCATTATCCGAATCCAGATCAAACATATCATTGATACCATCGCCATCACGATCAATTAATGTATTATAGACGCCCCCCTGATTAGCATCAAAGGCATCATCAATACCATCATTGTCGGTATCATTACCTGTTGCAATGGTTGATGTGGCCGACTCATAAGCATCCGAAACACCATCATTATCAGAGTCGAGATCAAGGAAATCAGGAGACCCATCACCATCTGAATCTGGTTTAGCAAGCGGCTTTCCTCCATTGTCCGGATCTACATTATCGCTTAAACCATCATTATTTCGATCCTCATAATTGGCAAGAGCACCGGAGGCATCAGCTTGACCACCGGCTTCAACAACATCTACCCGACCATCATTATCACAGTCCAGATCCTTAAAATCAGGTATTCCATCCTTGTCCCTGTCATAAATATCATTAATACCATCACCATTGGTATCCACAAAAACCGGAAATCCAGGTGTCACATCATTACTGTCTTTGTAATTAGGCGTATGATCCCCATCGGCATCTTTACTCGGATCAAAACCCGAACCGCCATCTTCATCTGAATCTAAAAGCCCATCATTATCAGTATCCAAGTCACAGAAATCACTGATATCATCATCATCAAAATCTTCTTCGGAATAGACCAGGTTAAAATAGGAAACCACCCCTCCGGCGGCACCATCTTTAGAGCCGTTACGCCCTTTACCGTCGCGGTGTTCTCCTCCTTCTCCACCGGAAGCATCAACGGTTATACCAGCAGGCAGAGCTGACAGATTATACAAAAAAGCACCACCGCCACCGCCGCCACCTGGGCCGTGAAGTACATTTGTTTCCAGGTCTTGTCCATCTCCACCTGATACATTTACATTCAGAGCACCTTCAAAAGACTGTATTTCGAAAGCAACGGTACCACCGCCGCCGCCACCACCGCCACCATCAATACCCGTACCGGTAGATGCCGGTGCCGAACCGGAAGCATCAATCGTATGCCCATTTCCAATAATTCGCTTTGCCCGAATAACCACTAAGCCACCACCATGGGCAGCAGAAGCCGAATTGCCACTGGTAACAAAACCAGCACCACCGGCACCACCGAAAAAAATACGATTTTGCCCGATGTACTGTTCCATGGGAACACCTCCCAGCCCTCCGGCCTGAACAGCAACCATTCCTTTATCTGCAGAATCACACCAGCGATTACCTCCATTGCCACCAGCACCAAAATTGGAACCACCGCCACCGCCAGAATCGCCGCTAACACCACCGCCACCGCCATTGGCACGCGGAGCCCGACCACCATTATACCTGGGATCATCCACCACAATCCCCTGCCCTTTAGGACTCACATCAGAATTCCCAGCAGACCAAATCATCTGCATATCAGGAACCTTAGTACAATTATCAGGTGAACCATTCTTATTTACAGTTACGCCCTGGTACCCCATTCCATGCACCTTTATATCGGCATTAAAAATGAGTGTCCCATCCACAAAAATGGCTACAATGCCCCCACGTCCTGTAGCAGGATTCCAGGACTCAGCTACCAAATCAGAGTTAATTTCCACATCACCCGAATAAGATGGCACTTTAACCAGCTGTATCAACCCGGCATTATCATAAGTGCGTTTAAGGCGTCCCCGGGGATAAATATCATTCCCAATAATATCACCAATTACAAAAAACTCATAATTACCGGCATTTCCAATATCAGTAATCTTTCCCCCGTTAGCATCGTTACTGGTATTGATCGTCGCACCTTTCATCTGTACAATCAACACCCTGTCTCCGGCTGAAAAAACCGATCCATCCTCTACGGTAATAACATAACGACAACGTGCCGTATTATTACACTCATCGCAATCGACATCCGGATTGGTAACCTTTATAATTTTTATGGCATCATTAACCTGTCCGTTAATACCTGTCTGGCCATAGGCATTCAATGAAATCACCATAAAACCAATCAGTAGCAGAAACAAGAAAGATAGTTTCTTCCTGAATCGTAAATATTTCCCCATATACATGTTTTATTTCGGTTGTTTTGCAATTTTCAACCCACAAGTATAAATCAAGAAAAACAGGAATTTGAAGGAAACAGGTTAGCAATAGGTAAACAAAGACGCATGAAGTGATGAATGGGTCCCATGTCATGACGAAAAGACCGTATTCCATGACGAAAGAGCGCTATCTTACCATAAACAGCATCACATTGGATCAGCATCCTCCGCATTTGGATGTATGAATACATCCTTAATACACGTCACTCCTCTCGATTTATCGGGAACTCCTCAAAGGCAAAGGAATCTGCAAACAGGATGTTCCGACTCGCATTAACTGAATAAATAGGAAAGTTGTTATATGATAGTCAGAGATGGCCATTGGCCATATTGACGCCAAGATAATAGCTATACATCCTTGTTAGATGACATATTTTATTGGGATGTTGTCCCAAACCCTACTTCATTTTTGGCATTGCCCCAAAAACGAAGCAAAAAACGCTAGTCAAATAAAAGCTTCTCCCCACCTCCTTGATGAATTTTTGCTAACCCACATGCCAGAATTCCCGCATTCATCTTCGTCGCGCCATCGC
>RHGE01000106.1 GCA_004296775.1 Marinilabiliaceae bacterium JC017
AAAGGAACTAGGGTCCGGGACAACGTCCCGATTAAAATACAGAGACTTCAAGTCTTGACATCCTAACAAAAGGTGAGTCAGAGATGGCCGTTGCCCATATTGACGACTATACAACCCGATCCTACCGTTACCTTCAAATCAGAAAAGATAGAGATGCTTGTCACTACCTGGAAAGGTATACTCTTGAATATCTTAAGAACAAACTAATACACCTTGAACAATTTGCATCCAAGACAAAGGCACTAATCACTGACAGTGAGTTGCTTTACAAGTTTGTTATATGATAGACATTAGACTGATTTACATTACCCTCATGTTTAGACCATTAACAACTTTATCTATTGAATAGCTATAACCTGTTTTTCAATTACTTACAAAAGCTTAACGACCTATTATTTTCTCCGGAATTTATAACTCAATAACTCAAATACATTGAATCTGATCAATTTTAGATATTCAAGTGCGCCAAAATCAAATTCTTGTACCCTTACAATTTCAATCGCACATGAAAACGTGTTAACAGACCTGAAACAACTAAAATAACATACACGAACACGATACTTCTGAATAGCCCGGCCACACCCTGATTTAGCCAATCAGGATAAGACACGCCACAATACCATATAGAATAATAAACCAAATTAGGAATAAGGTAAGTCGTCAATGTGTTATTGCCGGCCGGTTCGAGTACATGTGCCCAGTTCTTTCTCTTTTTAACATCCACCAACCAGAAAATAAAGGTGAACACAACCAATCCAATGGCCAGACAGATATAAATCCAGGAAGGCGTAGCGTCATTCTTAGAGATTCCCCATAGAGACCTGGTAATAAAACCAAGAATCAAAAATAACAAACCCGCTCCAAGCCAGGTGACAAACATTTTTCTGAGATTCTCCGTTGCCATATAACGCCGCATTATTAAAGAAGTCCATACACCAGCAATAACCATGGCAGAAAAAGCGCCTTTACCGGGCAGCAACGAATAGACCTGAAAAGTACTCCATCCTTCAATATTTAAACTGTATAACACATGATACACCAGAAAACAAATGAAAACCATGGTCATTACCTTTAGATTATCCCTTACCATCAGGTTCACTACAGCCCCGGTAAAGTAAGCCCACCCGATTAAGCCAAGAATACCCCACCACCGAACTTGCATAAATTCCGGCACCTCTACCGTGCCTGAGCGATAAATCACCGCCAGCCACACCAATCCACCAATACCAATATACCTGAGCACCTTAAAAATACGGGCATATTCACTTTTCTTTTCGGGATACTTATTCCAAACCATAAATATACAGACATAGGAAAGCAGCGCCCACAGGTTCTTGTTCAAACCGGTCAGTTCCTCATTTAATGACCCCACATTCACCATAAACACACCGATCACAAGCAAGGCAAAAGTACGCACCAAAATATGCACCCCCACTTGTATTTTGTCCTGCCCTTTCTTTAATCTATTTTCAATGGCATATGGAATGGATAAGCCAACGATGAATAAAAACAGGGGAAAAACAATATCGGCGAGTCCCAACCCATCAACACCTGCCGGCATATGGTTTAACCATTGTGGTATATTCTTGATGCCCGGAATGTCATTAACAAAAATCATCAATGACATGGTTAACGCTCGAATAATATCAATGGCATATATACGTGTGTTTCTCATTGTACTGATTTTATATTTATGGTTTTACATATGTATTACCAGATAACCGGGGACAGTAAGCAATGAACAGTTAACAGTGAGCAGTGAACAGTGAACAGTGAACAGTGAACAGTGAACAGTGAACAGTGAACAGTGAACAGTGAGATTCAATCTTTGATTTGCCTTTCTGACCATCGACTCCCAGCCTTAAGTTTTTCAACCTAAACTCTAATAAATATCAGATCATTACTAATCAATCAGAATAAAGCCCATTTTCTCAGGATGATCTTGCACCAATTGGTGTCGCGGGAATTTTCGAATCATCCACAGGGCAATGATATCACCGCCGGCAGCAATGGAGAAGAAAGCCCCGAAAATCCAAACAGCAAATGAGGCATACACCGTACCAATAATAACCGGCAAAATGCCCAATACAATCAAAGGCATCACGCCGCCCAAACTGTAGCACCACACTTTCATGGGCACGGAACAGTGACAATAAGGCGTTAACCACTCTTTATTAAAACCAAAATGAATTACTTTCCATCCTTGTTTCTGACACAAGGCCCACACGATACCGTGTAATAATTCATGGATGACAATCCCGGGAATCATCACCGCAAAAAGTATAACTATGGAAGGAACAGACATCTCCCCTATAGTAAATCCATTGACTAATATATATGGTATACCCGTTACAAGCAGGATGGGTAACAATAAACCAAATCCCATCATATTGGCCGTGGCAACGGAAATAGTATGTTCTTTCATAGGTTTAAATTTAGATAAGAGACTGTGAACACAGAGATTCTGAGCCACAGAGTTCTTCTTTTTATCATCTTCTTGTGTGTTAATTCAATTTACATGGTTGTTTCCTATTTTCAACTTCTCACCTTTTCAATTTCTCAAATATTTGAATTTAGATATGAGATAATAGACTATAAACACAGAGACACTGAGCCACAGAGGTCTTCTTTTTAATCATCTTTCTGTGTGTTAATTGAATTTACATGGACGTTTCCTATTTTCAACTTCTCACCTTCTCAATTTCTCAAATATTTGAATTTAGATATAAGATAATAGACTGTGAACACATAGACCCTGAGTTTTTCATTTTAATCATATTACCTTATATAAGTTGAATTTACATCCTCTTTTCACTTTATCAAATTTCTTGATTCAGACAATAAACTCAGAAAACATCCATCTTTAGTCCCAAAAGATAGCAATTCTTTTAATAATTGGACTTCCCCAAAGACATCAAGGCGCAGATAAGGTTTATAAAAATCGCCGAATGAATCATTGGCTAGTGTCAGCAATTTCATTCCCTTTATAAAAAACTAATACACTGACACTACATTCTATTTCTATCCCAATTTAATTGTTTCAATCGATTCCTGCAGTTTTCAATATATATACTTCAAAGCACCCCTTCTATCTCTTTTTCATCAAACCATCAGCCATCAAATTCACACATTCTATTTGTAACAATTTTAATATTCATCACCCTCTTATTATGAAAAAATCAGAGATTATGCAAAAAAGCTTTTTCTGTTACTATTTTTTTTACTTAATTTTCCTCTCTTGTATAAATTCACAGCACCATGATAAAGATTAAAACAGCTTTTACACTCCTATTCGGTTTCGTCATTCTGTCCCTGATCATTATCCTGGTCTCTTTTGTACAATTACTTAAAAACAGGCAGGAATTCGGCAAGAGTCAATTTGACCGCTTTCATTCCATCAACCTTAGTGATAACCTCAGGGAAAGGAATGATGACCTGACCCATTATTGCATGAATTACATAATTACCGGCGATTCCATCTGGGAAAAGGCATACCAGGACCTGGTTCAAATTGCGGATGAATCCTACCCGATCAACCTTAAAAACATCCATTTATTGGAAGACAGTCTGAAACAGATGGGATATGGCGGTGCAGAATTTAACCTTTTACAGGAAGCCATATATCTTTCTGAAACGCTACTAAAAAGAGAGAACGAAGCCTTTTATGCCGCCAAAGGTTGGTTTGCCGACTCGACAAAGGATTATACTATCCGGAAAAAACCGGACCGCGATAAGGCACTGGCCATTATCAGCCATAAAAATTACCTGGAAACCAAAAGACGCGTCATTAAACGAATAAAGTTATTTGAACAGCGAGTGGAGGAAAATGCCAATAAAATCCGGGAACAAAATGCGGCAGAAGGATTTCGATTATATCACACCGTTCTCCTTTTGATCAGTTTTGTGTTACTCTTTTCCTGTATCGCTTTTTATATGATCTACAAACGGGTTAATGCACAGGAAAAACTGGATCTTCAACTTCGTAAAAATATAACAGAGCTTCAAAAGACCCAGAAAGAGCTCCTGAAAAGTGAAGAGCGATTCACCCTGGCCGTGAAAGGAGCTGAAGCCATCATATGGGATTACAGCGTACAGGATCAATTATTACTTTGGTCGCCAAAAGACTGTAACCTCCTGGATTATACCAATGATGAAATTCAACCATCCATGGCATTTTTAATAGCTCACCTGCATCCGGATGACAAAAACCGATTTGAACAACATTTAAACACTCATATCGAAAATGGGAGCCCGTTGAATATTGATGCCCGCTTCTATAACAAACAAAAGAAACTGAGATGGTACCGGTGTAAAGGCTCTTCTTCGAGGGATGGCGCTAATCGTGCAATTCGCATTGTTGGTATATTTACTGACATCACCGAACAAGTGCGACAAGAAGAAAAAGTGATGAATGCCATTCTGGAAACCGAAGACAAGGAAAGAAGCCGGATTGCCCGGGAGATTCATGACAGCTTGCAACAAACCATGTCCACTGCCTTGCTGAATTTTGAAAAGGTTCGTTCCTCGGTGGTGTTTGAAGATGAAATGATCCGTAAGAGATTTCAAACAGGTTACCGGTTTCTGAAGGATTCTATTTCAGAGAGTCGCACCCTGGCGCATAACCTAATGCCTAAGGTCGTTGATCAAAATGGCGTGGCCGCCGCCATTGAAGCCCTTGTGAATGCCATGAAAGGTTCTACCTCAACCGAACTTGTTTTTTACCATAACCTGGCGGAAGAGCGCATGAAGGTAGCGGCAGAAATGACCATTTATCGCATTGTTCAGGAAGCGATCAATAATGTCATTAAATATGCAAAAGCACAAAATTGCACTATTCAGCTTTTAAAACATGCCGAGATAGTGACCCTTACCATTGAAGATGATGGCATTGGGTTTATCCCTGCTAAAACCAATAATACCCTGGGATTAAACAGCATGAAAATCCGGACGGATGCCATTGGCGGGTTTCTGCAAATCGAATCAGCACCCGGAAAAGGAACACAAATTCTATTTGAAATAACTCTATAACATGGATACACACGTAAAAATATTATTAACTGATGACCATGCCATGATCAGACAAGGAATCAAATCGTTTCTGGATAAAGATGGTTTTCTGGTGGTTGGCGAAGCAAATAACGGAATAGAGGCCCTCGAATATATGAAAGCGAATGAGGTAGACGTACTGGTAACGGATATCATGATGCCGGAAATGGATGGTATTTCA
This sequence comes from Marinilabiliaceae bacterium JC017, assembly GCA_004296775.1. GTDB lineage: Bacteria > Bacteroidota > Bacteroidia > Bacteroidales > Marinilabiliaceae > JC017. Next base: position 5,228 of record RHGE01000106.1, read on the forward strand.
CTCACTAAAGCTGTTAAGAAACAACATCCTGATATAAATATTCTGGCCTTAACCATGTTGAATGAAAGCTACAACATTAAACAAATGCTTTCAGCCGGAGCCATTGGTTATATACTGAAGGATTGTACCCAGGAAGAATTAAGAAAAGCCATTGAAACGGTGGCACAAGGCAAAAACTATTACAGCCAGGATGTAACCGAAATCATTATGGAAGGATTAACCACCCAACCTAAAGCCAAAAAACGACTTGTTACCGAAATCCCCCTTACGAAGCGAGAAAAAGAGATACTGCACCTGATTTGCAAAGAAAAATCCAACCAGGAAATAGCGGATGAGTTATTCATCTCCGCCAGAACCGTAGAAGCGCATAAACGGAATCTATTGGAAAAAACCGGGTGTAAAAATATCGCCGGACTGGTACTTTACGCTATGGAAAGAAAGCTATTTAATGACCTGTAATTTGTCGACACCAAGAAAATAATGCACACTAAGGGAAACACCTAATTTACCACATTAGGTTTTTCGCTCATCATTCCCAGGTGGAAACACAACATCTTTGTCATGTAAAGTTTAACTAATTATCCACTTAAAATTTTGAATGATGAAAAAGTTAAAGTATTTCTTTTCAGCCTTGGCATTAGTAGCCACTATGAGTTTAGTATCCTGTAACAGCGATGATGATCCCTCACCTGAACAGCCGGAGCATCCGATTGCTGATCCTGCTCCCATACAGCCATTACCGGAAAATCCGGAAATAACGCCTCAATAAGATATTTCATTCTGGTATTAATGGATAATATCTGAGTTTACATCTCCCTGCACCTCGTGGTGTGGGGATTTGTAGGTTTCTGATGCAATTATGTTAAAATCCACAAATCAGGACACTTCATATTTGACAAGAGCAGCACGTCCTAACCTAAACAGCCAATAACCACACCTTAAAAAAACACCACAACGGTCAAAATAATTTAAAGGGGAAATCTCCATTTACCAGATAAAAAAGATCTCCTAATAAATGATGAAATTATTACAGTTTACTTAACGGTATTGCAAGAAAAATAGATTTGATTATTTTTAACAATTATTTAATATAAACACCCCTCCTAATCAATGAAAAAACTAAAAATGAAACCATTCTGCTTAGTAACATTACTCTTTCTTTCTGCTTACACCTTATCGGCTCAAAATATTGAACAGAAAGAAAAAAAAATCTCTTTTATTCCATTACCGGTAATTGCATATAATCCTACAAATGCATGGATGCTAGGCGTTGCTCCCGGAGCCAGCTGGTTCATGGGGAATAAAAAAAATACCAGTATTTCATCAGGTCTTGGATCAATCATTTACACCACAAACAAACAGCTCATTCTCACGGCTAAAACCAATGTTTTTCTGGATGGTGATCATTGGAATCTGTTAGGTGATTGGCGCTATTTCATTACTTCTCAGCCCACATACGGATTAGGAACCGGACCTAATTCTAACAAGATCGCCGGCACAGGTTATGAATATGAAGATGACTTATTTAGTTGTCCGATCGAAACCGGGCAAATGATGGAATTTAATTTTTTACGTTTCCATGAAACCATCATGAAGCGATATCAGGACTCCAGATTATTTGTCGGACTGGGATATCATCTGGATATACATTCTGACATTCAGGATAATCTTCTGGATCTGGAAGCAGAAACTCCCGTTTACACAAGCCATTATTTATATCAAACAGCAAAAGGCTTCTCAACAGCGGATTATACCTTGTCCGGCATTTCTTTTAATGTTTTGTTTGATAGCCGTGATAATGCCATCAATCCTTATTCTGGCCGATATGCATTTGTTAATCTCAGGGTGAATCCTGAATTCTTGGGAAGTGATAAATCGTCAAGTATTTTATGGGCAGAATATAGAGATTACATTCACTTTAATCCGCAAAGGCCACGTCATTTACTTGGCTTCTGGACCTATGGCTGGTTTGTAACATCCGGGGCGGTTCCATACATGGATTTACCGGCTGTTGGATGGGACCAATTTGGACGGTCCGGACGTGCCTTTACCCAAGGACGATTCAGAGGAGAAGATGTTTGGTATGGTGAATCGGAATATCGTTTCCCCCTGCAAAAAAACAAGGAGACATGGGGAGGCGTAGTGTTTGTAAACGCAACTTCAGCCAGTAATCGATTGAATGACATCAATCTTTTTCAACACATTGATCTGGCTTATGGAGCCGGACTAAGGATAATGATCAATAAAAAGTCGCGTGCTAACTTAAATCTTGATTTTGCCTGGGGTAAATATGGTGCTAAAGGTTTCTACTTAGGTTTAAATGAGGTCTTCTAAAAATAACATCTTCAAATAAAGATTGGTGGAAGTAGAAAAGTGAAGCATTCATGTACTTCACTTCTTATTTGCTCTAAGGGATTCACCTAATTTATCCAATTAGGTTTTCTACGCTGAATAATCCCTAATCCATCCTCCATCTTTGCGATGTAAAGTCTAATTAATTATCCATTTAAAATTCTGAATGATGAAAAATCTAAAACAACTGTTATTAATACTATGCGTTACCGGCTTTTCGATACTGGCCTCAGCGCAAAAACCCAACATTGTCGTCATAACGGTTGACGATGTAGCCCCACAAGATATTTCGGTCTATCACAGGGGACTTGGAGCCGTTAAGACTCCTAATATCGATAAAATTGCAGATCAAGGCTTAATGTTAAGCGACTATTATTCACAGCCCAGTTGTACAGCTGGAAGGGCTGCCTTTTTAACCGGGCAGTACCCGATCCGTACCGGGCTGACATCTGTAGGGCAACCAGGCTCTCACATTGGTCTGCAAGCAGAGGATATAACCATTGCTGAATTATTGAAAGAGCAGGGATATGCCACTGCCCAATTTGGTAAAAGTCACGTAGGCGACCGTAACGAACACTTGCCAACGGTTCATGGCTTTGATGAGTTCTTTGGTATCCTGTATCACCTGAATATGATGGACATGCCGGAGCAACCCGAATTCCCTAAAGATCCAAATTTTGTGGGACGACCAAGAAATGTGATCTATTCAAAAGCCTCTGACAAAGACGATCCAACCATAGACCCACGTTTTGGCAAAGTTGGAAAACAAATAATTGAAGACAGGGGTGAACTGGGCTCGAAACGTCAGGAAACCTTCGACGATGAAGTGTTGGAAATTTCCGTTGACTGGCTGAAACGTACTCAAAAAGAAGAAAAGCCATTCTTCCTATGGTTCTGCCCTTCACGTATGCACCAAAAAATATTTGTCAGCAATGAGTGGAGAGGAAAAAGCGGCCATGGTGAATATACGGATGGATTAATGCACCTGGACCATATTGTTGGTGGCGTATTAGATGCATTGGATGAAATGGGAGTAGCCGATAACACCATTGTTCTGTTTACTTCTGACAACGGTGTTAACCTGGAATACTGGCCTGCAGGCGGAACTGCTTCATTCCGTGGCGAAAAAGGAACAACCTGGGATGGTGGTTATCGTGTTCCAATGTTGGTTCGCTGGCCAGATAAAATTAAACCAGGACAATACAGTGGTGAATTCTTTACTGCTGAAGATTGGTTGCCTACATTGATGGCGGCCGTTGGCGAAACAGATGTGAAAGAAGAATTGCTGGAAGGTAAAGAAGTAAACGATAAAGAATACAAGGTGTATATTGACGGATACAATCAAATGGATGTACTCACCGGAGAGGGTAAATCGAAACGACGTGAATTCTTCTATTATGCTGAAACAGATTTAATGGCTGTACGTGTTGATCATTGGAAAATTTCCTTCGCTATAAAAGATGAATGGGAAAAAGCTGCAGAACAACTACCGGCGGGTATGATTGTCGATATCAAACTTGATCCCTATGAGAGAACACCTGAAACACCCGGTCATTTTAACTGGTCACGTGAAAGAACATGGGTACTACCATTATTTGCTATACCACTTAAGGATTACGCCAAGAGCTTGCAGGCTTTCCCTCCACGCCAGAAAGGAAGTGGCATTGGAGCAGCCGCCATCCTGAAGCAGATTGAAAATGCCAAAGGAAATGATTAATAAATAAAGTGTCACCTTACACATAGAAAGGTGACACAACTCTCTCCTTTTATTTTCTTATCCATTAATATTTATAGTCATGAAACAACTCATCTATCTATTAGCCATAATGAGCTTAACCACAGCCTGTACCATAAAAGCACCCACCGATCAGCCAATAGATTCCCTTATTGACCAGGTGGCCCAACAGGACGATCCGATCATCAGTATTGCTCCCAATGCAGAAATAGGTGCCAAAGGTTCATACCTTGATGCCAAAGCTGTAGGTACACTGGCCTACGAATGGGGATACGCCATGGTAAGAATGGAACAAGCCATGCGCGATTACATTGATGTACCCAATCCTAAACCGACTACCAGCTACAGGGCGCCACTTAATGAAATCGGCTGGGCAAAACGCCTACCTACAGCTAAGGATAAAGACATGCCAACGGCCAATAATGACACCTATTATATGAGTGCTGTGGTGGAATTAACAGAACCATATATTTTACAGACACCAGATACAAAAGGACGTTATTACGTGGTGAACGTATTTGACATGTATCACACCCTGACCGAATACATCGGCAAACGCAACACCGGTACCCAGGCACAGACCATCGCTTTAATTCCTCCTGGATGGAATGGTCAATTACCTAAAGGTATTGACAAAAAAGTGAACGTAAAAACACCAAAAGTATGGTTATGGGGACGCATGCACGTGTTGGAAGGAGAAGATGTATCCAAAGTTCATGCTTTACAAGATCAGTTCAAGCTTAAAACATTAGCTGAATATACCGGCAAAGGCAAGGTAATTAAAACAAACACATTACCTGAAATGCCCAAATATCCTATCACTGACACACTGCGATTCTATCGCTACCTGGCTTTTGCCATGAGTCAAAACCCGGTACTGGAAGATGATAAAGCATTGGTAGGACAGTTTGAGCGCATTGGAATTAAGGATGGTCAATTCAATAAAGCATCGTTGAACAAATACCAATTGAAAGGTCTGAAGGAAGCCGCTGTGGAGGGGCCATTAACAATTTTAGCAACCATGTACTCCTCTTCAACCACCATCAACGGATGGAATGTGGCAACCAAACTGGACAATTACGGATTCGACTATGGATTCCGGTCATTAATTGCAGGTCCCTACCTGGGCGGTCAGGGTGAAAAAGAAGCCATGTACCCGATTCGTTTTATTGATAGCGATAACCAACCTTTAGCAGGCGTTAACAGTTACCGGATCCATTTTGATGAAGAACCTCCGGTTAACTCGTTTTGGTCACTGACTTTGTATGATGCTACTAACAAGTTGTTCGTCGACAATGAGCTGAACCGTTATAAATTCAGCCACGAATCAAAAGGATTAAAAATAAATAAGAATGGTTCATTTGACATTCTGATTCAGAATAAAAAACCTGAAAATACAGATAATTGGTTACCTGCACCTAAAGGTGGTTTCTACCTAATTCTAAGGATGTACGAACCACATGAAGAGATGATCAATCTGGAATACCAATTACCTCAATTGAAAAAGATTAACTAATCTTCTAATTACAACAAAGACTTCCTAAGGGAATCACCTAATTCCTGGAATTAGGTGATTTTCGATAAAATGCAGGAAGTATTCTCACCACCTTTATCGTGTAAACAATTATCAGCAAATCTTAAAACATACAATTATGAAAACAAAATACATCACACTATTGCTCTTATCCCTGTTCATCGGGATAACCAGTTGTCAGCAATCTAAAGAACAACAGACTGACAACCGAAGATTTAATTCATTGGAGGAACAAGTCGCCTATCAACGTGCTTTCGAAGCCGTTGTGTGGGCCATGCCCGCCACAGCCATCTACCGCCTGCGGGAAGGATTCCTGCAAGTCCCGGGAGTAGATGATAATGTTGTTGTAGCCTACTCTAAACCCGCTTTATCAAAGCATAAAGCTATTACGGCCAATACAGCTACTCCGTACATCACAGCTTACACGGATCTTCGTGACGGACCGGTGGTGCTGGATGTACCGGCCGTTAGTGAGAAAGCCAGTTTGTATGGTCAGGTGGTGGATGCCTGGCAGTCAACTATTGCCGGCGTTGGTCCTTCGGGGCAGGATAAAGGTAATGGCGGGAAATACATTTTCCTGCCTCCGGGGTACGAAGATGAAATTCCTGAAGGCTATTGCCCGGTTCAATCAACAACCTACCGTATTGCTTTGGTTTTCCGTTCTATTAGAGGGAAAAATGCAACGGATGAGGATGCTTACGCTTATACTCAAAAGCTAAAAATGTATTATTATTCTGAAGGTGAGAAACCCACAAAGTTCGTTGACGGAATTCCTTATCCTTTAGAATCTCTGCCTCGATATGACTACCGTGCTTTGGAAGATATCCATGCCATCTTTAGTGTGGAACCGGTAATGGAAAGAGACAAAGTGATGATGGGCATGCTGGCTTCCATCGGTATAGAACCGGGTAAACCATTCAATCCTTCAGACAGAATGAAAGAAATCTTCAATAGAGCGGCTAAAGATGCTTATGACTACATGCATTCCTTGGTTGACAAACATCACAAGGATGGATTGTACTGGGAAGATAAAAACTGGAGCTTTGTAATGCGCACCGATGAAGTGGGGGGATTCGATTTCATCACCAATACTCAAATTGAAATTGACAAGCGTGCAGCGGCCTGGAGCTTCTTCACACTCTATCCTCAAAAGTTAGGTGAACAACCTGCTACAGTATACCTTGCTCCTACTGCCGACACTGAAGGCCGTCCGCTGGAAGCCGGAAAACTTTATAAAGTTAATATCCCCAAGGATATTCCGGCCAAACAATTCTGGTCCGTCACCGTTTATGACGATGCCACATGGGCTTTCATCGATAATCCGATGGGACGCTCCGGCTTAGGTCTGTTCAACACGCCCGAGATGAAAATGAATGATGATGGCAGTGTGGATGTGTATTTCGGGCCTGAAGCACCACAGGGATTGGCATCTAACTGGATACCTACCTCCGGCAAAAAACCTTACGTGTGGTTGCGATTATACGGACCGGACGAGGCTTTCTGGAACAAATCCTATGTGATGCCGGATGTGGAATTGGTGGAAAAAATGTAAAAAGGATTGATTATTCAGCTTGGGGCATTGCCCCAAGCTTTGATACATGAGCCTTTCTGTCTCTCATGATTTCAATGAGCTTAAACAAACAGGTTGAAGGCCTATTCCATCATAACTTAAGACAGCGCCCCGAGCCTACAACATGCCAATAAGAGATAGCCTGTAGGGCTATACTAATCATTCCAAAAATATTCCGGATTATAAGCCAATAAATCATACTCCTGCATAAAACCCTCTAATTCTTTACGATAAGTTTTCCGGGAATGATGTTCTCTTTGACGAAGAATATATCGCTTGACTACATCTACCTTGAAGCTACTGACGGAAAAAGCACCATAACCAATCTGCCACTTAAAACCGGTGACACCTTGTGTCTTTATCCACTTGGAACTGGTTTTCTTAATTTCTTCAATCACTTTCGCGAGCGCATAGTTCTTTGATAGACGAAACAGGACATGTATATGATCAGGTACAGAATTAATTACTAATGCCGGGCTTTCATATTTTTTAAAATGGTAGCCATATAGGCATGCAGATTTGATCGGATGTAGTCAGTAATAAATGGTTTCCTGCCCTTGGTACCAAAAGTAAGATGGATATATAGTTGAGAAAGTGATTGTCCCATGATATCTGGATTTTGGTATGTTATTCAAGTTAGTAATTTTTAGGTTAGCCTTACAGGCTAATGATGGATGAATTGTTTGGTTTGGGAGTGCCCCAACCTGTGATATATGAGCCTTTCAGCCCCTCATGATTTCAATGAACCTAAACAGACTGAAAGCCTGCACTTTCATAACCTGAGATAGCACCCCATGGCTAAAACACACCTACCAATGAGAGATAACACGTAAGGCTATACTATATACATCAAAAAATCCCCAACCAGATATACCTGACCGGGGACTTACTACAGACCTAAAATGTATAGTACCTATTCAAACTGTGCATCTCTGACAGCTTTGAATTCGGATGTTTCGTTCCATTGGGGATATTGATCGGTATTGGCAATGGCCCATCCTACACGAAAAAGCAGCCTGGCATCTTCGGCCACGCCGGACAAATCCCACCACTCCTCGTATTCATCACCGGGCTTATGGTAGCAGTTGTTAATCCAGTACTGCTCTTTTTCGGTCATGTATTCTTTTCCTTTCTCCCAATGATCGTTGTTGCCGCGGGCAAAGATGGCGGGTACTCCCACGCGGGCAAAGCTGAAATGATCGGAGCGGTAATACATGCCGGTGTGGGCATTGGGATCAGGCAGGATGTACCGGTCTTTTTTCTCTGCTTCCCGGCGTAACAACTCATCCAGGTCGGACTTTCCATAACCGGTAATCATCACATCCTTGCAGCGTCCGAAGGGCAGCATTAAATCGTTATTGATATTAGCCACTGTTTTGGCAATGGGAAAAATAGGGTGGTCGGCATAATAGCCTGAACCATTCAAGCCTGACTCTTCGGCCGTGGGTGCCATAAACACCACGGTGCGGCGCGGATTCTGAGGCATGGCCTTAAAGGCACGGGCAATCTCCATCATCCAGGCCAGGGAGGTACCATTGTCTACGGCTCCGTTGTAAATGGAGTCGCCATCAATCTTCTTACCAACGCCCAAATGATCCCAGTGAGCGGTATAAAACAGGTACTCGTCTGCCAAATCAGTTCCGGAGATCTTTCCCAGAATATTGTGCGAGACGGCCTTCTCCCAGCTATTGGAGAGCTTCAGGCCGGCTTTCACTTGCATGTTAAAGCCCTGAAAGCCGGGTCGACGTGCTTCAGCAATCAGCTCCTCCAGGTTTTTATCAATACTTGAGAAGAGCTCTTTGGCTTTATGGTAGGTAATCCATCCTTCTGCTTTGCAACGGTGCCTGTAGTCATCATCAGGCTGGGGATAGATCTTGGCTACCGAACCCGAATTAACCACCACCGACCAGGGATAGCCTGCCCCCTTATCCTGGTGAATGATCAGCACTGCTTCTGCCCCTTGACGGGCTGCCTCTTCGTACTTATAGCGCCAACGGCCATAATAGGTCATGGCATCACCAGTGAAAAAATCTTCATTACCGGATTCCAGTCCCGGATCATTTACCAGAACCACCGCTGTCTTACCTTTCACATCCAGACCCTGGTAATCATTCCAGTTATATTCGGGCGCCACAATGCCAAAACCGGCAAACACCATTTCCGAGGCATCAAGCTCAATATTTTCCTGCAACCGGCGAGAAAAGGTAATGAAGTCATCCACATAATTCATTTCTAGGGAGGCGTTTGGTAATTGCAGGGACAAAGGCTCTTCAATCTTAACCGTTACCTTCACTAACGGGACTTCCTGTAAATAACTATCACCATTGGCAGGCTCCAGACCCAGCGATTGATAAGTCTTCGTGAGATAATCCAGTGTTTTTGTTTCTCCTTCAGTGAAAGGCTTACGCCCCTGGTAAGCATCACTGGCCAACTCCTGTACATAGGCCGTCATATTGGCTTCGGAGATCACTGCTTCTGCTTTTTGCAGTTGTCTCTCCTGATTCTGACAACCCACTGCCGCCAAAAAGACGGAGAGAAAATAAATGGTACGTTTTATCATGATTCTGATATTAGATAGATGATTGAATTCCCATTTTAACCGATGACTTACAAACTCTTTAAAGGTTGTAATCCTTTCCATTCAACGCATTTGAACTTATCTACGAAAACAGCAACCAACAGGTGCATGACAAATATATGGAAACACATTGAAATAGACGGAGATTAATTGAAACAAAGGGAAATACAGATATATTGAGATAGATGGAAATACATTGAAATAAAGGGAAACTGTTGAAAATAAATAGAAACATATTGAGATAAAGGGAAATTGATGGAAACAAGGGGAAATACATTGAGATAGATGGAAATTGATTTAAACGATGATAAAATTGAGATAAATGGATACACATTGAAATAAAGGGAAAAACATTGATACATATGGAAATATCAGGGATGCCAGAGGGCGAATGGGCATTACGCAGCAAAATGCTTCACTGGATAAAGGAAAAAACAATGAGATTCCTTTGAGGAAAATCCTGATTTCACTGATTAATGCCGAATAGATGGTTAGATTCCAGATAATAAATCTTAGCCTGATTTACATCAATCTCATTTTTTAAGCCATTAACAACCTTGCCTATTGGATAGATACAAGCTGATTTTTATTTACTTACAAAAGCTTAACGAACTATTGATTAGAAGCAAATTGCATTTACTATTGTTTTAACCGCGAATTATACGAATGGAACGAATTTTAAATCACTACGTGGTTTTATGAGCTTTTCAACGAAAAGCAATTCGCATAACTCGATAAATTCGTGGTTGGCAAAATGCTTGCAAAGCAAGCTCTATAGGCTTTAAACACATATGGGAAATATCAGTTAATTCAGGTACTGAGTTTTTAAARCGTTAATTACAATAATCCTTCCGTACAAGTATTAACGACTGCTATTTTCCAYGTCTTATAAAACACTAATTTAATATAATAGATCGTTAGATTTTAGATAATAGACATTAGACTGATTTACATTACTCTCATTTTTAGCCATTAACAACCTTGTCTATTGGATAGATACAAACTGATTTTCATTTACTTACAAAAGCTTAACTAACTATTGATTAAGAGCAAATTGCATTTAATATTGTTTTAACCGCGAATTATACGAAGGGAACGAATTTTTAATCACTGCGTGGTTGTAGGAGCTTTTCAACGAAAAGTAATTCGCATAATTCGATAAATTCGCGGTTGACAAAATGCTTGCAGAGCAAGCTCTATAGGCTTTAAACACATATGGGAAATATCAGTTAATTCAGGTACTGAGTTTTTAAAACGTTAATTACAATAATCCTTCC
>RHGE01000107.1 GCA_004296775.1 Marinilabiliaceae bacterium JC017
AGATTAAGTGGATGGAGCGGATATGCATCCCAGTCTAAACCAGGCTATATCTCAATAAAATGTGGCTTGGATATTTTTAGAATCAAATATGAAGGATATGCACTTGCTATGAGTTTATTAAACAATAATGAGTTAAAAGAGTAGTAAAGAATTAGGAGGGATGATTTTCATTGTGTGTGCAATGAAAATCGGGGTGGTTTGATTGTAATATCAACTATATAACAACTTAACAAGAGGGTTAATTGATATATAAGTTTTAGTTCTTCAGGAATAGTTTTATTGGGACGTTGTCCCAAACCCTACTTCATTTTTGGCATTGCCCCAAAAACGAAGCAAAAAACGCTAGTCAAATAAAAGCTTCCCCCCACCTCCTTGATGAATTTTTGCTAACCCACATGCCAGAATTCCCGCATTCATCTTCGTCGCGCCACCGCCGGCCCGCTTATTTGACGGGCTCCCCCGCTTCCCAACATCATGGTCTGACTCGTCATTTGGCTATTTGTGTTATAGTGTCGATATATTGAAGGGCGACTTCGCGTTTGCCCCTGCTAGCATCGATTTACAATCGGTACCTTGGTATATGATAGACACAGAATCTTCAAGTCTTGACATCCTAACAAAAGGTGAGATAACTCTAAATTGACGTTACCAGTACCTTTGACCTCATGCAGCTCCAAAGAGATGCAGAGAGGATTGTTCTAAATATCTACTAAAAGGATTCAAATACTCGTAATTCATTTTCAATTCGCCCGGTTACTCCTTTCCCCTCCTAAAAGAATTAGGAGGGGTGATTTTCATTGAGTACGCAATGAAAATCGGGGTGGTTTGATTGTAATAACCAGTGAGGATTTAAAAGAGTTATATAGTAGGCACGGAGTGTTTTTATACCGCGGAGACGCAAGAGATGCAAAGATTTAATGTAAGTATTTGGAAAGGTGTTTTTTGAGTCGGGGAATATAAACACGGAGACACAGAGGAACGGAGTGTTTATATGCCGCAGAGACGCATTAGATGCAAAGGTGTAATGCAACGCTACGCTGGATTCTGAACTTAAAATCTTGCACCTAAAACCAACGCCTCCTAAGTCCTGTTTTTATTGCTTTATGCTAATAAAGTAAAATGGGTTTAGTGTGTGGTTGAATGATTATTTATGATTTTAATGATATTTGTTATGTTTTTAAATGCTGATATTTTGTTAGCTTTATGAGCGCGTTTTATTGGCTTTTGTATAAAGGTTGCAGGGAAGACTGGGAATTTTGCTGTCTACTTTAGGGGTGAAAATATGGTAGTTGATCGGATGGGCCTTGGTTTGGCAGGCTGTTTAGTGAAGAGGCAATCTCATGAGTATAGCTAAGTGTAGGAGATTTATTGTTGACAGGAATTTGAGTCAATAGTATTAGTAGTGGCTTCCTTTATGATTAAAGGAAGCGTAGTATTTAGTGACTTTTGTAATGTAAAAACAAAACAGAAATAGATCGATTAATCAAACTTATAAACCTCAATTTATGGCAGGAAAACCAATAGCTACGGTTGGCAGCATGCACGTGTGTCCCATGTGTTCGGGTGTTGTGCCTCATGTAGGTGGTCCGGTAGCAGGGCCGGGGGCATCTAATGTATTAATTAATGGTAAACCAGTCGCTGTAATGGGTGACATGTGTACGTGTGCCGGGCCTCCCTCCACCATTGTACAAGGAGAACCTTCCATACTTATTAATGGTGCACCGGTAGCCACCACGGGTAGTATGACTTCCCACGGTGGTTCTATTACCATGGGCGAATCCAATGTACTGGTGAGTTCGGCCACACCCAGTGTGAAGGCTGTTATGCCGGTGAAAAGAATTCCTTTTCCCAAGATTAATATTATTAAGAAAGTGCAAGCTTCGGTGGTGGGGCAAGGCAAAAACATGAATAAGGCCGAAACCAATATTGCACAGATAAAGCAGGAAGCCGAGTCGGAAGAAGGGGAACCTAATATTTATAATCTGCAGTGGCTGAAAGAGAAGAAAGTAGTACGTGATTCTAAGGTTATCAAACAAGTTACTTTGAGTGCTCATGTGATGAACATCAGTGATGGGGCAACCATTACGCTTAAGGTTAAGCCACCTGCCAAAGAAAGCCAGTCGGAGGCTACTGATGGGAGTGAGCAGGTTGTAGAGTTATCCGGAACTGTTAAGGATAAAAAAGTGGAGGTGGTATGGGAAGTAGAGGATGCGTCAGCTAGTGAAAACGAGAGTTCAACTCAAAATGCTTAAACCATGCTGAGAGAAAATGCTGTATTGGAAGAAAAGCAGGCAACGGAATATGATGATAAAGTAAGTGAATATGTCTTTACCTGTGAGGGGGCAGGCGTTAAGACGAAGCCAAGTCCGGTGCTGGTATCAAAAAAAGCGGGGATACGTCTGCACTTCATGCGTTATGGATTGTTTCGGCGGGACGATGAAAGTATTTTGGATGTAACAGCTCCCCGGGGAGAAGGTGCGCAAAAGAAGCATGTTGCCACCAGTAAGGAAGCGGAGGTGATTGCGCTGAAAGATGCCCCGTCCCTGGATAATTTTTATGTGGGGCGCACCGCCCTTAATCGAGGCTATGTCTACATTATTGTTGAAAATGATCCGGATCTGTGGTATGAATATGAAGTGGATGAGCTCGGCTTGTTTTCACCCGTATTTTGGGCTGATAACAAGGATAAAAACGGACACTACAAGGATATTCGGAAGGCTTCAGGGAAAAAGGAGAAAGACAAAATATTCAAAAATGGGACTATCCTGTGGATAACCTACTCTCAAGTACAATGGACCATTGATTATCATACCCAAATGCGTACAGATGAAGAAAAACGGAAAGAGCGCATGTTACGGGTAGAATGCACAGGTTTTGAAAAGGGAGGGGATAATCCTCATGAGTATGCCATTCCCTATGACGAGGTGACGGGTACCTATATTTCTGCGCATCGGCCTCAATCTCTATGGCTGGATGATAAGCTCAAAGAGATTGCAGCCGACGAAACTGCGCCTGACCCCAAAAATGAAAATACCATCAAGGAGGATATGTTCATCACCTTGCACGATCCCATTGGTTGTGCGGATGATATAGCCGAGTATTTAAAAATAGAGATATTCAGGCATAGGGCTAAAATTGAATCCCTGCAAACCGGGGAGGAGGAACAAGTGGTGTTTGACAGGCTTATTGCCGGCAAAGAACCCGGGGTGCTCAGTGAGGAACAGGAGCAAATTGGAGCTATGTTTTCGCTTGCCCTTACCAGTTATCAGTTGGTTTATAATAATGAAGAGATGATAGATGATTACGATGGTGGCGATATTGGCGGTTTTTGGCGAAATGGAATTCATAAAGAAAAATTAATCAATGTATTGGGAGTTGAAGAACGAAAGGGACAGCGACGTAAAGTACGGGCATTGCGGGACGACTTTGGGAAATTCTTACAAGGAAAATACTATCAAAATGCCTATTTCCATCATTTTGGGGGATCTGAGCTAAACAAGGTTGATGGTAAATATTATGCGATGCAGCATTTTAGTTTGTTGGCCATTAAACCTCATATTTTTGATCGAAGCATTGATCTCAAAGATGAGTATGAGAAAGATAAAAAATGGGATAATTTAATTGGAGAAAGTCTCCGGGATGATACCGACTCGCCGTTGTATAATGTGATGAATGTGCAGGTAGATATTAAAGAATATGCGATTGAACATGACGTGGATCTCTCCAATAAGTTTGCCTCTTTCGTAACAACAAGCATGGACACCTATTGTTATCATGCCGTGCACGATGTTACCCGATATACTACAGTAACTGATCCAACAGTTAAAACTGTAAAGAGTAATTACGAACTTATGGTAAAGCGATTGAATACGATAAAAGTATATGGGGATGAGGTTTTTGAGGTGCGGGGATTTGAGGTGCGGAAAAGTTTGCCTGCGAATATGGCTATTGATGAAAGTGGCATTAATCCGGGAAAGTATCTGGGGAAAAAGGATCTCATGCGGTGGAAGGTGGATTCACCGGCATTGGTGTTGAAAGAAACGGCCCACGGTAAACACATTTTTGATGTGCCGGTATTGAAAACAGAAGTGGTGAAGGTGACGGAAACAATTGAAACGGTTGATAGAGAGTTGACCAAGGCAGGAGCTAAAGTTAAAAAAGTGTTGGATGGGGTACCCTTCAGAGGGGTGGTGGCTCTATTGCAGGTGTTTAATATTCAGGCGGCCTATAAACTATATAGTAGTGATGGTGGCTTAAAGAGTAGAATAAATCTGGCAGGGATCGGCGCTGAATTTATTGCTGCTTCACTTAATTTAACGAAATCTTTGCTAAAGAAAAGCCTGCAAGAATCTTTAGTAAAAAGAATGGAGAAAATTGCCATCTGTGGAGAAGCAGTTGGCGGAGGAGTAACCGTGATTATGTGTGGATGGGAAGCTTTTGAAAGTCATTCGGCACGCGATAATGATGCCATGTGGGCCTGGGCCGGTGCCGGAGCGGCCTTTTCGGTCAGTACTGTCGCTACCATAATGGGGGCCGGGTCAGTTATTGGTCCTTTTGGATGGGTCGCTGCAGGTATAGGTGTGGGATTGGTGGCACTGGCCTACTATTTTAAGGATACCCCCCTGGAAACTTTTTTCAAGCATTATGCTTTCAGTGATATGGTGGCCTTTCCAAAGCGAAAGGGGGAATTAACCTGGCAGTACAATAAACGCTTCTACCAGGCACGAAAACAATTGATGGGGAAAGACAATGCTTACATGAAATGGACCGATTTTCTGGTGGCGGGTGCCGAACTTACCGACTTAATTGTTTGCTGTAACATTCGTTTGGAAGCCGGTGAACCGGTAAATGTTAATGCAAAGAATAGGGTGAGAGGCGATATTCACTTTTATAATCATCCCAGTAGAAATCAGGTAATTGCTAAAGTAACGAGTGGTTACATTTCAGAGTTTAAGGCTAAGATTTGGTTCCGGCAGTTTTTGCAAAGTGGTGATCAGGTGCGTTATGAAGTGTATTATTTCGCTGAGGGTATCAAAAATGGTAACCCGGAGAATTTGCATATCCGGGAAGATGTGCTTGCTTACGAGGGAACGGATTCGGAACCTTCCAAAGCGGTGGTTCTGTTGAAAATGCCTGAACGCATCCTGCGTGACCGCAAAAAGAGCCAGATTCTGTTTGTGTGCAGGTTGGATATAGGAGAGGGAAAATACTATCCCACCCCCCTGAATGATAATATGCGGTATTTGGGCATTATTTCCAATTTACTTAGTACAACAATCGAAACTCCCGAGAGGGGCCTTCCTCCTCATAAAAGGACCGTGTTATACCAAAGCAATGTAAAAATAGACACCCTTGATAATCTGTTAAGTAATAAGCTATGGCAATAAGAGAAGTGAAGAAGCGCACACGGTGGCAGCGTTTTAAAAAGAAATGGCTGGATTATACCATGGATTTTAAAATAGGGTGTATGCCAAAAAGTTTGGAGAAGACAAGTATTGCGGCAAATGGTCAAGGGGGAATGTATGAAGAGCTATCTGATGAAATAATAAGGATTGATGATGATGATAAAGTTGTTTCATTTTGGATTGGAGGGGCGATTATTGCTTTTGCTTTTTTTATTTTGATTACTTCACTTAAGGATTTTTCAAATGATGATTTGTATTTTATACTGGTCATTTTATTTCTTGGATTGTTATCTATTCTTTATGGATATACCGTTCCTTATAAAGAAATTGTACTGGATCGAAAAAACGGCTTGTTCACATTTCCTAATAGTTGGTATGGAAAGCCCTATACTATTCCTTTCGAAAAAGCGGTGGTGGGTTGGAATGGAATAGGAGGTATTTCCGGAGCGGTTGATGCCATATTAGTGGTGAAGCATCCCAATAAAATGCTGGGCGTTTCAAGGCTGGAATCCCACTGTTTTGACTATCGGCAAACCTGGTCGTTGTTTGTCTGGTACATGGATAAAAACCGGCCGTTGCCGCCGGGCAGTGCCTTTGATCCCTACCGGCAAAAAGATTTTGAGCGGCGCAAGGCGGAAGGCTTTCCTTCCCCTTTGTATCCTAGTGCTGTGTTTACCCCGGAGGCTACACCTGAGCAGCAGGCCGAGCGAGATAAGTATTGGAATGAATATGGTTATGCTTCTGTCAACGAATCTGATTTGCAGAATCAAATATGGGAGTGGTATAACCCCAGGATCCATAAGTATTGGAGACGTGTATTGTGTTTGGATGATTCCGATAAACCGGTAACTGGGGCAACTTTGCAGATTGTGTTTCCCGATGGCAAAGTTATATACACGCAAGGCGATAAGAAGGGAAGAGTGTATATGCCACCGGATACAGAGAAATATGAACACCACATGGTAATCAGGAAGTAAATCTATCAGGCGTCTATATCAAAGCAATGTAAAAATAGACACCCTTGATAATCTGTTAAGCAATCAGCTATGGCAATAAGAGAAGTGAAGAAGCGCACACGTTGGCAGTTTTTTAAAAAGAAATGGCCGGATTCTACCATGGATTTTAAAATAAGGTGTATGCCAAAAGAGTTGAAGGTGGAATACATTGCAACAGAGGAAGAATCTGGAATGTATGCAAAAGTAACTGATGAAAAAATAATTAATCCAGATGTGGGGGCAAAGGTATCTTTTTGGATTGGAGTTGCGTTTATTGCTTTTGCTTTTTTTGTTTTGATTATTTTACTTAAGGATTTTTCAAAATTTGATTTGTATTTTATACTGGCCATTTTATTTGTTGGTTTGTTGTTCATTTTTTATGGACGTACCGTCCCTTATAAAGAAATTGTACTGGATCGAAAAAATGGTTTGTTCACATTCCCTAATTGGTTGTATGGAAAGTCCTATACCATACCTTTTAAAAAAGCGGAGGTACACTGGTTTATAAGAAGAGCCCAGGGTCTTGTATTGGTAGTTGTACCTCCAAAATCCTGGAAGAAAATAGATTTAGAATCTCATTGTTATAACTATTGGCAAACCTGGTCGTTGTTTGTCTGGTATATGGATAAGAACCGGCCGTTGCCGCCGGGCAGTGCCTTTGATCCCTACCGGCAACAGGACTTTGAGCGACGCAAGGCGGAAGGCTTTCCTCCTCCATTATATCCCAGTACAGTGTTTACCCCGGAGGCTACACTTGAGCAGCAGGCTGAGCGGAATAAGTATTGGAATGAATATGGTTATGCTTCCGTCAACGAATCGGATTTGCAGAATCAAATATGGGAGTGGTATAACTCCAAGATTCATAAGGATTGGAAATATATATTGTTTTTGGATAATTCCGATAAACCGATAACTGGGGCAACTTTTCAGATTGTGTTTCCCGATGGAAAAATTTTATATACGAAAAGTGATAAGAAGGGAAGAGTGTATATGCCACCGGATACAGAGAAATATGAACACCACATGGTAATCAGGAAGTAAACATAGGGATAACATATCGAAAGGCCCTTTGGCTAATGTGTTTAAGTTTGTTATGTCTGATGGTTGTATAATCTATCTGAAAAGTGATGATGGAAATATATTAATGCCTCCAGAGTCCATGAAATATAAATATTGCATGATTGATATGAAGATAAAGTCGAGACGATAAAATTGTAATTAACTGTAAAAGTAATGGTAGAAAAAATTGTGAAATTTCTAATGTTTATTGGCGTGATGATCTTGCTGTTGATGAAATGTCTTGGCCCGGTGGAGAACAATAGAAAGGAAATACGATGGCATAAAAATCTTTATATAAATGATTTATTGAGTCATACAGAAAGAGTGTATATCGAGGTTGATGAGCAAAATGACTCCATTGTCTTTTACATGATGCGTCATAGTGCTATAACAAGTTCAGAAATAGACAGCTTGGCTGATATTTTCAAGGAGAAGCTACAGTTGGTGTCGAAATTACATAAACGTTTTAATAGTTTGGAGAATAGTGAAATTGTAGCCTGTAGTGAGTTGTATGAAGAGGAAATTAAGAAGGTGTGTCAGCTTTTTACGACCTATGGATTTTGGTTGAAGGATTTTGAGCAACTGGTCGATAGTTATAAACAGAAGAAAAGGGATCGGGTAATGCTTTCCCGGATAAATGAGAAGCTTGATACTATGATTAGGAAAGAGAATGAGCTGTTTTACTATTATAAGTTGAAGCGTAGTAAAATTGCTGCGCTTGCCATGGTCAATTATTACTTCTTGCATACAATATTACATAAAAAGAAACATCCTAAGTTTCGAAGCAGTACGCAAAGGCTTAGTGTATTTGATTCTTTGGATATTTCATTTTGTTACGAACCATTCGTTTATGAGTATGTAGCGGCAGAATCGCGCTTTTTGTTATCTCCGCCCAAAGATGGTGGAAGTAGTTATGCAAATAAGAATTTTAAAAAATACATTTTAAAAAGATGGTTGGAATGAGATGGTGCTTTGATATTTAAAACTATTGAATTTGACCATCATGGATGAAATCAGCACCTTGTATGGTTTAGATGTGTGTATTGGCGCTGAAGAAGAGGTATTAAAGGTTGTGTTATGGAAGTTTTAAATCATACAATAAAAGCAAAAACGTATAAAATAGGGATTGAAGATGTTTTCAGGGTACTTCTGAAAAACCATAGTTACTTTTCACATGTTTGATGAAAGGATTCATGGAAAAGGGGATCTTGATATTGAGCACTATAAAAGGCAGTTTAGCGGATTAGATTCGCTTGATAGAGTGTTTTGTTATGCGCCTTATAAATATGAGTATGTGGCAGCTATGTGGAGGTTGAGTTTGAAAAAATCGTATGATATGGGGAGCAGTAATGCCAATCAGGCATGGAAAGAATATTTGCTGAAGAAATATTTGGAATGAAATAGAAAAGTTGAATTACAAAGCCTTAAAAAGAAACCCCATAGTTGTTACACGGAGGGAGCGCGGAGAGGCATGAGGCGCAAAGGGTTGTTTAGAGTCAGGGAATATAAACACGGAGATACAGAGTCACGGAGTTTTTTTAAAGGGTGTGATGAAGGAAGGTTTTGTCAGTATTAGGAAATCAATCAACGCAAAATCAAAAAGCTATTACGGGGAGATTCACGGAGGAAACACTGAGACGCGCAGAGGGGTACCTTCATCACTTCCTTTCAGCCAAAAATATTAGTGGCTCAATTTCTAGTAAAGAAACCTTTGGTTTGTAGTAAGGAAATGCTCGGTTTGTAGTAAAGAAACGATTGGTTTCTAGTAAAGAAATGAAGCATTTGTAGTAAAGAAACCAAGCAAGACTAGTAAAGAAATCTGATTGGTGGTTTTTGGCGTTGTGTAACGGCCGATTATTGCATTTACAATGGCGTGCAATGTGGGGGGATTACTTAAGAATATGGTAATAATCTATAGGTGGTTTTAGTCTTTTACTATATTTGTCAAAACCGGTTTTATAAGTTGCTCCTGGAAAAGAATATTTAAATTTGCAGGAGCCTTTAATGAAAGTTTATTGGCGTTTTACCGGGAGCCAGTGAAGGAAAAAAAGGTTGCCCGCTTTAAAGGACCATAAAACGGATATGTAAATTCAATTACTCAAATTACACACAGGAGAATCGTAAGATCGACGAAGTCAATGATTAAAATGAAGAATATTGACCCTTAGTGTTTCAGTGTTCACGATCCATTATATCAAATCTGTCAATCTCTTGTCAAGATTATAAAAGATGAAAAAATACTTCGCCAGGCCATGGCTGATTGTTGTTATCGTGATAATGGTGCCAACCTTGCTGTTTACGGCTTTTGAGATAGGTTCGCTCAACGAGGATGAGAAGAATATTGAAGCGATCTATGGAAATCAGTTGGATGCCATTTTGTTTTCCATTAACCAATATGCTGATGATGCGGTTAATCACTGGGCCAAACAAGTCAACGACATCTTCCTGTTGTCCCGTGAGGAGCGGGAAAAGGCTTTGATTCAGTACCGGCAGAGCAATCCCCAGATAAATAATATCCTCATTGGTTCCTATATAAATGGTATTCCGGTAGAAGCAATGGCTGAGCAGACGGATGATGCCGGTCTCAAAGCTGAGTTAAAGCAGGAACTGGTGGCTCATGCCGATAAACTCAATCGGCTAAAAGGTTATCTGAAGGAGGGGTATCAGAAAATTGAAAGCGTCGATTTAAAAGGTAGCAGGGAACAGCATCTCTTTCTTTTTATGACCAGGGATAAAGTGGAAAAGTACTACCTGGCAGGTTTGGTTATTAACACCGAACGGTTTATTGGCGATCTCCTTTCTCCCCGAATTCAGGCCGTTGCCGGTGAGGAATTCATCATATCGCTTGTAAGACGGGATGATGACCGGGTTGTATACCGCAGTCTCCGTGAGGCGGACAATGGCAATGGTACTTTCAGTCGGCGAAAGCAATTCTGGCTGCTGCCCGATTATGATCTGGCCATTCAAAAGCGGGGTCAGACCATTGAGGAACTGGTGCGTCATCGCACCTATTTTAATATTATTTTGTTGGTGGTGATTGACCTGATCCTGTTGGCCGGCGCCTGGTTTTTGTTTTGGAATGTAAAAAGGGAGATGCAACTGGCAAAGATCAAGAATGATTTTGTCTCCAATGTGTCCCATGAAATACGCACCCCCTTGTCGCTCATTAGTATGTATGCCGAAACTTTAAAGCTGAATCGTATTGCATCACCTGAAAAGCGACAGAAATATTACGATATCATTTTTCGGGAAACCCAGCGGTTGGCGGGCATTGTCAATAACATACTTAATTTTTCACGGATGGAGAGCGGACGGCGTCAGTTCTTCTTCAAGCCGGTAGAGCTAAATCACATCGTGGAGACTGTTTTACTTAATTACAGTTATCACCTGGAAAAGAAAGGTTTTACGGTTAGTTTTGATGCGGCGGAAACGCTACCGGAGATTGAGGGGGACTATGATGCCATTTCCGAATCGTTTATTAACCTTCTGGATAATGCTATCAAGTATAGTGCGGAGGTGAAAAAGCTGGAAATAACCACCGGGAAAGAGGGGGAATATGCCTTTGTGGCCATTCGGGATTATGGTATTGGTATTTCCTCCAAGGAGCAAAAACTCATATTCGACAAGTTTTACCGGGTTACTGAAGGCGAGTTGGCGCATATGGCCAAGGGGTCAGGTCTTGGGTTGAATATTGTGAAGCATAACATGGAGGCGCATAAAGGTAAGTTGGTGGTGAAGAGTGAACCGGGAAAAGGGAGTACCTTTATCATGTATTTTCCTTTTGGGGGGCATAGGAAAGGAGATGAAGCAGAAGAAAAATAGGGCGTTATGTAAATCAAGCGTTGAATGTAAATTCATTTTGGTGGTTGTAATGGTGAAATAGAATGGATCAGTAATTGTATGTATGGTCAGTTTACCCCCTCTGTCTTGCAAGCGAGACATCTCCCCCTGCCAGCAGGTGGGAGAAAATGTTGAGTTTACAATACGAGGAATTGACGTCATGTAAAATCGCATTCTTGTCTCCCTAAAGTAGGGGAATAAACTAGGTACAGAGAAAGTTAAAGACTGATATCTAACGATCTATTCTTTTTTATTCCACGCAAAAACACAAATTTATAATACTAAAAGCGTAGTGAATTAATAATGTTAGTCTAAGGTCTATTATCTAAAATCTAACGATCTACTATATATAGTCTGTAGAAATAAAGTAAATCACAATGGAACGTATTTTAATTGTAGAAGATGAGCCCGATATGCAAGCCGGGTTAAAAGATAATCTTGAATTTGAAGGCTACGAGGTAGATGTGGCCGGAGATGGTGAGGCTGGTTTGTCCGCCTTGCTGAATAATAACTACAGCCTGGTGTTGTTGGATGTGATGCTGCCCAAATTATCAGGGTTTGAGGTGTGTAAACGCGTTCGCAAACAGGATATTAATACGCCCATTATTTTTCTGACCGCCAAAGGAGAAGAGATTGATAAAGTTATTGGGTTGGAATCGGGGGGCGACGATTACATTACCAAGCCATTTAGTTTGCGTGAGTTGTTAGCCCGGGTAAAAGCAGTTCTGCGACGCTCAGGTGCGGTAGCTGATAGTGGTAAAAAGGAGACAACGCTGACCATTGGACGTCTAAAGGTGGATTTTTCCGCCTTCAATGCCTGGAACGACGGACAACCAGTGAAGATGACAGTGAAAGAGTTTGAGATCTTGCATCATCTGTGGAATAGTAAGAACATGACCGTTACCCGCGACAGCCTGCTGGATAATATCTGGGGAGACGACTACCAACCGACGACCCGCACCATTGATAACTTTATTCTCAAGCTGCGTCATAAAATCGAAGAGGATCCCAATCATCCGCAAATTGTCATGACGGTGCATGGGATTGGTTACCGGCTGGTTTATTAGTTTTCGGTTTGCGGTTTGCGGTTAACGGTGTGTGGTTTGGGGTGTTTGGTGCACGGTTAATGGGATAACGTAATCTGGGGGATTGGTTTGTTGGCGGATTACTGCCTTAATGGGGTTAAGATATTTGGGTTGTTGTCAGGTGTTTGTTTTTCAGGGTTCTAAATCGGTTGTTTATTGCACGGTGCTTATTGTTTTAATCCTTCGTGACATTTTCATGACAATTGATGACAACAGATGACAAGGGTGTGACACTATCCTGTCATCATCACTCTACTTTTACCAATGTAAAACAGAGGTAATTATTAGTAGAATGAATTGTAACCCAAATTTAAATGTCATGAAAAGAGTAAGATTATTTTTCGCCGTAGCCATTATTGCAATGTTTGGAATTAACACTTTGCAAGCTGCTAACCCCAAAAAAATGGATATAAAAGACATGCAGAAGGTCATGAGCCGGTGTCTTTATAAAACCATGAATGGAAGCGATTTTATGGAAATCCTGGAGACGGGTGAAAAAGCAACAGTAAAAGTACTTTGCCGGGTGGATAAAAATTGTCGGGTGACCCTGCTTAATGCCGAATGTGATCATGTGGCCATGAAAAAATGTGTGGAAGAGACGCTTAATGAACACGAGATTAAAATATGTCCCGATTTGAAAGGACGGGTCTTTGAAGTGGAGTTGTTGTTTATTAAGCGGCGTAGATAGCCATGTGTGCCGTGTTTGTGGGCTGTAACCCATATAGCCACTGGATTTCTGATTAATTAGAGTATTTTAGTGAACCATCAGTAACAGCAATAAGAAAGGTTGAATCAGATGAGGATGACAAAAGAAATAAAACAGCGGATTATAACAGGTATGGTGTGCATACTATGCCTGTTTCCGTCTGTTAGCTCCCGGGCTCAACATTATGATGAGGTGAAGGCCTTGTCGGGTCTATGGCGTTTTACTGTTGGTGATGACCTGGCGTGGCGTCTTCCTGATTATGATGATAGCCAATGGGACCGGTTACGAGTTCCCGGTCGATGGGAAGGTCAGGGATACGACGGATACAATGGATTTGCCTGGTACCGTAAAACTTTTACACTTGATCACTGGGCCGGTCGTCAGCTTTACCTGAGAATTGGTGGTATTGATGATGCCGATGAAGTATATATCAACGGCAAGATGATCGGGCATGAAGGACAGATGCCTCCCGAGCCGGAAACGGCGTATGACCAGGAGCGCAGGTATGAGATACCTGCCGCATTGATTAATCAAAGTGGCACCAATGTGATTGCTGTCAGGGTTTATGATTTCTATTTCAATGGGGGCATCACCAATGGACCTGTGGATATCTGTTATAATGTGATTGACCGGTATTTGTCGGTTGACCTGTCGGGTACCTGGAAATTTAAACTGCACGATGATAAGAAATGGGCCGCACCGGGTTTGGATGATAGTCATTGGGATGCGATACAGGTGCCTGGTACCTGGGAAGCGCAAGGATGGTCTTATTTTGACGGGAAGGCCTGGTACCGGAAACATTTTAATGTGCCTGAACGATTATTAAATCAACCGTTGGTACTTGTGCTGGGCAAGGTGGATAACAAAGACCATACTTACCTTAATGGAGAGATGATTGGTAATTACTATGAATTAAAGAAAAGGAGTGGTTTTCAACGAGGGAAAGGAGATTATCAGCTGTTCCGGTTCTACAGTGTTCCTGCCGGGGCATTGAGTGAAAAAGGGAATGTGCTGGCTGTAAAGGTATATGATGACTTTGGTGACGGGGGTATTTACGAAGGTCCCGTGGGGATTATGACCAGTGAGGATTTTGAGCAATATAAAGAAAGATACCTGACATCAGAGAGTGTGTTCGATTTTATTCTGGATGTATTATTTGACTAATATGCAAAGCGAAAAACGAAATATAAAGAATTTGTTTACACTTCGTTGCCGGGTGGCAGGTCTGTTTGTTATACTTTTTCTGGGAAACAATATTCTTACTTTTTCTCAAGTGTATGATAAGGTTCTGGGGTTGGAAGGACAATGGCGTTTTTCAATTGGTGATAACAGGGATTATTGGGCATCGGAGAATTTTGATGACAGTTCCTGGGATAGGTTGAATGTGCCTGGTAATTGGGAGGAGCAGGGCTATAACGGATATGATGGTTTTGCCTGGTACCGGAAGACTTTTTCTGTTCCTGATTTTAATGAAACAAAAACACAGTTTATTCTCCGGCTGGGGTATATTGATGATGTGGATGAGGTTTTTGTCAACGGTGAAAAAATTGGACAGTCCGGCACCTTTCCGCCACACCAGTCAACCGCCTATAATGCCCGTCGTGAGTATGTGATTCCTCAATATCTGATCAAAAAGAACAGTACTAATGTAATTGCTGTCAGGGTTTATGATTTTTTTAATGAAGGGGGTATTTTAAAAGGTGAGATTGGTCTTTATGCCAATAGGAATCCTTTGTTGCCGGATCTCCCGCTGGAGGGAATGTGGCAGTTTAAGACAGGTGATAACATGCAGTGGCGTTTCCCGGAATACAATGCTACGGTGTGGGAGGAGATTATGGTTCCGTCCCTTTGGGAGGAGCAAGGGTTCCGTCATTACGATGGCATGGCCTGGTACCGTAAAACATTTATGGTGGACGAGGCTTTAACCGGACAAAAGTTGGTGTTGCTGCTGGGTAAAATCGATGATATTGATGAAGTGTATATCAATGGGGTGCTGGTGGGGCAAACCGGTGATATGGGGCCGGGAAAAAGACACAGTTATAATTTTGCCTATAATGAGTTAAGGGGTTATTACATCCCCCGGGGATTGTTGTTGAATGGAAAACCCAATGTGATATGTGTGAGAGTATTTGATTCCGGGATTCAGGGAGGTATTTATGAGGGCCCGGTAGGTTTGATCACACAGGATAAATATATCCGGTATTGGCGGCAGCGTAAGAAGCGTCGTTAGTAATGTGTTATAATAAAGGTGTTTTTTGCCCATGGTTTACGCAATAGGTTTTTACTGAAAAGCAGTTTGTACTTCTTTGATCGTCAAAACTATTAAGGGCCAAAAAATGAGATTGATGTCAATCAGTCTAAGGCCTATCATATAACAAGCTTCCAAACTGTCTCACGTCCAGAGATTAGTACTTTTGTTTTGCATGCAGCTTGTTCAAGGTGTATTAGTTTGTTTTTAAGGTATTCAAGGGTGTATTTTTCCAGGTAGTGAGAATCATCTCTATCTTTTCTGATTTGAAGGTAACGGTAGGATCGGGTTGTATAGTCGTCAATATGGGCTATGGCCATCTCTGACTCACCTTTTGTCAGGATGTCAAGACTTGAAGATTCTGTATTTTAATCGGGACGTTGTCCCGGACCCTAGTTCCTTTTTGGCATCGCCCCAAAAAGGAACCAAAAAACTCTAGTCAAACAAATGCTTCCGCCCGCCTCCTTGATGAATTTTTGCTAACCCACTGGCCGGAATTCCCGCATTCATCTGCGTCGCGCCTGCGCCGGCCCGCTTATTTGACGGGCTCACGCGCTTCGGATCATCACGGTCCAGCTSGTCGATTGGATTTTTGCGTTATTCTGTTGATTTGT
>RHGE01000108.1 GCA_004296775.1 Marinilabiliaceae bacterium JC017
AAAAGCTAAATATGGGCTTATGTTTTTTTTAATTATTTGAGTACTTAACACTTGATAGATATTTATTAAATATACTAAATATCTATCTGAATATCAATTATTTAAGCAATTTAATTAGTTGAATTTTAGGACTTTAAACAACTTCAATGAATAAAAGGAACTGTGATTAATGTCACTATCTTCTTTTTGAGTGGCCCAATGGCCATCGCTTTCCTCGGTTCCGGTTATTTGCATCTCAATAGAGCCATCGTGTTCACGTGAATAGGGGTTGTAGAAGGCGTAAAAATTAAATTGGTTCCTGGGGTTTAAAAAATAATCGAACCCGTAATGAAACCGGTGCGACCAGTTTTTTTGCTCCAGGTATTCATTTAAATTGATTTCGGTAGTACCGTGGTTGTTCCATGATTTACGATAGCTTTTCTCGTCAATATCAAAATAACTGAACTCGCCATTGTACGATGTGTAAAGGTTAAACTTCTTAAAGCTGTAATTCAGGCTGTAGGTGGGAAACAGGTATATCTCCGATTTTGAAGTAGGTATTTCGGCATAGATGTGTCCGTTTATGCCGCTATCCCGGTCTTTCTTAAGAATGATATTAATGATGCCCGATACATCTGCGTCGTATTTGGAGTCGGGCGCACTCATCACTTCCACTTTGTCAATTTGTCTGGGATTGAGCTGGCTTATGAAATTTCGGTCGCGCTCTTTGCCGTCCACCAAAATGATGATAGCCTGACTACCTTCCAGGGATATGTTCTGCCTGATATCCACTTGTATGCCGGGAATGTGCTTCAAGATATCAATGCCCGTATTGGAAGCGTCATAGATCTTCTTATTCATAAAGAAAGTGGTTTTATCCACGTCAGTTTTGGCTTTCATTCGATCGGCGGCAACAACCGTTTCATCCAGGGTTATAAATTTTTCTTGCAATAGAATGGTATCCGCTTTCAGGGGGATTGTATTGGTCACTTCAATCGGTTTTATCACTTTCTCATAGCCAATAATACTTACATTAAGTCGATAGTGTCCATTCGTAATGGGGCTAAAGCAAAACTCGCCCTCCGCATTGCTCATTGTGCCACCAACCAGGGTGGAATCAGTGGTATTAAGCAGCGTTACATTGGCAAAGGCAACCGCCTGATTACTTTTTTGGTCTATCAGCAGGCCTTTGATCTGTTGTTTCTGTTGGGCCTGCAAGGTGAAAAGGGATATTGTAATGGCTATGACCAACAGGCTGCATCTTTTTATTCTACTTCGAAATGATTTCATAATTCCTTTTTTCTGATAATGTTTTGCATGTGTTCTTTTTGCAAATGGAGGAATTATGAATTCAACCGTCAACGAATTGGGGTACATAGCAAGTATTTGTGCTGAAACGTAGTTGCAGGTACAAGGATTTACCGGTAAATGTTACGAATGGTAATTTTTTGTGATGAATAGTGGAGCAATAGATCGTTAGATTTTAGACTGATTTACATTAATCTTATTTTTAGATTTCCTGGAAGTATCGACTATCAAACAGGCATAAGCTGTTTTTCAGTCAATTACAAGACTTAACGAACTGTTAATGGAAGAAAAGGTCATTTTCACCCTTGTGTTTGGAGTTTTCGAGAAGAAGGAAGATTGTTTGAGAGCATCAGACAGCCTCAAGTAATATTGAACAATCCTATATTGAAGTATTGTCCTATGAATGAAATTGGGTAAACAATGTGTCGAAAGCCTGTATGTTATTGCGCGACACCGGAACCTCAGTGTCTGTTTTGGTAAGCTTTAACCGGTAGCCGGAAGTATTTCTCTGCTTGTGAGTCACTTTTTTCATATTAACCATAAAGGCCCGGTGGGTTCTGATGAAGTAGGGTATTTCCGAGAGTTGTTGCTCAATGTTGCTGATTGAGTTGCGGATGGTTTTCTTCTTTATTTCATTGTTGAGGATCAAATGGAAAATCACGTAGTTGCCATCCGATAAGGCAAACAAAAACTGGCTGGGGTAAAAGCTAAGATTCTCTTTTTTTAGTTTCGAACTGATTTGAATTAATGTTTCTGAAGTATTTGTGGGGTTTTGGGTGGCGCTGATGTCATATGGCTCAACCGGGGGAGTAATCAGGTGACGGTAGTTTATCACCGAAAAAAAGGCAAAGGGAAGAATGCCTATCAGGAAAGCGTATTTACACGAATCGAAAAAAGTGGCCGCATCCCATCTTGATATGGGCGGTTCTATAAAAAAGGCAATAAAATAAATAGCAACCCCTGTTCCGAATAGTACCAGTGTAATTGCCATGAGCTCCTTCAGGATGGACCATTCCTTCTTGTGGGAAAAATATTTGATGCCTTTTATAACCTTCATCGATACCATGGCTGCCATGGCAGCAGTGAATGAATAAATGGCCATGGTTACTTCATAGCTTAATGCTGCTGCCGGATGGGTATTCAGTGGTTGGTATAAAGCCATGAATCCAAAACAGAAGACAGCCATAATTAGCGATCCGATCAATGGATTTTTTAAAAGGTAGTTTTGAGGATATTTTCTAGTTAGCCTTTCGTAAAACTGATTAGTCATTATAATGTTTTCGTTGGTATTTTTTAATGTATTTCTCTATTAATAGGTCGTTAAACTTTTGTAATTATCTGAATGATCGCTTGTGATTATTTGATGGTTAAAGTTTTTACAGTTTTGCAAATGAGCTAGATGTAAATCAGTCTCAGGACTTTGATCTAAAATCTAACCATCTATTGTCTATTCCTGAAGGTAGTACCTCCATTGCTACCATAGCTTTGACATATTTCTGCCAGAATATATACGCATAGGTGTGGTATTCTTCGTTTGACGAAAATAACAAAAAAGTCGTTTCAGTGGGTAGATAGATTGTCAATGTTATAAAGAAGCGAGCACCATGTTAGCAGTTGAACCTCCTAAGCAAAAATAGCTCAGGACCTCCGGTATGTGTTGTAACTGGCGTAGTACATTTGTAATTCGGGCATCAATTGCAATAATGACGGTATTCCAAAATATAATAATACTCAATGGAAAGTTGTTGTTCGTAACCAAACAGGATGTTTCGCTGAACGGTGGTGTCAATGGAAATATTTCATGGTATATCATATGATTTTTGATTGTATGTATGCGATTTAAATATGTTTAAAAGCATAGCGACTGGTTGCCGGATGAAAGGCGATTTTTAATAGCTTTACAAAATATTTGAAAGATAAATAACGAGTGTTTTTCAGATTAAAATTACGGAAGCAATTATTCGAGGTTATTTTGTTTCCCGCCACAATTAAATGTTAAACTATAAATTAAAACTGATGAAATTTAAATTTTACGCAAGTGCAATTGTCTTGCTTTTGGGAGTCGCTGCCTTTACGGTTAAGGCTCAAAGATCAATGCCATATGTGTCGCTTTCTGAAAGTGAGATTACCATGAATTATGGAACTTCTTACCGGGTTGGTGTGCAGAGCAACGGTAAAATGGTTGCTACCACAGATTCAAAGGATAAGCTGGAAGTAACAATTTATCAAAATTACACACCAGGACATTGGGAGTCTGTTCAAGGTCCTAATCAGTCGGGTGGAAACCAACCGGGCAACCCGAATGATGACACACATTCTTATTATGTAGAGCCTTATAGTTCCGGATTTATTGTTATTACACCCAAGTCCGGATTCGAACCTGAGGAGATAAGGGGTAAGTATTATGTATATGTGGGCAACGGACATACTTCCAGTGTTGTTGTTGTAAATATTAGGTAGTGATTTAGAAGTAGAATATAATTTTACACTCGTAGTTTTTTTCTTTCTTTTGGATTCAATGGTTCGATAAACTGTGATAATTACCGGATAAACAATTAATATCTGAATGACTGTATGAATTTCTATTGGTTAGCGGATGAATAGTTGCAGGTCAATTATCTGAAGAATTAATGATCTATTGGAATTAGTTTTGATGTATAATGAGAAACGGGTCTGCAGTTTATGTGGGCTCGTTTTTTTTATTTATGAAGAATTTGGTTCGAGGATTTATATGACAAGGGGAGAGATGGGTGTTTTTTAATTTCTAATGCGAATCAAGGGTTGAACCCCTTCGTGGTTCTGTTTGTATATCGTCGATATTCAAGGGTTATGCCCGCGGTTATTCAAATTTAATCCCTTCGGGATAGGATTGTCTGAAGAACATAAATGTAAATAACCCCGCGCGGAGCTCGGGGATAGAGTGAATAACACTAAAAACAACCCCGAGGGGGGTTGGGTTAATTTGTATTTCTTAAGAATCAATAACTTCCAACCATTGATTCGCTTTTCTATCAGAAAAGGGAGTCAATAAAATCAACTCCCTTTTTTAAGTTTTACCAACTCATCCTTTTCAGGTTATCTTTATTGATTGTTGTAGGGGCCTGGTTTTGGGGATTGAGTAGGTGCTTGTCATCGTGGTGAAGGGTAGCATTCTTAACCGGAAGGCATAGGTGATTACTAAATACTGGCCGGTGGAGGTCATGGCTAGCTCGCGAGAACGGGTGGGGGCATAGAGCCTGCAGTCTTGGAACCTTGTTTTAAGCGGCCCGACTCGAAGTGCAGGTGGAGTCAGACGCTAATGGCTAGGTTGATTTCTTTCTATTTAATTATTCAATAATTACCCGAGATATATTAAACAGATCCGACCTCTTCAGAAACCGGATCTCATTGGTTTATTAGTCGATATCAGTATTTTTCATGGTCAGTATCATCGGGTATTTTTTACGAAAAACCTTTTGTTCTTCACTGGGTAATTGGTCAAAGTTTTCCCCTTTTGAAGCAGCATGCTCGCGTCGTATATTATTAATAGTTTCATAAACCGAATTAACAACGCGGACATAATCACTGTATGAAGTACCATTGTCGTATTTATAGATTATTGCATACTTCTTGTTGTTTCTTACATGCTGATCCAATGCTTTCGAAAAATCAGATGCTTTTTTGTTTTTGGTACCATCAATTTTAAAAACTGTAATGCCATTTCTCTCAAATTCACCTTTATCTGACCATTTGGCATCTTTTGGAGGTAAAAAATTGAATAATGCCATTGAACCGGTACTTGTAGTACTGGTGGGTAAATTGGCAACTAAACCTGTTTTCAGGTAATTAACCTTACGCAAGGTGTGTTTAATTTTGTCGACGTCCTTCATTTTGGTATTCTTATCAATCAAAAGCAAAACAGTCATTTTTTTTGCTATTGACTGATCCCTAGGTAAATCAATATTCAATATTTCCTTTTCCAACTCATTGAAGGTACACTTGTGATCATTGACAAACAGATCATTTCCGCTCAATGAAATCCGGCAAAGGATCATGTCCTTATCATAGGCTTTCAGTTGGGTTGCGTCGGGCAGATTAATTTTACTTTTTTGTTTCTCTGTCCCATAAGGTGCCTCATTTGAGTTGGAATCCAATATGGTGCTTCGATCTATTCTGTTAGTCATATCGGCAAATAAGAAAAAAGCAGATAGCATCAAAGGTATTGTGGCGATGGCCTTAAGTTGGGCCCATCTTCCTGATTTATTTTTATTCATCATGGTTATTCGTTTTTTAATTGATAATAAATTAAAATTATTTACCAGCTCAACTGAGCGAATGCTGATTAACTGACTCAGTAGGAGAGACTGATAATCAAATAAACCATGTCCATGCCTGACCACTTCTCGGTCGGCGATGTATTCATGACATGTTTTAATTGATTTCTGAATGCGCCATGTTACTGGATTGAACCAGTGAAAAATGGTAATAATATGCACCAGCAACAAATCCATAGTATGTTTATGCTTTACATGAACTTTTTCATGCAATAGTACTTGTTCGTATTCTTCCGGTTTAAGTATGTGAGGATTTACAAATATCCATCTGAGAAAAGAAAAAGGAGGGACTTCGTCTTTGATTAATACCAATTTTATTCCATCTTCTTTTCTGACATTTGCTTTTACGATTATTTGCTTTATTCCTCTTAGTAAGTAGACTAGTCGAAAGGAAAAGAACAGTACACCCAGTAAATAAATTGAAAACAGAATGCTTGTAAGTGACAGATCCGTTGATTTGCTTTTTTGAGGCGAAAGCTCATTAAACCGATTTGCAGTTTGGCTTATTTGTTCTTCAGCGGCTATATCCGGATCGGTTAAAAGAATAAGATGCTCGTAATAATTTCTGAATTGTTCTACGCCATTGGCTGTTTCTTTTAAGTAGCCTTCGTTGCCCCAATCAACCGGTAACGAAATTAGCGGAACGGTGAGTGCTAATATCATTGATCCTAATAAATAGAACCGATTAAAATTGAAGTAAGTCTCTTTTCTAAAAAAGACTATATAGCCCAGATAAAACAAGCTCAGGCACATGCCCGACTCGAACATATATATCAGAAACTTAGTCATTTTCCTTTTGTTTAAGATCTTCAAGCATTTTTATTACTTCATTGACTTCTTCTATATTTAAGTTCTTGTTTTCAGAAAAGAAATTTACTACTTGCTTAAAAGAATTGTTGAAATATTTGCTCACCAAATTGCCCATCTGGCTGCTTCTATATTCCTCTTTCGATATTAAGGGATAGTATTCGTAAGTTCCGCCAAACTTAGTAAAACCGACAATTTCTTTTTTAACCAAAACTCTTACAATAGTTGATACGCTGTTGTAAGGTGGTTTGGGGTCGGGAAACTTTGCCTGAATATCTTTTACGAATCCTTTTTCAAGATCCCACAATATCTGCATTATCTTCTCTTCTGCTTTAGTTAAAGTTACCATCGTATTACTAAGTTAGTTAATCAGCATTACAAACGTACAACTTAAACTTAAGTTGTGCAACTTATTTTTGCGTTTGCAAACTTAAAACTAAGTTTACCTAGTTTTGCTTGCTCCTTTTGTGCTCAATAATTGCGGATTATCAAAAAGTACAATTTTTCACTTTGTGATTAATTCAGGAGTTAACACTTTAGTCTGGATTAAATCCACACAAGGTAATTGTAGAAATAGTAGCCGATTATGAACGAATCGCCATTTAAACCGGTGTAAATTTGATAGAACCTTCTGTCTTAAAGTATTGTAAAGGTTTGATCCCGATGATAGCTTTGGAAGATTTTATACGTACCAACAACTTATATCGGGAGGAGCGGAGGTGTTTTTTTTGTTTACTTGGATGCTTGAATTGGGGCGAAATAGTAACTCCGATGCATCGGAAGTGTGGTTAATGCCAATTTATTTTGGACAGTCATGATCCCATATATATAGCCATTTAAGTTTTACCAATCTATCCCTTTCAGGTCATCTTTATTGATAGTTGTAGTGCTCTTTGTTTGGGGATTGAGCAGGTGTTCGTCGTCGTGGTGAAGGGTACCATACTTAACCGGAAGGCCATCGGTAGTTACTAAATGCTGGCCGTTGGATGTCATGGCTAAATCGTGTGAGCGGGAGAGGATATAGAGTTCCCTGCCTTGGAGCCGGGGGTTGAGCGGACTGATACGAAGTGCAGGTGGAGCCGGTCGCCATATAGTGGGGTGTTCGGTGGATTTAGTTCAACCGGGGCTGTATTATTGAACGTTGCGCGCCGTATAAAGCTTTATTATATTATTGCGCGTTTTTTATTCATTCAATAATTTGCGTATCATGTAACTTATCCATAATCCTGGTTTGTTTAAAGGATCAAAATCAATCCATGTGGATTTCATTTGGGAGACTTCTGATCGCCAAAATCGGTCTTCATGCCTTTTTTGTTTCAATATTTCAATTGCCTCTTTGCAACGAGAATCATTGTACAGATTATTGTGTTTTAGTAATGTTAGTATTTCAAGCAGATTGGATTTGTATGAATAGGGATAAAAATTCTTTATGATGGAGTTTTCAATCGGCTGACCTGTTGATAGTTTTTGGAATACGTTGTGTTTCAAAATATATTCCAATCCTTGTTTTAGTTTAGTATCAATCTCATAAGAACTATCGAATCTTTTCTTGTATTCAGTGAGAGAAATCATTGATTTTACAACGCCATAGAAGCATGGCGTTTTTTTCATACAACCACCAAAGCGACTATTTAAATCTGAACCTGTCCAGCTGCATTCTGTACCTCTTTCGGTGCTTTGATAATTAATTATCCAATTTATACCAGCTTCAATTTTATCCTTATTATTGTATCCTATTTTTAAAAGAAGAGTTGTAATCATAGCATTATGACAGGCCAAGATGCCGTTTCGGTTTCCTGTCAATGAAAAACCTTCTGGTGTATAGGTTTTGTTAATTAAAAGATTTATCCAATCTTGAACTTTCTTTATCGAACCTGAAAATGGTATCTCTGATAATTCAATTAACCGCCACTCATAAGCTCGAATTCCAACAAATAGTTCAGGTCTTTGTTTTGGTTCGACTAAAAGCCGATTTACAAGATCAGATTTGTGTAATAATCCATTAGCT
Organism: Marinilabiliaceae bacterium JC017; assembly: GCA_004296775.1. Taxonomy (GTDB): domain Bacteria; phylum Bacteroidota; class Bacteroidia; order Bacteroidales; family Marinilabiliaceae; genus JC017. Next base: position 8,416 of record RHGE01000108.1, read on the forward strand.
TTATCAATATCAATCAATTCTCCTCTATCGTAAGCTTTTTTTAATGTTAATGCAGGGTCTTCAATCATAACTTGTTTTTAAGTACGTTCTACCATATATGTGTTTTTATCTTTGTTCGGACGAATGTAACAAAAAAGCCGGTTTGTTATCATAAACCAGTGGAATTAAAATAATGGTTTCATGTATGGTCTTTTAAGCTTTACCAATCTGTCTCTTTTGGGTCATCTTTACCGATGGTGGTGGTGCTCTGCGGTTTGGGGATTGATCTGATGTTGGTTGTCGTGGTGAAGGCCTTCAGCAACAGGTAGGAACAATGGATCAGGTCAGTATTGCTCTTTTTGTCGGGAATGTATTTCCGAGTGCTCTCCTGGATGGCTACAATGAACAGGATGAATTACTGTTAAGACTACTAAAATATGTGGGAGAGGGGCATGCACTTTTTATTCTGGAAAAGGCAGTGCTATTGATTATTCCATATGTTCCTGGGATTTAAATGTCCGGTGGCCATTTGGATCGAAAGAATGAGGCGAAGTTAGCATATGTTGGGTGGTGGGAGAGCTTTTCTGCCAGGCTATTGGCCTGGCAGTTGGCTGCTCGATTATAGCGCGTTATTACTCTATTTTCAAAGTGCTTTCTAAATATTCAAATGCAATCAAAGCTTCTTTACTTGGTCCACCTGATGATGTCAAATAATCTGAAACTGTAAATAATATTGAATTGTCTCCACCTTTAATGGTAAACATATCCTGTCGAAACATTGAACCCGTCATGCTTAACACAACGCTTTTACCTGTCATTTCAATACCATTAATCATTCTGTTGTAATCTAGTATATATTCTACTTTAATTTTTTGTTTTTTATACATTTTCACAAGGCTTTCAAAGGAGTCATTTAGCACAACAGGTTTGTCATTAATACCTATAAATAGCGTGTAGTCATCAGCTACAATACTCCAAGAATTTGATGGGGCGTCATCATTTTTAAAAGTATATTGACTAGGATAAGCAAATTGAATTCCCTTTTTATTAAATAATTTATAATCAGCAGAAGTAAAGCTTAATGAAGCATTGTTTAAATTTCCAGTTAAATTATATGATTCCCCCTCAATTAAAGTTATCAGGGAGTCTCCAATTTGAATGTTAATAACCATAGGTGGAGTACCATCTTTACTTGATGTTCCTAAATTATTTTTCGTAATCAGTAACTCGCTATTACTAAATTTAATTGTTTTGGAAAGTGTTTCATTATTGAATTCTTTGTTGGTTGTCCCTTTGGGTCTGGGTATGGGTGTAATTTCATTTTCGTCAAATTGAGAAAAGCTTGGTAAAGAAATGCTAATTAGTAGCAGAAAATATAAAATCCTCATAATGTAATTTTATTTAATTGTTTATATAGTTCTAACAGATGGAAAATCAATTCATAAATATCTATTATTTAAAATGTGCATTCTAAACCCTTCGCTAACTGTAGAAGTATTTCTGTCGGGTTTAGTTTAATGCGCTATAACTTGATGATAGGTAGTGTGTGATTTGTGTTTTACATATGCTCATTCTGTTTTTTTTATGGAAAAATTCGATCTTCTAAGATAAATAATAATCTCAAAATGACACCATAATCATTGTTTAAATAAAATAGTAAAAGGAAAAGTATATTTCACGCTGGACATGGCATGTTAATATTTAGTGGGGATTGGATTGACGGCTTATTGTGTTATACTCTTAATTGGTCTTTAATCCCCGTTTTACGGGATTTCCCTTATGTCGCTCTTCGTAACTTCGCTGATCAGTGCCTATCGGAATAGTAAAGGCATTTTGAAATAGGTTTAGAATAACAAACGACTGGATGATGCATAAGAAAAAAATGATCAGGAGAATTGATGTTCGGCCTGGGGCGGGATGCTTACAACGGAGCTAGATGCTTCGTTGAACAGGGGGAACTACCATTACTTAAGATCGACTTAAAATGCGTGGATACATTCCTTTGGCTGAGATGTACAATCAAATGTCTTCATCCTTACCGACAAATCATCCTTCGCTGTTCCCAATGATGTAGAGAACCGCCGTATATGTTCCTGAGATTTAATGGCCGGTGGATATTTGGATCGAAAGGAAGGGGTGAAGCCCGTGTGTGCTTGGCTGTTCGATTAGACGCATTTATTCTATATATTTTGATATTTCCTCAGCAATATTCTCTCCACGAATACTATTTGAAACAATAACTCCTTCTTTATCTATTAAAAAGAAATTAGGAACACCAACTAACTTGTACAATTTCATAATATCATTTTTTCTCGTTGATAAAACCTGCGGCCAAGTAATATCATTTTCTTTAATAAACTTCTTCAATCTTTTTTTATTATCGTATGCAATTCCTATGAATTCCACTTTATCCTTATCCATTTTAGAGTAAGCGTTTTTTAGGTTTTCTATTTCATTTACACAGCCTTTGCACCAACTACCCCAAAACTCAACATAAACAAATTTTCCTTTGTAATCGTTTAAATTAATAATTGAATCGGTAATTAAATCTTTCCCAGAAAATGGTATTGCCGAATATCCAACTTGTGTAGAATACAAAACAGTATCTTTAGGCATTTGTATTAAAGCAAGTTCCTTTTTTGTAAAGTTTGCCTCCATGTTTTTATACGTAACACCATTAATAACAACAAATTCGCCTTTTCTTGTTACTGATTCTTTATCCGAATCTGCTAGTTTTACAAACGTATCCTCAATAAACGTTGCTTTTCTAAAGCCAGTACTAACAAGAATTTTATTACCTCCTAATGATGTTTGATAATATTGTGGTATAGAATACCAAATCATTCCTTTTTTTTCTGTTATCAACAATGGAATTTCTGAATAGATTATTTGATTGTCATGAAAATATTCAAAAGAAATATTGTGAATATAATTTGCTACATTAATACTGTTTATTAAACTATCTTTTACAGGATACATAGTTTTTTCATCTTCAAAATCACAATCATTATCTGTATCCAATTTATAAACGATCGAATCATTTAAATACCCAATAACAATATTGGAGGAACAAAGAATAGGTTGACTCGACAATGGATTATTAATTGTGTCAATATTCCAAGCGGTCATTAGGTCTGAAAACATTTCTTTTGATAATTTTCCTATTCGATAGTTTTGATATGCAAATTGTTTTAAATCATAAATAATGTCGTCTGTTTTTGTTTGTTTCCACGTGCTGGGAATTCCTGTCAGCACAGGTTTTGTTTTTAACCATGGATTTTTTGGATTAATTGGCTTCCAAGAAATATCATTACTTTTTCTTTCAAAATCTGCATATCCCATTACTGGCTCAAGAGAGAGCTTCAATAATCCTGATTCATTTTCCAATTTTGAGCATGATACAAACAAACTCAAAATAACTAAACTAGATAATATTTTCATTTTAATTCTTGTTGTTTATGATTTGATAAACCTGATTCAATTGCCTGAAAATTTATTTTCTCCTAATTGCGTTTAACTCATAAGTATTTAATCCTGCGTTGTAACGAAAGTAACAAAAAAGCTGGTTCATTACTGTTCAACACAGACATTAAAATAACGATTGCTTAATGAATGATAAAATAGAGTTAGATGTTACGCTTGGAGAAGAAGCTGTATGGGTTGCTGGGCAATAGTTCAAAGTCTAATATCAGGTACTCCAATAACAGTAGAAAGCCTCCGGAAACGTGGCTATGTTTTTCTGGTTTCTATGTGCAACAAATGTTATCATCTCTACCGACAAATCATCATTCGTTGTTCCCAATACTGTAGAGAACCGCCGTATATGTGCCTGAGATTGAAATGTCCGGTGGTCATTTGGATCGAAAGGAAGGGGCGAAGCCTGTGCACTATGGTGGTGTGAGAGCTTTTTCGCCAGGCTATTGGCCTAGCGATCGGCTACTCGATTAATGGTTCGTGCATCTTGCAAATATCTTGGTTTTTCAGGAGTAGCCTGAAAAAAAGCCTCTTCGAGGGATGTTGCCTTTAACTGATTATTTTGACAAGACAAGAGATCGTTAGATAATAGACATTAGACCTACTTATATCAAGCTCATTGGTAATCTCATAACACCTTGAATTATGAAATGATTCTCATACAATTACTAATACTTAACGAACTATTAACAGCATAAACAACAATCAATTTGAACAACATGTTGGTAAAAGTTGCTTCCTAAGCGCCTATGTTTTTTCAGGAGTGCCCTGAAAAAAAACCTCTTCGAGGGAGGTTGCCTTTAGTTTGTTGTTTTAACAAGATTCATTATATACTGCTGAGAAGCAGAGATTTTTCATCAATAGGGAGGAGAGATCGTATTTTGAGGTTGACAATAGGAAGTAGAGATTGGTTCAAAATATTTCTATCTGTTTCAATGTATCTCCATTTATCTCTTAGTGTTTCCATCTATTTCCCCTTTCTAACTTCTATCCTCTCTATCTATATATTTCTATTCAATTCGAACAACATGTTGATAAAAGTTGCTTCTTAAGCGCCTACTCATCATATAATTGTAATAACAGATATTCTAAAGTCTTTTATTGTTTGTCAAATTATTCTGATTGCTTTTGTTATAACAGGAATAGGTCTATTGCCTTCTATTACCCACGAATTATTTAATGTTGCACCAAACGCTAGTATAAGTTGCAATTCCATATTTTTGTCCTATTCATTGCTATTTTTTGCATATGCAAACCCAACCCCTTTTGCCTGGTGTTCGTCTTGAAGTTTTTCCCATGCCTCCCAACCTTTCTCACGCAAAATAGAATTATCGTGTTTAAGCATAGGGTAGCCTTCAAAAAAATCCGTAAAATACTCGCAGGGATAACTTTCGCACAATGCACACATTTCAACATTTTTATCTTTTGCACACTGTCTGATTTTGCAGGCTGGATTTCCACTTCCCGCCTTACACGAGATACATACACCTTCAGTAGACATACCTTTTAAAAATGACCAAAATTTTTCGCCATCGGGAAAGAATGGCATAATTTCTTCAAATCCTAACTTCTCCATTTCCTCATACAAAACTTTCGATGCAGGCTCAACTTTCACTTTGACCGCACAATTTCCACAGTAAAGACCGCAGTAACAAGCATATTTTCTATCCATATTTCTAATTCAATTTTCTACTTTGTGGTTTCATTGTATTGTCGCTTGCGCATAACTGCTAACGGACAAGCTTATGTTTTATTAGTCATTGTGTGTGTCCTGCACGAGCAGCAATGCACATTATTGTAAGTTCTGGAAAAAATCAAAAATACAAATTATTTAAAATAGGGCAAGCAATAGTGAGTTATTAATTATCCAGAGGGTGCAAGTCTCTGTTCGCCAAAGCGTCCCGCTTTGTTGTTTACAACCTGGCCTTTTGGCCAGAAGTAAAAAGTGAAATAGTTAATTTCAATATGGATGTAGCGTATTTTTCGTGCTTCTATTCGTGATGCAACTGTTGAATTATATCCAGGTTAGGCTCGGGCGTGTCGTGATCGTAAATGAGTCGGAGGCATAATAGTATACGTCCGGTACCATCCTGCTGACAGCTCAAAATTGGTATAAGTCGTGGGAATTATAACCGCGAATAAACAAACGAATGAGTGAATTAATATGCGGCCGAAGGCCGGATGATGGCAACGAAGCGAGACGCTTCGCTGAACGTGGAGAGAGTCCCTGTCTAATGTTAAAATACGGAGAGACTATCCTTATCTAATTCTGAAGCAAGGCTCTTTAAATTGTTGACTTGTTTATCGTGTGTGTCTTGCCTGAGATACTGTTTTTTCAGCAGCAGCCTGAAAAAATACTCTTGGAAGGATGTTGTCTTTAGCTGATTATTTTGACAGTATAGACAAGATTTATTATATACCGAGGAGGCGCTTAAAATTTTCATCAGTAGGGAGATAAGATTGGCCTTTGAGGTGGACAAGGATAAGTACTGTCTATTTCAATGCATTCCAATTTTTCTAAGTATTTTCATCTGTTTCCCTCTCTAACCTCTAATATCCCAAATAGAAAAACTGAGAATGTGAAAATGTGAAAAACTGATGATACCCCGAACTCAGAACCCCCAACCCGCAAACCGTTAACCGCAAACCTCTCTATATCTTTCCACCTGTCTCCAAGTATTTCCATCTGTTTCCATTTTTCTCCATCCCATTTGAATTGCTTTTTGCCGAAATAGATTCCTTCTTTATTTTTCCATTGTTTCTGTCATTGAGTGGTGAATAATATTTAATCAAATTTCAAAGCCAATGTAGCTCTGCAGAGAATGAAAAAAAATAACGGTAAAATTACCGTTACTTTTTACGTGCTGTAAATCGCAGTCTGTCAGCTATAAGTGAGTTTAGGTGTTTTGAAAAACATGGAAAGCATATGTACGTAAGTGTTAAGGATTTTTGGCCTATTGTATGAAAAAGGGTGAAAATGGAGTAAAAAAGAAGGGATTTGACCTTGAATTGAATCTCAAAAGTACCAGGAACGTGTCATTATCGGTGTTTGTTTGGTGGTTTATTGGGTCTATAGGAACCGACCCGTGACCGAAGCAGTACCAAACAAAAACCGATGCTGGTACGACGCAATCTCGAACAAGACTCCTGTCAGTTCCAATAGAAAATAAATGAAGGAGTGATGTTAACCAAAGGAATTCGGTCGGGGATTAGAGGTTAGAAGCTAGAGAATATAAATTAGAAGATAGAGGCTGGTGGAGGTTGACAATTCGGGGTTCTGTGTTCTGAGTTTGGAGTATCATATTTTCGGTTGGGGATTAGAGGCTGGAGGGTAGAGTATAGAAGTTAGAAGCTGGATGGTGGTTGACAATTAAGGGATCTGGGTTTTGAGTTCTGAGTGTCATCTTTTCGGTTTTTCAAATTTTCTACCCTGTGGTTCTTCTTGTTTCCTCTGGGTAACTATACATAACAAATATCACTGTGTTATAATCGGGACGTTGTCCCGGAACCTACTTCATTTTTGGCATTGTCCCAAAAACGAAGCCAAAAGGTCTAGCCAAATAAAAGGATCTGCCCACTTCCTTGATGTATTTTTGCCGTCCCACATGCCGGAATTCCCGCATTCATCTTCGTCGTGTCTGCGCTGGCCCTCTTATTTGGCGAGCTCATCATCATGGTCTGGCTCGCAACTTGGAGATTTGTGTTATTCTGTTGATTTGCAAAGGTATTTCTGGATTAATGGCTTCTCTGCAGATCTTCGTATTTTTTCTGAGAATCTTTGTGTTACGAGTAATGTTTATAATCGGGACGTTGTCCCGGACCCTACTTACTTTTTTGCATTGCCAAAAAAAGTAAGCAAAAAACGCTAGCCAAATAAAAGCTTCAGCCCACCTCCTTGATGAATTTTTGCCGACC